>NZ_JBIBXG010000004.1:0-641038 GCF_043082085.1 Streptomyces sp. NPDC014801 | reverse complement strand
TGGTTCATCGTTCGACTTGCATGTGTTAAGCACGCCGCCAGCGTTCGTCCTGAGCCAGGATCAAACTCTCCGTGAATGTTTACCGGTAATCCGGTGACACATCACGAGAGCGGAACAGTCGAGCGGAATAAGCCCGACCGTTCACAGCGTCCTCGCTGTGTTTTTTCAAAGGAACCTCGCCCCAGTCAATGCCGGAGACGGGGTATCAACATATCTGGCGTTGACTTTTGGCACGCTGTTGAGTTCTCAAGGAACGGTCGCTTCCTTTGTACTCACCCTCTCGGGCTTTCCTCCGGGCGCTTCCCTTCGGTCTTGCGTTTCCGACTCTATCAGATCCTTTCGGCGTCCGATTCCCGGTCGGCGGGATTTGTCTCGGGGTTTTCGGCTTTCGCCGTCCGCCCTTTCGACATTCACTACGTTAGCTCATTCTCTCGGCGACTCATAATCGAGTCTCGAGAGTTCGAATTCCGGTACGCGGACGCACCAGAAGCGACCCCGCTGAGGGGCTGTAGCTAGGTAGTGGGTTGGCCGCTCCGGCTGCAGGCGATCGCCGTACCCGGTTCAGCGGCTCGGGCCACATTACGCACCTTCGCGGGCTGCGTCAACCGCGGCGCCGCCTGGGCACGTGGGCGCGATACGGGCTCACCGTCGGGTCGTTGGCGATCCAGTAGCGCCACGGGTGGGCATCGCCGTCGCCGCCCTCGCCGGCCACACCGGTGCGGGGACCGTTGCGTACCTGGTCGGAGGGGACGGGGGTGCCCGTGAGCATGCGGAGCGGGGTCTCCCCGTCGGCGCAGGCGTCCGTGCCGTCGAGGGCCCGGCCTACGTCCAGAGCGGTGGCGAGACGGGCGGGACCCTTCGCCAGCTCCTTGTCGTTCTTCGCCGAGAGGCGACGGGTGCGGGCCAGTTCGGCGCCCTCGACGATCTCGCCGGCGCGGAGCAGGACCGCGCTGGCGCGTCCCACGGGACCGCAGACCAGGTTCATGCAGTGCCACATGCCGTAGGTGAAGTAGACGTACACATGACCGGGCTCTCCGAACATCACGCTGTTGCGTGCGGTCTGACCGCGGTAGGCGTGGGAGCCGGGGTCGTTCGGGCCGTCGTAGGCCTCGACCTCTGTCAGGCGCACGGCGATCGGTCCGTCCGGGGTGGAGCGGACGAGGATGCGGCCGAGCAGATCGGGCGCGACCTCGAGGACGGGCCGGTCGAAGAAGGCGCGGGGCAGGGGCGTACGGTCGGGGCTCGCGATCATGCCCTCCGAGCGTACTGGAGTCCGTCCGTGCGGTGGGGTGGTCAGGGGGCGTGCGGCTTGCAAGGGTGAGGGCGCGGAACCGGCCCCGGCCGGATCGCGTTTCTACCGATCAGATGTCCTCGTATCAGGGATGCCGTCGTAAGGGAGAGTCATGGCGTTCAAGAAGCTGCTCGCGAGCCTGGGGGCCGGCGGGGCCTCGGTCGAGACCGTGCTGACCGAGGTGAACGTGGTGCCGGGTGGCGTGGTCCAGGGTGAGGTGCGGATCCAGGGCGGGTCCGTCAACCAGGACATCGAGGGTCTGTCGGTGGGGCTGCAGGCCAAGGTCGAGGTGGAGAGCGGCGACCAGGAGTACAAGCAGGACATCGAGTTCACCAAGGTGCGGCTCGGCGGGGCCTTCGAGCTCCAGGCCGGTGCGGTGCACGCGGTGCCGTTCGGGATCGAGATCCCGTGGGAGACGCCGGTCACCATGATCGACGGGCAGGCGCTGCGCGGGATGCACATCGGGGTGACCACCGAGCTGGCGATCGCGCGGGCCGTGGACTCCGGTGACCTGGACCCGATCAACGTGCATCCGCTGCCGGCGCAGAAGGCGATCCTGGACGCGTTCATCCAGCTGGGCTTCCGCTTCAAGAGCGCGGACATGGAGCGCGGCCACATCCGGGGTACGCGGCAGCAGCTGCCGTTCTACCAGGAGATCGAGTTCTACCCGCCGTCGCAGTACCGCGGTCTGAACCAGGTGGAGCTGAGCTTCGTCGCCGACGGGCACGGCATGGACGTGGTGCTGGAGATGGACAAGAAGCCGGGTCTGTTCAGCGAGGGCAGCGACACCTACCGCTCCTTCCAGGTCGGTCTGAACGACTGGCAGGGGACCGACTGGGCGGCATACCTCAACCAGTGGCTGTCCGAGGTCGGCTCCAAGCGGAACTGGTTCTAGGCTCGGATCCACTGAACGCAAGTGATCAGGAGGTACCGAGGTGACCGAGCACAAGAGGCGGCCGCTCCCCCACGACTTCCATCCGCCCGTGCCGTCGTTCACGGTCACGAGTGAGGACGTGCAGGAGGGTGCCACCCTCAAGGACGCTCAGGTCTACGCGAAGGGCAACACCTCGCCGCAGCTGCGGTGGGAGGGCTTCCCGCCGGAGACCAAGAGCTTCGCCGTGACCTGCTACGACCCGGACGCCCCTACGGGCAGCGGCTTCTGGCACTGGTCCGTGTTCGACATCCCGGCCTCGGTCACCGAGCTGCCGGCGGGTGCGGGCAGCGGGAAGTTCGAGGGGCTGCCCGAGGGTGCGGTCCAGGTGCGCAACGACTACGGCTCGAAGGACTTCGGCGGTGCCGCGCCGCCGCCCGGAGACGGTCCGCACCGGTACGTGTTCACGGTGTACGCCGTGGACCAGGAGAAGCTCGGTCCGGACTCCGACGCCTCCCCCGCCGTCGTCGGGTTCAACCTGCGGTTCCACACGATCGCCCGTGCGCAGCTGATCGGTGAGTACGAGGAGCCCGCGGAAGCCTGACGTTCACGGAAGGTTTGCCCGCCTCTGGTCTTGGAAGTGATCGGAGGCGGGCATTTTTTATTGCGTTGTCCATCTCGGCGCGCCCGTCCAGAGTTGATCCAAGCCCGCCGGGGGGTGGGCCGGTGCACACGGGAGGTGGGCTTGATGCGTGACACGCTCGTTCTGAACGCCAGCTTCGAACCGCTGTCGACGGTGACGCTGAACCGAGCCGTGGTTCTGGTGCTGCAGGACAAGGCGGTCGTCGAGCAGGCCCACCCCGAGCTGCGGATGCGCGGCGCCGACGTGGACATACCCGCGCCCCGGGTGATCCGGTTGTGCCGGTACGTACGGGTGCCGTTCCGAAGACAAGCACCGTGGTCGAGGCGGGGTGTGCTGGTCCGGGACCGGCACCGGTGCGGGTACTGCGGGCGCAGGGCGACGACGGTGGACCACGTGGTGCCGCGGTCCCGTGGCGGGCAGGACTCGTGGCTGAACACGGTGGCCGCGTGCGCGGAGGACAACCACCGCAAGGCGGACCGGACGCCGGAGGAGGCGGGGATGCGGTTGCTGCGGGAGCCGTTCGAGCCGACGCCGGCGGATGCGATGCTGCTGGCACTGGGGGCGGATGACCTTGCCGCGCTGCCGGAGTGGCTCGCTCGGGACGCGGCCTGACTCGTCGCCGGGCTTGATGTGCGGTGGCGGCCGCGGGTTCGTGGTGGCTTGTCGCGCAGTTCCCCGCGCCCCTTCAGGGGGGTGCGGGGAACGTTGCGTTTTATCGTGCCGTCAGTCGATCGACGGCTTCTCCCGGCGTTCCGTGCCGCCGCCGTTGTGGTTCGCGCCGTTGCCGCCCGAACCGCCGCCCATGCCGCCGAAGTTGCCCATCGCACCCGAGAGGCCCTTGAGGGCGTCGCCGATCTCGCTGGGGACGATCCAGAGCTTGTTGGCGTCGCCCTCGGCGATCTTCGGGAGCATCTGCAGGTACTGGTAGGACAGCAGCTTCTGGTCGGGGTCGCCGGCGTGGATGGCCTCGAAGACCGTGCGGACGGCCTGGGCCTCGCCCTCGGCGCGCAGCGCGGCGGCCTTGGCCTCACCTTCGGCGCGCAGGATCTGGGACTGCTTCTCGCCCTCGGCGCGCAGGATCTCGGACTGCCGGACACCTTCGGCCTGGAGGATCGCGGCGCGCTTGTCCCGGTCGGCGCGCATCTGCTTCTCCATCGAGTCCTGGATGGAGGTGGGCGGTTCGATGGCCTTCAGTTCGACGCGGTTGACGCGGATGCCCCACTTGCCGGTGGCCTCGTCGAGGACGCCGCGCAGCGCCGCGTTGATCTCCTCGCGGGAGGTGAGGGTGCGCTCCAGGTCCATGCCGCCGATGATGTTGCGCAGCGTGGTGACGGTGAGCTGCTCGATGGCCTGGATGTAGCTGGCGACCTCGTAGGTGGCGGCGCGGGCGTCGGTGACCTGGTAGTAGATGACCGTGTCGATGTTGACGACCAGGTTGTCCTGGGTGATCACCGGCTGCGGCGGGAAGGGGACGACCTGCTCGCGCAGGTCGATGCGGTTGCGGATGGTGTCTATGAACGGGACGACGATGTTGAGGCCCGCGTTCAGCGTGCGCGTGTAGCGGCCGAAGCGCTCCACGATGGCGGCGCTGGCCTGCGGGATGACTTGGATGGTCTTGATCAGGGCGATGAAGACCAACACCACCAGAATGATCAAGACGATGATGACCGGTTCCATCGTCGCTGCCCGTACCCTTCTCCGCCTCGGCGCTTTCGGAAGATCTTATGGCTGTTGAAGATCTTGCTGGTCGAGTCTGACAGACCGTCGGAGGCCTCGTGGGGTGTTCGGTCGAGTCCGTGCGCGGCCGTCCGCTCCGTCGCGTCGTACGAGGTCACATGACGATCGCGGTGGCCCCCTCGATGTCCACGACGTCCACTTCCTGGCCGACTTCGTAGGCGCGGCCGGTGTCGAGGGCGCGGGCCGACCACACCTCGCCGGCCAGCTTGATACGGCCGCCGGAGGCGTCGACGCGTTCGAGGACGACGGCCTGTCTGCCCTTCAGGGCGTCGACGCCGGTGGCGAGTTGGGGGCGCTGGCGGCTGTGCCGGGCGGCGATGGGCCGTACGACCGCGATGAGGGCGACCGAGACGGCGAGGAAGACGAGCACCTGTGCGACGACGCCCAGGCCGAAGCCCGCGACGGCCGCCGCGGCGACGGCGCCCACGGCGAGCATCCCGAACTCCGGCATCGCGGTGACCACGAGCGGGATTCCGAGCGCTGCCGCACCGACGAGCCACCACACCCATGCGTCGATGTCGTTCACAGGGCAATCGTAGGGCCGCGGGTCCGGTCGCGGACAGGGCGCCGCGGGGCGCACGGGGTCAGGACAGGGGCAGGCCCTGCGCGGTCCAGCGGTCGCCCATCTGCTCGACGACGAGGGGGAGGCCGAAGCACAGGGAGAGGTTGCGGGAGGTGAGTTCGAGCTCCAGCGGGCCGGCGGTGAGCACCTTGCCCTGACGGATCATGAGGACGTGGGTGAAGCCCGGCGGGATCTCCTCGACGTGGTGGGTGACCATGATCATCGAGGGGGCGATGGGGTCGCGGGCCAGGCGGCCGAGACGGCGGACCAGATCCTCGCGGCCGCCGAGGTCGAGGCCGGCGGCGGGCTCGTCGAGGAGCAGCAGCTCGGGGTCGGTCATCAGGGCGCGGGCGATCAGGGTGCGCTTGCGCTCGCCCTCGGAGAGGGTGCCGAACTTGCGCTCCAGGTAGTCGCTCATGCCGAGGCGGTCGAGGAAGGCGCGGGCGCGCTGCTCGTCGACGTCCTCGTAGTCCTCCTGCCAGGTGGCCGTCATGCCGTAGGCGGCGGTGAGGACGGTCTCCAGGACGGTCTGGCGCTTGGGGAGCTTCTCGGCCATGGCGATGCCGGCCACGCCGATGCGCGGGCGCAGCTCGAAGACGTCCGTGCCGGGCTTGCCGAGGGTCTCGCCGAGGATGGTGGCGGTGCCCTTGCTGGGGTAGAGGTAGCTGGAGGCGACGTTCAGGAGGGTGGTCTTGCCGGCGCCGTTCGGGCCGAGGATGACCCAGCGCTCGCCCTCCTTGACCGACCAGGAGACCTGGTCCACCAGAGCCCGGCCCTCGCGGACCACGGATACGTCCTGAAGCTCCAGAACATCGCTCATGAGCGCGTTGTCTCCCCTTGCAGTGTGGCCGGTCTCGGCTGTCGCGTACGCCTGTGGCTCTGTTCGCCGCGCCGGTGGGCGCAGCCCTGAACGAATCTACGCCACCGATCGGGCGAGCCGTTCCATCGGTCCGGTCCTTAGGGTGGGGGCATGCTCACGGAACCGCGTGCCGGCCGCCTGGCCGCTTGGGGAAATGCCCTTCTTGCCGGACTTGTCTCTCCGGATGACGCCGTCCTCGCCGTCGTGGGTGAGGACGCGGTGCACCGGGTGGAGGGGTTGCCGGGCGAGTCCGCTCCGGTCGGGCTGACGCTCGGGCTGGGGCGGCTGCGGGCGCTGGGGGTGACCGGGCTGCGGGTGGCGCTGCCGGCGCCGGGGCATCCGCTGGGGCTGAGCGGGCCGCCGGAGTTCAACCAGCGGGCGCTGGAGGCCGAGGAGGCGGTGATCTGCCACGGGGGCGGGCTGGGGCTGGTGCCGGAGGTGTACGAGGCCGGGCCGGACGGTGATGTGCATGTCGAGGTGGTGTGGCACTGCCTGCCGGTGCGGGAGGCTCCGCCGGCGGACGTGCCGTCGCTCGGGGAGGCCGAGCGGGAGCTGGCGGAGGCGCTGCGGGACGCGACGGCCGCGTTGACGCGGCTGGACGTCGCGGGGTCCGGGCCGGTCGCGGAGGCGGCGATCGACGCGTACCGGGCGCGGGCGGAGCGGGGACGGGAGGTACTGGCGCCGGGGTATCCGCCGCGGGCGGTGCGGGTGCTGGAGCTGGCGCAGCGGGTGGGGCTCCTGGTGTCGCTGGCCTCGTCGCAGGGGCACGGGGGTGCGGTGAGCGCCGGGGAGATGGCCGCGCGGGCGGAGGCCTTGCGGCCGGTGGAGCGGGTGGCTCGGCGGGCGCAGGTGGCGGCGTACAACGCGTATGTGGAAGAGCGGGAGAGGGGCGTGCGGTGAGCGCCCGTTGCCGGTGAGCGACGTCTTCGCCGGGGAGCTTGGCTTCGGCGAGCCCTTGATTGCCAGTGACCGGCGTCTTCGCCAGGGCGCGTGGCTTCGGCCAGCCCTTGATTGCTGGTGACCGGCGTCTTCGCTGGGGAGGTGGGGTGCGCGGCCCGGCGCTGCGGGGTGCCGGCCGCGCCCACCCGTGCCGCCCTGCGGCACGACTGCCCGCGGGTGGAGCGGGCGGAGGCCCGCTCGCGGGTGGAGCGGACGGGCGTCGCCCAGGGTGAGGTGGAGCGGCGATCGCCCGTCGTCCGGGGTGGTGGCGGGCCGGCCTCCCGGGTGGGGGTGGGAGGTCGGCCGGGGCCGGGGGTCCTCAGTGGTTGAGGCCGAGGTTGCCGAAGGCCGGGTTCAGGGCGCCGATGACGTTGACGCTGTTGCCGACCACGTTCACCGGTACGTGCACCGGAGCCTGGATGACGTTGCCCGAGACGACGCCCGGCGAGCCCACGGCCGTGCCCTCGGCGTGCGCGCCCTCGGTGGCGGAGGCCATGCCCGCGCCGGCGGCGATCAGCCCGCCGGCCACCATCGTCACGGCCGCTGCCTTCTTCAGGTTCTTCACTTCTCAAGCCCTCCTAGCGATCGCCGCGGCAGTCGCCGCGGCACGCACTGGAGAACGGCGGAGCTCCCCCACGGGATACGCCATCCGGGGGACATTCCCACGACGGTATGAATCTCAGCCCGGAGGGGAACTTTCCGAGTTGTCGATCATCCGGACAGACCGTGACGTACGGCCCACAGCGCCGCCTGCGTGCGGTCCGCCAGGTCGAGCTTCATCAGGATGTTCGAGACGTGGGTCTTCACCGTCTTCTCCGACAGCACCAGCGCGCGGGCGATCTCCCGGTTGGAGCGGCCGTCCGCGATCAGGCCCAGTACCTCGCGTTCGCGTTCGGTGAGGGAACCTCCCCTGCCCTGACCGGAGTTGGACTCCTCCTGGGACAGCAGCGCGGTGGCCACCTCCGGCTGGAGCAGCACGTGCCCGGCGTGCACGGAGCGGATGGCCCCGGCGAGCGCGTCGGGGTCCACGTCCTTGTAGACGTACCCGGCGGCTCCGGCGCGCAGGGCCGGGACGACCGTGCGCTGTTCGGTGAAGCTGGTGACGACGAGCACGCGCGCGGGGTTGGCGAGTTCGCGCAGCCTGCGCAGCGCCTCCACGCCGTCCATGCCGGGCATCTTGACGTCCATGAGGACGACGTCCGGCTTCAACTCCTCGGCGCGGGCGACTCCTTCGGCGCCGTCGGCGGCCTCCCCGACCACCTCGATGTCGTCCTGCACCTCCAGGAAGGTGCGCAGGCCCCGGCGGACGACCTGGTGGTCGTCGACGAGCAGCACCCTGATTGCGTCAGCCACCGGGGACCTCCATCTCGATCGTGGTGCCCTTGCCGGGCGCCGATTCCACGGTGAGCCGGCCGCCGACCCCGCTCGCCCGGTCCCGCATCGAG
Source organism: Streptomyces sp. NPDC014801 (assembly GCF_043082085.1). NCBI lineage: Bacteria > Bacillati > Actinomycetota > Actinomycetes > Kitasatosporales > Streptomycetaceae > Streptomyces > Streptomyces sp. NPDC014801. The sequence goes on along the minus strand of NZ_JBIBXG010000004.1, from coordinate 632,691 downwards.
ACCAGGCCGAGGTGGCGCCCCGCGCGCCGTATCGCCTTCGGGTCGAAGCCCTTGCCGTCGTCGGTGACGCTCAGGACGGCGCCGCAGCCGCGGCGGTCCAGGCTGACGTCGACGTGCTCGGCGGCGGAGTGCCGCAAGGCGTTGTGCAGGGCCTCCTGGGCGACGCGCAGCAGCGCCTCCTCCTGCGTGGCGGGCAGCGCGCGGATGCCGTGTGCGGTGAAGGTCACGCGCGCGGTGTGGGCGCGGTCGAGGACCTGGATCTGGGTGCGCAGGGTGGCCACGAGGCCGTCCTCGTCGAGCGCGGCGGGGCGCAACTCGACGACGGCGGCGCGCAGTTCGTCGGCGGCCTCGGCGGCGAGCGCGGCGACCTGCTGCAGTTCGCCCTTGGCGCGGGCCGGGTCACGGTCGACCAGGCGGGCGGCGGCCTGCGCGGTCAGGCGCAGCGAGAACAGTTTCTGGCTGACCGCGTCGTGCAGTTCGTGGGCGAGGCGGGAGCGCTCCTCGGCGATGGTCAGCTCGCGGCTGCGCTCGTAGAGGCGGGCGTTGGTCAGGGCGATCGCCGCGTGCTGGGCGAGGATGGCGAGGAGTTCCTCGTCGTCCTCGGTGAAGCCGCACCTGCCCTCCGTGCGCCGGCCCGGGGAGTGTGCGGGGTGTCCATCCGCAGGGTGCAGCTTGTTGGCGAGGAAGAGCGCGCCGATGACCTCGTCGCCGTCGCGGATGGGCAGGCCCAGGAAGTCGGCGAGGTCGGGGTGGGCGGAGGGCCAGCCGCCGAAGCGGGGGTCCTTGCGCACGTCGGCGAGGCGCTCGGGCCGGGCCTCCTGGAGCATCGACGCGAGGATGCCGTGCTGGCGCGGCAGGGGCCCGATGGCCTTCCACTGCTCCTCGCTGACGCCGTCGACGACGAACTGGGCGAAGCCGCCGTGGTCGTCGGGGACGCCGAGGGCGGCGTACTCGGCGTCGAGCAGTTCGCGGGCCGAGGCGACGATCGTCTTCAGGACGTCGCGCACCTCGAGATGCCTGCTCATGGCCAGCAGCGCGGAGCTCACCGCGGCGAGGCCGGACCGGGGACCGTGACTCATGACCTCACGGTACCGGCGGGGTCGGACACCGCGGATCCGTCCGGTGGCGGGCGCCCGCCTAGGGCGCCGGGCCTAGGTCGAAGGGCCCCGCCGGCACCTGCGGGGGGTCGCCCGGGGGCCGGGGCCGGCGGTCCTAGGACGAAGGGCCCCGCCGCGGTGCTGCCCGCGTCCGAGGCGGTGGCGGGGCCGGCGTTCCTACGGTGAGGTCGACCGCCGGATGGCGGCGGCCGAGCGACGAGGGGACGGTTGTCATGCCGGTTGCGATCATCACGGGGGCTTCGCGGGGGCTGGGACGGGCGCTGGCCGGGGCGCTGGCGGAACGCGGCTGGGATCTGGTGCTGGACGCCCGGGGTGCCGGGCCGCTGGAGGAGACGGCGGTGGCGCTCACGGCGTACGACGTGCGGGTGCAGGCAGTGCCGGGGGACGTCACGGACGCGCGGCACCGTGCGGAGCTGGTGGCGGCGGCCCGGAAGCTGGGCGGTGCCGATCTGCTGGTGAACAACGCGGGGATCCTCGGCGTGGAGCCGCTGGTCCCGTTGGCGCGGCATCCGCTGGACGGCTTCCGGGCGGCGCTGGAGACGAACGTGGTGGCGCCGCTGGCGCTGGTGCAGGAGGCGCTGCCGCTGCTGCGCCGGGCCGAGGACGGTGCCGTACTGAATGTGAGCTCGGACGCGGCCGCGGAGGCGTACCGCACCTGGGGCGGGTACGGCGCGACGAAGGCGGCCCTTGACCTGCTGTCGGCGGTGCTGGCCGTGGAGGAGCCGGAGCTGCGGGTGTGGTGGGCCGACCCGGGCGGGATGCGGACCGGCATGCTGGCGGCGGCCGAGCCCGGTGAGGACCTGACGGGCACCCCCGCGCCGGACGAGATCGCGCCGCTGTTGCTGCGGCTGCTAGACGAGCGCCGGCCGAGCGGGCGGTACACCGCGGCGCAGCTGCGGGAGGAGCGGTGACGCTGGCGCTGCGGGTCCCCGAGGAGCTGTCCGCGCGCGTGCCGGTGGAGCAGCGGGGGCCGGGGCTGGACCGGGACGCGGTGCGGCTGCTGGTGTCGCGGGGGACGGCTGTGTCGCATCACGCGTTCGTGGAGCTGCCGCGGCTGCTGCGGGCGGGGGACCTGCTGGTGGTGAACACCTCCGCGACGCTGGCCGCCGCGGTGGACGGGCGGGTGGGGCACGCGCGCGTGGTGGTGCACTTCTCCACGCGCGGGGAGGACGGGCGCTGGGCGGTGGAGCTGCGCGAGCCGGACGGCCGGGGCACCACCCGCGCGTGGGCGCGCCCCTCTTCCGCGGGCGTGCCCCTACGCGCGCGTGCGGGCATGCCCGCGGAAGAGGTGGAGTGTCCCGGCGGTGTCCGGCTCGTCCTGGAGGAGCCGGTGAGCGAGCGCGGCACCCGGCTGTGGTGGGCGCGGCCGGCCGGCGGGGACGTCCTGGCGCTGATGCGCCGGCACGGGCGGCCGATCCGGTACGCGTACACGGAGCGGGACCAGCCGCTGTCCGCCTATCAGACGGTGTTCGCGCTGCCCGGCCCGGACGGGGCGGGCAGCGCGGAGATGCCGAGCGCGGCGCGTCCCTTCACGGCGCGGCTGGTGGCGGAGCTGGTGAGCCGGGGGGTGCAGTTCGCGCCCGTGACGCTGCACACGGGTGTGGCGTCGCCGGAGGCGCACGAGCCGCCGTATCCGGAGCGCTTCGCGGTGCCGGAGGCGTCGGCGCGGGTGATCAACGCCGTCCGGGCGGGCGACGGGCGGGTGATCGCGGTGGGGACGACCGCGGTGCGGGCGGTGGAGTCGGCGGTGGGCGCCGACGGGGTCGTCCGCGCGCGTGCCGGGTGGACGGATCTGGTGGTGACGCCCGGGCGCGGGGTGCGGGTGGTGGACGGGCTGCTGACCGGTCTGCACGAGCCCGCGGCCTCGCATCTGCTGATGCTGGAGGCCGTCGCCGGGCGGGCGGCGGTGGCCCGCGCGTACGAGGAGGCGCTGCGCGGGCTGTATCTGTGGCACGAGTTCGGGGACGTGCATCTCATCCTGCCGGAGGAGGCCCCTCACGGAGCGCATTGCTCTCGCAACCGCCGGTGAGAAGGCTGGGGGCGTGATGTGAGCCCGCGCATAGGGCCCACATCACGTACGAAGGGGATTAGGAGGACAACCTCCCCCACTGAACGGGACAGACAGTCCAGTCTGTCCCGTTTTGCCATTACCTGATCCACTACCCGGCTTCGTACGTCACACCTTTGCCACGGATTTTTGCGGCCGCTAAGAATTGCTTCGTCGCTCAGCGCCGCGGGCTCACCGTCCGCGGCGTTCGTGCGGGAAGTGCCCGTAGTCCCCCGCCGGACGTGAGCGACCTCCGCGCTATTCGAAGAGGTCCGTTTCGCATGCCCAAGAACATTTCCTCCCGTCTCTATAGTCGCTCGCTGACCAAGCACCACAAGGTCGCGATCGCCGGTGTCGGCGTCCTCGGCGCCGCCGCGATCGCCATGTCCGCGGTGCCCAGCAGCGCCGAGACCAAGACCACGGTCAGCAGCGAGGCCGCCGCGCCCGCGCAGGTCGCCTACAGCACGCAGCAGATCAAGGACGTCAAGGCGAGCATCACCGACCAGCTCGCCAGCGCCGACCTCAAGGCGCAGCAGATCGCGGCCCAGAAGAAGGCCGAGGCCGCCAAGAAGGCCGCCGTCGCCAAGGCCGAGGCCGCGAAGAAGGCCGCTGCCGCGAAGAAGGCCGCGGCCGCCCGCAAGGCCAAGGAGGCCGCGAGCCGCGCCGCCAAGCGCCCGGCCGTCAAGCCGCACGTGGTGAAGAAGAGCTACCCGAACAACCTCGACGGCTGGATCCGCGAGTCGCTCGACATCATGAAGAAGCACGGCATCCCGGGCAGCTACTCCGGCATCCACCGCAACGTCATGCGGGAGTCCTCCGGCAACCCGATGGCGATCAACGACTGGGACATCAACGCCATCAACGGCATCCCGTCCAAGGGCCTGCTGCAGGTCATCCCGCCGACCTTCAAGGCGTACCACGTGCCCGGCACGTCGTGGAACATCTACGACCCGGTCGCCAACATCACCGCCGCCTGCAACTACGCGGCCGACCGCTACGGCTCGATGGACAACGTCAACAGCGCGTACTGAGGTCGGCGCGGACCTCTTCTCGCACCCGCGACGCATCCGCGAAGACCCGTTCTCGCGATCACAGACGCCGAAGGGCGGCACCCTCCTGACGGGGTGCCGCCCTTCGGGGGTCGTGCGGCCGTACCGCTCGCGCGGGGCCGCCGGCCGTCCTACTTGCGCATGACCTCCGGCTCGTGGCGGCGCAGGAAGCGCGCCACGAAGAAGCCGCAGACCACGCCGAGCGCGATCAGCGCGACCATGTCCAGGCCCCAGGCGCCGACCGTGTGGTCCCACAGCGGGTCGGTCTCGCCCGCCTTCTCCGGCGGGCTGATCTTGTTGAAGTCCAGCGTGGCACCGGCCGCGGCCACCGCCCAGCGCGACGGCATCAGGTACGAGAACTCGTTGACGCCGATCGAGCCGTGCAGGGTGAACAGGCACCCGGTGAAGACCACCTGGATGATCGCGAACATCACCAGCAGCGGCATCGTCTTCTCGGCCGTCTTCACCAGCGAGGAGATGATCAGACCGAACATCATCGAGGTGAAGCCGAGCGCCATGATCGGCAGGGACAGCTCGATCAGCGTGGCGCCGCCGAGGACCAGGCCCTCTGAGGGGATCTCCCGGCTGGCGAAGCCGATCACGCCGACCATCAGGCCCTGGCCCACGGTGATCAGGCCGAGCACGAAGACCTTCGACATCAGGTACGCCGACCGGGACAGGCCGGTCGCGCGCTCCCGCTCGTAGATCACCCGTTCCTTGATCAGCTCACGCACGGAGTTGGCGGCGCCGGCGAAGCACGCGCCCACCGCGAGGATGAGCAGGACCGTGGTCGCGGTGCCGTTCGGGATGATCCGGCCGGTCTGCGGGTTGACCGGATTGGGCAGCAGACCGCGGTCGTGGTCGATGAGCAGGCTCACCGCGCCGAGGACGGCCGGCAGGATCACCATCAGGGCGAGGAAGCCCTTGTCGGAGGCGATCACGGAGACGTAGCGGCGCACCAGGGTGACCCACTGCGACATCCAGCCCTGCGGCTTCGGCGGCTTCATCGCCTGCATCGGCGGGACCTGTACGGCCTGCGGGGCGACGGCGTCGATGTCCGCGGCGTACATCTGGTAGTGCTGCGAGCCCTTCCAGCGACCCGCCCAGTCGTAGTCGCGGTAGTTCTCGAAGGCGGAGAAGACGTCGGCCCAGGTGTCGTAGCCGAAGAAGTTCAGCGCCTCCTCCGGCGGGCCGAAGTAGGCGACCGCACCGCCCGGCGCCATCACCAGGAGCTTGTCACACAGTGCCAGCTCGGCCACCGAGTGGGTGACGACGAGGACCGTGCGGCCGTCGTCGGCGAGGCCGCGCAGCAGCTGCATGACGTCGCGGTCCATGCCCGGGTCGAGGCCCGAGGTGGGCTCGTCCAGGAAGATCAGCGACGGCTTGGTCAGCAGCTCCAGGGCGACCGAGACGCGCTTGCGCTGGCCGCCGGAGAGCGAGGTGACCTTCTTGTCCTTGTGGATGTCGAGCTTGAGCTCGCGCAGCACCTCGTCGATCCGGGCGTTGCGCTCGGCCGTCGTGGTGTCCGCCGGGAAGCGCAGCTTGGCCGCGTACTTCAGGGCCTTCTTGACGGTCAGCTCCTTGTGCAGGATGTCGTCCTGCGGGACCAGACCGATGCGCTGGCGCAGCTCGGCGAACTGCTTGTAGAGGTTGCGGTTGTCGTACAGCACCTCGCCCTGGTCGGCGGGGCGGTAGCCGGTCAGCGCCTTGAGCAGCGTGGACTTGCCGGAGCCGGACGGGCCGATGACCGCGATCAGCGACTTCTCGGGGACGCCGAAGGAGACGTCCTTGAGGATCTGCTTGCCCCCGTCGACCGTGACGGTCAGGTGGCGGGCGGAGAAGGACACCTCACCGGTGTCGACGAACTCCTCCAGCCGGTCGCCGACGATCCGGAACGTCGAGTGGCCGACGCCGACGATGTCGGTCGGGCCGAGCAGCTGCGAGCCGCCCTTCGGGATCGGCTGGCCGTTGACGTACGTGCCGTTGTGCGAGCCGAGGTCGCGGATCTCCATGCGCCCGTCGGGCGTCGAGTGGAACTCGGCGTGGTTGCGGGAGACCTGCAGGTCGGAGACAACCAGGTCGTTCTCCAGGGCACGGCCGATGCGCATCACACGGCCGAGGGAGAACTGGTGGAAGGTGGTGGGGCTGCGGTCGCCGTAGACCGGCGGCGCCCCCGCGTCACCACCGGGCGTGTAGGGCGCGTGCCCCGCGTTCTGCTGCTGCGGGATCGCCGGGGCCGGCTGCTGCCAGTCCGCCTGCGGGGCCTGCTGCTGCGGCGCCTGCTGCTGCGCCTGCTGGGCCCAGCCCGGGTTGGCCGCCTGCGCGGCGTACGGCTGCTGAGGCTGGGCGACGGCCGCGGCCGCGCCGGAGAGGTTCAGCAGCGGTCCGTCGGTGGCGTTGCCCAGGTTCACCGACGTGCCCGGACCCAGCTCCACGTGGTGGATCCGCTGGCCCTGCACGAACGTGCCGTTGGTGCTGCCGTGGTCCTCGATCACCCAACTGCGGCCGTTGAAGCTGACCGTGGCGTGGCGCCAGGAGACCCTGGCGTCGTCGAAGACGATGTCGCCCTGCGGATCACGTCCGAGGGTGTATGCCCTGGATGGATCGAGCGTCCAGGTACGTCCGTTTGTTTCCAGTACGAGTTCCGGCACTCCATGCCCCACTGAGTTGTCCCCCGAGTTACCCCCGTCGCAGGGAGTCTAGGGATGTCGAACATCGGGGGGAACTATTTCAGTAGCGGGCCTCTGACCGAAAGTCGGGCCTTGTGAAGCCCGCTCATGAGCGTCTGCGCCGTTCCCGTTGACGGGGTGGAAAACGGGCCGGAGAGTGGTAATTCCCCGCGAGGGGGACAAGCGCGGCGCGAGCCGCGGTGCGGATCGGGGGGTCTGCCATGAGCTCTGCCGCGGACGCCGGGCGCGCCGGGAGCACGGGGTACGGCGCCCAAGTGCCGTGGATCGACGTCCTGTTGTCCTCGATCGCCGCCGTGAGCTGGGCGCTCGCCGGGATGGCGGGCACGGCCGCGCTCGGGCTGCATCTCCTCGGAGCCGACTCGGCGAGCGCGTTGGGCCCGATGACCGCGGCCGCCGTGGCGCTCGGGGCGGGTGGTGCGGTGCGCCCGTCCGGCGACGTCTCCGCGTTCGGCCTCACCGGCGCCGAGGCTCGAACCGCCATCGAGATCACGCCACTCGGGGTCGGCCTGGTCGGGGCGCTGCTGCTGTCCTGGTTCTTCCTGCGGTCCCTGCGGGCGGCGGGAGTTGTCGTCGCGCCGGCCGAACTCCTCGCGCGCGTCGGCACGGTGCTGGCCCTGTTCACCGGGCTCATGGGCGTGACGGCGTGGGCGGGGCACGACGTGGTGACGATCGACGGGGGCGCGCTGGGGCTCCAGCGGCTGCCCGGCGGCTCCGGCGGGGGCGGGGGCGCGGGCGGGCTGGAGGTGCCCGGGCTCGGCGATCTCGGGGACATCGGCGGGCTGCTGCCGGACCGGGTCGGCGGCCTGATCGACGCCAAGGCGAAGGTCGGCTTCACCGTCGAGACGGCGCCGACGCTGCTCGGCGGGCTCTGCTGGGCGGCCGGGGTGCTGCTGATCGCCCTGCTCGCCTCCCGGCGCACTCCCCTGCCGCGCGGCTGGGCGGCCCTGCACCGGGTGGTACGGCCCGCGGCGTCCGCGCTCGTCGGCGCGCTGCTGCTCGCCGTGGCCGCCGGGCTCGCCGCGGCGGCGTACGCGGCGGTGGGCGACGGCCATCCGCGGCGGATCGTGGGCGCGGCGCTGCTCGGCGCGCCCAACGGGGTCTGGCTCGGGGTGCCGCTCGGGCTGTTCGTGCCGTGGGACGGCCGGGCGAGCGGCGTCCTGACCCGGGTCCTGCCCCATCCGCTGGACGACCTCCTCGGCTCCGGCACGGACCGGCCCGTCACCCTCGCCCGGCTGGCGGACCTGGACGGCCGGGTGTGGCTGCTCGCGGTGGCGGCGGCGCTGCTGATGCTGCTGGCCGGAGTGCTGACCGGGGTCCGGACGCCGGTGCGGGGCGCCGGGGCCGGCGCCTTCGCCGGGCGGTGCGCGACGGGCCTGGCGGCGGTGACCGCGCCGGCGCTGGTCCTCGTGGGGTGGCTGGCGGGCCTGTCGGCCGACGCGTCCCTGTCCGTCCTCGGCATCGACGCCTTCGGCGCCGGGGTCTCGCTGCACGAACGGCTCGGTACGGCGCTGCTGCTCGGAGCGGTCTGGGGCGCGGCGGCGGGGGCCGCCGGAGGGCTGCTGGCGTACGCGAGCGGGGCGGCCGGGAGGCGCGCGGTGACGTGGGGCGGGGCGGACGGGCGGGGCGCCGGGGATGCGGTGGGGGCGGAGGCCCCGGGACGGCGTCCGCCGCCGGAGGGCGAGGCCGGGGGGCGGGAACAGGACGGGACGTGGACGCGGACGCAGGCTGCGCCGACGTATCCGCAGGCGCCCGGGACGTACGCCCCGCGCGAGCAGGCCGGACGGGAGACGCCGGCCGAGTCGTCCGGGCCGTACCGGCCGAGCGCGTCGTACCGGCCGCCGAACCCGGACACGAATCCCTATCTCCGGGTACCGGGGGACGCGCCTCGGCCCGGGGATGCGCCGGGCTCCGACCGGGAGGGGCCGGGCCGCGACCGGGAGGGGCCGGGCCGCGACCGGGAGCGCCCGAGCCGCGACCCGGAGGGGCCCGACACCGACGTGTACGGCGCTCCCACGGTCGTCGGACCGCTCGGGCCCGTGGGGCCGCCGCCGCGGGGCCGCAGGGGCAGGCGGCCGCCCTCCTGGCCGGACGAGGTGCCGCCACCGCCTCCGCCGCCGCCCGCTCCCCCGCCCCGGAAACCGAAGGGACCGCGCTGAGGCAAGCCGCCGGGCCGTGCGGCGCCGGACGCTCTCCTCCGTTTCGGCCCGGCGTCACCCACGCGTCGCCGAGTGTTCCGTGTCCGCCAGACGGACCTCGGGGGCGCGAGGCACTCGGTGCCGGATACGGTGGGAACACCATGAGCGCTTCGCAGACCTCGACCTCCGGGACTCCCGAGACCCCCGAGTACTCGGACGTCCCCACCCTCCTCGTCAAGATCTTCGGCAAGGACCGGCCGGGCATCACGGCGGGACTCTTCGACACCCTCGCCGCCTACTCCGTCGACGTGGTCGACATCGAGCAGGTCGTCACCCGGGGCCGGATCGTGCTGTGCGCGCTCGTGACGCAGCCGCCGCAGGGCCTGGAGGGCGACCTGCGGGCCACCGTGCACAGCTGGGCCGAGTCGATCAAGATGCAGGCCGAGATCATCTCCGGCCGCGGCGACAACCGGCCGCGCGGGCTCGGCCGGTCCCTGGTCACCGTGCTGGGCCACCCGCTGACCGCCGAGGCCACGGCCGCCATCGCCGCCAAGATCACCAAGGCGGGCGGCAACATCGACCGTATCTTCCGGCTGGCCAAGTACCCGGTCACGGCGGTGGAGTTCGCGGTGTCCGGCGTGGAGACCGAGCCGCTGCGCACCGCGCTGGTGACGGACGCCGCGGCACTGGGTGTCGACGTCGCCGTCGTGGCCGCGGGGCTGCACCGGCGTGCCCAGCGGCTGGTGGTCATGGACGTGGACTCCACGCTGATCCAGGACGAGGTGATCGAGCTCTTCGCCGCGCACGCCGGCTGCGAGGACAAGGTCGCCGAGGTGACGGCGGCCGCGATGCGCGGCGAGCTTGACTTCGAGCAGTCGCTGCACGCGCGCGTGGCGCTGCTGGAGGGGCTGGACGTCTCGGTGGTGGACAAGGTGCGCAGCGAGGTGCGGCTGACGCCGGGCGCGCGCACGCTGATCCGCACGCTGAAACGACTCGGCTACCAGGTCGGCGTGGTCTCCGGCGGCTTCACCCAGGTGACCGACGACCTCAAGGAGCGCCTCGGCCTCGACTTCGCGCAGGCCAACACGCTGGAGATCGTCGACGGCAAGCTGACCGGCCGGGTCACCGGCGAGATCGTGGACCGGGCGGGCAAGGCGCGGCTGCTGCGCCGGTTCGCGGCGGAGGCGGGCGTACCGCTGTCGCAGACGGTGGCGATCGGTGACGGCGCCAACGACCTGGACATGCTGAACGCGGCCGGTCTCGGGGTGGCCTTCAACGCCAAGCCGGTGGTGCGGGAGGCCGCGCACACGGCGGTGAACGTGCCGTTCCTGGACACGGTGCTGTATCTGCTCGGGATCACCCGGGAAGAGGTCGAGGCGGCGGACACCGTCGGCCTCGAGTAGCGCGGACACCGTCGGCCTCGACCAGGGCGGCGCATCGGCAGGGGCCCGGCACCGTGACGGTGCCGGGCCTCTGCGCGTGCGGTGGACGGGGCGGCGGTGGATCAGTCGGCGGGTGCCCAGTAGTCGACCAGGGTGGCCACGCCCGGCTCCAGGGACTTCCAGGGGGCGTCGAAGGACAGGACGGCGAAGGCGGCGGCGGGGAAGCCGCGCCGGCTCATGCGCTCGCGGGCCTCTTCCTCGGCGGCTCCGGCCAGGATCTCGGCGAGGCCCTGGACGCCCGGGTTGTGGCCAATGAGCAGCAGGCTGCGCACGTCGTCCGGGGTCTCGTTGAGCAGGGCGATCAGCTCACCCGGGGAGGCCTCGTAGATCCGCTCCTCGTAGACCGTTTTCGGCCGGTGCGGGAGCTCGTGGACGGCGAGCTTCCAGGTCTCGCGGGTGCGGTTCGACGTGGAGCACAGGGTCAGGTCGAAGGGGATGCCGGTGTCGGCCAGCCTGCGTCCGGCTTCGGCGGCGTCCTTGCGGCCCCGTTCGGCGAGCGGCCGCTCGTGGTCGGGAACCTGTGGCCAGTCGGCTTTCGCATGCCGGAAGAGGACGATCCTGCGGGGTTCTGCGACGCTCATGCGTCCCAGCTTCGCATGAAACAGGCCATGCGGCGCAGGGAGTTGACGGGGCTTCCCACCATGGGGTTCCCAGGGGATTCCCAGGGGGTGTCTCGTTGATCAGGCCGGATCAGGGAGCGGCGTCTGGTGCCGTGCATCGCAAGGCGGAGGAGGGAGTCGATGCGGAGCATCGGGGACCGACGACAACGCGGCGAGGTGCGGTGCCAGGCGTCGCGAGCCCGGCGTGATCGACGAGACACCCCCTAGCGGGCGAGGAGCGCCTGGAGGTGTTGGAGGAGGTGGGTGAGCGCGGGGCCGCCGGTGGAGGCCTGCGCGTGGGCCGGGTTCAGGATCAGCACGAGCAGGGTGATGAAGGCGAGGGTGGGCAGGGCCAGGGCCCACCAGGGCAGCCGGGCCTGGACGCCGCCCGTGGTCGCCGGGTGGGGCCGGGGGTGCGAACGGGCCGACATGGGTGCCTCCGCGGTCGTCGAGCGTGCCGTGAACGGGGTGTGTGCCGCCGGGGGCGGGCACATCTCGACGCTACGGAATCCGCGGGGCCCGGCCCATCCGGTGATCCACCCACTTGACCCTGACCCGCACCCCCTAGGGGACGGTGGGGGTAACCCCACCATGGCCGGGGTGGGTCTCACGGGGACGGCGATCACGCCCGACGGCGGCACGGCTGACGGCGGCACGGCTGACCGGCGCAGACCGACGACGACCGCGGTGGTCAGGGAGACGCGATCGTCGCGATGACGGCGATGATCACGAAGATGGCGAGGAACGAGCCGAAGACGATGAGCATCTTCTTCTGGCCGTTCTGGGGGTTCGGCTCGAGCACGGGCATACGCCCAGTTTCGCACCCCTCCCCGCGCCTCCCGTCCGCGGGGGTCAGGCCGCGCCGGCCGCCTCGTCCTCCACCGTGCGGTCGCGTCCGGCGAGGACGCCCACGGCCATCTGCGGCAGCATCAGCGCGGCCATCAGGGCGATCGGCAGGCCCCAGCCGCCGCTGCTCTGGTAGAGCACGCCGACCAGCAGCGGACCGGGGATGGAGATCAGGTAGCCGGTGCTCTGCGCGAAGGCCGACAGCTGGGCGACGCCGCCGCCGGTCTTCGCCCGCATGCCGACCATGGTCAGGGCGAGCGGGAAGGAGCAGTTCGACACGCCGAGCAGCAGGGCCCAGGCCCAGGCGCCGCTCGCCGGCGCGAAGTACAGGCCGGCGTATCCGGCGAGGCCGCACACGCCGAGGGCGAGCACGATGGGACCCTGCTGGGGCAGGCGGGTGGCCAGCCGCGGGATGACGAAGGCGAGCGGCACGCCCATCACCATGGTGACGGCCAGCAGCAGCCCGGCCGTGCCGGCCGAGACCCCGGAGTCGCGGAAGATCTGCGCCATCCAGCCCATGGTGATGTAGGCGGCGGTGGCCTGGAGGCCGAAGAAGACGGCGAGCGCCCAGGCGGTACGGCTGCGGGTGATGCGCAGGGCGGGCGCGGCAGCCTCGGCGGCCCTCCCCTGCCGCGAGCCGGCCGGCGCGCCGCCGCCCGCCGCGGTCGAGGCGTCCTCGGCCGACGCGTCCTCGGCCGACGTCTCCTGGGCGCGGGCCGCGGACCGCTCGGCGGTGCCGCGGTCGCGCAGGACGGGCAGCCAGGGCAGCACGGCCGCGGCGGCGAGGGCGGCCCACACGGTGAGCCCGGACTGCCAGCTGCCGCCGAGCGCCCGGGTCATCGGCACGGTCGCGGCGGCCGCGATGGAGGTGCCGAAGGCGAGGAACATCGAGTACAGGCCGGTCATGGAACCCACCCGGTCGGGGAACCAGCGCTTGACGATGACCGGCATGAGCACGTTGCTGACGGCGATGCCCATCAGGGCGAGGGCGCTCGCCGCGAGGAAGCCGGCCGTGCTGCCCGTGTACGGCCGGACGGCCAGGCCGACGGCGATGGCGGCCATGCCGGCGCACACCACGGCGGCGGGGCCGAAGCGGCGGGCGAGCCGGGGCGCCGTCACGCCGAACACGGCGAAGCACAGCGGCGGCACGGAGGTGAGCAGGCCCGCCACGCTGCCGCTCATCCCGAGCCCGTCGCGGACCTCCTCCAGGAGGGCGCCGAGGCTGGTGATGGCCGGGCGGAGGTTGAGCGCGGACAGCATGATGCCGACCACCACCAGGCGGGTCGCCCACGCGCGCGTGGCCGTACCGCCGGTTTTCCCGCGTGTCGCGGGCGGGGTCGGGGTCGTGATCGTCCGGGTTTCCTCACTAGCCATGCCGCCCATCATAGAATCATGGGATGATTGGTTGTCCATCCCCGGGCGGCCGGCCCCGGCCCCGCGCGTGCGAAGGTGTCCCATGCCCCTGAGCCATCCCCGCCGCTCGGTGCTGTCCGAGCAGGTCATCGCCGAACTGCGCACCCAGATCACCTCCGGCGAGTGGCCGGTCGGCTCGCGCATCCCGACCGAACCCGAGCTGGTCGAACAGCTCGGGGTGGCCCGCAACACCGTCCGTGAGGCCGTCCGCGCCCTCGCCCACAACGGCCTGCTGGACATCCGCCAGGGCTCCGGCACGTACGTCGTGGCGACCAGCGAGCTGGCCGGGGTGATGCACCGCCGGTTCGCGGGCGCCGATCCGCAGCACATCGCCGAGCTGCGCTCCACGCTGGAGGCGAGCGCGGCGAAGCTGGCGGCGGTGCGGCGTACCGAGAAGGACCTCAAACAGCTGGACGCGCTGCTGCTGCGGCGCGAGGAGGCCTGGGAGTCGGGGGACGCGGAGGCGTTCGTGACGGCGGACGCGACCTTCCACCTGGCGGTGGTCTCGGCGTCCCACAACGACGTGCTGACCGCGCTCTACGCCGACCTGGGCGAGGTGCTGCGGGACTGGCTGCGGGTGGACGTCGGCGATGAGCTGACGCCGGAGACGCACATGGACCACGCGCGGCTGGTGGACGCGCTGCGCGACGGCGACGCCGAGACGGCCGCCGAGGAGGCCGGGAGCTACCCGTTCCTGTGCCGCCCGGGCCGCTTCACCCCGCCCGGCGGCTGAGCACACCCCGGGGCTCGCCCCTGCTCACCGGCACACGGCCCCCGGCCACTCGCGCACGCACCCGTCTGATCACGACTCGGCCGGGCTCACCCGTGCACGGCTGATCACGTCTTCTCATGGCTGACCCACACCGCCTCGACCTCCTTCCAGCACCGCCCGGTCAGCCGTACGGTCGTGGCCGGGCCGGCGTCGACGGGGGTGCCGTCGGTGTCGATGTCCCACCATCGGGCGCACTCGATGTGCAGAGCGACGCGATCGGTGTCCACATAGGGGTTGTGGCACCAGGCGACGACCTCCGAGCCGTGCACGGTGGCCCGGCACTCGGCGCCGAAGGGCTGGTCGGCGGAGGGCCGCGCCACGCGCGGGTGCGGCAGCGCGTCGTACGGCAGGCAGAGGACCAGCGCGGCGGCGACGGTCACTGGGACGAGGCTGCGGAACAGACGCACAAGGGGACCTCCTCGGCCGTACGGCTGCGGGGGCGGTGCCCTACCAGCGTGCGCGGTGAGCACCCCACCCCGCCCGGCCGGTGAGCCGAACGGGTGAACGCCGAGGGCCCGCACCCCCGTGGGATGCGGGCCCTCGCGCGTCGGCCGTGATCAGGCGCCGATGGCGTGCAGACCGCCGTCGACGTGCACGATCTCGCCGGTGGTCTTCGGGAACCAGTCGCTCAGCAGGGCGACGATGCCGCGGCCGGCCGGCTCGGGGTCCTTCAGGTCCCACTCCAGCGGGGAGCGGCTGTCCCACACCGAGGCCAGCTCGCCGAAGCCCGGGATGGACTTGGCGGCCATGGAGCCGATGGGCCCGGCGGAGATGAGGTTGCAACGGATGTTCTGCTTGCCCAGGTCCCGGGCGAGGTAGCGGCTGGTGGCCTCCAGGGCGGCCTTGGCCGGGCCCATCCAGTCGTACTGCGGCCACGCGTACTGCGCGTCGAAGGTCAGGCCGACGACCGAGCCGCCGTTCTGCATGAGCGGCAGGCAGGCCATGGTGAGCGACTTCAGGGAGTACGCCGAGACGTGCATCGCGGTGGCGACGGACTCGAACGGCGTGTTCAGGAAGTTGCCGCCGAGCGCGTCCTGCGGCGCGAAGCCGATGGAGTGCACGACGCCGTCCAGGCCGCCCAGCTCCTCGCCGACCAGGTCGGCGAGCCGGCCCAGGTGCTCGTCGTTGGTGACGTCGAGCTCGATGACCTTGGTGGGCTTCGGCAGCTTCTTGGCGATGCGCTCGGTCAGCGTGGGCCGCGGGAACGCGGTCAGGATGATCTCGGCACCCTGCTCCTGGGCCAGCTTCGCGGCGTGGAAGGCGATGGAGGACTCCATCAGCACACCGGTGATCAGGACGCGCTTGCCCTCGAGAATTCCGCTCATGGTGATCAGTGACCCATTCCCAGTCCGCCGTCAACGGGAATGACGGCTCCAGTGATGTACGAGGCGTCGTCCGAGGCGAGGAACCGCACCGTCGCGGCGATCTCCTCCGGCTGCGCGTACCGGCCGAGCGGCACCTGCGAGACGATGTTCTCGCGCTGCTCGTCGGTGAGCGCCTTGGTCATGTCGGTGTCGACGAAACCGGGTGCGACGACGTTGAAGGTGATGTTGCGCGAGCCCAGCTCACGGGCGAGGGAGCGCGCGAAGCCGACGAGCGCGGCCTTGGAGGCGGCGTAGTTCGCCTGCCCCGCGGAGCCGAGCAGCCCGACGACGGAGGAGATCAGGACGACCCGGCCCTTCTTGGCGCGCAGCATGCCGCGGTTGGCGCGCTTGACGACCCGGAAGGTGCCGGTGAGGTTGGTGTCGACGACCGAGGAGAAGTCCTCCTCGGACATGCGCATCAGGAGCTGGTCCTTGGTGACACCGGCGTTGGCGATGAGGACCTCGACCGGGCCGTGCTCGGCCTCGATCTCCTTGTAGGCCTGCTCCACCTGCTCGGAATCGGTGATGTCGCACTTGACGGCGAGGAAGCCGGCCGGCGGCTCCCCCGAGCGGTACGTGATGGCGACCTTGTCGCCGGCGTCGGCGAACGCGCGGGCGATGGCGAGGCCGATGCCCCGGTTGCCTCCGGTGACGAGAACCGAGCGGCTCAACGGATCACCCTTTCGATAGCGTCTGACAGCACCCGCCCGGACACCTGGATGGCAGGCGGCTTCACCGAAAACCTATCGGTCCGCCCGGCGGCGCGGACATTCGGGCACCCACAGCGGCATACGGAACTGACTGTGGGGTCCCTACAGAAAGCGGCGCACGCCGGTCGCAAACGTGTGGTCCCCGGCCGGGCCGGCAGGACATGATCGGTGCAACGACAGGCCACGACGACAGGTCACGACGACAGGAGAGACCTCGGTGCCTCATACGATCGACGAAGCCTTCACGGCACTCCCGCTCCGCGCGCTCGCCGACGCCGCCCTCGCCCGGGCGCGGGCGCTCGGGGCGGAGCACGCCGACTTCCGGCTGGAGCGGGTGCGCAGCGCGTCCTGGCGGCTGAGGGACGCCAAGCCGGCCGGGTCGTCGGACACCACCGACCTCGGGTACGCGGTGCGGGTCGTGCACGGCGGGACCTGGGGGTTCGCCTCGGGCGTGGACCTGACCATGGACGCCGCGGCCCGGGTCGCCTCCCAGGCCGTGGCCATGGCCAAGCTGTCCGCGCAGGTCATCAAGGCCGCCGGCGCCGACGAGCGGGTGGAGCTGGCCGACGAGCCGGTGCACGCGGACAAGACGTGGATCTCGGCGTACGAGATCAATCCCTTCGACGTGCCGGACGAGGAGAAGACGGGACTGCTGGAGGAGTTCAGCCGGCGGCTGCTGAACGCCGACGGGGTCGACCACGTCGACGCCTCGCTGCTCACCGTGCACGAGAACAAGTTCTACGCCGACACCGCGGGCACCGTGACCACGCAGCAGCGCGTCCGGCTGCACCCCGTCCTGACGGCCGTGTCGGTGGACGACTCCAGCGGCGAGTTCGACTCCATGCGCACCCTCGCGCCGCCCGTGGGGCGCGGCTGGGAGTACCTGACGGGCACCGGCTGGAACTGGGACAAGGAGCTCGCCGAGATCCCCGGGCTGCTCGCGGAGAAGATGCGCGCGCCGAGCGTCGAGCCGGGGCTGTACGACCTGGTCGTCGATCCGTCCAACCTGTGGCTGACCATCCACGAGTCCATCGGCCACGCCACCGAGCTGGACCGCGCGCTCGGCTACGAGGCGGCCTACGCCGGCACCTCCTTCGCCACCTTCGACCAGCTCGGCACGTTGCGGTACGGCTCGGAGCTGATGAACGTCACCGGTGACCGCACCGCCGAGCACGGGCTCGCCACGATCGGCTACGACGACGAGGGCGTCGCCGCGCAGTCCTGGGACCTGGTGAAGGACGGCACGCTCGTCGGCTACCAGCTCGACCGCCGGATCGCGAAGCTCACCGGGTTCGAGCGGTCCAACGGGTGCGCCTACGCCGACTCCCCCGCGCATGTGCCGGTGCAGCGCATGGCCAACGTCTCGCTCCGGCCCGACCCGGCCGGGATGTCCACGGAGGACCTGATCGGGGGCGTGGAGCGCGGGATCTACGTCGTCGGGGACCGGTCCTGGTCGATCGACATGCAGCGGTACAACTTCCAGTTCACCGGTCAGCGCTTCTTCCGGATCGAGAACGGGCGCCTCGCCGGGCAGCTGCGGGACGTGGCCTACCAGGCGACGACCACCGACTTCTGGGGCTCCATGGCGGCCGTCGGCGGCCCGCAGACGTATGTCCTGGGCGGCGCCTTCAACTGCGGCAAGGCCCAGCCGGGGCAGGTCGCGGCCGTCTCCCACGGCTGCCCTTCGGCCCTGTTCAAGGGCGTCAACATCCTCAACACCACGCAGGAGGCCGGTCGATGAGCGCCGCGACGAACAAGCCGCACGAGATCGTCGAGCGGGCCCTTCAGCTGTCCCGGGCCGACGGCTGCGTGGTGATCGCCGACGAGCGGTCGACCGCCAATCTGCGCTGGGCCGGGAACGCCCTGACCACCAACGGCGTCACCCGCGGGCGCACGCTCACCGTGATCGCGACGGTGGACGGCAAGGAGGGCACCGCGTCCGGTGTGGTCTCCCGGTCGGCGGTGACCGCCGACGAGCTGGAGCCACTGGTGCGGGCCGCCGAGGCCGCCGCGCGCGGCGCGGGTCCCGCCGAGGACGCGCAGCCGCTGGTCGGCGGGGTGCCCGAGGCCGGCGACTTCACCGAGCCGCCGGCGGAGACCTCCTCCGCGGTGTTCGCCGACTTCGCGCCCGCCCTGGGCGAGGCCTTCGCACGCGCGCGTGCGGGCGGCCGGGAGCTGTACGGCTTCGCCCACCACGAGCTGGTCTCGACGTACCTCGGGACCTCGACCGGGCTGCGGCTGCGGCACGACCAGCCCACCGGCACGCTGGAGCTGAACGCCAAGTCCCCGGACCGTACCCGCTCGGCGTGGGCGGGCCGCGCCACCCGGGACTTCAAGGACGTCGACCCGGCGGCGCTGGACGCCGAGCTGGCGGTGCGGCTGGGGTGGGCCGAGCGGCGCGTGGAGCTGCCCGCCGGGCGGTACGAGACGCTGCTGCCGCCGACCGCCGTGGCGGACCTGCTGATCTACCAGCTGTGGTCGGCGTCGGGCCGGGACGCGGCCGAGGGCCGGACGGTGTTCTCCAAGCCGGGCGGCGGCACGCGCGTGGGCGACAAGCTCACGGATCTGCCGCTGACCCTGCGCAGCGACCCGCACGCGCCGGGCCTGGAGTCGGCGCCGTTCGTGATCGCGCACTCCTCGGGCGGGGACCAGTCGGTCTTCGACAACGGGCTGCCGGTCGGGAACACCGAGTGGGTCGACCGCGGTGAGCTGCGGCATCTGACGACCAGCCGCCACAGCGCGGCGCTGACCGGGCTGCCGGTCGCCCCGGGCGCGGACAACCTGATCCTGGAGGGCGGCGAGGACCGCTCCCTGGAGGAGATGGTCGCCGCCACCGAGCGGGGGCTGCTGCTGACCTGCCTGTGGTACATCCGCGAGGTCGATCCGGCGACGCTGCTGCTGACCGGCCTGACCCGGGACGGGGTCTACCTGGTGGAGAACGGCGAGGTGACCGGCGAGGTGAACAACTTCCGGTTCAACGAGTCGCCGGTGGACCTGCTGGGGCGGGCCACGGAGGCAGGGCGTACGGAGAAGACGCTGCCGCGGGAGTGGAGCGACTGGTTCACCAGGGCCGCGATGCCCGCCCTGCGGGTGCCGGACTTCAACATGAGCTCGGTCAGCCAGGGCGTCTGAGGGAGCCCCGCCGGTCCCACCGTGCGAAATGGCGGGCGGGGGTGGCGGAGCTCCCCCCTAGACTGGCCACGACACCTTTCGCACCTCTCGAGGAGACATACGACCGTGACGGACATCGTCGACGAGCTGAAGTGGCGCGGGCTGTTCGCCCTGTCCACCGACGAGGACGCTTTGCGCAAGGCTCTCGCGGACGGTCCCGTCACGTTCTATTGCGGCTTCGACCCGACCGCGCCGTCGCTGCACGTGGGGCACCTGGTGCAGGTGCTCACCGTGCGCCGGCTCCAGCAGGCCGGGCACCGGCCGCTGGCGCTGGTCGGCGGCGCGACGGGCCTGATCGGCGACCCGCGGCCCACCGCCGAGCGCACGCTGAACGACCCGGAGACGGTCGCCGGCTGGGTGGACAAGCTGCGCCGCCAGATCGAGCCGTTCCTGTCCTTCGAGGGCGAGAACGCCGCGGTCATGGTGAACAACCTGGACTGGACCGCGGGCCTGTCCGCGATCGAGTTCCTGCGCGACATCGGCAAGCACTTCCGCGTCAACAAGATGCTGACGAAGGACTCCGTGGCCCGCCGCCTGGAGTCCGACCAGGGCATCAGCTACACCGAGTTCAGCTACCAGATCCTGCAGGGCATGGACTTCCTGCAGCTCTACCGGCGCTACGGCTGCACGCTCCAGCAGGGCGGCAGCGACCAGTGGGGCAACCTCACGGCCGGCCTGGACCTGATCCACCGGCTGGAGCCGGGCGCCACGGTGCACGCGCTGGCGACGCCGCTGATGACCAAGGCGGACGGCACCAAGTTCGGCAAGACCGAGGGCGGTGCCGTCTGGCTGGACCCGGAGATGACGACGCCGTACGCGTTCTACCAGTTCTGGCTGAACGTGGACGACCGGGACATCTCCCGGTACCTGCGCATCCTGTCCTTCAAGTCCCGCGAGGAGCTGGAGGAGCTGGAGAAGCAGACCGAGGAGCGTCCGCAGGCGCGTGCGGCGCAGCGTGCGCTGGCCGAGGAGCTGACCACGCTGGTGCACGGCGCCGACCAGACGGCCGCCGTGATCGCAGCCTCCAAGGCGCTGTTCGGTCAGGGCGAGCTCGCCGAGCTCGACGAGCGCACGCTGGCCGCTGCCCTGTCGGAGGTGCCGCACATCCAGGTCGCCGAGCTCGGGCCGGTGGTCGACCTGCTCGCCGAGGTCGGCCTGGTGCCCAGCAAGTCGGCCGCGCGGCGCACGGTCAAGGAGGGCGGCGCCTACGTGAACAACGTGAAGATCACCGCCGAGGACGCGGTCCCCTCTCCGGAGGACCTGCTCCACGGGCGCTGGCTGGTGCTGCGGCGCGGCAAGAAGAACCTGGCCGCGGTGGAGGTCACCGGAGCCTGAGCACGGCCGACGGGCCCCGCACTCCTCGCCGAGGGGTGCGGGGCCCGTCGCGTCAGGCCCGCTGCCGCATCTTCTTGTTCCCCCACAGCGCCATGTACGCCATGTCGCCGACGGCCACGATGATGATCGCGGCGACCAGCTGGAACAGGTGCCGCCACCAGTCGATGCCGGAGGTCGCCGCCACGCCGGCGGCGCGGGCCACCGCGTTGCCGACGATGGCGCCCAGCATGCCGAAGATCGTGGTCAGCCACAGGGGGCTGTGCTGCTTGCCGGGGATGATCGCCTTCGCGATCAGTCCCAGCACGAATCCGACGATGATCGCCCACAACCAGCCCATCGACTGCCTCCTCGTCCCGCTCGACGTGAGCATTACGACGAGTGTGTGGCCGTACACCGTACGGCGCATGCCGGGTGCCGCCGTACGTGCTACGGCGCAGGTCGCGCGCCCATCGGTACCGGGGACCCGGTCTCGTGGGCCGCGCGGGCGCGGCGTACCGTGGACGGTGTCCGGGATGTCCGGGGGAGTCCGAGCGGGCGGGTGGTGGAATTCGATGCGGAAGCTGCAGCACGACAGCGGCAACACCCAGGTGTTCCGGATCACGGGGGCACGCACGGGCCTGCAGGAGGACGTGCGCGGCCGCCAGCGGCGGTATGTCATCTCGATGACCATCCGCACCCTGTCGGTCATCCTCGCGGTGTCGCTGTGGAACGTGGAGCGGTACGTGGCGATCGCGGCGCTGGTCCTGGGCGCGGTACTGCCCTACATCGCCGTGGTGATCGCCAACGCGGGGCGGGAGAACGCGCCGGGGCTGCCCTCGACGTTCCTGTCGACGCCGGTGCGGACGATGATCGCGCCGCTGCCGGCCGAGGAGCCGTCCGGGGACCGTTTCGCGGAACCGGGAGCGGAGCGGTCCGTGAAGCAACCGCCCGAGGCGCAGGTGTGAGGGTGCCGGGCGCCGGTGGTGCGTGGCCCGTCCTCGAACCTCAAGAAAAGCTCAGATCAATCCTGTTGTTCCGCTGCCCCGCGGCCCACGGGTCGTGACGTACTGCGTACGCGCTCCGCATCCCCCGTCGGAGCGACGGACCGACGCCGGGCAGCTCCCCCCGTGGCTGCTCGGCGTCGCCTTTTGTGCGGCTTCCTCTGTGAGACGAACCTGTGAGTGACGAGACCCCGATCTGTTCCGCCAAGGGCTGCCGTGCCGACGCCGTGTGGGTGCTGGCGTGGAACAACCCGAAGATCCACACGCCTCAGCGGCGCAAGACGTGGCTCGCGTGCGACGAGCACCGCGAGCACCTTTCCCAGTTCCTGGGGGTGCGGGGGTTCCTGAAGGACGTGGTGAAGCTCGACGAGTGGCAGGCGCCCGAGGCGCCCGAGGCGCCCTAGGGGGTGTCTAGCCGCCGATCGCGGACATCGGGCGGTCCGGCTGGACGAAGCTCGGGTCGTCCAGGCCCGCTCCCGCCTTCTTGCCCCACATCGCCAGGCGCCAGATGCGGGCGATCTCCTCGTCGGGGGCGCCCGAGCGCAGGGCGGCGCGCAGGTCCGTCTCCTCGGTGGCGAACAGGCAGGTGCGCACCTGTCCGTCGGCCGTGAGGCGGGTGCGGTCGCAGGCGGCGCAGAACGGGCGGGTGACGGAGGCGATCACGCCGACCACATGGGGGCCGCCGTCGACGACCCAGCGCTCGGCCGGGGCCGATCCGCGCTTCTCCTGGCCCTCGGCGGTCAGCTCGAACCGGGTGCGCAGCGAGGTCAGGATGTCCCCGGCGGTGATCATGCCGTCGCGCTTCCAGCCGTGCTGGGCGTCCAGCGGCATCTGCTCGATGAAGCGCAACTCGTAGTCGTGCTCGACCGCCCAGGCGAGCAGGTCGGGTGCCTCGTCCTCGTTCAGCCCCGGCATGAGGACGGAGTTGACCTTGACGGGGGTGAGGCCGGCGTCGCGGGCGGCCCGCAGCCCTTCGAGGACGTCCTGGTGGCGGTCGCGCCGGGTGAGGGTCTTGAAGACGTCGGGGCGCAGCGTGTCCAGGGAGACGTTGACCCGGTCCAGGCCGGCCGCCTTCAGGGCGGTCGCGGTGCGCTTGAGGCCGATGCCGTTGGTGGTGAGGGACATCTGCGGGCGGGGGCCGAGGGCCGCGACGCGCTCCACGATGCCGACCAGGCCGGGCCGCAGCAGCGGCTCGCCGCCGGTGAAGCGGACCTCGGTGATACCGAGCGAGGTGACCGCGATGTCGATCAGGCGGACGATCTCGTCGTCGGTGAGCAGGTCGGGCTTGGCCAGCCACTGCAGGCCCTCCTCGGGCATGCAGTAGGTGCAGCGCAGGTTGCACCGGTCGGTCAGCGAGACCCTCAGGTCGGTGGCCACCCGGCCGTAGGTGTCGATGAGCACGTGGGCCCCCTCCCTCGTCGCGGAGCAGTCCTGCCTGTCACCGGACTCAAGTCACCAATTCCGTCACCTGCGAGCCTACGTGACACCACTGACGGTCACACCAGCCCGATCCCACGACGTAAGACGCGGCCGTGTCGTAGGTACCTACCAGGCACCCGCGGCACGGCCGCTCGGAGGATGCGCCGGGTGCCGCTCAGTGGGCTCCGGTGCCGGTGAGCGAGCGCACCTCCAGTTCGGCGTACTTGCCGGTGTCCGGGGTCTCCTTCGACAGCAGGGTGCCCAGGATGCCGAGCAGGAATCCGACCGGGATGGAGATCAGGCCGGGGTTCTCCAGCGGGAACCAGTGGAAGTCGACGTCGGGGAACATCGACGTCGGCTTGCCGGAGACGACCGGCGAGAACAGCACCAGGCCGACGGCGGTGACCAGGCCGCCGTAGATCGACCACAGGGCTCCGGCGGTGGTGAACCGCTTCCAGAACAGGCTGTAGAGGATCGTCGGCAGGTTGGCGGAGGCGGCGACCGCGAAGGCGAGGGCGACCAGTCCGGCGACGTTGAGGTCGCGGGCGAGGGCGCCGAGCACGATGGAGACGGCGCCGATGCCGACGGTGGCCCAGCGGGCGGCGCCCAGCTCCTGCTTCTCGGTGGCGCGGCCCCGCTTGATGACGTTGGCGTAGATGTCGTGCGCGAAGGACGAGGAGGAGGCCAGGGTCAGGCCGGCCACGACGGCGAGGATGGTGGCGAAGGCGACCGCCGAGATGGAGGCCAGCAGGATCGCGCCCCAGCTGGAGTCGGTGCCGCCGAGGTGCAGGGCGAGCAGCGGGGCGGCGGTGTTGCCGGCCTTGTTGGAGGCGATGATCTCGTCCGGCTTGATGAGCGCGGCGGCGCCGAAGCCGAGGGCGAGGGTCATCAGGTAGAAGGCGCCGATCAGGCCGATGGCCCAGATGACGGACTTGCGGGCGGCCTTCGCCGTCGGGACGGTGTAGAAGCGGATCAGGATGTGCGGCAGGCCGGCGGTGCCGAGCACCAGGGCGATGCCCAGGGAGAGGAAGTCCAGCTTGGTGGTGCCGGTGGCGCCGTACTTCAGGCCGGGCTCCAGGAAGGCGGCGCCCTTGCCGCTGTTGTCGGCGGCGGAGCCGAGCAGGTCGGAGACGTTGAAGTCGAACTTCAGCAGCACCAGGAAGGTCAGCAGCAGGGCGCCCGCGATGAGCAGGACCGCCTTGACCATCTGCACCCAGGTGGTGCCCTTCATGCCGCCGATGGTGACGTAGACGATCATCAGGACGCCGACCAGGGCGACGATGCCGATCTTGCCGCCGTCGCTGGTGATGCCGAGCAGCAGCGAGACGAGGACGCCGGCGCCGGCCATCTGCGCGAGCAGGTAGAAGATCGACACGACGATGGTGGAGGTGCCGGCCGCGGTGCGCACGGGCCGCTGGCGCATCCGGTAGGCCAGCACGTCGCCCATGGTGTAGCGGCCGGAGTTGCGCAGTGGTTCGGCGACCAGGAGCAGGGCGACCAGCCAGGCGACGAGGAAGCCGATCGAGTACAGGAAGCCGTCGTAGCCGAAGAGGGCGATGGCGCCGGCGATGCCGAGGAAGGACGCGGCGGACATGTAGTCGCCGGAGACGGCGAGCCCGTTCTGGAAGCCGGTGAACTGCCGTCCGCCGGCGTAGAAGTCGGCGGCGTCCTTGGTCTGGCGGCCGGCCCAGACGGTGATGACGAGGGTCGCGGCGACGAACACGGCGAACAGCGTGATGATCAGCGTGCGGTGTTCGCTCGCCTCGCCGGCGGCGAGCGGGGTCACGGCGGCGTGCGCGATCGCGGGGCTCATGTCCGGTCCTCCATGCGGGACTTGATGGCCTCCGCCTTGGGGTCGAGCTTGGCGGCGGCGTGCCGGGCGTACCACCAGGCGATGAGGAAGGTGGTGACGAACTGGGCGAGACCGAGGGCGAGCGCGACGTTGAGGTTGCCGACGAGCCGGGTGCCCATGAAGTCGCCCGCGTAGTTGGACAGCAGGACGTACAGCAGGTACCAGACGATGAACGCGACGGTGAGCGGGAAGGCGAAGGAGCGGTGGGAGCGGCGCAGTTCCCCGAATTCCTCGCTCTGCTGCGTCTGGACGAACTCCTCCTGGGTGGGGAGTGCGGTGGGGGCTGGGGAGGGGGGCGGTGTCTCGGTGGCCACCTGGTTCTCCTCGCGTCGCGGACGGTTACGGCCGGGGCCTCCGGCACGGCGGAGGCTCCCTGTACAACGGCACGGCGCCCCGCGGGGTCCGGTTCAGTGCGCTTTTTCTTTCAGTCGCATCGCCATAGGTCATTGCTGACGCTCCAGGTGGCGGGATAGCTTCGGCCTGGCACCACCCGTCATGTACCTGCCCGAGGACCACCTGTGTCTCGGGCCGGTTTCGTTTCCGGATGATGTGGAGACCCCATGGCTCATCTGCGCTCCAGACGCCGTCTCGCCCTCGCCGTGCCCGTCGTGATGTCCCTGACCGCCTCGCTCGGCTTCCTGCCGGCGGTGGCGTCGGCGGCACCGCACGCGCAGACCACCGCGCAGGCGACGTCGGCCGGAACGCTGGCGTACGTCGTCAACACGCGCACGGACCCCCGCACGATCGCGTCGGTGCGGCAGGCGATCGCCGCGCACGGCGGCAGTGTCGTGGCGACGTACGCGCGCATAGGCGTCTTCGTCGTGCACTCCGCCAACCCGGACTTCGGCAAGGAGATACGCGCGGTGCGCGGCGTGCAGTCGGCGGGCGCCACGCGCACGACCCCGCTGAGCGCGGCGGGCACCACCGACGAGGGCGCGGTGCAGTACCTGTCGAAGGCCGAGGCCGCGAAGGTCACCCAGGGCGCCGCGGCGGGCGAGGAGCCGCTGGAGGCCGACCAGTGGGATCTGCGCGCGATCGGCGCCGACCGGGCCGCGAAGATCAACCCGGGCAGCCGGAACGTGACCGTCGCGGTCATCGACACGGGCGTGGACGACACCCATCCCGACCTGGCGCCGAACTTCTCCCGGTCCCAGTCGGCCAACTGCGTGGGCGGTGTCGCCGACACCAGCGAGGGCGCCTGGCGGCCGTACAACCCGGCCGAGGACTACCACGGCACGCATGTCGCCGGTGAGATCGCCGCGGCCCGCAACGGCGTCGGCGTGGCCGGTGTCGCGCCGGGGGTGAAGGTCGCCGGCATCAAGGTGAGCGACCCGAAGGACGGCCTGTTCTACCCGGAGAACGTGGTCTGCGCCTTCGTCTTCGCGGCCGACCACGGCGTGGAGGTCACCAACAACAGCTACTACGTGGACCCGTGGCTGTACAACTGCATGGACGACCCCGACCAGCGCGCCATCGTCGACGCGGTCAACAGGGCCCAGCTGTACGCGCAGAGCAAGGGCACGCTCAACGTGGCCTCCGCGGGCAACTCCAACGACGACCTGGACTCCGACGCGCTGGTGGACGACTCCAGCCCGGACGACGCGACCCCGGTGACCCGGACGGTGAACCCGCACGAGTGCTTCGACGTGCCGACCCAGCTGCCGGGTGTGGTCACGGTGAGCGCGACCGGCGTCAAGGGCACCAAGTCGTACTACTCCAGCTACGGCAAGGGCGTGGTGGACGTGGCCGCGCCGGGCGGTGACAAGTACCAGATCCCGGACACCCCGTCGAAGAACGGCCGCATCCTGTCGACGATGCCGGGCAACCAGTACGGCTTCCTCCAGGGCACCTCGATGGCCTCCCCGCACGTGGCCGGTGTGGCCGCGCTGCTGAAGTCCGCGCACCCGCACGCGACCCCGGCCCAGCTGCAGGCGCTGCTCAAGGCGCAGGCGGACAACCCGGGCTGCCCGGCCGGACCGTACGACGGTGACGGCGACGGCGTGGTGGACGCGACCTGCGTGGGCGGCAAGCGCGTGAACGGCTTCTACGGCTTCGGCGTCGTCGACGCGCTGCGCGCGGTCAAGTGACCCGCCCCGCCCCGCACGTCCGCACGGCCCGCCCGAACCGCGAACGAACTGGAGAGAACTCACCCATGACAGCGCCTCACCCGCGCCACCGCCGGCTGGTGGCGATCCCGGCCGGCATGGCCCTGGCCACCGCTCTGGCGTTCCTGCCCGACGTCGCCGCCTCCGCCGCGCCGCAGCAGCAGGCGCCCGCGGCGGCCGCCGCCGACGCGACCGCGCTCAGCTATGTCGTCAACGTCAGCCCCGGGCACGGCGTCTCGGCGCACGTGAAGAAGGCGATCGCCGCGGCCGGCGGCACCGTCGTGACGTCGTACGACCAGATCGGCGTGATCGTCGTCCACTCGTCGAACGCCGACTTCGCCAAGACCGTGCGCCGGGTGCCCGGGGTGCAGTCGGCGGGTGCCACGCGCACCGCGCCGCTGCCCGCCCAGTCCACGGGCGACATGGGCGCACCGAAGGTGCTCACCGCGCAGGAGGCCGCGGCAGTCCAGGCGAGCGCCGGGCAGGACCCGCTGGAGCCGCTGCAGTGGGACCTGCCGGCCATCAAGGCGGACAAGGCGCACGAGAAGACGCTGGGCAGCCGGGACGTCACCGTCGCGGTGATCGACACCGGTGTGGACGACACCCACCCGGACATCGCGCCGAACTTCGACCGGGCCGCGTCCGTCAACTGTGTGTCGGGCAAGCCGGACACGGCCGACGGGGCGTGGCGGCCGGGCGCGGCGGAGAGCCCGCACGGCACGCACGTGGCGGGCGAGATCGCCGCCGCGAAGAACGGCATCGGCATGACGGGCGTGGCGCCGGGCGTGAAGGTCGCCGGCATCAAGGTGGCCAACCCGGACGGCTTCTTCTACACGGAGGCGGTCGTCTGCGGGTTCGTCTGGGCGGCGGAGCACGGCGTCGACGTGACGAACAACAGCTATTACACGGACCCGTGGTACTTCAACTGCACCGACGACCCCGACCAGAAGGCGCTGGTGGAGGCCGTCACGCGCGCGTCGCGGTACGCGGAGAAGAAGGGCACGGTGAACGTCGCGGCGGCCGGCAACGAGAACTACGACCTGGCCGCGGACACGATCACCGACCCGGCCTCGCCGAACGACTCCACCCCCGGTGACCGGGTGATCGACACCTCCAAGTGCTTCGACATACCCACCGAGCTGCCGGGTGTGGTGACGGTGTCGGCGACGGGCGCCAAGGGCGTGAAGTCGTCGTTCTCCAACTACGGTCTGGGTGTGATCGACATCGCCGCCCCCGGCGGCGACTCGACCCGCTACCAGACGCCCGCCCCGCCGGCCACGAGCGGCCTGATCCTGGGCACCCTGCCCGGCGGCAAGTACGGCTACATGGCCGGTACGTCGATGGCGACGCCGCATGTCGCGGGTGTGGCCGCGTTGATCAAGTCGACGCACCCGCACGCCCCGGCGGCCCTGGTCAAGGCCCTGCTGTACGCCGAGGCCGACGCCGTGCCGTGCACGGACCCCTACGACATCGACGCCGACGGCAAGGTCGACGCGGTGTGCGAGGGCACGAAGAACCGCAACGGTTTCTACGGCTGGGGCATGGCGGACGCGCTGGACGCGGTGACCAAGTAGGGACTCGTCCATATATTGATTCAGTCAATACTGCATAGTGCAGTCATGACTGACATCAGGTCCGCATGGTCCGCGCTGGGCGGCGACCCCGCCCTCCTCACGCGGACGACGACCGTCGTACGGGAGGGCGCGCTCACGGCGCGCCTTCCCGCCCGGGAGCTGGCACGCGCGTGCGTCGGTGCGTGCGCGCTCGCCGCAGCCGAGCTGGGGGCGCGCCGCGCCGGGCTCGCCGAGGTGCCGGCCGTGCGCGTGGACGACGGCGCCGTGGCGGCCGCGTTCGCCAGTGAGCGGCTGCTGCGCGTCGACGGGCGGGCGCCCGTGTCGTTCGCGCCGCTGTCGCGCCTGTGGCAGACGGCCGACGGCTGGGTGCGCACCCACGCCAACTACCCGCACCACCGCGCCCGTCTGCTCGCCGCGCTGGGCGGACTCCCCGAGGACGCGGCCGCGGTCGAGGCCGCGCTCGCCGAGCGGTCGGCCGCCGAGGTCGAGGAGAGCGTGTACGCCGCCGGCGGGCTCGCCGTCGCCCTGCGCACCCCCGAGGAGTGGGCGCGCCATCCGCAGGCCGCCGCCCTCGCCGGGCAGCCCCTCGTCGCCCGCGAACGCCTGGACGACGCCCCCGCGCGCGTGCTCCCGCCGGTCACCGGCGCTCCCCTGCTGCCCGCCGCCGGGCTGTGCGTGCTCGATCTCACCCGGGTCCTGGCCGGGCCCGTCGCCACCCGCACGCTCGCGCTGCTCGGCGCGGACGTGCTCCGCGTAGATGCCCCGTGGCTGCCCGAACTGCCCGACCAGCACGCCGACACCGGCTTCGGCAAGCGGTCGGCGCTGCTGGACCTGACGGCCGACCGGGCGGCCTTCGAGGAACTGCTCGCCTCGGCCGACGTCGTCGTCACCGGCTACCGGCCCGGGGCCCTGGACCGGTTCGGGCTCTCCCCGCGGGCGCTCGCCGCACGGCGGCCGGGGATCGTGGTGGCGCAGGTGTCGGCCTGGGGCCCGGACGGGCCGTGGGCCGGGCGGCGCGGCTTCGACAGCCTGGTGCAGGTCGCCACCGGCATCGCGGTCACCGAGGGGGCGGACGGGCAGCCGGGCGCCCTGCCCGCGCAGGCCCTCGACCACGGCACCGGCTATCTGCTCGCCGCCGCGGTGCTGCGGGCCCTGACGGAGCAGACGCGGGACGGCGGCAGCCGCTGCGTCCGGCTGGCCCTCGCCCGCACGGCGGCCTGGCTCACCCGGGAGCGCCCGGGCACGGCCGCCCGGCTCACCCGGGAGCGCCCGGGCACGCGGGACGCTCCGGGCACGCCGGCCGCTCCCTACGACGTGGTGACCGAGCCCGGCGAGCCGTACCGGGGCCCCGAGCCCTGGCTCACCGAGACCGACAGCGCGCTGGGCCGGCTCCGGTACGCGCGCCCCGCGGTGTCGTTCACGAACGGCCCCACCGACTGGACGCGTCCCTGCGGCCCGTGGGGAGCGGACCCCGCCCGCTGGACGTGAGCCGGGCGCGGGGGCGGAGGGTGGCCGGAAGCGGGCGGGTGGGGGGAATCGCGGGCAGGCCGTCGTTTTCCCGGACTTGCCCGGTTCCGGGCGGCTGGTGAAGATCCTGAGGTGACCTTGATACGACCCAACCCCGAGGTCGCCGGCGAGGGCGGGGCCGGGCGGCGGGCCGGTGCCGGCCGGGCCGTGGCCGTCCTCGTCCTCGTGGCCCTCGGGGTGCTCATCCCGCTGCTGGGGCCGTCCGCCGCGCTCCACGGCACCGGCGAGGCCGCCGCGCCCGGCGTCACCGGCATCGCCCTGCTGCGCACCCTCCTGTTCGCGGCGCTGTCCGTGCCGGTGGGCGAGCTGCTGGTGGACCGGCTCGTCCGCCGGGTCCCCGGCGCCGGGCAGGCACGGCCGCGCCGGTGGGCGCCGTACGCCGCCGCCGTCGGTTTCCTCGCCGCGCTGGCGCTCGCCTCCGTCGTGGCCACCGGCAACCTGGTCCCGCACAGCCTCGACGAGATCGACGTCGGCGGCCTCTACGGGTCCCGGGACGGCCGGCTGGCCCTGCTGGAGGTGAACGCCTTCCTGGTGGCCGGGGGATGCGCGCTGTCGCGGCGGCCCGGCACCCAGGTGTGGCCGCTGGCCGCGGTGGTCGCCGCCGAGGCGCTGCGCGCCCATCCGGCGCCCGAGCACACGCCGCTGCTGGGCTCCGCGCTCACCGTGGTGCACCTGACGTGCGCGGCGCTGTGGACCGGCGGCCTGCTGTCCGCGCTGCGCACGATCCGGGCCTGGCGCGGCGGTACGGCGGGAGCGGCGCTGCTGGGGCGCTACGCGCGCGTGGCGGCCGTGGCGCTCGCCGCGCTCACGGCGACGGGGGTGTGCAGTGCGCTGCGCCGCATGCCGCCCGGCACGATCCTGGAGCAGCTGACGACGACGGCGTACGGGCGCACCCTGCTGGCCAAGGTGCTGCTCGTGGCCGTCGTCGCCGTGCTGGCGCTGATCGCCCGGGGGCGGCTGCGCCGGTCCGCCGACCCGCTGACCGCGTGCGCGCCCGCCCGGGCGGAGGTCGTGGCCCTGGGCGCGGTGGTCGCGGTGTCGGGGCTGCTGACGGCGCTGCCGCTGCCGATCCGCTGGTCCTAGGCCCGCCTTGGTGGCCCTTGCCGGGCAGCGGCGGCGCGGCTCAGCGGTCGTTGGTGACGAGCACCTTCAGCGCGGTGCGCTCGTCCATCGCCTTGTAGCCGTCGGGCACGCCCTCGATGCCGACGGTCATGTCGAACACCGGCGAGGGGTCGATGCGGCCGGACAGGACGTCGGGCAGCAGTTCGGGGATGTAGGCCCGCACCGGGGCGACACCGCCGCGCAGGGCGATGTTCCGGTCGAACATGACGCCGAGGTCGACGCCGGTGCCGCTGCCGTGCGGCACGCCGACGAAGCCGATCGCGCCGCCGTCGCGGGCGATGTGGACGGCGGTCCTCATGGACTGCTCGGTGCCGACGGCCTCGACGACGGCGTGCGCGCCCTGGCCGCGGGTGAGTTCGCGGACGGCCTCCACGGCGGCGTCCCCGCGCTCGGCGACGACGTCCGTGGCGCCGAAGCGGCGGGCGATGCCGGTGCGGACCTCGTGCCGGCCCAGCGCGATGATGCGCTCGGCGCCGAGCCGCTTGGCCGCGAGGACCGCGCACAGGCCGACGGCGCCGTCACCGACGACGGCGACCGTGGCGCCGGGGCGGGCCCCCGCGCCGAGGGCCGCGTGGTGGCCGGTGCCGAGTACGTCGGACAGGGTGAGCAGCGCGGACAGCAGGTGGTCGTCGGAGGCGGCGTCCTTGGGGAGCTGCACGAGGGTGCCGTCGGCGTAGGGCACGCGCACGGCCTCGCCCTGGCCGCCGTCGTACCCGACCGAGCCCCAGAAGCCGCCGTGCTCGCAGGAGGTGGTCAGGCCCTCGCGGCAGTAGTCGCAGACGCCGTCGGACCACATGAAGGGGGCCACGACCAGGTCGCCGCGCCGGACGGTGCTCACCTCGGAGCCGGTCTCCTCGACGACGCCGAGGAACTCGTGGCCGATGCGCTGGCCCGGCTGCCGGGCCGCCTCGCCCCGGTAGGCCCACAGGTCGCTGCCGCAGATGCAGGCGCGCAGCACCCGGACGACGGCGTCGGTGGGCAGCTGCACCACGGGCTCGGGCACGTCCTCCACGCGCATGTCGTACGGGGCGTGGATGGTGGTGGCGCGCATGGCGAGGATCTTTCTCGTGCGGGGCGTGGGGGCGCTCAGGGGTGGCGAGCGCCCTTCACGGTACGCCAGTGACCCGGGCGCCCGCCCTCCAGGCCCGCTCAGACCCCGGCCGCTCCGAGAAGCGCGCCCGCCGCGTAGGTGACGCCCATCGCCAGGGCGCCGCCCGCGACGTTGCGCAGGACCGCCGGGCCCGGCCGCGCCGCACCCAGGCGCGCGCTGCTCCACCCGGTGAGCACCAGGGCGGCCAGGACGGAGACGACGGTGACCGCGAGCCGCCAGCCGGCCGGTGGGAGCACGATGGCCAGCAACGGCAGCAGCGCGCCCACGGTGAACGCCAGGAAGCTCGCCCAGGCCGCGTGCCAGGGGTTGGTCAGCGCGTCCGGGTCGATGCCGAGCTCCACGCGTGCGTGCGCGCGCAGGGCGTCCCGTTCCGTCAGCTGCTCCGCCGCCTCACGGGCCACCTGGTGCGACAGCCCGCGCTCCTGCAGGAGTTGGGTCAGCTCCTCCAGCTCCGCCTCCGGCCGCTCCTTCAACTCCCGCCTCTCCAGGGCGAGCGCGGCGAGCTCGGAGTCCCGCTGGGTGGAGACCGACACGTACTCGCCGGCCGCCATGGACATGGACCCGGCGAGCAGTCCGGCCAGGCCCGCGGTCAGCAGTGCCGAGCGGGCGTCGGTGGCGCCGGCCACGCCGACGACGAGTCCGGCGGTCGAGACGATGCCGTCGTTGGCGCCGAGCACG
Organism: Streptomyces sp. NPDC014801; assembly: GCF_043082085.1. NCBI lineage: Bacteria > Bacillati > Actinomycetota > Actinomycetes > Kitasatosporales > Streptomycetaceae > Streptomyces > Streptomyces sp. NPDC014801. Next base: position 599,632 of record NZ_JBIBXG010000004.1, on the reverse strand, counting down.
GCCGCCCGCAGCCAGTTCAGCCGCTCCCCGAGCGCGCCGCCGTGGGCTTCGTCATGGTTGGAGTCGGTCACCTCGGGAGCATCGCACCCGGCGCGGCGACCGGGACGGACGACCCGCCGGGCCGTACCGGACCGCGAACACGAGGGCCGCATACGGAAGAAGAGACGACGTAACGGCGGAAGTAGGGGCGTAACGGACACCCCGAGGGCGTGAACCCGCTTGCGCGGAGGCGGACCTGACGGACAGCGGTGTCAGTGACGGCCCGTATCCTCAGGGACCATGCTCGAAGACCTCGCGACCGCCGTCTCCTCCCCCACCGAGTGGCCGGCCGCCTATCCCCGGGGATACGCGGTCGTCGACGTGGAGACCACCGGCCTGGCCCGCGACGACCGCATCATCTCCGCGGCCGTCTACCGGCTGGACGCGCGCGGCGAGGTCGAGGACCACTGGTACACGCTGGTCAACCCCGAGCGCGACCCGGGGCCGGTGTGGATCCACGGCCTGACGAGCGAGGTCCTGGAGGGTGCGCCGCTGTTCCGGGACATCGCCGGGGAGTTCGCGGCGCGGCTGGCCGACCGGGTGCTGGTGGCGCACAACGCGGTCTTCGACTGGCAGATGATCGCCCGGGAGTACGCGCGCGCCGAGAGCGAGGCGCCGGTGCGGCAGCGGCTGTGCACCATCGCGCTGTCCAAGGAGCTGGGGCTGCCGCTGCCCAACCACAAGCTGGAGACGCTCGCCGCCCACTTCGGTGTCGTGCAGCAGCGGGCGCACCACGCGCTGGACGACGCGCGCGTGCTGGCGGAGGCGTTCCGGCCGAGCCTGCGGGCCGCGGCGGCGCGCGGGGCGCGGCTGCCGCTGCAGGAGTGCCGGCCGCTGACCGAGTGGCGGGACGGCCCGGCGCCGCTGATCGGGCGGCAGGCGGGCGGCTCGTACGGGTATGGCGGCTACCGGTCGGGCAGTTGGCGCCCGTCCCGCAAACGGCCCGCCTGCCCCTATCCCAACCCGGGCCGGTACGAAGAGGGCAAAAGGCTCAAGCAGGGGATGCGCGTCGCCTTTTCCGGTGACACCTCGACCGACCGCGAGCTGCTGGAGGACCGGGCGGTCGAGGCCGGGCTGCACGTGGCGACCAGCATCTCCCGGCTGACCAGCCTCCTGGTCACGAACGACCCCGACTCGGGCACCTCGAAGGTGGTCAAGGCGCGGCAGTACGGGACGCCGGTGGTGGACGAGGCGGCGTTCGGCCAGCTGCTCGCGGACGTGGAACCGGCGGACGGCGCCGCGCCCGCGACCCGTACGGACGGGTGATTGCCGCGCGACTCGCCCGGCGCCCGCTCGCCCCGGTCCGGCCGACGGCTCACGCTGTGGCGCATGGCGAGATGCGAAGTTTGCGGCAATGACTACGGAATGACCTTCGAGGTCCACGCCCAGGGCGCGGTGCACGTGTTCGACTGCTTCTCCTGCGCGATCCACCGCATGGCCCCCATCTGCGAGCACTGTCGTGTGCAGATCATCGGCCAGGGCGTGGAGGTCGAGGGCCACTGGTTCTGCGGCGCCCACTGCGCCCGCGCGGAGGGGAAGGCGGGCATCGTCGACCGCGTCTGAGCAGCCCCCGGGGACACCCCTGTGCGAGCACCCCACGGCCCGAGATGTACCGTCGTGGGGTGTACCGCTTCCTGTTGACCCGCCAGTGGGTGATCCTCACCGTCGTCGCGATCGCGCTGATCCCGACGATGATCCGGCTGGGTTTCTGGCAGATGCACCGCTACGAGGAGCGCAGCGCCCGCAACCAGCTGGTGACCGACGCGCTGAACTCCGCGCCGGTGCCGGTGGAGCGGCTGACCTCCCCGGGGCACACGGTCACCAAGGACCAGCGCTACCGCAACGTGACCGCCACCGGCCGGTTCGACACCGGGCACGAGGTGGTCGTCAGGCGGCGGGTCAACGACTCCGGTGAGGTGGGTTTCCACGTCCTCACCCCCTTCGTCCTTACCGACGGCAAGGTCGTCCTGGTCAACCGGGGCTGGATCCCCGCCGACGGGCCGACCCAGACCGCCTTCCCGAAGGTCCCCCCGCCGCCGGGCGGCGACCTCACGGTCAGCGGGCGGCTGATGCCCGACGAGACGACCGCGGCCAGCGGCATCAAGGACGTCAAGGGCCTGCCGGACCGGCAGATCATGCTGATCAACAGCGAGCGCGAGGCACGGCGCCTGGGCGCCCGGGTCCTCGGCGGCTACGTCGCGCTGAGCGCGCCGCAGCCCAAGGGCGGCAGCCCGGAGCTGATCGGCGGCAAGCCCGGCATGGAGGACTCCGCGCTGAACTACGCCTACGCCGTCCAGTGGTGGCTGTTCTCCGCGTGCGTGCCGCTCGGCTGGGTGATCCTCGCCCGCCGCGAGGCACGCGAGCGCCGGCAGAAGGCCGCCGAGGAGGCGGAGTCCCAGGAGGCCACCCCGGCGACGGTGTGACCCGCCACCCCGGCGACGGTGTGACCCGTCCCGGACCCGCGGCCCGACCGGGGAACGAGGAGGCGACCGGGCCCCGGCTCGCTCCCCCGCCGGAGGCGACCGGTCGCGGCTCACTCCCCCGGCGCACCCGCTGATTGCCGGTTCACCGCCGCGGGAACCCACAACTGCGTGGATCCCCGCATCGAGGACTACGCCCTGATCGGCGACGAGCAGACGGCGGCCCTGGTGGGCCGGGACGGCTCCGTCGACTGGCTCTGCCTCCCCCGCTTCGACTCCGGCGCCTGCTTCGCCCGGCTGCTCGGCGACGAGGACAACGGCCACTGGCGGATCGCGCCCAAGGGCGTCGACGGCCCCTGCACCCGGCGCGCCTACCGCCGCGACACGCTCGTCCTCGACACCGAGTGGGACACCCCCGACGGCCGGGTCCGCGTCACCGACCTGATGCCGCAGCGCGACCGCGCCCCCGACCTGGTGCGCATCGTGGAGGGCCTCGACGGCCGCGTCACGGTGCGCAGCACCCTGCGGCTGCGCTTCGACTACGGCTCGATCGTGCCGTGGATGCGCCGCTCCCGCGACCACCGGGTGGCCGTCGCCGGGCCGGACGCGGTGTGGCTGCGCAGCGAGCCGCCGGTGCGCACCTGGGGCGAGGACTTCGGCACCCACTCGGAGTTCACCGTGGCCGAGGGCGAGTCGGTCGCGTTCGTGCTGACCTGGCACCCCTCCCACGAGCGGCGCCCGCCGCAGATCGACCCGTACGACGCGCTGCGGGTCAGCGTGCGCGACTGGCGCGCCTGGGTGGCGCGGTGCCGCTACGACGGCCCGCACCGGGACGCCGTGGTCCGCTCGCTGATCACCCTCAAGGCGCTGACGTACGTCCCCACCGGCGGCATCGTCGCCGCCCCGACGACCTCGCTGCCCGAGCAGATCGGCGGCGTGCGCAACTGGGACTACCGCTACAGCTGGCTGCGCGACTCCACGCTCACCCTGGGCGCCCTGGTCACGGCCGGGTACCGGCGGGAGGCGGAGGAGTGGCGCAACTGGCTGCTGCGGGCGGTCGCGGGTGACCCGGCCGACCTGCAGATCATGTACGGGGTGGCGGGCGAGCGGCGGCTGTCGGAGGTGGAGCTGCCGTGGCTGTCCGGCTTCGCCGGTTCCACCCCCGTCCGCATCGGCAACGACGCGGTCAACCAGCTGCAGCTCGACGTGTACGGCGAGGTGCTGGACTCGCTGGCGCTGGCCCGCTCCACGGGGCTGTCCACCCGGCCGCACATGTGGTCGATCCAGCGTTCGCTGATGGACTGGCTGCGCGATCACTGGCGGCAGCCGGACGAGGGGCTGTGGGAGGTGCGCGGCGGACGCCGGCAGTTCGTGCACTCCAAGGTGATGGTCTGGGTGGCCGCCGACCGGGCGGTGCGCGCGCTGGAGGAGTACGGCCATCTGGAGGGCGACCTGGACGGCTGGCGGGCGATGCGCGACGAGGTGCACCGCGAGGTGTGCGAGAAGGGCTTCGACGCCGAGCGCAACACCTTCACCCAGTACTACGGCTCGCGGGAGCTGGACGCGGCGCTGCTGCTGATCCCCCGCGTGGGATTCCTGCCGGCGGACGACCCGCGGGTGCTCGGCACCATCGAGGCGATCCGCGAGGACCTCGGGCACCACGGCTTCCTGCGCCGCTACAGCACCGCGGAGGCCACCGTGGACGGGCTGCCCGGCGACGAGGGCGCGTTCCTCGCGTGCTCGTTCTGGCTGGCGGACGCCCTGCACGCCTCCGGCCGCACCAAGGAGGCGCGGGAGCTGTTCGAACGCCTGGTGGGCGTGGCGAACGACGTGGGGCTGCTCGCCGAGGAGTACGACCCCGTCGGCGCCCGGCAGCTCGGCAACTTCCCGCAGGCGTTCAGTCACATCGGGCTGGTCAACACCGCCCTCGCCCTCTTCGGGGAGCACCGGGCAGGATAGGGGCCATGGATCTTGGACTGAAGGACCGGGTGTACGTCGTCACCGGGGCCACGCGCGGGCTGGGCAACGCCACCGCGCGGGAGCTGATCGGCGACGGCGCGAAGGTCGTCATCACCGGGCGGGACGAGAAGCGGGTCGCGGACGCGGCCGCCGAGCTGGGCGGCAACGCGGTCGGCGTGGCCGTGGACAACGCCGACGAGGGGGCGCCCGAGCGGCTGATCGCCGCCGCGCGGGAACACTTCGGGCGCTTCGACGGCATCCTCGTCAGCGTCGGCGGGCCGCCTCCCGGCTTCGTCGCGGACAACACCGACGAGCAGTGGCGGGCCGCGTTCGACTCGGTGTTCCTCGGCGCGGTACGGCTGGCGCGGGCCGCGGCGGCGGAACTGGAGGCGGGCGGCGTCATCGGCTTCGTGCTGTCCGGTTCGGTGTACGAGCCGATCGCGGGGCTGACCATCTCCAACGGGCTGCGGCCGGGGCTCGCCGGGTTCGCGAAGTCCCTCGCGGACGAGCTGGGGCCGCGCGGCATCCGGGTCGTGGGCGTGCTGCCGGGCCGTATCGACACCGACCGGGTCCGGGAGCTGGACGCGCTGTCCGCCGACCCGGAGGCGACGCGCGCGGCGAGCGAGTCCCGCATCCCGCTGCGCCGCTACGGCACCCCGCAGGAGTTCGGCCGCGCCACGGCGTTCCTGCTCTCCCCGGCGGCCTCCTACGTCACCGGCGTCATGCTGCCGATCGACGGCGGCAGCCGCTCCGGCTTCTGACCTCCGTCCGCCGTCCCGCCCCGCCGAGGCGGTGCGGGACGGCGCGAGGACCCAAGGGGACGGCGGACGGCTCAACTCACGCGTTCCTCACGGTGCTTGACCGCGCGCATGCGCACTTCCGCCGGCAGCGAGGCGAGGCCGGCCGCGTCCCGCGCGTGTCCGAGGGTCTGACGGGTGAGGTGGTCGAGCGTCGTTTCCGGGTCCGCATGCGGCTCCAGCTGGAGGCGGACGCGGGCCGTGGGGGCGGTGCGCCGGCCCTTGAGCCGGGCGCGGGCGCGGGACACGCCGTCCAGGGTCTCCGCGTCGGCGGTGAGGGCGTTCTCCAGGGCCCGCCCGCGCACCTGCGCCCCCGCGCCGTCGCCGGTGTCCACGAGAACCGCGCCGAGCCGGCGGCGGCGCAGGACGGCCGTCAGCCACCACAGCGCGAGTAGCAGCAGGACGGCGAGCGCGGCGATGACCACCGGCCACCACCAGCCCTGGTCCCGCCAGTGGGTGCGCTCGGAGTCGCTGAGCAGGACGTCGTGCCGGTTGCCGTGGATCCACCAGGAGGGCGCCGGCGCGCCCAGCCCGACGGCGAGGACCGCGCCGCCCACGGCCAGGAGCACGAGCCCCACCAGGGCGAGCAGGACCCGGTTGACGGTTCTGAGCACCGCCGTCACCCCTTCCGTCCGGGCCGCCGGACGCGCACCGCGAGGCGGGGCGGCCGGGCGAGCCCCAGCGCGCCCACCGCCTCGCCGAGCACCGTGTCCAGGTCGGCGTGGACCTCGTCCAGTTCACGGAAGTGCGACGCCGCGCGGACCTCCGCCTTGCGGCGGCGCACCCGCACCCGCGCCGACTGCACGCCGGACACCTCCATGGCCCGGTCGCGCAGCACCAGCGCGGCCGCGTCCCGGTGGAGCCCGGCCCGTACGTCGGGATGGGTGCGGCGCATCGGCAGGACGGCCCGCAGGCCGGGCGTGAGGGCCAGCACGAGCAGCCACAGCCCGAGCGCCGCGGCGACGCCGGCGCCGATCAGCACCCAGATGTCGTCCAGCGGGCGCGTCGCGAGCTGCCCGGCGAGGTAGGTGCGCCAGTACATCGCGGAGTGGCCGGCGCGCACGGCGACGACGTCGTACAGGAAGACGCCGAAGGCGCCCAGGAGCAGCGCGGCGACGATGCCGGCCGGGACCCGGCGGACCGACCAGAAGCGGCCGGCACGCGGCAGGGCCCGCTCCTCGGGCGGGGGTGCGGGCTTCTCCAGCACCGGCATCCGCCGGGTGGTCCCCTCGGGTTCGCTCATGACGTCCTCCCCTGGGCCGCGCCGTGCACCGCCGCGAGGTGCAGCCGCTCGACGTGCACGGCGACCTCCGGGACCTGCATGCCCGTCAGTTCGCTCACCCGTTCGGTGACATGGCGGCGCACCGCGCGGCACCGGCCGCCGATGTCGGTGGGGTAGTCGAGTTCGAGGTGGACGCGCAGGCGGGCGGTGTCCTGGTGGACCACGACCGTGGCGTGCGGGGACGCGGCGTCCCGGGGCAGCGTGCCGACCGCCTCGCGCGCCGCCTGCGCGGCGACCTTGGCCACGACACGGTCGGCGATCCGCGTCGCGCCGCGCTCCGCGGGCACCACGGTGCTCAGGGGTGTGCGGAGCTCACCGGCCCCAGTGGTCACGGGCGTCACCGCCGTCGGTCGGTACGGCCACGGAAGAAGTCACCGATCTCCAGGTCCCCCTCCGCGAACCTGCCGACCACGAAGCCGATGGCGCCCAGTGCCGCCACCAGCACGAAGGCGCCGAATCCGCCGAAGTATCCGGCGAAGGCCAGTGCCATGCCGGCGATCATGCCGGCCACGGCCATGCTCATGCTGTGCTCCTCAGCTCGTCAGCGGGTGGTGGCGTCACTGGATGCGGGGCTGTTCCTGCTCTTCTTCCTCTTCCTCGGGGAGCTTCACGTCGCTGACGGCGATGTTCACCTCGACGACCTCGAGACCCGTCATCCGCTCGACCGCCGCGATGACGTTCTCCCGCACATCGCGCGAGACCGACGAGATCGACACGCCGTACTCGACGACGATCTCCAGGTCGAGCGCGGTCTGCACCTCGCCGACCTCGGCCTTCACGCCCCGCGTCACCGACTTGGATCCGCCGGGCACCCGGTCGCGGACGGCGCCGAAGGTGCGGGACAGTCCGCTGCCCATCGCGTGCACGCCCGGGACGTCGCGGGCCGCGAGACCCGCGATCTTCTCGACGACACCGTCCGCGATCGTCGTCTTGCCGCGGCTGCCGGGGTCACCGCCGCCGCGCCGCGAGGTCGCACCCTCCTTCTGGAACTCGGAGGTGCTCGCCCTGTTTCCGGCCGTCATGTCGGTCATCGGCATGTCCTTCCGCATTGTCGTCCTTCGACCACCGTAAGTGCGGTTACGCGATCCCGCGCCCGCGATGCGGCAGGCTGGAGGAATGACAGCGGAACGATGGACGCGGGACGTACGGCAGCGGCTGGGGCTGGGCAGACTGCTGCCGCTGGGTGGTCCGCGGGACGGGGCCTGGCTCGCGGAGGCCGCGGCGCTGGCCTTCCTCGGGCGGGTCGCGGCGGGGGTGCCGGGGGTGGCGCTCGGTGCGGCGCGGATCGGGCTCGCCGATCCGGCGGACGTCACCGAACCCGTCGTCCCGGCTCCGCCGAGTGGGCTGCCGCCGGGGCCCTTGCGGGTGACGGCGGAGTTCTCCGCCACGGCGGCGGAGCCGCTGCCGGCGACCGCGGACCGGCTGAGGGCGGCGCTGGTCACGGCGGCGACGGAGGGGCTTGGGCTGACGGTGGCGGAGGTGGACCTGCGGGTGACCGACCTGCTGGAGGAGAGCCCGGCACCCACCGCGCCACCGGCGACGGCACCATCGGCGACGGCGGAACCGGCGCTCGCCGGATCGGTGTCCGCGCAGACGTCCCCCACGACGGCTTCCCCCGCGACGGCGCCGGGCGTGGGCGGCGGGGTCGGCACGGGAACCGGGACAGCCGCCGGGACCGGGGTGACGGCGGAGGGCGCCGTGGTGGCGGGCGGCGACACGGACGAGACGCGGGCCACCGCCGCGGCGCTCGCGGTGCCGGGCGTGGCACGGCTGACGAGTTCGCTGAGCGGGCTGGGCCGCCCGGTGCATCTGGAGGAACGCGGCCACGACGGCCCGGCCCTGCCGCACCTGCACGCGCGCGTGGAGATCGCCGTGGTCACCGGTCACCGTCCCGTGGAGGTGGCCCGGGCGGTCCGCGCGGCGGTGACCCAGGCACTTCCGGAACGTCCGACGGTGGCGGTGCTGGTGACGGCGATCGACTGAGGCACCGTCACGGGAGGGGGCGACACGGGCCTCACGCGCCGGGCCCGGCGCGTGAGGTCACACCGGCGCGCGTGGGCGCACGCTGACGCGTCTGGGGTCACGCCGGCGCACACGGGCAGATCACTGCACGCGCCGACGGCACCACCCGTACCCTCACGCGCGCATGGCCGTCACCCCGTACCGCTACGCACCGTCACGCGCGCGTCGGCGAGCACCCGTACTCCCACGCATCGTGACACGCGCGTGGCGATCCCCGACCGCCGCACCGTGACGGCGTCACGCGGCGCGGGCCCGGGTCACTCCCCCATGCCCGCCAGGTCGCGCAGGCGGCGGGCCTGGGCCTGGCGTTCCGCGGCACGCTGCTCGTCGTAGGTGCGGTCGGCGGCGCCGCGCAGGAGCGCCTTGGTCTCGATGACCGCGTCGCGCGGGGCGGAGAGCAGTGCGGCGGCCAGGTCCTTGACCGCGCCGTCGAGTTCGTCGCGCGGCACGGCGAGGTTGGCCAGGCCGCAGGCCACCGCCTCCTCGGCCAGGACGAACCGCCCGGTCGCGCAGATCTCCAGCGCCCGGGCGTAGCCGACCAGGCCGACGAGCGGATGCGTGCCCGTCAGGTCGGGGACCAGCCCGAGGCTGGTCTCGCGCATGGCGAACTGCACGTCGTCCGCGACGACGCGCAGATCGCAGGCGAGTGCGAGCTGGAAGCCGGCCCCGATCGCATGCCCCTGCACGGCGGCGATGGACACGATGTCGTTGCGCCGCCACCAGGTGAACGCCTCCTGGAAGCCGGCGATCGCCGCGTCCAGGTCGGTGTCGCTGCTGCGGGCGAGGTCGATGAACGACGGCTCGCCCTCGATCCCCTCGGGCGTGAACATCTGCCGGTCGAGCCCGGCGGAGAAGGACTGGCCCTCACCGCGCAGCACGACCACCCGGACGGAGCCCGGCAGCCGCCGGCCGGCCTGGGCGAGCGTCCGCCACATGGCGGGGCTCTGCGCGTTGCGCTTGGCCGGATGGGTCAGCGTCACCGTGGCGATCGCGCCGTCGACGGTGAGCCTTACGCCGTCCTGGTCGAGCAGGGGAACGAGTTCCGGGCCGGGCGTGGCCATGGGGCGCCTCCGATGCGTGCGGTCAGGAGCGGATGTCCGTGGGGGACATCCGCCGCTCGGACACCCCTGCGGGGCATCCTAAGCGACTGCACAGTAACCACCCGGTCGAACAGCCGGCCGACCGGGTGGCCACCATCGGAGTCGAGGGGCCGCCCGGGGCTCAGGCCGACTGGGCCTTCTTGCCCCGGGTCGCCCCGCCGCGTCCACGCAGCGTGACGCCCGACTCGCTGAGCATGCGGTGCACGAAGCCATACGAGCGGCCGGTCTCCTCGGCCAACGCCCGGATGCTCGCACCGGCGTCGTACTTCTTCTTCAGGTCTGCCGCGAGCTTGTCGCGCGCGGCGCCGGTCACCCGGCTGCCCTTCTTCAGAGTCTCGGCCACCCGTGCCTCCTCATGGGAAGTGCGCTCTGGTCTCCTCATGATCACCCCTCCGGGGCGGGATGGCCACCCATTCGGCAAGGTCTGTGCGACACCGTTGTGACGACAGGAGCGCGTCCCCACAATCGGAAGCTGTGATTCCGCGCACACCTGTTCGTCCGATCGCCGAGGAGCGGGACGGAACGCCCAGGTCAGAGACGTACGACGGCCGGCCCCTCCCGAGGGAGGGACCGGCCGTCAGATACGTGTAGGACACACCTCGATACGAGGAGATCTCACACAGATGATGGATCACGGATCGGCCGAATGATCCATACCCAGTGGATCATCCATTCGATCAAGCCAGGGCGACGAGGTCCGCGTAGTCCGCGCCCCACAGGTCCTCGACACCGTCCGGGAGCAGGATGATCCGCTCCGGCTGCAGCGCCTCCACCGCGCCCTCGTCGTGGGTGACGAGGACGACGGCGCCCTTGTAGGTGCGCAGCGCGCCGAGGATCTCCTCGCGGCTGGCCGGGTCGAGGTTGTTGGTGGGCTCGTCGAGCAGCAGCACGTTGGCCGAGGAGACCACCAGGGTGGCCAGGGCCAGCCTGGTCTTCTCACCGCCGGAGAGCACACCGGCCGGCTTGTCCACGTCGTCGCCGGAGAACAGGAACGAGCCGAGCACCTTGCGGACCTCGACGAGGTCCATGTCGGGCGCGGCGGAGCGCATGTTCTCCAGCACCGTGCGGTCCGGGTCCAGCGTCTCGTGCTCCTGCGCGTAGTAGCCGAGCTTGAGGCCGTGGCCGGGCACCACCTGGCCGGTGTCGGGCTGCTCGACGCCGGCGAGCAGGCGCAGCAGGGTGGTCTTGCCGGCGCCGTTGAGGCCGAGGATGACCACCCGGGAGCCCTTGTCGATGGCCAGGTCGACATCGGTGAAGATCTCCAGCGAGCCGTACGACTTCGACAGGCCCTCGGCGGTGAGCGGGGTCCGGCCGCAGGGCGCGGGCTCGGGGAAGCGCAGCTTGGCGACCTTGTCCGACATCCGGACGTCCTCGAGCCCGGCGAGCAGCCGCTCCGCGCGGCGGGCCATGTTCTGCGCGGCGACCGTCTTGGTGGCCTTGGCGCGCATCTTGTCGGCCTGCGCGTTGAGCGCGGCGGCCTTCTTCTCGGCGTTGGCCCGCTCCCGCTTGCGGCGCTTCTCGTCGGCCTCGCGCTGCTGCTGGTACAGCTTCCAGCCCATGTTGTAGATGTCGATGGTCGAGCGGTTGGCGTCCAGGTAGAACACCTTGTTCACGACCGTCTCGACGAGGTCCACGTCGTGGCTGATGACGATGAAGCCGCCGCGGTAGGTCTTGAGGTAGTCGCGCAGCCAGACGATCGAGTCCGCGTCGAGGTGGTTCGTGGGCTCGTCGAGGAGCAGCGTGTCCGCGTCGGAGAACAGGATCCGGGCCAGCTCGACACGGCGGCGCTGGCCGCCGGAGAGGGTGTGCAGCGGCTGCCCCAGCACCCGGTCGGGCAGGTTGAGCGCGGCGGCGATGGTGGCGGCCTCGGCCTCGGCGGCGTACCCGCCCTTGGTGAGGAACTCCGTCTCCTGCCGCTCGTACTGCCTGAGGGCCTTCTCGCGGGTGGCGCCCTGGCCGGTGGCGATGCGCTGCTCGTTGTCGCGCATCTTGCGGATCAGTACGTCGAGGCCGCGGGCGGAGAGGATGCGGTCGCGGGCGAGGACGTCGAGGTCGCCGGTGCGGGGGTCCTGCGGGAGGTAGCCGACCTCGCCGGAACGGGCGACCTGTCCGGCGGCGGGCATCGCCTCGCCGGCCAGGACCTTGGTGAGGGTGGTCTTGCCGGCGCCGTTGCGCCCGACGAGCCCGATGCGGTCGCCCTTGGTGACGCGGAAGGTGGCGTTCTCGATGAGGATGCGGGCACCGGCGCGCAGCTCGATACCGGAGGCGGAGATCACGGGGTCATACTCCTGGGCGGTGTGGTGTGACGGTGGACGGCTTGCGGACGGTCCCGCCGTCTAATGCGCGAGGAGAATGGCCATGGGACCAGTCTAACGGGGCTGTGCAACTGGTTTTCCGGGCCGGAGGGCCGGGACGCTCCCGGCCCTCGCCCTCACGGTCAGCTGCCGCCGGTGTGGACCTGGAAGGCCGCGCGGCGGACCGCCTTGGCCAGGGCCGGGTCGGGGTGCGCGGCGGCGAGCGCCACCAGCACCTGCACGGTGCGCGGGTGGCCGACGGCGCGGACCTCGTCGAGCAGGGCCGGCACGGTGGGCTGCACGGCCGACTCCAGATGCCGCACCAGCATCGGGGCCTCCCCGTGGTCGGTGACGGCGGCGGCGGTGTCCACCCACAGCCACGTGGCCTCCTCGCGGGTGAGCACCTCGTGGGCGTCCTCGGGGTCCACCCCGTCGTGCTCGGCCAGCCACAGCAGGGCGTACGGCCGCAGGGTCGGCTCCTCGACGACGGCGCGGACGTCCGGCTCGGCGGGGGCGCCGACGACGCGCAGCGCCTCGAAGGCGAGTCCGCGCAGCAGGGCGTCGTCGCCGCGGGCGGCGTCGATCAGCTCGGTGACGGCGTTGCCGACGGGGCGGGCGGCGAGCCAGGCGCGGTACTCGGCGCGGGCGGCGTTCGGGCGCAGCTGGGCGCAGCCGCGCAGCATGTCCTCGGCGGACTGCTCGATGTTGCCGGCCGGGCTCTGCGCGGCGACGCAGATCTGCTCCAGCTTGACCCAGACCGCCCAGCTGCCCAGGGGGGTCAGCGTGGCCTGGCCGTCGCCGTAGGTGAGCGCGCCGACGGAGGCGAGGGCGCGCAGCGCCCAGTCGAGCAGCGGCGCGAGCTCGGCCGCCTCGGCCGGTTCCGCGGGGGTGGACGCCACGGGGACGGCCGTGGCGTCCGCCGGGCCCGAGGGGGCGCCGGGGCGCGCGGTGGCCGACGCGGTGGCGCGGGGCGGCGCCGTGCGGGCGCCGGGCTCCTCGGACAGGTCGGCGCCGTCCGGGACGTAGGAGATCTCACAGCGCTCGGTGCGCAGCTCGGTGACCCGCTGGCGCAGCAGGTCGAGGAGCTGGTCCACGGGCACGGGGCCGGCGGAGAGCTGGAGGAAGGACAGCACCTGGGGCATGGCGGAGACGACCTCGGCGACGGCCGCGGGCTCCAGGTCCCCGGGTTCGGGGTGGGCGAGCGACCAGGCGTCGAACAGGGCGACCCAGCCCCGCAGGACGGCACTGTCGTCTCGGTTCCAGGCGCGCAGCCGCCAGCCGGGGCGGGCGCTGTCGCCGTGGACCTCGACCAGGCCGGCGAGGCGGGCGATGTCCCAGTCGTGGCGGACCTGATCCACGGTCAGGCCCAGGTCGCGTGCGGCGCGTTCCGCGGTGGTGTCGGAGAGGGTGGCCTTGCCGTCGGCGGTGGCACCGTTCCGGCCGGGGCCCAGCGCGGCGTCGGCCCAGCGGGCGACGCGGGCGGCGGCGGCCAGGCCGGAGCGAGCCATTCCGGCCAGCTCCGCGGGCGCCGGGGTGCCCTCGGGCGGGCGGGGTGCCCGACGGCGCGGGCGCCGCTGGTTCACGGCTCTGGGGGCGGCGGCCAGGGGTCGGGGTCGGACGAGACGAAGCCTGGAGTCGCGCGGGATACGGGACGTCACGGGTGCAGTCTTCCGGTTGACGGTCCGAAAACCCAAACGGAATGTCACCGCGGGCGACGGGGAGGGCCGGCGGACCGCCTCGGGGCGGCGAGGGGAGGCGTGATCAGGCCAGTCGTACGGCCTGGGACGGAGCACGGAAGCGGAATGAGGACCACCGGCACGGAGACGGGAGGGGGCCGGCGGTCACATCAGGGGGGTCAGGAAGCGGCGCAGGGTCTCCTCGTAGGTGCCCGGGTCGGCGTTCCACATCGCGGCGTGCGGCGCGTGGGGCACGGTGTGCAGGGCGACCAGGTCGGGGCGGCGCTCGGCGAAACGGCGGGAGTCGCGCCAGGGGGCCACCGTGTCGCCGGGGCCGTGGAAGATCATCGTCGGCACGGCGAGGCCGTCGGCGTCGCTGCCGTGGACCGGGCCGTCCTGCAGCCCGGTGCGGCCCTGCGCGGCCCGCACCGCGAGCGGCAGCAGCGCGCCCGGCGTGCGCCGGGCCAGCGCCAGGGCGCGCAGGGTGGCCTGCCAGCTGAACACCGGGGAGTCCAGGACCAGCCCGGAGACGTGCTCCCGCATCCCCGACCGCTCGGCCGCGCGCAGCGCCATCGTCGCGCCGGTGGACCAGCCGTACAGCACGACGCGGCGGGCGCCGTAGCGCACGGCGTAGCGGATCGCGGCGTCCACGTCGCGCCACTCGGTCTCGCCGAAGTGGTTCAGGCCGTCCGGGCGGCGCGGGGCGCCGAGGTCGCCGCGGTAGGCGAGGGAGAGCACGGGCAGGCGCAGCCGGTGCAGCAGGCCCACGACGTTCAGCGGGTGCTCGCGGGTGGCGCCGAGGCCGTGCACGGCGATCACCCAGGTGTCCCTCGCGCCGGGCACGAACCACGCGGGCAGCGCGCCCAGCTCGCCGGGCACGTCCACGTCGGCGTGGTCCAGGCCCAGCGCGGCGCGCGGGTCGCCGACGTGGACGTTGGGGGTGAGCCACACCTTGTCGCCGGGTTCGAGGGTGCCGTGCGTGACGCGTTCGAGACGGCGTACGACGGTGTCGGCGGGGTGGTCGGCGGAGTCCAGGACCTGGCCGACCACCGCGTGGCTGCCGTCGCCGGCGAGCCCGTAGGTGCCCGGGCGCAGGGCCGCCAGGTCGCGGGTGAGCGTGATCTGGCCGGCGGCCGTGCCGTGCACGGTGAGCCGGGGCTCCGTGGGCAGCGGACGGCCCGGCGGCGCCTTGAGCGCTGCGTCGCTGGCGAGTCGGCCGGCGGCCACGGCGGCGGCCCCGGCGCCCATCACGGCGGTGACGGCAGCGGCCGTCGCTTTGACAGTGCGCACGACATCCAGTTTCCCGGCGAGCCCCACCTCAAGCCACCGGAAGCGACACCCGGAGTGACCGGCCCGACCGAAACGCCCCCCACGCCCCGAGGGTCCAGTCACGACCGACGGGACGACACCCCGCTCAGGGGCGCGGGGAACCGCGCGACCAGCCCCCACACGCCCGCACCGGCACCCGCACCCCCAGGGCACCCGCAGCTCACCGCCCCGCCCCCTCACCCCCGCTGCCCATACCCCCGCAGCCGTTCCGTCACCTCGGCCAGGTCCGCCTCCGTCAGGAGGGTCGGGGTGCGGTCCGGGACCGACGAGGCCGTCAGCCACAGGCGGCACATCCACTCCAGCTGGGCCGTGCGGTCGTAGGCCTGGTCGAGGCCGGCGCCGTAGGTGATCGTCCCGTGGTTCTGCAGCAGGCAGCCCGTGCGGCCGGCCAGGGCGTCCAGCATGTGGCGGGCCAGTTCCTCCGTGCCGTACGTCGCGTACGGGGCGACCCGGACGGGGCCGCCGAGGGCCGCGGCCATGTAGTGGACGAGCGGCAGCTCGGAGACCAGCGTGGAGACGGCGGTCGCGTGCACCGCGTGCGTGTGCACGACGGCCCCCGCGTCGGTGGTGCGGTATACGGCGAGGTGCATCGGCAGCTCGCTCGTCGGCACCAGCGAGCCGCGCACCTGACGGCCGTCGAGATCGACCGCCGTCAGGTCCTGCGGCCGCAGCCGGTCGTAGGGCACGCCCGACGGGGTGACCAGCACCAGGTCGCCGACGCGCACCGAGACGTTGCCGGACGTGCCGACGACCAGCCCGTCGGCCACGGTCCGGCGCGCCGTCGCGACCAGCTCCGCCCAGGCCGCCGCTTCGTCCTCACCACCGGGAACGACCGGCTCCGGTCCCGTCCCGCTCCCGCCCTCCGCGCGGGCCCCCGGCCCGTCCCCCGCCGTCCACCGCTGCTTCGCCGACATGCCGCGATCCTGCCAGGGGCGCCCCGCCCGGGCATGTCCCCCGGCGCAGTGACCGGAATCTCATCCACGCCGCCCCGGGCCACCGGAACGAGCGGCGCGAGCCGCGGGGCCCGTGTGCCGTACGGGCCGTCGGCGGCGAGCGGAGCGGCACCCCCCTCTTTCCGACATCGGGACGCCCGGCCCAGTTCACCTTCCGTTCACCCGGGTTACCTACGTTCGGCTCGCCAATGACTTCGAACGAATGCCTGGGTAAATGGAAAGCTTCTCGCTGATCCTCGCGATTGTGGTCGTCACCGCACTCGCGTTCGATTTCACGAACGGTTTCCACGACACCGCCAACGCGATGGCCACCACCATCTCGACCGGCGCGCTGCGGCCCAAGATCGCCGTGGCCATGTCCGCCGCCCTCAACCTTGTGGGCGCCTTCCTCTCCGTGGAGGTCGCCAACACGATCTCCAAGGGTCTCGTCGACGAGAGCGGCATCCGTCCCGAGGTCATCTTCGCCGCCCTGGTCGGCGCGATCCTCTGGAACCTGCTGACCTGGCTCGTGGGCCTGCCCTCCAGCTCCTCCCACGCCCTGATGGGCGGTCTGATCGGCGCCACCGTCGCCTCCGCCGGCTTCGGCGCGGTCCACGGCGACGTGCTCGTGACCAAGGTGCTGCTGCCCGCGGTGGCCGCCCCGATCGTCGCCGGGCTCGCCGCGATGGCCGCCACGCGGCTGTCGTACACGATCGGCAAGAAGGCCGACGGCAAGGCCGCCGAGAAGGGCTACCGGGCCGGCCAGATCGCCTCCGCGGGCCTGGTCTCCCTCGCCCACGGCACCAACGACGCGCAGAAGACGATGGGCGTCATCACCCTGGCCCTG
Source organism: Streptomyces sp. NPDC014801 (assembly GCF_043082085.1). Taxonomy (NCBI): domain Bacteria; kingdom Bacillati; phylum Actinomycetota; class Actinomycetes; order Kitasatosporales; family Streptomycetaceae; genus Streptomyces; species Streptomyces sp. NPDC014801. The sequence goes on along the minus strand of NZ_JBIBXG010000004.1, from coordinate 582,935 downwards.
GTCGCCGGCGGCGCCGTCGCGCCCGACTCCGACCCTCCCACCTGGGTGATCCTCTCCGCCGGCCTGGCCATCGCGCTCGGCACCTACATCGGCGGCTGGCGCATCATCCGCACCATGGGCAAGGGCCTGACGGACATGCAGCCGCAGCAGGGCTTCGCCGCCCAGACCAGCGCGGCCACCGCCATCCTCGCCTCCTCCCACCTCGGCTTCTCGCTGTCCACCACGCACGTCGTCTCCGGCTCCGTGATGGGCGCGGGCCTGGGCCGCAAGGGCGGCGTGGTGCGCTGGTCGACCGCGACCCGGATGTTCGTCGCCTGGGCGCTGACCCTGCCGGCCGCCGCCCTGGTCGGCGCGCTCGCCGAGTACGTCACCGGCCTCGGTGACTGGGGCACCGCGCTGGTCGCCGTCTTCCTGGTGGCCTCCAGCTTCGCCATCTGGCGGATCTCCCGCCGCGAGGTCGTCGACCACACCAACGTCAACGCCGCCGACCCCGCCACGGAGGAGCCGGCCGGCGTGGTGACCACCGCGATCGCCGCCGTGACCCCGCCCCCGGCCGCCGGCCTGGCCGCCGTGGGCGACCCGGCGGCCTCGGTCCCGGCCACCCCCGAGGACCTGACGGCCACCATCCCGGCCCCCGCGGCCGCGGAGCCGGCGGCCACCGCCACGCCCGCCGCGAACCCGGCCCCGGCCGCCTGACGGCCGCTCACGGGAACGAAGGAAGAGAAGCAGCATGAAGATCGACTGGGCGGCCCTCGGCTCCGTCTTCGGTGTCAGCCTCGCGGTCACCGTCGGCCTGGTGACCCTGTTCACCCTCGGCATCATGGGCCTCTCCCGCCGTGAGCGGGTCCAGGCCCAGGGCGGCTCGGCCGCCCTCGCGGTCACCGGCGCGTACGTCTGCTTCGCCGCGTGCGCGGCGGCGGTGGCGTACGGGATCCATCTGATCGTCGCCTGACCTCACGCATCGGCGGACGCGGGGTGCCCCACCGGCACCCCGCGTTCGCGTGTGACCTGGCAGGTCCCCTCCGTGTGGGCCTGCCCACACTCCTCCACCCCAGGTCAAGGGCAAGTTGACGGCCCTCGAACAGCCGTGGTGGACTGCCGGGGCCAAGTTGCGGCGGCAGGAGAGGAAGCCGGTGGAAGTCCGGCGCGGTCCCGCCACTGTCACCGGGGTGCGAACCCCGGGAGCCAGGAACTCTCACCGCCGATCTCCTTCGAACCAGGGCGCGGACACCCTGAGTGAGGACATGACGCCATGCGCGGCTGCCGGTCGAGGACCAGGCCCACCCTTCCCGCTCCGCTCGACCCCGCGGTCGGCTGAGCCCGATGCGAGCCGAACGCGTCTTCGCGTACGGCGCCGCCGCCGGCCTCCTCGGCGACCTCCTCCTCGGTGACCCGCGGCGCGGGCACCCGGTCGCCGTGTTCGGACGGGCCGCGGCCGCCGTCGAACGCGCCCTGTGGCGCGACCACCGCGGCTGGGGCGCCCTGCACACCGCCGTCTGCGCGGGCGGCGCCGTCGCCCTCGGGGCCGCCGCCACCCGTGCCGTCCGCCGCTCCCCCGCCGCCTCCGTGGCGCTGACCGCGGCCGCCACCTGGTCCGTCGTCGGCGGGACCTCCCTCGCCCGCGAGGCCCGCGCCATCGGCCGGGCCCTGGACGCCGGTGACGTCGAGGCCGCCCGCGCCCGCCTGCCCCACCTGTGCGGACGCGACCCGCAGGCCCTGGACGCCGACGGCATCGCACGGGCGGTCGTGGAGTCCGTCGCCGAGAACACCTCCGACGCCGTCGTGGGCGCCCTGGTGTGGGGCGCGCTCGCCGGGGTGCCGGGACTGCTGGGCTTCCGCGCGGTGAACACCCTGGACGCGATGGTGGGTCACAAGTCGCCCCGCCACCTGCGCTTCGGCTGGGCCTCGGCGCGCCTGGACGACCTCGCTGGCTGGCCGGGCGCGCGGCTGACCGCCGCCCTCGCCGCGGCCGCGGGGCCCGACCCGCGCGGCGCCCTGCGGGCCTGGAAGGCGGACGCCGGCCGGCACCCGAGCCCCAACGCCGGGCCCGTGGAGGCCTCCTTCGCGGGCGCCCTCGGCGTACGGCTCGGCGGCACCCTCTCCTACGGCGGCCGGGTCGAGCACCGGCCCGTCCTGAACGGGGCGACGGGACGCGCCGTCGCCGTGACCGACATCGACCGGGCGGTACGGCTGTCCCGCCGGGTCGGCTGGCTCGCGCTCGGCGTGGGAGTGGCCGGGCGTCTGGTAGCGAAGGGGCGGAAGAAATGAACGGTGGTCTCCTCGTCGCCGGCACCACCTCCGACGCCGGCAAGAGCGTCGTGACCGCCGGGATCTGCCGGTGGCTGGTGCGGCAGGGCGTGAAGGTGGCGCCCTTCAAGGCGCAGAACATGTCGCTGAACTCCTTCGTCACACGGGAGGGCGCCGAGATCGGGCGGGCGCAGGCCATGCAGGCCCAGGCGTGCCGGATCGAGCCGACCGCGCTGATGAACCCGGTGCTGCTCAAGCCCGGTGGTGAACAGAGCAGCCAGGTGGTGCTGCTGGGCAAGCCGGTGGGCGAGCTGAGCGCACGCGGCTACCACGGCGGACGCCAGCAGAAGCTGCTGGGCACGGTGCTGGACTGCCTGGCCGAGTTGCGGGGCACGTATGACGCGGTGATCTGCGAGGGGGCGGGGTCGCCGGCCGAGATCAACCTGCGCCGGACCGACATCGTGAACATGGGCATCGCGCGGGGCGCGCGACTGCCCGTGCTCGTCGTCGGCGACATCGACCGCGGGGGCGTGTTCGCGTCCTTCTTCGGCACCGTCGCGCTGCTCTCCCGCGAGGACCAGGAGCTGGTCGCCGGGTTCCTGGTGAACAAGTTCCGCGGTGACGTCTCCCTGCTGGAGCCGGGCCTGGACATGCTCCACGGCCTCACCGGGCGGCGGACGTACGGCGTGCTGCCCTTCCGGCACGGGCTCGGCATCGACGAGGAGGACGGGCTGCGGGTGTCCCTGCGCGGCACGGTCCGCGAGTCGAACGTCTCCCCGCCGGTCGGCGAGGACGTGCTGCGGGTCGCCGTCTGCGCGATCCCGCTGATGTCCAATTTCACCGACGTGGACGCGCTCGCCGCCGAACCCGGCGTGGTCGTGCGGTTCGTGGACCGGCCGGAGGAACTGGCCGACGCGGACCTGGTGGTGATCCCGGGGACGCGCGGCACGGTCCGCGCGCTGGAGTGGCTGCGCGAGCGCGGCCTGGCGGACGCGCTGGTCCGCAGGGCGGCCGAGGGGCGGCCGGTCCTCGGCGTCTGCGGCGGCTTCCAGATCCTCGGCGAGCACATCGAGGACGAGGTGGAGAGCCGGCGCGGGCACGTCGACGGGCTCGGCATCCTGCCCGTGCGGGTGCGCTTCGCCCGCGAGAAGACCCTCACCCGGCCCTCCGGGGAAGCCCTCGGCGAACCCGTCGAGGGCTACGAGATCCATCACGGCGTGGCCACCGTCGGCGGGGGCGAACCCTTCCTGGACGGCTGCCGGGTCGGCCAGACCTGGGGCACGCACTGGCACGGCTCGCTGGAGTCCGACGGCTTCCGCCGCGCCTTCCTGCGCGAGGTGGCCGCCGCCGCGGGCCGCCGCTTCGTGCCGGCCCCCGGCACCTCGTTCGCCGCGCTGCGCGAGGAGCAGCTCGACCGGCTCGGCGACCTGATCGAACAGCACGCGGACACGGACGCGCTGTGGCGGCTCATCGAGTCGGGCGCGCCGCAAGGACTGCCTTTCATTCCACCGGGAGCGCCCGCATGAGCACAGTGTTGTTGTTGTCGACCGCCGACACGGATCTGCTGGCGGCCCGGGCGTCCGGTGCGGACTACCGCATCGGCAACCCGACCCGGGTGGACGTCGCCGGGGAGCTGCCGCGCCTGCTGGAGGGCGCGGACCTCGCCGTCGTACGGCTGCTGGGCGGCAAGCGGGCCTGGGAGGAGGGGCTCGCCGCGCTGAAGGCGTCCGGGATCCCGACCGTGCTGCTGGGCGGCGAGTCCGTGCCGGACGCGGAGCTGATGGCCGAGTCGAGCGTGCCGGCGGGCGTCGTCGCGGAGGCGTTGCGGTACCTGGTCGAGGGCGGCCCGGCGAACCTGCTGGAGCTGTCGCGGTTCCTGTCGGACACCGTACTGCTGACCGGTGAGGGCTTCGACGAGCCGCGCAAGATGCCGGAGTTCGGCGTGCACGGCTCCTACCCGGTCCAGGAGGGCCGCCCGACGGTCGGCGTGCTCTTCTACCGCGCCCACGAGCTGAGCGGCAACACCGCCTTCGTGGACACCCTGTGCGAGGCGATCGAGGCGCAGGGCGCCAACGCGCTGCCCGTGTACTGCGGTTCGCTGCGCGGCGCCGACCCCGCCCTGTACGAGCTGCTCGGGCGGGCCGACGCGCTCGTCGCCACGGTGCTCGCGGCCGGCGGCACGCACGCCTCGCAGGCGTCCGCGGGCGGCGACGAGGAGTCCTGGGACATCGGGGCGCTCGCCGACCTGAACGTGCCCGTGCTGCAGGGACTGTGCCTGACCTCGTCGCGCAGCGCCTGGGAGGAGTCCGACGCCGCCCTGTCCCCCATGGACGCGGCGATGCAGGTCGCGATCCCCGAGTTCGACGGCCGGCTCGTCACCGTGCCGTTCTCCTTCAAGGAGCAGGGCCCGGACGAGGTCCCGGTGTACGTCGCCGACCCGGAGCGGGCCGCGCGCGTGGCCGGGATCGCGGTGCGGCACGCCCGGCTCAAGCACAAGCCGAACGCCGAGAAGAAGATCGCCCTGGTCTTCACCGCCTACCCGACCAAGCACTCCCGCGTCGGCAACGCCGTCGGCCTGGACACGCCAGCCTCGGCGGTGCGCGTGCTGGACGCGCTGCGCGACGCCGGGTACGTCGTCGAGGGCCACCCCGACAACGGCGACGAGCTGATCCACCGGCTGATCGAGGCCGGCGGGCACGACGTGGAGTGGCTGACGGAGGAGCAGCTGGCCGCCGCGCCCGCGCGGGTGCCGCTCGCCGACTACCGGGCGTGGTTCGAGAAGCTGGACCCGGAGCTGCGGGAGGCGATGACCGAGGCGTGGGGCGAGCCGCCGGGCTCCCTCTACGTGGACGGCGACGACATCGTCCTGGCGTCGCTGCAGTTCGGGAACGTCGTCGTCATGATCCAGCCGCCGCGCGGCTTCGGCGAGAACCCGATCGCGATCTACCACGACCCGGACATGCCGCCGTCCCACCACTACATGGCGGCCTACCGGTGGCTGGAGAACAGCTTCGGCGCCGACGCCGTCGTGCACATGGGCAAGCACGGCACGATGGAGTGGCTGCCGGGCAAGGGCCTGGGCCTGTCGGGCGGCTGCGCCCCCGACGCGGTCCTCGGTGACCTGCCGCTGATCTACCCGTTCATCGTCAACGACCCCGGCGAGGGCACCCAGGCCAAGCGGCGCGGGCACGCCACGGTCGTCGACCACCTCGTCCCGCCGATGGCGCGCGCCGACACCTACGGCGACCTGGCGAAGCTGGAGCAGCTGCTCGACGAGTACGCGCTGGTCTCCGACCTGGACCCGGCGAAGGCGCCGGCCGTGCGCGCGCAGATCTGGACGCTGGTGAAGGCGGCCGAGCTGCACCACGACCTGCATGTGGACGAGCAGCCGGACGACGAAGAGTTCGACGAGTTCGTCATGCACATCGACGGCTATCTGTGCGAGATCAAGGACGTGCAGATCCGCGACGGCCTGCATATTTTGGGCGGCGGCCCGGTCGGCGAGCCGCGCGTCAACCTGGTGCTGGCCGTGCTGCGCGCCGCGCAGGTGTGGGGCGGCCAGGCGAACGCCCTGCCGGGTCTGCGCTCCGCGCTGGCCGCGCACTTCGGGCTGGTCGAGAAGGAGCTGCTGGCCGAGCCGGGCGCCCCGGTGAAGGTGCCGGTGGAGCTGACGGACCTCGTGGAGGGCCCGGCGCGCACCGCGTCCGACGCGATCGACCTGCTGGAGCAGCTGTGCCGGCGGATCGCGGAGGGCATGGAGTCGCGGGCGTGGGAGCGGGCGGCCGTGCCGGAGATCCTGCGGGACGTGCTCGGCACGCAACTGCCGGACGCGGTCGCCGTGCTGGAGTTCGCGTGCACGGAGGTCGTGCCGCGCCTGGCCCGCACCACGGACGAGATCGGCCACATCCTCAAGGCGCTGGACGGCGGATACGTCCCGGCGGGCCCCTCCGGCTCGCCCACCCGCGGCCTGGTCAACGTGCTGCCGACCGGCCGCAACTTCTACTCCGTCGACCCCAAGGCGATCCCCTCGCGGCTGAGCTGGGAGGTCGGGCAGTCGCTCGCGGACTCGCTGGTGCAGCGCTATCTCCAGGACACGGGCGCGTACCCGCAGTCCGTCGGCCTCACGGTCTGGGGCACGTCCGCGATGCGCACCCAGGGCGACGACATCGCCGAGATCCTGGCGCTGCTGGGCTGCCGTCCCGTGTGGGACGAGGCCTCGCGCCGGGTGACCGGCTTCGAGGTGGTCCCGCTTCAGGAGCTGGGCCGGCCGCGCATCGACGTCACGGTCCGCATCTCCGGCTTCTTCCGGGACGCGTTCCCGCACGTCGTCGGGCTGATCGACGACGCGGTGCGGGCGGTGGCCGAGCTGGACGAGCCCGCCGACCGCAACTACGTCAAGGCGCACGCCGACGAGGACACCGCCGGCCACGGCGACCGCCGCCGGGCCACCGCGCGCATCTTCGGCTCCAAGCCGGGCGCGTACGGCGCCGGTCTGCTGCCGCTGATCGACGCCCGCAACTGGCGTTCCGACGCCGACCTCGCCGAGGTGTACGCGGTGTGGGGCGGCTACGCCTACGGGCGCGGGCTGGACGGGCGGGCGGCGCGCGGGGACATGGAGACCGCGTTCAAGCGGATCGCCGTCGCCGCGAAGAACGTCGACACCCGCGAGCACGACCTGGTCGACGCCGACGACTACTTCCAGTACCACGGCGGCATGGTCGCCATGGTCCGCCACCTCACCGGCGCCAACCCCGAGGCGTACGTGGGCGATTCGGCCGTACCGGACCAGGTGAAGACCCGCACCCTGGGCGAGGAGACCCACCGCGTCTTCCGCGCCCGCGTGGTCAACCCGCGCTGGATGGCGGCCATGCGCCGGCACGGCTACAAGGGCGCCTTCGAGATGGCGGCGACCGTGGACTACCTCTTCGGCTACGACGCGACGGCGGGCGTGGTCGACGACTGGATGTACGAAAAGCTCAGCGCCGAGTACGTCTTCGACCCGGAGAACCGGGACTTCATGAAGAAGTCCAACCCGTGGGCGCTGCGCGGCATCACCGAACGACTGCTGGAGGCCGCCGAGCGCGGCCTGTGGGCGGAGCCGGACGCGGACACGCTGGAGCGGCTGCGCGCCACGTATCTGGAGCTGGAAGGCGACCTGGAGGGCGACGAGAAGTGACCACCCCCTTTCCCTTCACGGCCGTCGTCGGCCAGGACGATCTGCGGCTCGCGCTGCTGCTGAACGCCGTCTCGCCGGCGGTCGGCGGGGTGCTGGTGCGCGGCGAGAAGGGCACGGCGAAGTCGACCGCCGTGCGCGCGCTGTCGGCGCTGCTGCCCGAGGTCGACGTCGTCCCCGGCTGCCGGTTCTCCTGCGATCCGGCCGCCCCGGACCCCTCGTGCCCCGACGGCCCGCACGAGCCGGGGGCGGGCGTCGCCCGGCCCGCCCGCATGGTCGAACTGCCCGTCGGCGCCTCCGAGGACCGTCTCGTCGGCGCGCTGGACATCGAGCGGGCGCTCGCCGAGGGCGTGAAGGCGTTCGAGCCGGGCCTGCTCGCCGACGCGCACCGCGGCATCCTGTACGTCGACGAGGTCAACCTGCTCCACGACCACCTGGTCGACCTGCTGCTGGACGCGGCGGCGATGGGCGCCTCGTACGTGGAGCGCGAGGGCGTCTCCGTGCGGCACGCGGCCCGTTTCCTGCTCGTCGGCACCATGAACCCGGAGGAGGGCGAGCTGCGGCCGCAGCTGCTCGACCGGTTCGGGCTGACCGTGGAGGTCGCCGCCTCCCGCGAGCCCGACCAGCGGGTCGAGGTCGTCAAGCGGCGCCTGGCCTACGACGCCGACCCGGCCGCGTTCGCCGCGCGCTGGGCGCAGGAAGAGGCCGCCGTACGGCAGCGGATCGCGGCGGCGCGGGCGCTGCTGCCGCAGGTGCGCCTGGGCGACGGGGCGCTGCGGCAGATCGCGGCGACCTGCGCGGCGTTCGAGGTGGACGGCATGCGTGCCGACATCGTGATGGCCCGTACCGCGACCGCGCTGGCCGCGTGGGCGGGGCGTACGGACGTCCTCGCCGAGGACGTGCGGCAGGCGGCGCTGCTGGCGCTGCCGCACCGGCGCCGCCGCAACCCCTTCGACGCGCCCGGGCTGGACGAGGACAAGCTGGACCGGACGCTGGAGGAGTTCTCCGGCGAGTCCCCCGACGACGACCCCGACCCGGACCCGGACGGTCCCGGGGGCGGCGGCGGGCAGCCGGCGCCGGACGCCGGCCCGCAGGGCGGGGACACCGGGGCGCGGCCCGAGGAGGGTGAGGGCGGTGAGCCGCAGCCGTCCGGCGCGGGCGCGGCCGAGCAGCCCGCCGCGCGGGCCGCGGAGCCCTTCCGCACCAAGGTGCTGAGCGTGCCCGGCATCGGCGAGGGCGCCGCCGGGCGGCGCTCGCGGGCGCGCACGGAGCAGGGGCGCACCACCGGGGCACGCCGGCCGCGGGGGGCGCTGACCAAGCTGCACCTGGCGGCGACCGTGCACGCGGCCGCCCCGCACCAGCGGGCGCGGGGCCGGTCCGGGCCGGGCCTGGTGATCCGCCGGGACGACCTGCGGCAGGCGACCCGTGAGGGGCGCGAGGGCAACCTCGTGCTGTTCGTGGTGGACGCCTCCGGGTCGATGGCAGCGCGGCAGCGGATGAGCGCGGTCAAGGGCGCCGTGCTGTCGCTGCTGCTGGACGCCTACCAGCGCCGGGACAAGGTCGGGCTGGTGACCTTCCGCGGGTCGGCCGCCGACGTGGCGCTGCCGCCGACCTCGTCCGTGGACGCCGCCGCCGCGCGGCTGGAGTCGCTGCCGACCGGCGGCCGCACGCCGCTGGCGGCCGGGCTGCTCAAGGCGCACGAGGTGCTGCGGGTGGAGCGGCTGCGGGACCCGGCGCGGCGGCCGCTGGTCGTGGTCGTCACGGACGGGCGGGCGACGGGCGGCCCCGAGCCGGTGGCGCTCGCCTCCCGCGCCGCGCGGCTGTTCGCGGCCGACGGTGTGGCCTCGGTGGTCGTGGACTGCGAGGCGGGGCCGGTGCGGCTCGGCCTCGCCGGGCAGCTCGCCGCCGATCTGGGCGGCACGGCCGTCACGCTCGACGAGCTGCGGGCGGACGCGATCGCCGGGCTGGTCAAGGACGTGCAGGGGACTTCGAGGAGGGCCGCGTAATGCCGCAGGGACAGCCGAGTGTCATCCCGGACGACGGTCTGACGACCCGTCAGCGCCGTAACCGTCCGCTGGTCGTCGTGCACACCGGCATCGGCAAGGGCAAGTCGACCGCCGCCTTCGGGCTGGCGCTGCGTGCCTGGAACCAGGGCTGGCCGATCGGGGTGTTCCAGTTCGTGAAGTCGGCCAAGTGGAAGGTCGGCGAGGAGAACGCGCTGCGCGTGCTCGGCGCCTCCGGCGAGGGCGGCACCGTCGACTGGCACAAGATGGGCGAGGGCTGGTCCTGGGTCCAGCGCGACGCGCAGATGGACAACGAGGAGAAGGCCCGCGAGGGCTGGGAGCAGGTCAAGCGCGACCTGGCCGCCGAGACGTACCGGCTGTACGTGCTGGACGAGTTCGCCTACCCGATGCACTGGGGGTGGGTGGACACCGACGAGGTGATCTCCGTGCTGCGGGACCGGCCGGGTACCCAGCACGTCGTCATCACCGGGCGCAACGCGCCGGAGAAGCTGGTGGACTTCGCCGACCTGGTCACCGACATGTCCAAGGTCAAGCATCCGATGGACGCCGGGCAGAAGGGCCAGAGGGGCATCGAGTGGTGATGTCCGTTCCCCGGCTGGTCGTCGCCGCGCCCTCCTCGGGCAGCGGCAAGACCACCGTCGCCACGGGGCTGATGGCCGCGTTCGCCGCGCGGGGGCTTGCCGTGTCCCCGCACAAGGTGGGCCCGGACTACATCGACCCGGGGTATCACGCGCTGGCCACCGGGCGTCCGGGGCGCAACCTCGACGCGTACCTGTGCGGGCCGGAGCTGGTCGCTCCGCTGTTCCTGCACGGGGCGCGCGGCTGCGACCTGGCCGTGGTGGAGGGCGTGATGGGGCTGTACGACGGTGCCGCCGGGGAGGGTGAGCTGGCGTCCACCGCGCAGGTCGCGAAACTGCTGCGGGCGCCGGTCGTGCTGATCGTGGACGCGTCGTCGCAGTCGCGGTCGGTGGCGGCGCTGGTGCACGGGTTCGCGTCCTGGGATCCGCAGGTGCGGGTCGGGGGCGTGATCCTGAACAAGGTGGGCTCCGAGCGGCACGAGGCGCTGCTGCGGGAGGCGCTGGACGCGGCGGGCGTGCCGGTGCTGGGTGTGCTGCGGCGGGCCGCACAGGTGTCCACGCCGTCCCGGCACCTCGGCCTGGTGCCGGTCGCGGAGCGGGGGTCCGCCGCGGTGGAGGCCGTGGCGGCGATGGGGGCGCAGGTGGCCGCCGGGTGTGATCTGGAGGCGCTGCTCGCGCTGGCCCGGACGGCCGGTGCGTTGCCGGGGCCTGCGTGGGACGCGGGCGAGGCGCTGGTTTCCTCGCCCCCGCCGCCCCTTCCCTTCCCGTCCTCCAGGGGCTCCGCCCCGTCGACCCCGCCGGAGGGCTCCGCCCTCGGGACCCCCGATCGGCCTCAACGGCCTCGTCCTCAAGCGCCGGACGGGCTGGTCGGCACCCTGAACGGACGAGAGGGCGCACCGGTGGTCGCTCTCGCCGGTGGTCCCGCCTTCACCTTCTCCTACGCCGAGCACGCCGAGTTGCTGACCGCCGCCGGGGCCGAGGTCGTCACCTTCGACCCCCTGCGGGACGAGCAGTTGCCGGAGGGCACCGCCGGGTTGGTGGTCGGTGGCGGTTTCCCCGAGGTGTACGCCGGTGAGCTGGCCGCGAACGAGCCGTTGCGGAAGGCGATCGCCGAGCTGGCGCTCTCCGGGGCGCCCGTGGCCGCCGAGTGCGCCGGGCTGCTGTATCTGTGCCGGGAGCTGGACGGGCAGCCCATGTGCGGGGTGCTGGACGCCACCGCGCGGATGACCGAGCGGCTCACGCTCGGCTACCGGGACGCCGTGGCCGTCGGCGACAGCGTGCTGGCGGCCGCCGGGACGCGGATGCGGGGGCACGAGTTCCACCGCACGGTCGTCGAGCCCGGCGCCGGCGCGGCTCCCGCCTGGGGGGTCCGCACCCCCGTGAGGCGGGTCGAAGGTTTCGTACAGGGCGGTGTGCACGCGAGCTATCTGCACACCAACTGGGCGTCCGAGCCCGGTGTCGCCCGTCGGTTCGTGGAGAGGTGCCGGACGTCATGAGCAGCAGGCTGATCGGGGTCGGAGTCGGTCCGGGCGATCCGGAGCTGGTGACCGTCAAGGGCGTGAACGCGCTGCGCTCCGCCGACGTGATCGTCGTACCCGTGATGGACACCGGCGAGCGCGGGCGCGCGGAGGCGACCGTGCTGCACTACGTGGAGCCCGGCAAGGTCGTCCGGGTCGTGTTCGCGCTGAACGAGCGCGAGGACCGGGCCCGCCGGGAGGCGGCGTGGGACGCGGCCGGCGAGCGGGTGGCCGCGCTGCTGCGCCGGCACGGCACGGTGGCGTTCGCGACGATCGGCGACCCCAACGTGTACTCGACGTTCACCTACCTCGCGCAGACGATCGCCGGGCTGGTGCCCGGCACCGTCGTGGAGACCGTGCCCGGCATCACCGCGATGCAGGACCTGGCGGCCCGCTCGGGCGCGGTGCTGACCGAGGGCACCGAGCCGCTGACGCTGGTGCCGGTGACGGCCGGTTCGGCGGTGCTCAAGGACGCGCTGAACGGGCCGGGCACGGTCGTGGCGTACAAGTTCGGGCGGCAGGCCGCCGAGGTCGCCGAGGTGCTGCGGGAGACGGGGCGGCTCGGGGAGGCGGTGTGGGGGTCGGCGCTGGGTCTGGCCGAGGAGTCGATCCGGCCGGCGGCCGACCTGGACGGCGCTCCCCTGCCGTATCTGTCGACGCTGATCGCGCCCGCGCGGCGGGACGGCGGCCGGGGCGGCAAGCTGTGAGACACCCGGCGACCGGGCGGCGGGCGTCAGCCCGTCATGCCCACCACCAGCCAGATGAACGCCGCGCCCGCGACCGTGCACAGCAGGGTGGAGCGGGCGGGGTGCTCGTGGTGCGCCTCGGGCAGGATCTCGGCGGCGGCGAGGTAGAGCAGCACGCCGCCGAACAGGCCGAGATAGCCGCCGAGCAGTCCCTCCGGGATGGCGAGGAAGGACGACGCGGCCGCGCCGACCACGGGCGCGAGGGCGTCCGCGAACAGCATCGCGTAGGCCTTGCGGCGGGCGTTGCCGTACAGGCTGGTCAGCGTGAAGGTGTTGAAGCCGTCCGCGAAGTCGTGGGCGATGACGGCGAGCGCCACGGCCGTGCCCATGGAGTCGCCGACCTGGAAGGACGCACCGATCGCCACGCCGTCCATCAGGCTGTGGCCCACCATCGCCGCGGCGGCCGTCAGGCCCACCTCGGGCGCGCGGTGGTTGTGCTCGTCCCCTCCGTGGGAGGCGCGGCGGGCGGCCAGGGTGCGTTCGACCAGATGGGCCAGCAGGAAGCCGGCCACGAACAGCAGCAGCGCCGCGGGCACACCGTGGACCTCGGTGCCGGCCGCCCGCAGGGCCTCCGGCAGCAGGTCGAGGCCGACCACGCCGAGCATCAGCCCGCCGGCCAGGCCCAGCACCAGATGGCGGCGGTCGGTCACGCGCTGTGCCGTCCAGCCGCCGGCCAGCGTCATGAGGAACGCGCCGAGCGCGACGAAGACCGCCATAGGGCCTTGCTATCCGATGCACCGGCACGCGCGCACCTTTGACAACACCCGACGTTCCGACTCGTACCGACTTGCCCTGACTTGTAGGAGAGGACCGATTCCCATGGCCGATGCCCCCACCGGCAAGGTGACCTTCGTCGGTGCCGGCCCCGGCGCCGCCGATCTGCTGACGTTCCGTGCCGCGCGCGCCATCGCCGAGGCCGACGTCGTGATCTGGGCGGCCAGCCTGGTCCAGGCGGAGGTCCTCGAACACGCCCGCGAGGACGCGGAGATCCTGGACTCGGCGACGATGTCGCTGGAGGACGTCGTCGCCGTGTACCGGCGGGCGTCCGTCGAGGGACTGAGGGTGGCGCGGATCCACTCCGGCGACCCGGCCCTGTGGGGCGGCACGCAGGAGCAGCTGGACCGCTGCCGGGAGATCGGCATCGCCACCGAGGTGGTGCCGGGCGTGTCGTCGTTCTCGGCGGTGGCCGCGCTGGCGCAGCGCGAGCTGACCATCCCCGAGGTGGCGCAGTCGGTGGTGCTGACCCGGCTGGGCGGCGGCAAGACGCCGATGCCGCCCGGCGAGGAGGTCCGCGAGTTCGCCCGGCACGGCACCACCATGGCGGTGTTCCTGTCGGCGGCGCGCAGCGGGCAGCTGGTGCGCGAGCTGCTGGAGGGCGGCTACCCGACGGACACGCCGGTCGTCGTGGCGTACCAGGCGACCTGGCCGGAGGAGCTGATCGTGAAGTGCACGATCGGCACGCTGGAGGAGACCGTCAAGGAGCACAAGCTCTGGAAGCACACCCTCTTCCTGGTGGGCCCGGCCCTCGACGCACACGGCACCCGCTCGCACCTGTACCACCCGGGTCACTTCCACGGTTACCGCAAGGCCGACCCTCAGGCCCGCAGGGCGCTGCGCGAGCGGGGTGCGAGCACGTGATCACGGTCGTCGGGACGGGGACGGGCGGGCCGGCCGGCGCGGACGTCCTCGCCGGGGCCGCGCTGGTCGTGGGCGGGCGGCGGCACCTGGACGCGGCCGCCGTGCCGGAGAGCGCCGAACGGATCGTGCTCGGGCCGCTCGCGCCCGCCCTGGACCGGATCGAGGAGTACGTCCGCACCGAGCGGCCGGTGGTGGTGCTGGCCTCCGGCGACCCGGGGTTCTTCGGGATCGTGCGGGTGCTGGCCGAGCGGTTCGGCGCGGACCGGCTGGACGTGCGGCCGGGGGTGTCATCGGTGGCGACGGCCTTCGCACGGCTGGGCCTGACCTGGGACGACGCCGTGGTGGTCAGCGCGCACGGGCGGGATCCGCGCACGGCCGTCAACGTCTGCCGGGCGCACCCGAAGGTCGCGGTGCTGACCGGGCCGGGCGCCGGGCCCGCCGAGATCGGCGCCGCGCTGCGGGACCACGACCGCACGCTCGTCGTGGCGACCGCGCTGGGCTCGGCGGACGAGCGGCTGGAGCGGGTGACGCCCGCCGAGGCCGCCGCCCGCGACTGGGGTACGGCGGTCAGTGTCGTCGTCAGCCTGGACGAGCGGCGCGCGCCGGGCGCCGTACGGACGCTCGCCGGGCGCGGGCCGGGGCCGGCGGGGTGGGCTCTCGCGGAGGACGCGTTCGCGCACCGCGACTCGATGATCACCAAGTTCGAGGTGCGGGCGCTGGCGCTGGCCCGGCTGGCGCCGCGCCCGGGCGACCTGGTGTGGGACGTGGGCGCGGGGTCCGGTTCGGTGGCCGTGGAGTGCGCGCGGCTCGGCGCCGCCGTCACCGCCGTGGAGAAGGCGGCGGACGGGGTGGAGCGGATCCGCGCCAACGCGGCCGCGCACGGCGTCGACGTGCACGTGGTGCACGGGACCGCGCCGGACGCGCTGTCCGGGCTGGACGAGCCCGACGCGGTCTTCGTCGGCGGCGGGGGGCGCGAACTGCCCGCCGTCGTCGCGGCGTGCGCCCAGCGCGCGCGGCGGTCCGTCGTGGTCGCCCTGGCCGCCCTGGACCGGGTCCCGGCGGCCCGCGCGGCGCTCGCGGACGCCGGGTTCGGCGTCGACGGCGTGCTGCTGCAGTCGTCACGGCTGGCGCCGCTGCCGGGGGACGTGACCCGGCTCGCCGCCACCAATCCCGTTTTCCTGCTGTGGGGCGAACGGCCCCCGGCTTCTGCTGACGAAGGAGAGACCCAGTGATCGGCCTCATTTCCGCCACCGCGGCGGGGGCGGCGGCGCGGGACCGGCTGGCCGCGGCGTGGCCGGAGCGCACCCGTGTGTACGACGGCCCGGTCGCGGACGCCGTGCGGCGCGCGTTCGCGGAGTGCGAGCAGCTGGTGTGTTTCCTGGCGACCGGCGCGGTCGTCCGGCTGGTCGCGCCGCTGCTGGGCGACAAGGCCGGCGACCCGGGCGTGGTGTGCGTCGACGAGGGCGGCCGGTTCGCGGTGCCGGTGCTCGGCGGGCACGGCGGCGGGGCGAACGACCTCGCCGCCGAGGTCGGCGAGGTGCTCGGCGCCGTGCCGGTCGTGACGACGGCGACGGACGCCGTCGGGCTGGCCGGACTGGACACCCTGGGCCTGCCCGTCGAGGGCGCGGTCGCGGCGGTGTCGCGGGCGCTGCTCGACGGGGAGCCGGTCGCGCTGGAGGCGGAGGTGGCGTGGCCGCTGCCGCCGCTGCCGGTCGCCGAGCAGGGCGGCGCGTACACGATCCGCGTCACCGACCGGGCGGTGGCCGCCGGGGAGCGCGAGGTGCTGCTGCGCCCGCCGACGCTGGTGGTCGGCGTGGGCGCGTCGAAGGGCGCCCCGGTCGACGAGGTGCTGGCGCTGGTCGAGGGCGCGCTTGCCGAGGCCGGGCTGTCCGTCCGGTCGCTCGCCGAACTGGCCACCGTGGACGCCAAGGCCGGTGAGCCCGGCATCGTCGGGGCCGCCGAACGGCTCGGCGTGCCCCTGGTGACCTACCCGGCCGGCGAGCTGGCCGCCGTCGAGGTGCCGAACCCGTCGGACGCGCCGCTCGCCGCCGTCGGCACCCCGTCCGTGGCGGAGGCCGCCGCGCTCGCCCGGGGCGGTGAACTCCTCGTCCCCAAGCGGAAGTCGGAGCGCGCCGACGGCTCCCCCGCCATGGCCACCTGCGCCGTCGTACGGCGTCCGGGGCGCGGGCGGCTCGCGGTCGTGGGTCTCGGGCCCGGCGCCCGCGACCTGCTCACCCCGCGCGCCAAGGCCGAACTGCGCCGCGCCTCCGTCCTGGTGGGCCTCGACCAGTACGTCGACCAGATCCGCGACCTGCTGCGTCCCGGCACCCGCGTCCTGGAGTCCGGGCTCGGCGCCGAGGAGGAGCGGGCCCGCACCGCCGTGGCGGAGGCCCGCCGCGGTCAGGCGGTCGCCCTCATCGGCAGCGGTGACGCCGGCGTGTACGCGATGGCCTCCCCCGCGCTCGCCGAGGCCTCCGACGACATCGACGTGATCGGTGTGCCCGGCGTGACCGCCGCGCTCGCGGCCGGGGCGATCCTGGGCGCGCCGCTCGGCCACGACCATGTGTCGATCTCGCTGTCCGACCTGCACACACCGTGGGAGGTCATCGAGCGGCGGGTGCGGGCGGCGGCCGAGGCGGACCTCGTCGTCACCTTCTACAACCCGCGTTCGCGGGGCCGCGACTGGCAGCTGCCCAAGGCGCTGGCGATCCTCGCGGAGCACCGCGAGCCGGCGACGCCCGTCGGTGTCGTCCGCAACGCCTCCCGGCCGGACGAGTCCAGCCGGGTGACGACGCTCGGCGGCCTCGACCCGGCGACGGTCGACATGATGACGGTCGTGACCGTGGGCAACACCGCGACCCGGACCATCGCGGGGCGCATGGTGACCCCGCGCGGCTACCGCTGGCAGAGCACCCAGGAGGAGGCCCGGTGAACCGCGTCGTCCACCCCATCGAGGAGGAGTCCTACCGGCGGCTGCGCAAGCGGCTGGACACCTCGCACTTCCCGCCGCTGACCCGGGCCGTGGTGGAGCGGGTCATCCACTCCGCCGCCGACCTGGACTACGCCACCGACCTCGTCATGGACGAGGACGACCTGGTGAAGGCGCACGCCGCGCTGCACGCCGGGGCGCCCGTCGTCGTCGACGTCGAGATGGTCGGGGCGGGCATCACCCGCCGGGAGACCGTGTGCCGGCTGAAGGACGCGGTGGCCGGTCCCGGACTGACCCGGTCCGCGCACGGGATCCGGCTCGCCTACGAGCAGGTCGGCCCCGGCGCCCTCTGGGTGATCGGCAACGCGCCGACCGCGCTGGAGGAACTGCTGACGCTGGACGCCGAACCGGCGCTCGTCATCGGTCTGCCCGTCGGCTTCGTCGGCGCCGTCGAGTCCAAGGCCGCGCTGCGCGAGAGCGGGCTGCCCGCCGTGAGCAACGTGTCCGAGAAGGGCGGTTCGGCGGTCGCCTCCGCCGCGCTCAACGCCCTTCTGTACCACCCCACTTCGCCCGAGGAGAACGCGTGACCACCCCGCCCGCCCTGTTGATCGCCGGCCACGGCACCCGCGACGACGCCGGAGCCGAGGCGTTCCGCGACTTCGTCCGCGAGCTGGGCCGCCGCCACCCCGAACTGCCCGTCGCGGGCGGCTTCATCGAGCTGTCCCCGCCGCCGCTCGGCGAGGCCGTGACCGAGCTGGTCGAGCGCGGGGTGCGCCGCTTCGCCGCCGTACCCCTGATGCTGGTGTCCGCCGGGCACGCCAAGGGCGACATCCCGGCCGCGCTGGCCCGCGAGAAGGAACGGCACCCCGGCATCTCGTACACCTACGGCCGTCCGCTGGGCCCGCACCCGTCGCTGCTGAACGTGCTGGAGCGGCGGCTGGAGCAGGTGCTGGACGGCGTGGACCGCTCCGAGGTGACGGTGCTGCTGGTCGGGCGCGGCTCGACCGACCCGGACGCCAACGCCGAGGTGTTCAAGGCCGCGCGGCTGCTGTGGGAGGGCCGCGGATACGCCGCCGTGGAGACGGCGTTCGTGTCGCTGGCGGCGCCGGACGTGCCGAGCGGGCTGGAGCGGTGCGCGAAGCTCGGCGCCCGGCGGATCGTGGTCCTGCCCTACTTCCTGTTCACCGGCATCCTCCCGGACCGGGTGCGCGAGCAGACCGGGCAGTGGGCGGCCGCGCACCCCGAGCTGGACGTGCGCTCGGCGGACGTCATCGGGCCCGAGCCGGAGCTGCTGGACCTGGTGATGGAGCGGTACCAGGAGGCCGTCAAGGGCGACCTGCGGATGAACTGCGACTCGTGCGTGTACCGGATCGCGCTGCCGGGCTTCGAGGACAAGGTCGGCCTGCCGCAGCAGCCGCACTTCCACCCGGACGACGACGGCGACCATCACCACCACGGCCACGGCCACGGCCACGGCCACGGGCACACGCACTCCCATGCGCACTGACGGGCACGACCTGCGCCACCACGGCGACGCCGAGGTGCGCGACGACGGCGCCGAGCTGGTCGACCTCGCGGTGAACGTGCGCGCGGACACCCCGCCGGCGTGGCTGCGGGAGCGGATCGCGGACTCGCTGTCCTCGCTCGCGGCCTACCCGGACGGGCGGGACGCGCGGGCGGCGGTCGCGGCGCGGCACGGGCTGCCGCCCGAGCGGGTGCTGCTGACGGCCGGGGCGGCGGAGGCGTTCGTGCTGCTGGCGCGGGCGCTGAAGGTGCGCCGGCCGGTCGTGGTGCACCCGCAGTTCACGGAGCCGGAGGCGGCGCTGCGGGACGCGGGGCACACCGTGGACCGGGTGGTGCTGCGGGAGGCTGACGGCTTCCGGCTGGATCCGGCGCTGGTGCCGGGGGACGCGGACCTGGTGGTGGTCGGCAACCCGACCAACCCCACGTCGGTGCTGCACCCGGCCGCGACGCTCGCCTCGCTGGCCCGGCCCGGGCGCACGCTCGTGGTCGACGAGGCGTTCATGGACGCGGTGCCGGGTGAGCGGGAGGCGCTGGCCGGACGGACGGACGTCCCCGGCCTGGTGGTGCTGCGCAGCCTGACCAAGACGTGGGGCCTGGCCGGACTGCGCATCGGCTACGTCCTCGCCGACCCCGAGGTGATCGCCGAACTGGAGCGGGCCCAGCCGCTGTGGCCGGTGTCCACCCCGGCGCTGGCGGCGGCGCGGGCCTGCGTGGAGCCGGCGGCGCTGGCGGAGGCGGACCGCGCGGCGCGGACGATCGCGGCGGACCGCGCGTATCTGATCGCCGGGCTGGAGCGGCTGGGGGTGGTCGTGGTGACCCCGGCCGAGGGCCCGTTCGTACTGGTCCGGCTGCCGGGCGCGGCGGCGGTACGGCACCGGCTGCGCGCCCTCGGGTACGCGGTCCGGCGCGGGGACACCTTCCCGGGCCTCGGCGAGGACTGGCTGCGCCTGGCGGTACGGGACCGGACGACGACGGACGGCTTCCTGCAGGCACTGGAATCGGCGAGGTAGGGACGGACCCTGCCGGGCCCGGGCTCCCGACCCGGGCCGTGGGACGGTGAGGCGGGCGCCGGGCCGTAGAACGGTGAGGCGGGAGCTGTCCTCGGCGGCGTAGGGCAGACCGTGAAGGGCCCGGGTTGTCCAGCCCGGGCCGTAGGACGGTGAGGCGGGCGCCGGGCCGTAGGACGGTGAAGCGGGAGCCTGGCCGTAGGCCGGTGAAGCGGGCGCCTGGCCGTAGGACGGTGAGGCGGGCGCCCTCCCCGGTGGTGCCCGCCTCACCGTTCCGCCGGTGTCAGCCCCGGCGGCGGGCCAGGGCCACCGCTCCGGCGCCGGCCGCGAGCAGGGCCACGGAGCCGCCCGCGATGTACGGCGTGAGCCGGCTGCCGCCGGTCTCCGCGAGGTCGGCCTGCGCGGGGGCACCCTGCGGCTTGACGTCCGGGCCCGGGTCGGCCGGCTTCGGCGCGGGCGCGGCCACGGCGGGCTTCGGGGCCTCGCAGGTCGCCTTGGCCAGCGTCACCGTGCCGTTCACCTCGGCGACGTTCAGCTTGAGCGGGTTGACCGAGACCTTCAGCTCCAGGGCCGTAGCGGCGGCCGTGCGGGAGGTCGTCTCGCTCCGGGACAGGTCCAGGCGGACCTCGCCCACACCCGGCACCTTCACGTCGGTCGTGCCGCCCGACGTCAGCGTGACGCGCTTGCCGAGGACCGTCACCGCGCCCAGCACGTTCGACGTGGCCACCGGGGCCTTGCCGGCCTCGCAGGTCGCCTTCGACGTGACGTCCTCGACCTCGATCAGGGACAGCAGCGGCAGGCCGGGGACGTGCAGGCGGGCGTGCGCGAGACGGGTGGTCCCCTCGGCCTTCGCGCCCGTCACCGTCGCCTTGGCGGTGGCGACCTCGGCGCTGAGCACGCTGAACGGGTTGCCGTTGTTCACGCCGTCCAGCCGGACGGAGAGCGCGGTCTTCTGCGCGCTCTGCGGCGCCTGGACCTCGTTGAGGGAGACCGCGAGCGGGACGTTCACGGTCTTGTTGAGCAGGGACACGTCGAGGCCGGTGCGCAGGACCACGGCGCTCGCCCGGCCCTGGCCGCCGGTGGCCTGGGCCGGGCCTGCGGCGGCGAGGACCGCGGGTGCGGCGGCCAAGGCCGTGGCGGCCGCGGCGGCGGTCAGGCGCCGACGGCGTGCGGGCATGCGGAAGGTGTTGCCGTTCAAGGGTGGGACCCCCAGAGAAGGAACGCTTCGGGACCCCGCAAGGATGACGACTCGAACGCCCAAGGGTCAGCGGAGCGTGAACGCTTCACCCCAAAGGGTGTTCGCCGCACACGCCTTCGAATCACCCGGTAACAGGTATATACGGCAGACACACCGGCACCACGTGATCGAAAGCACGCGATCCCCGCAGGGGCTGACCTTCGTCCCGCCCGCCGCATCGCGAGGCCGACGAACCGCGTCCGTGGCTGACCCCAGGACGAGAAGGAGGTGCGCATGTCCGAGTACGACTTCGGTCACCGCCAAGCGCCGGACGACGTCGTCGCCGCCAGGACCGCGTTGGCCGAGGAGGTGTGCGTGGAGTTGCGACGCGCTGGGCTGCCCGCGTTTCTGGATGATCCGCATGCGGAGGAAAGAGCCGGTGCGGTGGTGTATGTAGATCGGGGTGCAGACGTGGCATGCGGCGTGACCGTGGGCTGGAGGTGCGACCCTGCCGTGATCGAGGTGGCCTGCGACAAACTCCAGGAAGGCGATGCCACAGCGGCGGTCCTCCGGTACCCAGGCACCATCGCCACATACATGCAGGACCCGCTGATCAAAATCCTGCTGTCGTCCGGGTTCATCGCAACCCTGGAGAACGACACCATGAACCCGGATCATGTCCAAGTCCTGGGCAGGAAGAGCGGCCTTCGCACTGAGGCCACGGACACGCCACCGGAGAACTCCTAGGCGGGGAGCATCGCGGCCCCGACCCGGCCGGCCACATAGCCGACCGGCTCACCAAAGAACGAAACCCCCACTCCGCCCGCCGGTTGTCATCCGGCGGGCGGAGTGCTCGTGCGACCACTGACATGTCGCCGACCGCACCTGGGAAGGAGGGCAGACGGCACTGACCCGGGCACCTCCCACCGGGTCTCGAGCGGGCCGTCTCCCAGTGCCTTCGATCAGGGCTTCTACGCCACGACCGTCCCGTTCACCACCACTCGGCGGGGGGACACCAGGACGCGGACGTCCGCGCGGGGGTCGGTGTCGTAGACCACCAGGTCGGCGGGGGCGCCCTCGTCGAGGCCGGGGCGGCCGAGCCAGGCGCGGGCGGACCAGGTCGTCGCGGACAGCGCGTCGATCGGGGGGATGCCGGCCGTCACCAGTTCGGCGACCTCCGCACCGGCCAGCCCGTGCGGCAGCGACCCGCCGGCGTCGGTGCCGACGAACACCGGGATGCCGGCGTCGTAGGCCGCGCGCACGGTGTCGTACCGCCGCTCGTGGAGCCGGCGCATATGGTCCGACCAGCGCGGGAACTTGCTCTCGCCGCCGGCCGCGAGCTGCGGGAACGTGGCGATGTTGACGAGGGTCGGGACGATGGCCACGCCGCGCTCGGCGAAGAGCGGGATGGTGTCCTCGGTCAGGCCGGTGGCGTGCTCGATGCAGTCGATGCCGGCTTCCACGAGGTCGCGCAGGGAGTCCTCGGCGAAGCAGTGCGCGGTGACGCGGGCGCCCAGGCGGTGGGCCTCGGCGATCGCCGCCTCGACCGCCTCGCGCGGCCAGCACGCGGAGAGGTCGCCGAGGTCGCGGTCGATCCAGTCGCCGACCAGCTTGACCCAGCCGTCTCCGCGCCGGGCCTCCTGGGCGACGTAGGCGACGAGGTCGTCCGGCTCGATCTCCCAGGCGTAGTTGCGGATGTAGCGGCGGGTGCGGGCGATGTGCCGGCCCGCGCGGATGATCTTCGGCAGGTCGTCGCGGTCGTCGACCCAGCGGGTGTCGGCGGGCGAACCGGCGTCGCGCAGCAGCAGGGCGCCGGCGTCGCGGTCGGTGAGGGCCTGCTTCTCGGCGGTCTCCGCGTCCACCGCCCCGTGCGCGTCCAGGCCCACGTGGCAGTGCGCGTCGACCAGGCCGGGCAGCACCCAGCCCTCGACCGTGCGCACCTCACGGGCGCCGGCGGGGCGGTCGTAGGAGATCCGCCCGCCGACCACCCACAGCTCGTCCCGGACGTCGTCGGGTCCGACCAGGACCCGCCCCTTCACGTGCAGCACCGCGCGATCGCTCATGCACGGCACTGTAATCAGCGGCCGCGCGCCGGCGCAGGGAGCCCCTACTCGCCCTGGCCCACCTGGTCCGAGGTCTCCTCCTCCACCTCGGCCATCGCCGGGTCGAGCAGGCGGGAGAGGAAGTGGCGGGTGCGCTCGTGGCGGGGCTGTGTGACGACCTGCTCGGGGCTGCCGTCCTCGACGACGACGCCGCCGTCCATGAAGACGACCCGGTCGGCGACCTCGCGGGCGAAGGTCATCTCGTGGGTGACGACCATCATCGTCATGCCCTCCCGGGCGAGCCGGCGCATGACGGCGAGGACGTCGCCGACCAGCTCCGGGTCGAGCGCGGAGGTCGGCTCGTCGAACAGCATCACCTCGGGGCCCATCGCGAGGGCCCGGGCGATGGCGACGCGCTGCTGCTGGCCGCCGGAGAGGGAGGCCGGGTAGGCGTCCGCCTTCTCGGACAGGCCGACCCGCTCCAGGTTCTCCGCGGCCACCTTCGCGGCCGTGGCCTTGTCCCGCCTGAGCACCCTGCGCTGCGGCAGCGTGAGGTTCTCGGTCACCGTCAGGTGCGGGAAGAGGTTGAACTGCTGGAACACCATGCCGATACGGCGGCGAACGGCGTCGATGTCGACGTCCGGGTCGGTGACCTCCGTGCCGCCGACGAAGACCTGCCCCTTGCTCGGCTCCTCCAGCAGGTTCACACAGCGCAGCAGCGTGGACTTGCCGGAGCCGGACGGGCCGATCACGCAGACGACCTCGCCCTGGCCGATCTCCAGGTCGATGCCGCGCAGCACCTGGTTGTCGCCGAAGGACTTGTGCAGGTCCCTGATCTCGATCTCGGGTCGGCTCACTTGACGGCCTCCTGGGCCTTGGCCTCCATGCGGCGCACGACGAAGCCGAGCGGGATCGTGATCAGCAGGTAGCACAGGCCGGCCACGAGGATCGGGGTGGAGTTGGCGGTGGTGCTGGCGAGGTCGCGGCCGTACTTGGACAGGTCGCGCTCCTCCAGCGTGACGCCGAGGAAGAGGACGAGCGAGGAGTCCTTGAAGAGCAGGACGAGCTCGTTCGTCAGCGGCGGCAGGATGATCCGGAAGGCCTGCGGGATGATCACCGAGATCATGGCGCGGGCGGGCGAGAAGCCGAGCGAGCGGGCGGCCTCCATCTGGCCCTTGGGCACGGCCTGGATGCCGGCGCGGATCGTCTCCGCCATGTAGGCGGCGGCGACCAGGCCGAGCGCGATGGCGACCTTGCCGTAGGTGCCGCCGACGATCTCCGTGCCGGGGAAGGCGAGGGGCACGGCGACGCCGATGAAGATGAAGATCAGCAGGGCGGGCAGGCCGCGGAAGATCTCGATGTAGATGCCGGCGAGCCACCGGTAGGGGCCCACGGACGACAGTCGCATCAGCGCGATCACCATGCCGAGGGCGAGTCCGACGACGAAGCCGGACACCGTGAACAGCACGGTGTTCTTCAGCGCGAGCGTGATGACGTCCGGGAACATCTGCCGCGCGATGCTGCCCTGCGCGAACTGGTTCTGCAGCCGCCCCCAGTCCGCCGTGACCGCGAGCGCGATCACGGCGGCGACGAAGACGGCGTACTGGACGCCGCGCGAGATGCTGCGCTTCTGACGCCGGGTCAGACCCTTTTTGCGAGGCGGGAGTTCGGTCTCCGTCGCGGTCATGAGGCGGCGGGCGAGGCGACGGAGGCGTCGTACGGGCCGATCCACTGCTCGTACAGCTTCTTGTACGTGCCGTCGGCCTTCGCCTGCGCGATCGCCTTGTTGATGGCCTCGCGCAGCTTGGTGTTGCCCTTCTTCACGGTGAAGCCGTACTGCTCACCGGTCTTCAGGTTGTCGACCACCTTGAACCGGTCGGCGTTGGCCTTGTCCTTCAGCCAGCCCTGGACGACCGGGTAGTCGATGATGACGGCCTTGACCTGGCCGGTGCGCAGGCCGTTGAGGACGGCGTCGGAGGACTCGAAGGAGACCGGGTCGAAGCCCTTGCTCTTGGCGTAGTCCTCGCCGGTGGTCTGCGCCTGGGCGCCCAGCTTGACGCTCTTGGCCTTGACGTCGGCCAGCGAGTTCACACCGCTGTTCTTGTCGACCAGGACGGCCTGGGTGGCGTCGAAGTACGGGTCGGAGAAGTCGACGTTCTTCTTGCGCTCCTCGGTGATCGTCATGCCGGCCGCGGCCAGGTCGCACTTGCCGGCGTTGAGGAAGGCGCCGGTCTTGAAGTTCTCGAACGGCGTGTCGAGGATCTGCTGCTTCACGCCGAGGTCCTTGGCGACCAGGTCGATCAGGGAGACGTCGAAGCCCTGCACCTTGCCGTCGATCTCCGACTGGAAGGGCGGGTAGGGCAGGTGGGTGCAGGTGGTCAGCTGCCCCGCCTTCACCAGCTCCACCCCTCCGGCGGCGGTCTTGGAGCCACTGCCGCCGTTGTTCGTGGAGGTGCACGCGGCCAGCAGCATCAGCCCGGCCGTCGCGGTGGTGGCGGCCAGAACGCGGGTCCGGCGCCCGGGGAGCGTGTTCACGGAGGAGCCTCCTGTGTCGGAACTAAGAGTTCCGATTATAAGGAGAGGTTTGAGCCTCTCAAATCAAACCGATGGTTACGAGGCGATCTCACCTTGGAAAGACGCGCCCGGCAAGGGGGCCGGCCCGCCCGGGGCGCCGTGGGGGAAGGCGCCGAGGAGGGGACGGTTACCCTCGACATGGCCGTACCCCGTGAAGTGAAGAGAGCACCCCCGTGACCCACCCCTTCCTGGACCTCGCCCCGCTGAGCGCCGCCCGCTTCGCCTCCATCGAGGACCGGGTGGCCCGGCTGCTCTCCACCGGACAGGACGTCCTGATCATGCAGGGCGAGGCGCTGCTGCCGCTGGAGGGCGCGATCCGCGCGGCCGCCGGGCCCGGCACGACCGCGCTGAACGTGATCACGGGGCCGTACGGGCAGACCTTCGGCAACTGGCTGCGGGACTGCGGGGCGAGCGTGATCGACCTGTCCGTGCCGTTCCACACCGCGGTGAGCGCCGAGCAGATCCGCCAGGCCCTCGCCGAGCACCCGGAGATCGACTTCGTGTCGCTGGTGCACGCCGAGGCGGCGACCGGCAACACCAATCCGGTCGCCGAGATCGGCCCCGTGGTGCGGGAGCACGGCGCGCTGCTCTACCTGGACGCGGTGGCCTCCGTCGGCGCCGAGCCGGTGCTCGTGGACGCGTGGGGCGTCGACCTGTGCGTGATCGGCGCGCAGAAGGCGATGGGCGGACCGGCCGGTGTGTCGGCGGTGTCGGTGAGCGAGCGGGCGTGGGCGCGGATGGCCGCCAACCCGGGCGCGCCGCGCCGCTCCTACCTCTCCCTCCTGGACTGGAAGGAGCGCTGGATCGACGGCGGCCGCAAGGCGCTGCTGCACGCGCCGGCCCAGCTGGAGATGCTGGCGCTGGAGGCCTGCCTGGACCGTATCGAGGCCGACGGGCTGGAGACCGTGATGGCGCGGCACGCCCGCGCCGCCGCGGCCACGCGCGCGGGTGCGGCGGCGCTGGGGGGCGGCCTGGAGCCGTATGTGTACGAGGCGGCGGAGGCGGCGCCGGTGGCCACCACGCTGCGGGCCCCGTCCGGGGTGGACGCCGCCGAGTTGGTCGCCCGGGCCCTGGCGAGCGACCCGGCGCTGCCGCTGGCCGCGGGCGGGGGCGCGCTGGCCAAGGAGATGATCCGGGTCAACCACTACGGCGCGGACGCCACCCCCGGCGCGGTACGCGGCTCCCTCACGGCGCTCGGCGCGGCCCTCACCGAGAAGGGCCTGACCACCGACGTACCGGCGATGCTGCGAGCGGTGGACGAGGCCTGGCACTGACGGGACGGCGGGACAGGGGGCCATGCCGGTCGCTGGGGCGGGCCGGCATGGTGGCGCGCCGACGTGGAGACGCGAAGGTGCCGGGGGTGCGTGGGATGCTCGGGACATGACCACCGATGCGCCTCAGACCCTGCCCGACGGTCGTCCCGTGCCGCTGCTGACCGGTGAGGAGCGGCCCATGCTGGAGAGCTGGCTCGCGTTCCACCGGGCGACGCTGGAGCTGAAGTGCGCGGGGCTGGAGGACCGGCAGGTGCGGCGGGCCGCGGCCGAGCCGTCCTCGCTGACGCTGCTGGGGCTGGTGCAGCACCTGGCGGAGGTGGAGCGCAACTGGTTCCAGCGGGTGTTCGCCGGCCTGGACGTGCCGCCGGTCTTCGGCGAGGAGAGCGGCTACGACCTCGACCCCGACCGCGGGCTGGACGAGGTGCTGGTGATCTGGCGCCGGGAGGTGGCGCGCGGGCAGGAGCTGTGCGCCGGACGCCCGCTGGAGGCGACCGGGCGGATCGTCGACGGGCCGATGACGGGCGTGGAGGTCTCGCTGCGCTGGGTGCTGATCCACATGATCGAGGAGTACGCCCGGCACAACGGCCACGCGGACATCCTGCGCGAGCGCATCGACGGCGCGACCGGCGCCTGAATTAATGGCGCACAACTATTCCGGGAATTCATTCCCTTATTTCCAGCATATTCTCGTGGGTAGCTTCCCACCCTCTTCTGCCCGCTTCTCACGAGCCTAAACGCGAAGATTTTGCGAACGCCGAGCGGGGTAATTCGGGCGGATCTCGCGTGGGTTACACGGGTGTGACGCGTTCCACATCACGCCCGTTTTGCCGTTCTTCTCCCGGTCAAAACCGGGCATTCCTCCGAGGGGTCGCGTACCTGCACACGCCCGCGCGATAACACAGAACGCGCCCGCAGGAAAGCCCGACCCCCCATGCATTTTTCTATTTCGCTCGGTAAATTCAATCCGCATGACTGCCGCACCAGCAGACCTGCTCATAGACCGCCCGTCGGTGGCCGACGGAGCCGCCCTGTGGCGAATCGCCCGCGACTCCGAAGCCCTCGACCTGAACTCGTCCTACAGCTACCTGCTGTGGTGCCGGGACTTCGCCGACACCTCCGCGGTGGTGCGCCGGGAGGACGGGGAGCCGGTCGGGTTCGTCACCGGGTACGTGCGGCCCGAGCGGCCGCACACCCTGCTCGTCTGGCAGGTGGCCGTCGACGCCGCGTACCGCGGCAAGGGTCTCGCCGCCACGCTGCTCGACGCTCTGACCGCCCGGCTCGGCGCCGAGCGCGGGATCACCGACGTCGAGACCACGATCACCCCCGGCAACACCGCCTCCGAGCGGCTGTTCACCTCGTTCGCCGACCGGCACGGCGCGCGTGTCGAACGGGAGGTCCTGTTCGACACCGGACTGTTCCCGGACGGCCCGCACGACCCCGAAGTCCTGTACCGCATCGGCCCCTTGACCCTCCCTTCGCACTGAGGAGCGATTCGTCGTGACCATCACCCAGCCCGACCTGAGCGTCTTCGAGACCCTGGAGTCCGAGGTGCGCAGCTACTGCCGCGGCTGGCCCACCGTCTTCGACCGCGCGCAGGGCAGCCGCATGTACGACGAGGACGGCCACGCGTACCTGGACTTCTTCGCCGGCGCCGGGTCACTCAACTACGGCCACAACAACCCCGTACTGAAACGGGCGCTGATCGACTACCTGATGCGCGACGGCGTCACCCACGGCCTGGACATGTCCACCACGGCCAAGCGGTCGTTCCTGCAGACCTTCCAGGACCTGGTGCTGCGCCCCCGTGACCTGCCGTACAAGGTCATGTTCCCGGGGCCGACGGGCACCAACGCCGTCGAGGCCGCGCTGAAGCTGGCCCGCAAGGTCAAGGGCCGCGAGGCGATCGTGTCGTTCACCAACGCCTTCCACGGCATGTCGCTGGGCTCGCTCGCGGTGACCGGCAACGCCTTCAAGCGGGCCGGCGCCGGCATCCCGCTGGTGCACGGCACGCCGATGCCGTTCGACAACTACTTCGACGGCACCGTCCCGGACTTCCTGTGGTTCGAGCGGCTGCTGGAGGACCAGGGCTCCGGCCTGAACAAGCCCGCCGCGGTGATCGTGGAGACCGTGCAGGGCGAGGGCGGCATCAACGTGGCCCGGCCCGAGTGGCTGCGCGCGCTCAAGGAGCTGTGCGAGCGCCAGGACATGCTGCTGATCGTCGACGACATCCAGATGGGCTGCGGCCGCACCGGTGCCTTCTTCTCCTTCGAGGAGGCCGGGATCACGCCCGACATCGTCACGGTGTCGAAGTCCATCAGCGGCTACGGCCTGCCGATGTCGCTGTGCCTGTTCAAGCCCGAGCTGGACGTGTGGGAGCCGGGCGAGCACAACGGCACCTTCCGCGGCAACAACCCGGCGTTCGTCACCGCCACCGCCGCGCTGGAGACCTACTGGGCCGACGGCTCCGCCATGGAGAAGCAGACCCGCACCCGCGGCGAGCAGGTCGAGCAGTGGCTGATCGCCATCACCGAGGAGAACCTGGCCGACGTCAAGGAGTACCGCGGCCGCGGTCTGGTGTGGGGCCTGGAGTTCCACGACAAGGCCCGGGCCGGGCGGGTCGCGCACCGCGCCTTCGAGCTGGGGCTGCTGGTGGAGACCTCCGGCCCCGAGTCCGAGGTCGTCAAGCTGCTCCCGGCGCTGACCATCACCCCGGACGAGCTGGACGAGGGTCTCAAGACTTTGGCCCGGGCCGTCCGCGAGACCGCCTGACCCCCGGCGTACGGCCGTACCAACCGCACCGACCGCCTGAAACACCCCGACCTAGGAGGCATCGCACCACCGTGATCGTCCGTTCGTTCAAGGAGATCGAGGGCACCGACCGTCATGTGAAGGCCGCGTCCGGCACCTGGGAGAGCAAACGCATCGTGCTCGCCAAGGAGCGGGTCGGCTTCTCGCTGCACGAGACGATCCTCTACGCCGGCACCGAGACGTCGATGTGGTACGCCAACCACATCGAGGCCGTGGTCTGCACGCGGGGCGAGGCGGAGCTCACCGACCACGAGACCGGGAAGACGTACACGATCACGCCCGGCACCATGTACCTCCTCGACGGCCACGAGCGGCACACGCTCAAGGTCAAGGAGGACTTCCACTGCATCTGCGTGTTCAACCCGCCCGTGACCGGGCGCGAGGACCACGACGAGAACGGCGTCTACCCGCTGCTCACCGAACCCGAGGAGGTGTGAACCGCATGACGGCCACCACGACCACCAACCCGGCCACCGTCACGGACCTGTACCCCACCCGCGGCACCACCGAGGTGACGGTGCCCCGGCAGGACCCGGTCGTCTGGGGCGCCCCGGACGCCCCCGGCCCGTTCGAGCCGGCCGACCTCGGCGCCTTCGAGCGCGACGGCTTCATCGCCGTCGATCAGCTCATCCGCCCCGACGAGGTCGCCGAGTACAAGCGGGAACTGGACCGGCTGGTCACCGACCCCGCGATCCGTGAGGACGAGCGCTCCATCGTGGAGCCCAAGTCCAAGGAGATCCGCTCCGTCTTCGAAGTGCACAAGATCAGCGAGGTGTTCGCCAAGCTGGTGCGCGACGAGCGGGTCGTCGGCCGCGCCCGGCAGATCCTCGGCTCGGACGTCTACGTCCACCAGTCCCGGATCAACGTCAAGCCCGGTTTCGGCGCCAGCGGCTTCTACTGGCACTCCGACTTCGAGACCTGGCACGCGGAGGACGGGCTGCCGCGGATGCGGACGGTGTCCGTGTCGATCGCGCTGACCGAGAACTTCGACACCAACGGCGGTCTGATGATCATGCCGGGGTCGCACAAGACGTTCCTCGGCTGCGCGGGCGAGACGCCGAAGGACAACTACAAGAAGTCGCTGCAGATGCAGGACGCGGGCACGCCGTCCGACGAGGCGCTCACCGCGCTGGCGAGCGAGTACGGCATCCGGCTGTTCACCGGCAAGCCGGGCTCGGCGACCTGGTTCGACTGCAACGCCATGCACGGCTCCGGCGACAACATCACGCCGTACCCGCGCAGCAACGTCTTCATCGTGTTCAACAGTGTGGAGAACACGGCCGTGGAGCCGTTCGCGGCGCCCGTACGGCGGCCGGAGTTCATCGGGGCGCGGGACTTCACGCCGGTGAGGTGACACGCGCTGCCGTCGCTCTGCGGGAGCGGAAGCGACGGGTGACCACCGGGCCGGGGCCTCCTCGTGTGGGACGGGGGGCTCCGGCCCGGTCATGTGTGTGGGGCGGGGGCGGGTGCGGGTGCGTCCGGTCCGGTGCGTGGTCAGGCGGACAGGACGTCCAGCAGGCGGTCCACGTCGGCGGTCGTGTTGTAGAGGTGGAACGCGGCGCGCAGGTTGCCCGCGCGGTCGGAGACCTCGATGCCCGCCTCGCTCAACTCGCCCTGGCGGTGGCCGAGTCCGGGCACGGACACGATCGCGGAGCCCGGTGCCGGGACCGGCTCGTGCCCGAGGGAGCCGAGGCCCTTGCGGAACCGGTCCGCGAGCGCCACGTCGTGCGCGTGGACGGCCTCCACGCCCAGCTCCTCCAGCAGTTCGAGCGAGGTGCGCAGACCGGCGTAGCTGAACAGGGCCGGGCTGACGTCGAACCGGCGCACGGCGTGGGCGAGTTCGGTGACCGGGCCGTAGCAGCTGTCCCACGGCCGCTCACCGGCGGACCAGCCGGCCAGGAGCGGGGTCAGCCCGCCGAACTCCCGCGTCGCGTCCGGGGCGACGAAGAACGTGGCGCCGTGCGGGCCCATGAGCCACTTGAAGCCGACGGCGGCGAGGAAGTCGTAGTGCTCCGGGTCCACGGGCAGCCAGCCGGCCGACTGGGAGGCGTCGACGTAGACGCGGGCGCCGTGGGCGTGGGCCGCCGCGCGCACGGCGGGCAGGTCGGCGAGGCGGCCGTCCGCGGACTGGGCGGCGCTGACCGCGACCAGCGCGGTCGCGGACCCGACCGACTCGGCGAGCCGCTCCAGCGGGACGGCGCGCACGGTGAGGTCCGGGCGCATGTGGAAGGGGTTCACGAGGGAGGAGAAGTCGGCCTCGCTGGTGAGGACTTCGGCCCCGGCGGGCAGCGAGGCCGCGATCAGGGCGCCGTACTCGGCGACCGAGGCGCCGGTCGCCACCCGGTCGACGCCGACGCCGGTCAGCCGGGCGAAGGACGCGCGGACCGCCTCCACGTCCTCGTACAGGGAGCCGAGCGGCCTGCCCTCGGCCCGCAGGGTGATCGCCCGGTGCAGGGCGGCCACGGTGCGGGCCGGGAGCAGGCCGTTGCTCGCGGTGTTCAGGTAGGTGTTCTCCGGGGCGAACTCGGCGCGGACGAGGCTCTCGAAGGTCTCCATGGGACCACTGTGCGGCCCGGGGAACTCCCCGTCCATTGCGATTTTTTGCGCGGTACCGCCAAGGGTTGCTTATGGATGTGCGGTGACCTGGCGTTTCGCGCGGGTCAGCCGTGCTGCGGCACCGCGCATCCGTCCGGGCCGCAGGCCTCGGCGCCACCGTCGTCGAGCAGGGTCAGCGGGGAGCGGTCGCCCCAGGCCTGGGTGAGCGCCTGGGTGAAGACCTCGGCGGGCTGGGCGCCGGAGACGCCGTAGGTGCGGTCGAGCACGAAGAACGGCACGCCGCGGGCACCGAGCTGGGCGGCCTCGCGTTCGTCCTCGCGGACGGCGTCGGCGTAGGCGTCGGGGTCGGTGAGGACCTCGCGGGCGGCGTCCTTGTCGAGGCCGGCGGCCACGGCCAGGTCGAGCAGGCGGTCGTCGTCGTTGAAGACGGAACGCTCCTCGGCGAAGTTCGCCCGGTAGAGCAGGTCGAGGAGGGCGTCCTGCTTGCCCTCGGCCTTGGCGAAGTGCAGCAGGCGGTGCATGTCGAAGGTGCTGCCGTGGTCGCGGCCGTGGGTGCGGTACGCGAGGCCCTCGGCGGCGGCCTGGGCGCCGAGGTTGTCCTCGCCGGCCTGGGCCTGGGCCTCGGTCATGCCGTACTTCTTGGTGAGCATGGTGAGGACGGGCTGGATGTCGTCCTTGGCCCGGCCGGGGTCCAGCTCGAAGGAGCGGTGCACGACCTCCACCTGGTCACGGTGGGGGAAGGCCGCGAGCGCCTTCTCGAAGCGGGCCTTGCCGACGTAGCACCACGGGCAGGCGATGTCGCTCCAGATCTCGACGCGAAGGGTCACGGGTCACTCACTCCAAGGGGCCGGGCGGGGGTATGTCCGGTACGTGAACGTTCAAGGAGCGGGCTTCATTCCCGGGCGCGGGAGGGTGGGTGCGTGGTTGCTCGTGGCTTCCCTGCGCGGGTCTCGTCGTGGTTGCTCGCGCAGTTCCCCGCGCCCCTTGTATGCCTGCGGCGGCCTGCGCGGGTCCGGTGGCCGGTTGCGGTAGCGCGTCCCATCCCACGTAGCTGCGGGCAGTCGTGCCGCTGGGGCGGCACGGGTGGGCGCTGGGGGTACCCCCTGCTCGAAGAGCTTGGGGGAGGCACCCCGCACCGCCGGGCCGCGCGCCCCACGGCGTTCAGCCCGGCGTCGGGCGCCACGTACCGCCGGGTGCGCGACCCCACGGCGTTCAGCGTTGCAGGCGGCCGTTGTAGCGGCGGGGGAGGTTCAGGGGGTTGTCGTCGCGGAGTTCCGCAGGGAGCAGCGCCTCGGGCGCGCCCTGGTAGACCACCGGCCGCAGCCACCGCTCGATCGCCGTCCCGCCCACAGACGTCGACGTGGACGTCGTCGCCGGATACGGCCCCCCATGGTGCTGCGCCGCCGCGACGGCCACACCCGTCGGCCAGCCGTTGACCAGCACGCGCCCCGCCAGCGGCGTGAGCTCCGCGAGGATCTCCGCCCCGCGTCCCTCCCCGGCGGCCTCGGCGGAGGACAGCTGGACCGTCGCGGTCAGATTGCCCGGCAGCCGGGACAGCACGCCGCGCACCTCGGCCTCGTCCTCGTAGCGCGCGACCACGGTGACCGGCCCGAAGCACTCCTCCAGGAGCAGGTCGTACGCCCCCTCCTCGGCCAGCCGGCTCGCCGGCACCGTGAGGAAGCCGGCGCTGACGGTGTGCTCCCCGCCGGCCCCCGGCGTCACGGGCGCGTCCACGTCGTCCAGGCGGAGGCGCTCCGCGACCCCGGCGACGAAGTTGTCCCGCATCCGGTGGTCGAGCAGGACCCCGGCCTCGGTGTCGCTGACGGCGTCGGTCAGGGTCTTGACCAGCTGGTCGCCCGCGGCGCCGGCCGGTACCAGGACCAGGCCCGGCTTGACGCAGAACTGGCCGACGCCGAGGGTCATCGACCCGGCGAGCCCGGTGCCGATGGCCTCCGCGCGCTCGGCGGCGGCGGCCTCGGTCACCACGACCGGGTTGAGGGAGCCGAGTTCGCCGTGGAAGGGGATCGGCACGGGGCGGGCGGCGGCCGCGTCGAAGAGGGCCCGGCCGCCGCGCACGGAGCCGGTGAAGCCCGCCGCGGAGACCAGCGGGTGCTTGATCAGTTCGACGCCGGCCTCGAAGCCGTGGACGAGACCGAGCACGCCCGCGGGGATGCCGTGATCCGCGGCGGCCGTGCGCAGCACCTTCGCGACCGACTCGGACAGGGCCGGGTGGTCGGGGTGGGCCTTGACGACGACCGGGCAGCCCGCGGCGAGCGCGCTCGCGGTGTCGCCGCCGGGCACGGAGAAGGCGAAGGGGAAGTTGGAGGCGGAGTAGACGGCGACGACGCCGAGCGGGATCTTGTAGCGGCGCAGGTCGGGGATCGGCGGGGTGGCCGTGTCGTCGGGGTGGTTGATCACGACGTCGAGGAAGGCGCCCTCGTCGACGATGTCCGCGAAGGCGCGCAGCTGGTAGCAGGTGCGGGCGAGTTCGCCGCTGAGGCGGACCGGGCCGAGCGCGGTCTCGGCGTCGGCGACCTCGACGAGCTGGCCCTTCGCGGCCTCCAGCCGGTCGGCGGCGGAGCGCAGGAACGCGGCGCGGACGGTGCGGTCGGCGAGCGAGCCGCGGGCGTCGTGCGCGGCGCGGACGGCGGCGTCCACCTCCTGGGCTGTGGCCTCGACCGCAACCTGCTCCCGCTGCTTCCCGGTTCGGGGGTCGACACTCCAGACTGGTGCTGCTGCCACCGTGGATCCCTCCCAGTATGCCGCCGCCCTCGCAGGCGTTCGATATACTGAACACTGTCTCTGATGATGAACGATCGGAGACTATTTCCCGTCGAACGAAGGGGTCAAGGGCGATGTCGGCAGGCGAGACGGGCGGCGGGGCGCAGGTCAAGTCGGCGGTACGGACGGTGGAGCTGCTGGAGTACTTCGCGGCGCGCCCCGGCATGCACTCCCTCGCGTCGGTGCAGGAGGCCGTCGGATATCCCAAGTCCAGCCTCTACATGCTGCTGCGCACGCTCGTGGACCTGGGCTGGGTCGAGACCGACGCCACCGGCACCCGGTACGGCATCGGGGTGCGGGCACTGCTGGTCGGCACGTCCTACATCGACGGCGACGAGGTGGTCGCGGCGGCCCGGCCGACGCTGGACCGGCTCTCCGACGACACCACCGAGACCATCCACCTGGCCCGCCTGGACGGCACCAACGTGGTCTACCTGGCCACCCGGCAGTCCCAGCACTATCTGCGGCCCTTCACCCGGGTCGGCCGGCGGCTGCCCGCCCACTCGACGTCGCTGGGCAAGGCGATCCTCGCCACGTACTCCGACGAGCAGGTCCGCAAGCTGCTTCCGGAGACGCTGCCCGCGCTGACCGAGAACACCATCACGGACCGCGAGAAGCTCATCGAGGAGCTGCACCAGGTCCGCGAGCAGGGGTTCGCCGTGGACCGTGAGGAGAACACGCTCGGGCTGCGCTGCTTCGGCGTGTCCATCCCCTACCGCACCCCGGCCCGCGACGCGATCAGCTGTTCGGTTCCGGTCGCCCGGCTCACGCCCGCGCACGAACAGCTGGTCAAGGACGCGCTGTTCGACGCGCGCGACCGGCTCACGCTGGCCACCCGCAGGCTCTGAGACGGAGATCGCCGTAGGCTCTGCGGCATGGATGTCGTACTGCGTGAGGTCCACGACAGCGATCTGCCCGTGTTCTTCCGGCAGATGAACGATCCGGAGGCGCTGTGGATGGCCGCCTTCACGCCGAAGGACCCGGCCGACCGGGACGCCTTCGACGAGCGCTGGCGGCGGATGAGGGCGTCGACCGCCGTGCTGCGCACGATCCTCGCCGACGGTGACGTGGTGGGTTCGGCCGCGGTGTACGGCGAGCCGGGTGAGCGCGAGGTGACCTACTGGGTGGACCGCGCGTACTGGGGGCAGGGCATCGCCACCGCCGCGCTGCGGGCCCTGCTCGCCGAGGTGCCCGAACGCCCGCTGTACGCGCGGGCGGCGGCCGACAACGCCGGGTCGCTGCGGGTGCTCGGCACGTGCGGCTTCCGCGAGACGGCCCGGGCCACGGACTTCGCCCAGGCGCGCGGCGAGGACATCGAGGAGGTCGTGCTCCGGCTTCCGGGCTGAGCGGCCGGCGCGCATTTGCGTCGGTGCGGTGGGCATCGGTCTCCCCCGTGCGACGGTGGCCCTCCCCCGTGCGGCGGTGGCCCTCCCCCGTGCGGTGGAGGCGGATCGTCGCCGGGCAGGACGCCCCGGGCGGGCCGTGCGCGGGAGCGTGGGCGCATGAACCCCTCGCCTTCCCCGTCGGCGGTGCGCGCCGCCGTCCCCGACCGGCCCGGCCGTGTGCTGCGGGCCGTCACGATCGCCGCCTGCGTGCCGTATCTCGCCCTCAAGGCCGCCTGGATCGCCGGGAGCCGTGCCGGTATCCCGGCCGGCAGCACCCTGCTGGAGCACCGGACGACCATGATCGTGGCCAACGCCGTCACCGTGCTCATGGACAGCGCGGTGATCGTGCTGGCGTTGCTGCTGACCCGGCCGTGGGGGCGGCGGGTGCCGGCCTGGCTGCTCGCCGTCCCGGCGTGGGTCGCCACGGGGCTGCTCGCCCCGATCATGGCCGGGTTCCCGCTGGAACTGCTGGTCTCGGCGCTGCGCGGCGAGAAGCACACGGCATCCTCCGGCGCGCCCTTCCTCGCGGACTGGGTGTTCGCCGTCGTCTACACCGGGTTCATCGTGCAGGGCCTGTGCCTGGGCGCGCTGTTCGTGCGGTACGCCCGTGACCGCTGGGGCCGGTTGTGGCGGGGCCGGGTGGGCGAGTTGCCGGAGGGAGTGCTGGGCGCGGCCCAGCGGCTGACCGCCGGCACGGCCGCCCTGTTCGCGCTGCTGCCGCTCGCCGCGCACCTGCTCTGGCTGTCCGGCGCCACCGCCGGGCTGAGCCCCGGACGCGCCGCCGGCCGGGATGCCTCCTTTCACGTCATGGAGGCCCTGTACGTCGTCTTCCTCGCGGCGGCCGTCGCGGGCGGCACGCTGACGGCCTTCCGGCGCGGCCGCGCGCTGCCCGTCGCGGTGCCGCTCGCGCTGGCCTGGGTGGGCTCCGCGGCGACGGCCTGCTGGGGCGGCTGGCTCGCGACGGCGTCGGTGACCGCCGTGGAGAACATCGCCGACCGGCCCACACCCCTGATGGACCTCACCTACGCTGCTCACATGATCGTCGGCCTCCTGACCGCCACCGCCGGCGCCCACTTCCTCACGGAACGCGCGGCGCCGGAATGGGCGGCGGAGAGCCCCGGCGCTCCGGGTACGGAGGGTGCCGGCGCCTTGGGGACGGAGGACGCCGACGGTCGTGGGACGGTGAGCGCGACGCGCGGCACCGGCGAGGCCGACGACAGGGCGGGTGCAGTGGCCACGGGGTGGAGAGCAGGAGCGGCGGCACGTCCTGAGGCGCCGGCCGCCGGGCAGGCCGGTACGGCGACGGCGTCCTTCCCTGCGACGGTGCCCTCCGCGGTGGCCGCCGGGCCGGCCGCCGCGGCCGCGGAGACGTCGGCGGCCACGGGATCCGCCGCCACGGCGGCGACCGGGCGCCCGGGCTCTGCGGCGGGTTCCGTCCCGGCCTCGCCGGCGGGTGGGGCGGGCAGGGGGTCGGGCGGGTGAGAGGCGGGGTGCGGGGGCTGTTCGGACGGCGGGCTCGGCGGCGGTGGATCCATCTGATCCTCGGCGGCGCGCTCGCCATGCCGTACGTCTTCGTGGGGCAGGTCGTCGTCGGGCCGGCACTGGACTCGCGGTACCTCTTCGGCGACCTGCGGCTCCAACTGCTCTCCTTCGCCCTGGGGTTGCCGCTGGCCGCGCTCACCGCCGCCGTGTTCCCGATGACCCGGCCGCTGGAGGCGGGCGCGGCGCGTGCGCTGTGCGGTGTGGATCCGGACGCCCTCTCCCCCGACCCCGCCCGTGACCGGGCCGCGCGCGGCCGGACGGCGGCGTGGTTCGTGCTGCATCTCGGGCTCGGCGGGATCGTCTCGGGGATGTCGCTGGCGGTGCCGCCGTTCGCGGTCGTGCTGATCGTGCTGCCGCTGTGCGCGGGGCTGTTCGGCACCGGGCTCGGACTGCCCGGCGTCCTCACCCACGGCTGGGGGCCGGCACTCGCCCCGGTGGCCGGGCTGGCCATGCTGCTCGCGCTCGCCGGCTGCGCGGCCGGCTGCGGGGCGCTCCTCGCCCGGTGGGCGCCCGCGCTGCTCGGTCCGACGCCGGGCGACCGGCTGGCGGCCGCCGAGGCGCGCGCCGCCGACCTCGCCGTGCGCAACCGGCTCGCCCGCGAGCTGCACGACTCCGTCGGCCACGCCCTCAGCGCGGTCACCCTGCAGGCGAGCGCGGCGCGGCGGGTCCTGGACAGCGACCCGGAGTTCGTGCGCGAGGCGCTCGCCGCGATCGAGGACACCACCCGGCGCACCGTCGGCGAGCTGGACGCCGTCCTCGGGGTGCTGCGCGCCGGCGACGCCCCCGGCACGGCCCCCGCGCCCACCCTGGCCGCCGACCTCGACGGGCTGCTGCGCCGTACCGGAGCGGGCGGGCTGCGCGTGCGGGCCGACATCCGGGTCGACCCGGCCGCGCTGCCCGACCTGGTCTCCCGGGAGGCGTACCGGATCGTGCAGGAGGGACTGAGCAACGCGCTCCGGCACGCCGGTGCCGGGACCCCGGTGGCCGTACGGATCGCCTCGGGCGGGGCGCACCTGGAGATCACCGTCACCAACCCCCTCGACGGCGCCCCGGTTCCGGCCGCCCGGCCCGGCGGCGGTCACGGGCTGCGCGGCATCGCCGACCGGGCCCGGCTGCTGGGCGGCACCGCCGAGGCCGGCCGGGCCGACGGGGGGTGGCGGCTGCACGTCCGTCTGCCGACGAGGGGCTCCGCGTGACCTCCGCCGAACGGTGCGGCCGGCGCCCGCCGACCCCCCTCTCCAGCCCGCCTTGCCGCCCCTTCCGTTCCCGCCGTCACCGCGGTTCCGCGACCCTTCCGTTCCTGCCTTCCCGCCGTTCCGCGCCTCTCCCGTTCCCGCCTTCCCGCCTTCCCGCCTTCCCGACGTTCCCGCCGAAGGGATCCCCATGAGCCGTGAGCCGATCCGGATCGTCCTCGCCGACGACGAGCGCATGGTCCGCACCGCGCTGCACGCCATCCTGTCCGCGGAGGAGGACCTGGAGGTGGTCGGGGAGGCGGCGACCGGCGCGGAGGCCGTGGCCGTCGTCCGGGAGGTCCGGCCCGACGTGGTGCTGATGGACGTGCGCATGCCGGAGGTGGACGGCATCCGCGCCACCGAGCGGATCCTCGCCACGGTGCCCGGCCCGCCGCGGATCGTCGTGGTGACGACCTTCGAGAACGACTCCTACGTCTACGACGCGCTGCGGGCCGGTGCGGCCGGGTTCCTGCTGAAGCGGGCGGACGCCGACACCCTCGTGCAGGCGGTACGGCTGGTCGCGCACAGCGACACCCTGCTGTTCCCCTCGGCGGTACGGGCGCTCGCGGCCGCGCACGCCGAGGCCCGGGCCGCGCCGCCGGCCTGGGTGACGCGGCTCACGGACCGCGAGCGCGAGGCGCTGCGGCTGATGGCGGCCGGGCTGACCAACGCCGAGATCGCCCGCCGCATGGGCGTCGGCCCCGCGACCGTGAAGACGCACGTGGCGTCGGTGCTGGCCAAGACCGGGACCCGCGACCGCACCCAGGCGGTGATCGCGGCGTACGAGGCGGGCTTCCTGAGCGGACGATGAGAAAACCCGGGCCGAGGGAACGATCGACGCCCTCCCGCTCGTCTTCTGATCGGGATGAACAAGACGATCAGGCGCGCATCGGTCTTCGCGCTGCTCCTGGTGCTCGCCCTGCTGGTGCGGGCGACCTGGGTGCAGTTCTACGACGGCAAGGCGCTCGCGGACGACAAGGACAACCGGCGCAACGCGATCCAGACGTACGCGGAGCCGCTCGGCAACATCATCGTGGCCGGGCGTTCCGTCACCGGCTCGACGCGCACGTCGGGCGGTGACCTGGAGTACAAGCGCACCTACACGGACGGGAGGCTGTACGCGTCGGTGACGGGCTACGCCTCGCAGGCGTACGCGCCGACCCAGCTGGAGGGCATCTACCAGGAGCTGCTCAACGGCACGGACCCGCGGCTGCGCACGGTGATGGACACGGTCACCGGCAAGCGGGCCGACCCGGGCAACGTGCTCACGACGATCGACCCGGACGTGCAGAAGGCGGCGTACAAGGCGCTCGGCGACAACAAGGGCGGGGCGGTCGCCCTCGACCCGAAGACGGGCCGGATCCTGGCCGTCGTCTCGACGCCGTCGTACGACCCGGCCGCGCTCACCGACGCCAACACGGCGGGCAAGGCGTGGAAGGAGCTGAACGCCGACCCGGACAAGCCGCTGAACAACCGGGGGCTGCGCCAGCCGCTGCCGCCGGGCTCCACGTTCAAGCTGGTGGTGGCCGCGGCCGCGCTGGAGGACGGGCTGTACTCCTCGGTGGACCAGCGCACCGTCAGCCCGGACCCGTACCGGCTGCCGGGCACGACCCGGGACCTGAGCAACGAGAACCCGTCGGCGCCCTGCGAGAACGCCTCGATCCGGGTCGCGCTGCAGTACTCCTGCAACAACGTCTTCGCCAAGATGGCCGTGGACCTCGGCCAGGACAAGGTGCGGGCGATGGCCGAGAAGTTCGGCTTCAACGACGAGCAGCAGGACGTGCCGGTGCGCGCGTACCCCAGCGTGTACCCCAAGGACATGGACAAGGCGCAGACGGCGCTGACCGGCATCGGCCAGTTCGACGTGACGGCGACGCCGCTGCAGATGGCGATGGTGTCGGCGGCGATCGCCAACGGCGGCAAGCTGGTCTCGCCGCACATGGTGTCACGGGTCACCGACAGCGGCGGCGACGTGCTGCAGAACTACGACGACGGCTCGGACAGCAAGGAGATCGTCGACTCGCACACCGCCGAGCAGTTGCAGTCGGCGATGCAGACGGTCGTCGAGGAGGGCACGGGCACCAACGCCCGGATCTCCGGCGCGACCGTCGGCGGCAAGACCGGTACCGCGCAGCACGGCGAGAACAACAGCAAGACGCCGTACGCCTGGTTCACCTCCTACGCCAAGGCCGGCGACAAGGAGGTCGCGGTGGCGGTCATGGTCGAGCAGTCCGA
The DNA here is from genome assembly GCF_043082085.1 of Streptomyces sp. NPDC014801. Classification (NCBI taxonomy): domain Bacteria; kingdom Bacillati; phylum Actinomycetota; class Actinomycetes; order Kitasatosporales; family Streptomycetaceae; genus Streptomyces; species Streptomyces sp. NPDC014801. The sequence continues at coordinate 541,946 of NZ_JBIBXG010000004.1, read as the reverse complement.
CGCGGCCCGCTCGGAGGTCAGCGGCAACGGCCTGGCCGCGCCGGTCGCCAAGGCCATGATGAAGGCGGCGCTGAAGAACTAGGGGGTGTCTCGTCGATCACGCCGGGCTCGCGGCGTCTGGCACCGCACCTCGCCGCGTTGTCGTCGGTCCCCGATGCTCCGCATCGACTCCCTCCTCCGCCTTGCGATGCACGGCACCAGACGCCGCTCCCTGATCCGGCCTGATCGACGAGACACCCCCTAGCGCCGGCATCGAGGACATGGGGGGCAGCCGCTCGGGGGCTGCCCCCCTTCGTCGTGGTCCCCCCCACTCGTGCACCGCCCCGCAGGGTTCACCACGCCTTCACGACGCGGGTGCGGGCGCCGGTTCCGCGCCCGGGCGGCAGTCCCGGGCGCGGCGGATGTCGTCCTCGGTCAGGTCCCTGCGGGCCAGCAGCCGGTCGAGGACGGGGTCGGCGCACGCGGCCTGGAACCCGGCCTCTGTCCCGTCGGTGTGCTGGTCCAGCCAGGTCAGGGACCAGTCGACGGTCCGACGGCTCTGGTCCGGGGTGAGGTCGGGCAGCGTGAGCAGGGCCTGCAGCACGAAACGGGCCCGCCACACCGGCATGTGGTGCTCCAGCCACACCAGCGCGCAGTCCACCGCCACCGCCCGCTGCGGGGCCGTCAGGTCGGGGCGGCGCAGATACGGCTCCAGCAGGAAACTGACGTCGTAGCGGGTGGGGTCCGCCTGGATGCCCGCCGCGGCCAGGGAGAGCACCGCGTGCGCCTGGTCGGGCTCCAGGTCGTGGCGGCCGATCAGCAGGTTGAGCACCCGCCAGGACTCCGTGTCGGTGGAGCGGGACAGCCACTCCAGCACATGCCCGGCCATGGTCCGCAACTGCTCGGGGCGCAGGTCGCCGCGGTCCAGCAGGGGCGCCAGCACCATGTGGACGTTGACCGGCGTGCCGTGGCGCGTGGTCCAGGTGACCGAGCGGGCGAAGGCCTCGTCGATCTCCTCCGGCAGCAGCCGGCGGTGCGCGTTCAGCGGGACCAGGACGTGCCGGGCCTCGTGCAGGGTGCCGTACTGGTCCAGCCAGCGCGTGGCCCGCTCGAACGCCGAGCGCGTCTCCGCCGCCACCAGGTCGGTGCGGGCCAGCAGCGGTGCGACGACGAACCGCGCCTCGCGCAGGGAGATGTGGCGGGCCAGCCAGTGGCCGGTGAAGCCGACCACGGCCCGGGCGCGCTCCCCGGTGATCTCCTGGCGGGCGAGCAGCCCGTCCAGGATGAAGCGCGCGCCGGCGCTGCCCACATGCCGTTCCAGCCACTTGGCGGCCGCGGCGATGCCCTGGTCGAGCCGCGCGCGGCCGATCCGCTTGTTGCCGAGCAGCGCGCCCAGGGTGAAGGTGACCTGGGTGCTGCCGAGGTGGTGGCCGACCCAGGTCAGGGCGTGCCCGCACACGGCGTCGAGTTCGTCGTCGGTGGGCGTCTGCAGGCTCAGCAGCCGTTGCAGGAGGTAGGAGGCGTCGGGCTCGGTGGGGTGGCAGGACAGCCAGGTCGTCGCGGAGGCGAGGGCGGGGTGGAGCTGTTCCTCGGTGAGCCGGTGGTGGTTGAACATCGCCCGCAGGACGTGGATGGCCTCGGGGCGTTCGTCGTTGAGCTGCAGCCAGGCCAGGGAGTCGGCGAGATCCTGCCGGGCCTGCTCGTCCACCATGCCGTCCCGGCTGATGAGCCGGCGCGAGAGGGCCCGGGCCTCGAGGTAGGTGTCGGCGTCCTGTTCGCCGCGCTGGGCGGTGAACGTGTCCGCCTGCTCGCGCTGGCCGGGCAGCAGGTCGGTGCGGGCGACGAGCTGCGCCAGGACCTGCTCGGCCTCCGGCACCCTGCAGTACTCGGCGAGCCAGGCCAGGGCCGTGGTCACCGTCTCCCGGGCCTGCTCCGGGGTGAGGTCGCGGCGGGAGAGCAGCGCGCCGAGGATGTAGCCGGCGTGCCGGCCGGTGCCGTAACGCCGCAGCCACCGGCTCGCGCAGTCGTTGGCGTACCGCGCCGGGCTGCCGGTGAGGCCGGGCCGGGAGAGCAGGGCGCGCAGCACGAAGTCGGCCACGTCCGTGCCGCCGTGGTGGCTGAGCCATGTCGTCGCCGCCGTGACGGCCTGCTCGGCCTGCTCCTCGGTGAGGTCGGGCCGGGCGAGCAGCTTGCTGAGGGTGAAGCTGGTGTCCAGCAGGCGGGTGCGGGGACGCAGCCACGCCACGGCGGCCTCGTTGGCGCGGCGCGCCTCGTACGGGGGGATGTCGTGCCGGTCCAGGAGGGCCTTGAAGACGAAGTTCGCCTCGTCGCTGAGGCCGTGGCGCTCCAGCCAGGCCGTGGCCGACGCGATGCCCCGCTGCGCGTCGACGTCGGTGAGGTCGGGGCGGGCCAGCAGGTGGGCGAGGACGTAGGTGGCGCGCTCCTCGGTGGCGTGCTCGGCCAGCCACTGGTGGGCGAGGTGCGCGGCCCGCCGGCTCTCCTCCTGGTTCAGGCCGTGACTGCCGAGCACGGTGCGCAGCAGGAAGTCGGCGTCCGCGGTGGCGACGTGCTCGGTGAGCCACTGGAGGGCGAAGGCGACGGCGCGCCGGGTCTCGTCCTCCGTCAGCCTGTCGCAGCCGACGAGGGGGCGCAGCAGGAAGTCGGCGTCGGAGGTGCCGCCGTGCTCGTCGAGCCACTGGAGGGCGAAGGCGACCGCGCGGCGCAGCTGGCTCGTGGGCAGGGCGGGCTGGGCGAGCAGCGGATGCAGGACGTAGGTGGCCGACGGCTCAGTGGCGTAGTCGGTGAGCCAGGCCAGGGCACGGGAGCCGGCGTGGCGCAGCTCGTAGTCGGTGAGGTCGTCGCGTTCGAGCAGCGCGCGCAGGACCTTGTTGCGCAGTCCCCTGCGCGGCTGCGCGGCGGTGCGGCGGTGCCGCAGCCAGGCGAGGGCGAGCGCGACCAGGCGGCGCGGTTCGTCGCCGGTGAGGTCGTCGCGGGCGAGCAGCGGGGACACGACGTGGGCGACCTGGCGCAGGGAGACGTCCTGCTGCGTCCAGCGCAGGGTGGCGGCGACGACCTGGCGGACCTGGTGGCCGGTCAGGTCGTCGCGGTCGACGAGCCCGCGCAGCACGAAGTGGGCGTCGAGCAGTTCGCCGTGGCGGTGCAGCCAGCCCATCGCGTTGCGCAGCGCCGGTTTCTGCTCCTCGGGCGGTATGTCGGTACGGCCGAGCAGCGGGGCGAGGACGAAGCTCGCCTCGCGCCGCCCGCCGTGGACGGCGAGCCAGCGCACCGCCGAGGGCACGAGCAGCAGGACGGCGTCGGCCGGCAGGTGGCGCAGCCCGCGGTGCAGGACGTGCCGGGCGTCGACCTCGTCGCCGAACTCCTCCAGCCAGGGGCCCACGATCTCCTGCCAGTTGCGCACGGCGGCCCCCGACCAGGGCTCGGCGGTGCAGAGGGCGCCCAGGGCGTAGGAGCCGACGTCGGCGTCCTGGCGCATGACCTCGCCGATGGCCGGCGCGCTGTCCGTGAACCACGCGTCGAGGACGGCGGCCACCGCGGTGGCGCGCGCCGGGGCCAGGTCGTTCATCAGGCGGGCGAGGTTGGTCGCGTACCGGCCGACGGTGCGCGGGCTGGTGAGGCAGCCGGCGAGCAGGGCCCGGGTGCGTTCGCGGTCGGGGCGGCGGCTGCCGGCGGGCAGGACGACGGACTCGACGAGCTGGTCGCACACCACGTCGTGGGCGGTGGCGAGGACGTCGCCGTCCCCTTCGTACTCCAGCCAGCCGAGGTCGATCAGGGTGTCCACGACGCGCTCGGCGTGCGAGCTGCGGCCGGCCAGGGCGGCGGTGGCCGCGGCGACGACCTCGGCGTGTTCCTGCGGGCAGGCGGCGGCCGCTGCGGCCGCGGCCACCAGGCGGTCGGAGACGACGGGCCGGCGGTCCTCGTCGTCGTCGCTGCGGCGGACGGCGAGGTCGTCCTCCTTCAGCCGGTTGCGCAGCCAGCGTGCGAGGTCGCCCTCCACGCGCAGCCGGGCCATGTCGGGGGACAGCCATCCGGCGTCGGCCTGCCGTTCCAGTTCCTTGGCGATCAGCAGCGTGATGATGGGCCGGCGGTGACCGCAGATCTGCCGCATCTGGTCCATGCCGAGGCGGGTGACCGCCTTGCGGGCCAGCCGGTCCAGGATCTGGTCGGCGATGAGCTGGTGGAAGTCGCCGTCCTGGCGCAGCTCGACCTCGTCGAACAGGTCGTCCAGCGGGATCCGGTCGGCGACCTTGTCCAGCCAGCCGGGGCGGGCCGAGGCGAGGAACGCGACCCGGATCTTCCTGCGCCGGGCCTCGGCCAGGAGGCGGTGGCGCAGCGCCGTCAGGTCCAGGCGCGCGTCGTGGTCGTCGTCGTCGAGGTACTCGTTGATGTAGTCGAGGACCACCAGGACCGGGCGGTCGTCGGCGAGCACGTGCCTGGTGATCTGCCCGGTGATGGACGACTCGCGGCCCGGACGGACGTGGAGCACCCGCCAGCCCTCGGCCAGGGCGATCCGGCCGACTTCCAGGCCGGTCCGGGTCTTTCCGGTGCCGGCCGCGCCGACCAGCAGCACTCCCCGCTCGTCGTTGGCCTTCAGACGGGCGAAGAGCCGGTGGGGCTCGGCCGGGTGGTCCTCGCCGGGGGAGACGAACGGCAGGTGTTCCGGGGTGAGGTTCTGGCGGAACTCGCTGAGCCCTTCGACGAATCGCTCCTGCCCGACCACCGTCGACATCGGGTCGTCGGGGTCGGCGGCGGGCCGGTCCGGCGCGGCGGCGGGCGGGGCGCTCTCGCCGGTGAACGCCCGGTTGAGCGCCAGCGGGATGTGGCTGCCGGCGTCCAGGGTGGCCAGGCGGGGTTGCGGCACGGGCCAGCCGTTCACCTCCTCGCCCTCGAGGTCCTCCTTGATCCGCTCGCAGAGGTCGGCCACTTCGAGGTAGCGCTGTTCCTCGCCTCGGCGGCGGCCGCCGCCGAGGGGGCCGCGCAGCCCCTCCTTCATCAGGCGGACGAGCGCCAGGGTGAAGACGCTGCCGTCCTCCCGGCACAGGGACTGTTCGGTGGCCGCGGCCGAGGTGAGCACGCAGCCGCCCTCGAAGAGGACGCTGGCGTCGGGGATGTCCTGGGCCTGTCCGCCGCCCATGCGCAGGGCGCCGCCGCTGTGGCAGCAGTCGACGATCACGACCTTGTGCCGGGCCTTGGACTTGGCCACCAGGTCACGGACGTCCGTGTACTCGATGAAGTGGTACGGCCGGTCGAGACTCGCCGTCCTGGTGGCCAAGAGGAGCCGGTCGCCGTCGAGGTGCCCGTGTCCCGCGTAGTAGACGAGCAGGAGGTCGGTGGCCTCACGGCAGGCGTCGGCCACGGCGTCGAGGACGTCGTGGGCCCGGCTGTCGGCGGCGGGGACCACGCAGTCCGCCTCGGTGAGCAGCCCGGTGTCGGGGTCGGTCAGCTGGGGCAGCAGTGCGGGGATGTTGTGCTCGACGCCCGCGAGCTCGCCGAAGCTGTCGAACTCGTGGACGCCGAACAGCACCGCGCGGGAACGCCCCGTTCCCGGTGCGGTCATGACGTGGGCGTGGCGGAGTCCGCGTCCTCGTTCTCCAGGCGGCGCAGCAGCTCCGCCAGTTCCTTCGGACTGAGGTGGCCGATGTCGACGGTCGTCGCGCCGTACGTCAGTCTGCGTGCGCCCCGGTGGGCGGTGCCGCGTGACAGACGCCAACTGGCGTAGGCGACGGCGAAGTTGCCGATGTCGAGGCCGTGACCGAGGGCGACGTCGAGGGCGTGGAGCACGCTCATGGTGGGGCCGTCGCCGCTGACCGGGGTCACGTCCAGGGACCGGGCCTTGGGGTCCTGGCCGAGCCATTCCCGAAGGTCCGTCAGGGACCGCTCGTCCCCGTCGCTTTCGATACGGATCCGCATGCCCGGCTCCCCCCGTCGCACGTACCACAGGCAAACCCGATGCTAATGGATGGCGACGCGCGGTGACGCCGAACGGGGTCACTCGCCCCGCTTCCCGGCCCTCTCGCCCCGCCGCGGCGGGGCGGCGGGGCGAGGCACGGCCGGGGTGTGCGCCGGGCCGCCGTCAGCCGACGTAGTACGTCGGGTTCGGCAGCTTGTACGTGCGCTCGGCGTAGCCGCCCTGGAGGTCGGAGTACTGGTCGCCGAAGTTGGCGATGATCTCGTAGCCGAGGTCGTCCTCGATGTGGCGGCGGGTGCCGGCCTTGTACTGCACGGTGGTGCAGTTCCAGGTGCCGGGGGTGGCGCAGGTGCCCAGGTAGGCGGGCGGGTTGGCCTTGTCCTTGAGGAACATGTGGCCGGCGTCGAGGTTGACGTCGGCGCCGACCTTCTTCAGGTTCTCGACGGCGGCGGGGCGCTGGGCCTCGCTCAGGCCGGAGTTGTAGAAGACCGCGACGCCCTTGGACGCGGCGTACCGGACCAGTTCCGGGCTGCCGAAGACGGCCGGGCGGTCGGCCTTGTTCACGTAGTCGTTCCAGGTGGTGCCGTTGTACGTGTAGTTGGTCTTCTTCTCGTAGTCGAGGCTGAGCAGCAGGGTGTCGTCGATGTCGAAGACGACGGCCGGCTTCTCGCCCTTCTTGAGCGCCTTGCGGGCGGCCTTGTCGATGTACGCGCGGGCGGCCGCGTCGATCTGCGCCAGGTCCTTGGCGTACGGGCTGGCGGGCGAGGCCTGGTAGACGCCGTCCGCGTCGAGCGTGGTGCCGTAGTAGCTGTCGATGTCCTTGACCAGGACGCCGATGTTGTACGGCTCGTGCGTGGAGTTGGCGGTCGACTGGTCGGCGGTGGCGGCGCCGGCGCCGTACAGGGCGGCACCGGCGACGGCACAGGCGGCCGCGGCGGCCGCGAAACGCAGTGGCTTATGCATGACAGGTTTCTACGCGCGTCACCCCCTCGGGCGCGAGGTCCGTGGCCCGATCGATACCTCTTTCACCGGCAAAAATCCGGTCAAGCCGAGGAGTCGGGTGGACGGCCGGGAAGGCGAGCGCTGCGATGCCCTTACGCATACGGTCTCCAGTCGCCGAGGTAGGCCTCGGGTGTGTGCCGGCGTGCCGTCACGGGGTCGAGCTGCGGCCGGTTCTCCGGGACGGTGACGACGGCGCCGGGTCCGGTGTCGCGGTACTCGGCGAAGCGCATGCTCTGCCACGGGGAGGCGTCCCGCATGTTCGCGTACGGCGCGGCCGCGTCGATGCCGGGACCGAGCCAGGTGTCGCGGACGGTGAGCATCGGGCGGGCGGTGGTGTCGGAGCTGGGCACCCAGGGGCGGGCCAGCTTGTAGAAGGCGTCCGGTGCCTCGCTGGTGACCCGGCTGCGCGTGACCAGGTAGCCGCGCGGGTTGGCGCCGGCCGTCGAGGGCGCGAAGACGAAGCCGTACGGCGGTGCCGCGAGGTCGGTGCGGTCCAGGGTGCGGAAGTGGCAGTGCGCGAACACCGCGGTGGCCCGCCCGAAGACGAAGTCGACGTCGCCCTCGGCGTAGCAGTGGGCGAAGTACTGGCGGGCGAAGGTGCCGAGCGCCATGGTGTCGGCGTACAGGGTGTCCTGGTGGCCGAGGAAGCGGCAGTGGTGGAAGGCGCTGCGGTCGCCCTGCACCTTCAGGGCCACGGCCTGGGTGCCGGTGATGTCGGGGTGGTCGGCGCGCAGCCAGTCGTTGGCGAAGGTGATCCAGCGGGCGGTGAAGGCGTCGGCCTGCGTGGTGACGGTGGCGGAGCCGCTGGTGCCGTAGGTGCCGCCGCCGGGCTTGGGTGTGCCGGCCGCGTTGTCGTACACGATCACCACGTCGCGGGGGTTCTCACAGGCGCCGATCCAGGTCATGCCGGTGCGGCTGGTGTCGACGGCGACCGTCTCGCGGTAGACGCCCGGCGCGAGGACGAGCGTCCAGCCGGGGCCGGCCGCGGCGGCGACGGCCGCGCCGACGCTCGTGACGTCGCCCGCGCCGCCCGGGTGGACGTACAGGGTGCGCGCGGTGAGCCGGGCGGCGGGCGAGCCGAAGCGGCCGAAGGGGGTGCGGCGGGCGGCGCCCGCGGGGGCCGCGAGGCCCAGCGCCAGGGCGGCGCCGGCACTCGCGGCCAGGAAGCCCCGGCGTCCGGTGAGGAGGGGTTCCATGTCAGCGGACCTTTCCGGCGCCCGCGCCCGCGTCGACGAGGCCGGGCAGGGCGCGCGGCGGGTCGACGTGGGTGCGCAGGGTGGGGGTCCAGCCGGCTCCCGAGGCGAGGGTCTCGCCGGGGATCTCCGCGTTGTGCACGGCGATCAGGTCGGTGCGGCGGCCGTTGACCCAGTTGTCGGCGGCGGTGAGGGGCGCCTCCTTCCACTTCTTGAGGATCTTCGCTGCGGAGACGCCCTGGGGCAGGGTGAAGGCGTTGTGCTCGGCGACGAGCCGGGACTCCATGCCGATGCCGTAGCTGTAGGAGTAGCCGTCGCCGGCCACGAAGTGGTTGTTGTAGGAGTCGACCTGGCCGAACCGCACGCGCGGCGCCCGCTCGACCAGGTCGCGGAACAGGTTGTGGTGGAAGGTGACCTTCAGGTGCCCGCGGTCCACCGCGGCCGTGGCGGCGCTGTCGCTGTTGCCGATGAGGATCGTCTTGTCGTGGTCGGCGAAGACGTTCCAGGAGGCCGTGACGTAGTCGGCGCCCTTGACGATGTCCAGCTCGCCGTCGTGCTGCTGGTAGGTCATGCCGAAGTACACCGGCAGCGAGGAGTCCGGGTGGGCGCCGTCGGTGAAGGTGTTGTGGTCCAGCCAGACATGGGTGGAGCCGTACACCACGGCGCTGTCGTACTCGGAGTTCCAGTTGCCGGTGGAGCCGTCGGTCGGGTCCCACTGCGGGAAGCAGTCCAGCGGGCTCTCGAAGGTGAGGTTGCGGACGATGACGTTGTCCACCCCGCTGATCTGCAGGCTCGCGCCCTTGAAGCCGGCGTCGCGGCCCACCCCGATGACAGTGGTGTTGGCGGGCACGTTCGCCTTGATCTCCTTGGCCTGGTTGGCGGCGGAGACCCGGCGCAGGCCCTCGGGGCTGTCGGCCGGTTCCTTCTCCAGGTCGGTGTCGTACCCCCAGGTCTCGGGGGCGTACTTCGCCAGGTAGGCGGCGAAGTCGTAGCCGGGCGCGGCGAAGGCGTCGCAGCCCTGGGAGACGGCGTCGATCGTGCCCTTCACCTTGATGATCTTCGGTGCGTCGCCGCCGGCCGCGAGGGCGGCCTTGAACTGCGCCCAGGTGCCGACCGTGTAGACGTGCGCGGCGTCGGCGGCGGACCCGCCGGTGGTGCCGGTGCCGTGGGCGGCCCAGCCGTCCTTCGCGCCCAGCACCTGCCGCGCCGGGTCGTGGTGCTGTCCGTGGGCGGAGGCGGTGGTGCCGGTGACGGACAGCACGAGGGCGGTGCAGCCGGCGAGCGCGGCGACTCTCTTCATGGCATGCGCATGCCATTCGCGTGCGTGCATGGTGCGGCTCTCTTCCTGTCGGCAGAAACGGGGTTACAGGGTGGGGTCCGGCCAGGTGATCCAGGACCCGGGGATCTCGTCGTCCAGCCGGCGCGTATCGCGCGGGGCGAGGACCCGGGTGCGCAGCAGCTCCCGCGCCACGAGCCGGGCCACGGCGATCGCACCGGGCGGGTTGAAGTGCGTGTTGTCCTGCTCGGTCGCGGTCCAGTTGAAGTACGTCTTGGTCTGCTCGACGCCCAGCCGCTGCCACAGGGCGAGCGACAGGGTCTGCACGTCCAGCAGCGCGACTCCCTCCCGCTCGGCGAGCGCCCGCATCGCCGCGGGGTAGTCGCCGTGCGTCGGCTGGGCGTGGCCCGCGGCGTCGAACCGCCGCCGCTCCACGGGCGTGGCGAGCACGGGCCGCGCCCCGCGCTGCCGCGCCCCGTCGACGTAGCGGGTCAGGTACTCCTGGTACGTCGTCCACGGCTCGGTGTACCGAGTCGGATCGGTGGCCTTCTCGTCGTTGTGCGCGAACTGGATCAGCAGAAGGTCACCGGGCCGGATGACGGAGAGGACCGCGTCCAGTCGGCCCTCGTCGAGGAAACTCCTCGAACTGCGCCCGTTCATCGCGTGATTGGCGACGCGCAGGTCCTTGTGCAGAAAGAACGGCAGCGCCATGCCCCACCCGGTCTCGGGCGCGGCGTCGGAGTATTTCTGCGCGGCGGTGGAATCACCGGCGATGTACAGAGTGCGGGATGCCTTCGGCGAGGGAGCCGCGGCCACGGTGAGAGGAACGGCGGCAAGAACGGCTCTCCGACTGAGAGACACGATCGGCACCTTTCAGCCAAGGGTGAGCAGACCCACCCGGGGGCGCGGGGCGGTATCGACGTGCGGCTCCGCCGCGGGGGCGCGGCCATCCGCAACGGCCGCGCAGCCCCCCACGGACCGACACCGCCCACGGACTCAGTGGTTCTGCTTCCAGTCGGCCTGAGCCTTGTTGAGCTGGTCGGCGAGCGTGTCCAGCCATTGCTTCGCCGACATCTTCCCGAGGAGCACCTTCTGGAAGCCCGGCTCGTTGTCCGCCTTGGAAATCGTGTTCCAGTCGGGCAGGTAGTAAGGCAGCTGGACGATGGTCGTGGAACCGTCACTCAGGGCGGCGGCGGCCAGCTTCGTCGGCTCCGCCTTCTGGATCCACGCGTCGCCGGAGGCCTCCGTGTTCGCCGGCACCTGCCCCGCCGACTCGTTGAACTTCGAGTTCTCCGCGTGCGAGAGCGCGAACTCGATGAACTTCCAGCCGGCCTCCTTGTTCTTGGAGCTCTTGAACAGCCCCAGTCCGTCGACCGGATTGGAGACCTGGACCCGCTTTCCGCCCGGCCCGACCGGCTGCGGAATGCCGCGGAACTTCCCGGCGCCCAGCGCCTTCACATGGTCCTGGTAGGAGCCCAGGTTGTGGTTGAGCATGCCGATCGTGCCGGAGTCCCACTGGGCGACCATCTTCGTGAAGTCGTTGTTCACGTCGGCGGCCGGGGTGACCTTCTTGTAGAGCGCGGCGTACTTCTCCAGCGCCGCCACGTTCTTCGGGTCGTTCACCGTGGTCTTGTCGCCGTTCCAGAACGACGTGATGCCGGACTGCCCGTACATCGCGTCCAGCGCCTGCGCGATGGAGCCGGCGCCGCCGCGGATGGTGTAGCCGAAGGCGTTCTTCTTCGCGTCGGTGAGCTTCTCGGCCGCCTCGTAGAACTTCTCCCAGGTGGTCGGCGCGTCCAGCCCGGCCTTCTGGAACAGGTCGGTGCGGTAGTACAGGACGCCGTTGTTGGCGGAGGTCGGGATCGAGTAGAGGGTGCCGTCGCCGCCGCCGGCGGCCTTCAGCGAGGCGACCATGTCCTTGTTGAGCTTGCCGTTCAGCGAGGACTTGGCGAGCCGCGCGTCCAGCGGCTCCAGCGCGTTCTGCGCGGCGAACTCCGCGAGCGTCGCCGCTCCGACGCCGCCGACGTCCGGCAGGCCGCCGCCCTGGATCGCGGTGTCGACCTTGGACTGGTACTCCTTGGCGGCGATGCCGACGTACTTGACCTTGATGCCGGGGTTGGCCTTCTCGAAGTCGGCGATGATCTCCTTCCAGATGTCGGTGCGCACACCGCCGTTGTTGTCCCAGAAGACGATCTCGCCCTTGCCGCTGCCCTCGGACCCCTTGTCTCCGCCGCTGCCGCTGCCGTCGTCACCGCAGGCGGTGGCGGTCAGGGCGAGCACGGAGCCCAGGGCGACGGCCAGGGCGGCGCGCCTGCTTCTGCGGATGCTGATCTTCATCGGTCGGCTCTCTTCTTCCGGATCCAGCTCGGGTGGTGGAGGGGTACGGGGTCAGTGGCGGGTCTGCGGCGAGACGTACCGGGCGAGCGAGGCCCGCTCGGTGACGGTGACGGCTTCGCCGCCCGCGCCGAGGCCGAGACCGACGGCGGTCGGCAGGCCCGCGACGGTCGACCAGGGTGACGGCAAGCGCTTGCCAGGGATGTGCGGCATGGCGGCTCCCAACAGGCGTACGGGGGAAGGAATCAGAGGGCGGTGATACGGAAGTGCTCGAAGAGGGCCGCACCGGCGGGTCCCGTCCCGTCCGGCGCGAGCGCGAACAGGCCGAGCAGGGCCCCGACCCAGCGCCAGGGGGTGGCGGCGAAGACCGGACCGGAGGACACCGGGCCCGCCCCGGTGTCGTGGAGGAAGCGGCAGCGGGCCCCGGCGCCGATCTCGATGCGCAGCCGGGCCCGGCCCCGCGGGGCGAGCCGGGCGGGGGCGGCGTCCCGCTCCCGGTCGGCGACCGGCTCGGCGAACCGGTGCACCAGGTGGACCCGGCCGTCGGCGCCCCGTTCGAGGCCGATCCAGGAGAACGCGTCCCCGAGCACCGCGAGTCCGGCCCGTGCCCCGGGCTCGGCGGCGTCCAGGCGCAGGTCCACCTCGACGGCGCAGGGCAGGCCGGGCAGCCGCTGGGTGAGCACGTTCGGCAGCTTGCGCAGGTCGTGCGCGTCGGCCGAGCGGACGCAGGTCAGGCGCAGGCCGTCGGCGGAGTGCTGGGTGGCCCAGCCGTCACGGGGGTTGGCCGTCCACTGCCACTGGCGGCCGTACCGCCCGCCGGGGAAGTCGTCGTCGGTGGCGGGGGCGGCCGGCGGCTGCGGCGGCAGATCGGGCATGCGGTGGACGGTGACGGGGGCGCCATCGTCGCCGAGCACCGGCCAGCCGTCGGCGTCCCAGCGCAGGGGCTGCAGGTGCACGACCCGGCCGTAGGCGCCGCGCTGCTGGAAGTGCAGGAACCAGTCCTCGCCGGACGGGGTGCGCACCCAGCCGCCCTGGTGGGGGCCGTTGACGTCGGTGTGCTTCTGTTCGAGGACGATCCGCTCCTCGTAGGGGCCGAAGAAGTCCCGGGCGCGGAAGGCGCCCTGCCAGCCGGTCTCCACTCCCCCGGCGGGCGCCAGGATCCAGAACCAGCCGTCGTGCCGATACAGCTTGGGCCCCTCCAGCGTGAACCAGCCGGGGATGCGGTCGGCGTCCACGACGACCTTGCCCTCGTCGAGCAGGGCGGTGGCGTCGGGCTGCATGCGGTGGCCGGTGAGGCGGTTCTTCACGCCGGCGCGGGAGCGGGCCCAGGCGTGCACGAGGTAGGCCTCGCCGGTCTCCTCGTCCCACAGCGGGCACGGATCGATCAGGCCCCGGCCGGCCTTCAGCAGGTGCGGACGGGTCCACGGGCCGCGGACGTCGGGCGCGTTGATCTGGAAGATCCCCTGGTCGGGGTCGCCCCAGAAGATCCAGAACCGGTCGTCGTGGTGGCGCAGCGAGGGCGCCCAGACCCCGCAGTCGTGCCGGGGCCGCGCGAACGCGGCCTCCGGATGAAGGCGGTCCAGGGCGTGGCCGACGAGCGTCCAGTTGACCAGGTCGCGGGAGTGCAGCAGCGGCAGGCCGGGGACGCGGCCGAAGCTGGAGGCGGTGAGGTAGAAGTCGTCGCCGACGCGGATCACGTCCGGATCGGACCAGTCGGCGTTCAGGACCGGGTTGGTGTACGTGCTCACGCGGCCACCGCCCTTCCGGCTCACGCGGCCACCGCCTTTCCGGCCAGCGCGGCCGCCTGGTCCGGCTCCAGCCGGCCGTCCGCGACGACGGTGACGATCCGCCGGACGACGGTGTCACCGGCCGGGACCGCCAGCCGCTCGGCGGACGCGAGGGAGGAGCCGACGCCGGGGTACTCGCCGGCGCGCACGAACCAGGGGTCGCGCCGGGTCGCGTCGGTGGCGGCGGCGAAGACCAGCGTCCAGTCGGAGCCGGCGAGGGCCAGCCAGGCGGCGCGGCGGCCGTGCACCGCGTCCTCGCCCTCGGCGTCGGGGGTGAACACACGGGGCGGCTCGGCCTCCTTGCGGGCGCGCCAGAAGAAGCCGCCGTACGCGGCACCGGGGCGGCCGTTGGTGGCGGGGCTGCCGAGGGAGAGCGGGCCGGAGGTGACGTTGGTCAGGGAGAAGGTGAAGTCCAGCGCCCAGGCGGAGCCGGTGAGTTGGGTGGCCGCGACCGTGCGCCGCTCGCGCAGCAGTTCCGTTCCGGCGGCCACCCAGCGCAGCTCCTCGACGAAGCCGTCCGGGTCGCGCCGCGCGAACGCGGTGTGCCGCTGGGCGCCGTGGTTGTCCAGCTCGGTCGGGCCCCGGTCGCGCACGAAGGTGCGGCCGCCCCAGAAGTTGTGCCCCTCGACGTCGGGAACGGCGACACCGACGCCGAGGTGGTGGGCGTGGTCGGCGGGGGTCAGCTCGGTGACCGTGGTGCCGGCCAGGGTGGTGACGGGGTGCAGGTAGGGCCGCGGGGAGAGCCGGGCGGGGAGTTCGGGGCGGGTGACGTAGCGGCCGACGGGGCGGCCCGCGACCCGCAGGACGGCGGTGTCGGGGGCGGTCATCGGGTGCTCACCTCTCTCGGCGGGGTGACCGGGGCCCATGGGGCGCCGAGTTCGGAGTACAGGGCGAGGGTGTCGGCGGCGGCCGCGACCAGTCCGTCCACGCCGGGCACGACCCGTCGGCCCTCCTCGGGCAGCAGCCGCCAGGCCCGCTGGGGCAGCGGGACGGGGTCGGGGGCCAGCCGGATCTCCTCGACGACCTTCATGAACGCCCCGGTGGCCTGCGGCGGGACCAGCAGCCGGGCGCCGGTGGCGAGGTGGTCGACGAGGTTGGCGAGCAGGTCGGTGCGGCCGTACTCGAACTCCTCCGGGCCGTGGCCGGCGCGCTGCAGCAGCACCCGGTCCTGCTTGTACCAGAAGGTGATCCGGCCGTGGCTGCCGTGCACCAGCACATACGGCTCGTCGGGCCGCTCGGCGCACAGGGTGGCGGCGACGACGATCCGCCGGCCGGCGGCCGTGGTGATCCGCACGCAGGAGATGTCGTCGGACTCGATGGCGTTGGCGCGCAGCAGCTCGGTCTCGATGCCGGTGACATCGCCGGCGCCGGTGGAGCCGTCCAGGGCGAGGGCGGTGGCGACGGCGTGCGCGAGGGGGTTGGTGAGCACCCCGTCGACGACGTCGACGCCGTTCAGCCGCCGCTTGCCGGCCCAGGGCGCGCGCCGGAAGTAGGCCTCGGCGCGGGCCCAGGCGCCCGCGCCGCCGAGGCCGGTGACCTCGCCGATCACCCCGTCGGAGACCATCGCGCGGATCGCGGGCAGCGCGTGCGAGCCGAGCGACTGGAAGCCGATCTGGCAGGCCACCCCGGCCCGGGCGACGCCGTCGGCCATCCGGCGGTACTCGGCGTAGGAGGGGGCGGGCGGCTTCTCCAGCAGCAGGTGCACGCCCCGCTCGGCGGCGGTGAGGGCGAGGCCGGTGTGGGTGGGGATGGGGGTGCAGATCACGGCGATCCGGGCGCCGGTGGCGTCCAGCAGCGCGCCGAAGTCGGCGGACTGGGCGGGGGCGCCCAGGCCGTCGGGGATCTCCTCGGGGGCGAGCGGGGTCAGTTCGCAGATCCCGGCGAGCCGGACCAGGCCCTGGTCCTGCAGGCGGCGGATGTTGTCCAGGTGCCAGTGGCCGTGCCCGCGCGCGCCTGCCAGCACGATCGGCAGAGGGGTGCTCATCGGTCTCCTCATCCCTTCACCGCGCCCGCGCTGAAGCCGGTGATGAGCCACTTCTGGATGAAGGCGAACACGAGGACCACGGGGACGGCGGCGATGATGCCGCCCGCGGCCAGCGCGCCCAGGTCGACGCTGTCGGCGCTCATCAGGGAGTTGAGGCCGACCGGGATGGTCTGCTTGTCCTGGTTGTTGAGGAACATCAGGGCGAACAGGAAGTGGTTCCAGGAGTGCACGAAGGCGAAGGAGCCGACGGCGATCAGGCCCGGCCGCAGCAGCGGCAGCACCACGACCCGGAAGGCCCGCAGCCGGTTGCAGCCGTCGACCCAGGCGGCCTCCTCCAGCGAGTACGGCACGTTCTTGATGAAGTTGCTGATCAGGATCATCGACAGCGGCAGCTGGAAGACCGTCTCGGCGATGATGACGCTGCCCAGCGAGTTGATCATCTTCAGCTCGGCGAAGATCTGGAACAGCGGCACCAGCAGCAGCGCGCCCGGCACGAACTGCGAGCACAGCAGCGCCAGCATGAAGCCGCGCTTGACCTTGAAGTCGAAGCGGGCGAGGGCGTAGCCGCCGGCCAGCGCGACGACCGTGGTCATCACCAGGGTGGCGAGGCCCACCAGCACGCTGTTGCCGAAGTAGGTGCCGAAGGAGCGCTCCGTCCACACCTTCTCGAAGTGGTCGAAGGTCAGCGGCCACGGCACCAGTGAGGTGGAGCCGGCGGGGCGCAGCGCGAACAGCAGGATCCAGTAGAACGGGACCAGCGTGAAGACCAGATAGACGGACAGGGGCAGGTAGATCTGCCAGCGCGGGGCCTGGTCCCAGGGGCGGCGCCGTCCACGCGGCCGGGCCGGTTCGGGCACCACGCGCTCGGGTGCCGGAGCGATCTCGGTGATCACTTGTCGCCTCCGAACTTGCTCAGCCGCAGATAGACCATCGAGCAGAAGAGCAGGATCACGAACGCGACCGTGGTCAGGGCGGACGCGTAGCCGAAGTTGTGGGCGTCGACGGAGGTACGGGCGATGTACAGCGGCAGCGTGGTGGTCTCGCCGGCCGGGCCGCCGCCGGTGAGGGTGTAGAGCAGGTCGACGTTGTTGAACTCCCACACCGCGCGCAGCAGCGTGGACAGGATGATCGCGTCCTTCAGGTGCGGCAGGGTGATGTGCCAGAACTGCTTGAGCCGGCCGGCCCCGTCGACCTCGGCGGCCTCGTAGAGGTCCTGGGAGACGGACTGGAGGTCGGCGAGGATGAGGATCGCGAAGAACGGCACGCCCCGCCACAGGTCGGCGACCACGGCCGCCGGGAAGACGGTGGAGGTGTCCGACAGCCAGCTGGTGCCGTAGGAGCCGATGCCCATGTCGGCCAGGTACCGCGTGATGCCGGTCTGGGAGTTGTACAGCAGCACCCAGATCGCGGAGGTCAGCACGCCGGAGACGGCCCACGGCGAGAACACCAGGGCGCGTCCCAGCGCCCGCCCCACGAAGGTCTGGTTGACGATGAGGGCCAGCGCGAGGCCGAACAGCAGCTGCAGCCCGACCTCGACGACGACCCACTTGGCGCTGAAGGTCAGGGTGTCCCAGAACTGCGGGTCGTCGGTGAAGGCGTGGACGAAGTTGCCGAAGCCCGCGAAGCCGTTGCGCCAGGGCTTGGTCGGGTTGTAGTCCTGCAGGCTGTAGTAGAAGACGCTGACGACCGGGTAGGCGATGAAGCCCAGCATCAGCAGGGCGGCGGGCGCGATCAGCAGGTACGGCAGCCTGCGCGGCGTGGCGGAGGCACGGCGCCGCCTCGGTGGCGCGGGCGGTTTCGCCACGGCTGCGGCTTGGGCCATGACTGGGTCTCCGTTCTGGTACGTCGTGCTCGTACGTCGTGCGGGAAGCGCTTTCTCGAAGGGCGGCGCGGAAGCGGGCGCTTGCGGGTGACGGCGTGGGGTGGAGCGGGTGCGTGCGGTGCGGCGTGCGCGGTGAGGCGTGCGGCGGTGAGGCGGGGCGCGGGCCGGGTGCCGGCCGGGCGGCCCGGCCGGGCGGGACCTCAGCCGGCGTAGGGGTCCGCGACCTTGCCGGGGCGGGCGAGGAACGCGAAGTCGCAGCCGGTGTCGGCCTGGGTGATCTGGTCGTCGTAGAGCGCGCCGTACCCACGCTCGTACCGCGTGGGCGGCGGCGTCCACCGTTCCCTGCGGCGCCCGAGCTCCTCGTCGTCCACGTGGAGGTGGAGGGAACGGGCCTCGACGTCGAGGGTGATCAGGTCGCCCGTCTCGACCAGCGCGAGCGGTCCGCCGATGTACGACTCGGGGGCCACGTGCAGCACGCAGGTGCCGTAACTGGTGCCGCTCATACGGGCGTCGGAGATGCGGACCATGTCGCGCACGCCCTGCTGGAGCAGGTACCGCGGGATCGGCAGCATGCCGTACTCGGGCATGCCCGGGCCGCCCTTGGGGCCGGCGTTGCGCAGGACGAGCACATGGTCGGCGGTGATGCCGAGCGCGGGGTCGTCGATGGTGCGCTGCATGGTCTTGTAGTCGTCGAAGACGACCGCGGGGCCGGTGTGCTTGAGCAGGCGGGGCTCGGCGGCGATGTGCTTGATGACGGCGCCGTCCGGGCAGAGGTTGCCGCGCAGCACGGCCACCCCGCCCTCGCTCGCGACGGGGTTCTCGCGCGGGCGGATGACGTCGTCGTGGTGCACCCGCGCCCCGGCGAGCTGCTCGCGCAGGCTGTCGTGGGTCACGGTCGGCCGGTCCAGGTGGAGCAGGTCGGGGATGCGGGAGAGGAAGCCGGGCAGGCCGCCGGCGAAGTGGAAGTCCTCCATCAGGTACGTCCGTCCGCCGGGCCGGACGTTGGCGAGCACCGGGACGGTGCGGGCGATGCGGTCGAAGTCGTCGAGGGTGAGGGTGACGCCCGCCCGGCCGGCCATGGCGATCAGGTGGATGACGGCGTTGGTGGAGCCGCCGAGACCGAGGACGGTGGTGACGGCGTCCTCGAAGGCCTCCCGGGTGAGGATGTCGCCGATCCGGCGGTCCCGGTGCACCAGGTCGACGGCGGTCATGCCGGCCTTGGCGGCCATCCGGTCGTGCCCGGAGTCGACGGCCGGGATGCTGGAGGCGCCCGGCACGGTCACGCCGAGGGCCTCGGCGGCGGCGGTCAGCGTGGACGCCGTGCCCATGGTCATGCAGTGGCCGGGCGAGCGGGCCAGGCCGCTCTCCAGCTCCTGCATCTCGCAGTCGCCGATCAGCCCGGCCCGCTTGTCGTCCCAGTACTTCCACATGTCGGTGCCGGAGCCGAGGACCTCGTTGCGCCAGTGGCCCGGCAGCATGGGCCCGGCGGGCACGAAGACGGCGGGCAGTCCGGCGGAGGCGGCGCCCATGAGGAGGGCGGGGGTCGACTTGTCGCAGCCGCCCATCAGGACGGCCCCGTCGACCGGGTAGGACCGCAGCAGCTCCTCGGTCTCCAGGGCGAGGAGGTTGCGGTAGAGCATCGGGGTGGGCTTCTGGAAGGTCTCGCTGAGCGTGGAGACCGGGAATTCGAGCGGGAAGCCCCCGGCCTGCCACACGCCCCGCTTCACGGCCTGGGCGCGCTCGCGCAGGTGCACATGGCAGGGGTTGATGTCGGACCAGGTGTTGAGGATCGCGACGACCGGCTTGCCGAGGTGCTCCTCGGGCAGGTAGCCGAGCTGGCGGGTGCGGGCGCGGTGGCTGAAGGAGCGCAGGCCGTCGGTGCCGTACCACTGGTGGCTCCTGAGCTCCTCGGGGCGCTTGCGGCCGCTCGCCCCCGGGTCGGTGCTCTGCGGCTCCGTCGTCGTCCGGTCGGTCATATCGACCACCCCGCGGCGATGGCGGCGACCTCGGCGCGCTCGGGCTCGGGCAGCGGGCGGCTCGGCGGGCGCACGTCGCGGCGGCACAGGCCGAGCGAGGCGAGGGCCTCCTTGACGACGGTGACGTTGTTGGCGCTGCCGTTGGCGGCGCGCAGCTCCTCGAAGCGGCGGATCTGCTCCCAGACCTTCATGGCGGCCGGGTAGTCGCCGGCGCGCAGGGCCTCCAGCATGTTGCGGGAGACGGCCGGGGCGACGTTGACCAATCCGGAGGTGAAGCCGGTGGCGCCGGCGGAGAAGTAGCAGGGCGCGTACGGCTCGGCCAGGCCGGCCACCCACACGAAGCGATCGAGGCCGGCGTCGCGGGCGAACGCGGCGAAGCGGGCGGCGTCCGGGACGGCGTACTTGACGCCGATGACGTTCGGGCAGGCGTCGGCGAGTTCGGCGAGGCGGGCGCCGGTGAGCTGCGCGTTGCGGATGTAGGGCACGACGCCCAGTTCGGGGACGGCCTCGGCGATCGCGCGGTGGTAGTCGACCCAGCCGGACTGCGAGACGTAGGGGTGCACGGGCTGGTGCACCATGACCATCTGGGCGCCGCGCTCGCGGGCGTGCCGGGCGGAGGCGACCGCGGTGGGCACGTCGTGGCCGACGCCGACGAGGATCACGGCGCGCTCGCCGGCCTCGTCGATGGTCAGCTCGGTGACCAGGCGGCGCTCGTCGGGGGTGAGGGCGTAGAACTCGCCGGTGTTGCCGTTGGGGGTGAGGGTGGTGACGCCGCCGTCGAGCAGGCGGCGCAGCAGGGCCCGGTGGGTGGCGGCGTCGACGGTGCCGTCCTCGGCGAACGGGGTCACCGGGATCGCCACCACGTCGGCCAGGGCCGCCCGCTGGGTCTCGAACGCCACGCTGCTCATGCCTGACCTTCCTGGTCCTGGGCCCGGTCCTCGGTGAGGGGCTCGGCCTCGGGGAACGCGCGCCGGACGAACGACGCGATGTGGGCGTGCAGGGCCCGGCCGGCGCCGTCCGCGTCGCCGGCCAGCGCGAGCCGCAGGATCTCGCGGTGCTCGGCGGCCTCCCGCTCCCAGGAGGGGTCGGCGGCCCAGGCGACGGCGGAGACCAGGGCGGCCTGGTCGCGGACCTCGTCGAGCATCCGGCCGAGCAGCGGGTTGCCGCAGGGCAGGTACAGGGCGCGGTGGAACTCCCGGTTGGCCAGGGAGCGTTCGGCGGTGTCGGTGGCCTCGTCGGCCCGGGTGAGGGCGGCCTGGGCGGCGTCGAGGGAGGCGCCGCGCCGCACGGCCCGCTTCAGCGCCTCGGGTTCGAGGAGCAGCCGCACGTCGTACACCTCGCGCGCCATGTCCGCGTCCACCATGCGCACCGTGACGCCCTTGTACTGGCTCATCACGACGAGCCCGGTCCCGGCGAGCGTCTTGAGCGCCTCGCGCACCGGGGTCTTGGACACCCCGAACTGCGCGGCGAGCTCGGTCTCGACCAGGGCCTGACCGGGCGTCAGCTGCCCGGTGAGGATGCGGCGTTTGATCTCCTCGAGCACGTACTGCGTGCGGGAGGGGATCGGCGTGGGCACAGAGGTCATGCGCGCCTCTCGGATCTTCGCGGGACGTCGCCGTCTCGCGTATGGGATCTCACGTATCGCGTCTCATATATGACGTACGAGGTACGACGCGATGAAGGTAGGAGCGCGCGGGTGTTTCGTCAATGCTTCTGGCAAAGGAAAGGTGAGCCGTCCGGGACGGCGTGGGTGCCGTGGGGCGGCCGGTTTGCATGCGCCATGAGCGAGACGGTGCTCCCACGGCCGAGCGGCGGCCTGCCGCCAGGGGCCGGCCGCCGCTCTCTCACCCGTGGAGCCGGATCAGTTTCCCTCCGCAACTCCCCGCACCGGGGACGTCCACGCCGGGTTCCGTCCGCTCAGACCCACCGCGCGGTCCAGCAGCGGGGCGTCCCCGGGGACCGGGACGACCGGGCCGAAGATGCCGTTGCCCTGGTCGCCCTCGTCGGCCGCCGCCCGCAGGAAGGCGTGGCAGACGTCGAGCAGGGCCGGGTCGGGGTCGTAGGACGCGCCGGTCGCGCGGGCCAGGTCCCAGCCGTGGACGACGAGTTCGTCGGCGACGACGGCCGCGGCGACCTCGCCCGGCAGGTCGACGTTGCCCGCGCGGGTCATGCCGGTCCAGGCGGCCGGGTCGCGCCAGGCGTCGGCGAGTTCGTCGAGGGCCTTGGGCAGTTCCGCGCGCCAGTCGGGCCCGATGTCCGGCACGGAGGCGTCCGGCGGGGTGTCCGTCGTCGGGCCGAGGTCCTTGCGGGCCGCGTCGCGGAAGGCGACGGACAGGCCCAGCAGGTGCCCGAGCAGGTGGCGCACCGCCAGTTCGGGGCACGGTGTGGGGTCCGCGAGCTGGTCGTCGCGCACCTGCTCCGCGAGGCGGGCGACGATCCGCGTCTGCGGTCCGAGGTCGAAGGGGGTGGTGTCGTCGGTCATGCGGTGCTCCCGGGGCTGGTCGGTGGCCACTGAGGACAGAGACCGAGGCGGGCACCGGAACTCATCGGTGCGCGGGCGGATTCCCAGGGGTGTCACGTGATCGACGAGACACCCCTAGGGCACTTTCCCGATCCCGGCCCGGGGGCCTTAGCCGCACGATGACCCGGCATGACGACTTCCTGGACGGTGTCGCGCGTGCTGCGCGACCGCAACGCCCGCCTGTACCTCACCGGAGTGGTGGTCTCCGGTTTCGGCACCTCGGCGCTGTGGCTGGCGTCGGGTGTGTGGGTGAAGGACCTCACCGGCTCCGACGGCCTCGCCGCGCTGTGCCTGCTGGCCATGTGGGCGCCGACGCTGGCGGGTCCGGTGCTGGGCACGCTCGCCGACCGCGTCCGCCGCAGGCCGCTGCTGATCGGCGGCAGCCTGCTGCTCGCCGCCCTCCTGCCCGTCCTGGTGTGGGTCGACTCCGCCGCCGACGTCTGGCTGGTCCTCGCGGTGCTGCTGGTCTACGGCGCGACCGGCGTGGTCCACGACGCGGCCGAGTCGGCGCTGGTCGCCGCCGCCGTCGACCCGGCGCTGCTCGGCGACTTCAACGGGCTGCGGATGACGGCCACCGAGGGCACGAAGCTGCTGGCCCCGCTCGCGGGCGCCGGCCTGTACACCGTGTACGGCGGACCGGCCGTGGCGCTGCTGGACGCGGGCACCTTCGTCCTCGCAGCGCTGCTGTACGCCCGGCTGCGGGTGGCGGAGACCCGGACCGGGCCGCGGACGGCGGCGACCGCCGAGGGGGCCCGGGCCCTGTGGCGGCATCCGCTGCTGCGGTCGCTGGTCGTCGCGGGCGGCGCCGCGATGTTCTTCGCCGGCGTGAACGGCGCCCAGGTCTACGCCGTGGTCGACGCCCTGGGGCGGCCCGCCTCCTACGCCGGGGTGCTCGCCGCCGTGCAGGGCGCCGGCTCGGTGCTGGCGGGGCTGGGCTCGGGGGCCGCGCTGCGGCGGCTGGGCGAGCGGCGCTTCGCCGCGTACGGCATGGCGCTCACGGCCGTCGCGGCGGCGCTGCGGGCGGTGCCGGACGAGGCCGTGGCGCTGACGTGCAGCACGGCGATCGGGGCGGGCCTGCCGTGTGTGCTGATCGCCGCGCTGACCGCGGTGCAGCGCGAGGTGCCCGGCCCGTTGCTGGGCCGGGCGGTGGCCACGGCGAACACGCTGGTGTTCGCGCCGAACGTGGCCGGGCTGGCCCTCGGCGCCGCGCTGGTGGGACCGGTCGGCCACCGGCCGGTGCTGCTGGCGCTCGGCGCGGCGCAGCTGGCGGGGCCCGTTCAGCGGCTGCTGAGGGCCTCCCGCACGGCCGCCAGGTCGCCGTCCGACGCGAGCCCGGCGTGATACAGACGGATCTCGGTCGCGCCCAGCTCACGCGCGCGTGCCAGGTCCGCCGCGAGGGTGCCGGGGCGGCCGCCCATGCCGGTGACCACGGTGAGGTTGGCGGCCAGGACAGCCGTGTCACGGCCCTGCGCGGCGAACGGCACCAGCAGGTCCGCGCCCGCGGTGCAGGGCACGACCACACCGTCCGCGACGGTCAGGATGTGCCCCGGGTCCACGCCCGCGTTGGCGCCGCAGTGGTACGACACCGGGTCGGCGTGCAGCAGCACCTGGAAGCCCTCGGGCGCGGCCGCGCGGACGGCGGCGACGGCCTCCTCCTGGAGGGTGCGGGCGGTCTCCTCGCGGTACGCGCGCGTGGCGGCCGCCGTGGACTCGCCGAGCAGCTTCTCCACCCCGGGCCACCCGGGCTCGCACGGCTCCTCGCGCCACACCGGCTCCAGGGCGGTGCGGACGGCCGCGGCCAGCTCGTCGGCGTCCAGGCCGTACCGGCCGTACCCCTCGCGGCAGGCAGGGCAGAAGCACAGGGACATCAGGTACTGGCCGGCCTCGCCGAGGTCCACCCCGCCCGTCTTGTCGTGGGCGTGCAGATGGGCCAGGCCGTACCAGCCGAGGGACTCCAGTTCGGTGCCGCGCGCCCCGGGCCGGGCGGCGGCCTCGGCCGCGAGCGCAAGGAGGTACGCGCGC
This sequence comes from Streptomyces sp. NPDC014801, assembly GCF_043082085.1. Lineage (NCBI taxonomy): Bacteria > Bacillati > Actinomycetota > Actinomycetes > Kitasatosporales > Streptomycetaceae > Streptomyces > Streptomyces sp. NPDC014801. The sequence continues at coordinate 518,124 of NZ_JBIBXG010000004.1, read as the reverse complement.
GTGGCGGGCTGCGCGATGCACGGCGCCCACGGGTAGCGGTCGCCGTAGGCGTTGACGACGGAGGTGTCCGGATGCTCGGCACCGAGGCGGGAGTTGTGGGCGAGGACCACCCAGCTGTGCACCTCGAGGCCCGCGTCCGCGAGCGCGGCGGCGGCCTCGCCGTAGGCGTCGCCGGGCGCCCAGTCCCCGGCCGGGTGGGGGCGCAGGGCGTGCTCCCGCCAGACCTCGCCGGGCGGGTACAGCACGGCCGCGTACTCGGCGGTGACGATCCGGTGGCGGGGGTGGCGGGGCGTCAGCGCGCGCGTGGAGTGGTAGGCGGCGGCCAGCGTCACCTGCTCCACACCGAGGGCGGCGATCCGGTCCGCCGCCCCGGGGTCGCCGTTGACGTCCCAGGGGTACACGAACGCCGATGCCTTCACCGGTCCTCCTCCAGCAGGGCCTGGCCGCGCTCGATCAGCCGCGCGAGCTGCTTGACATGGTCCTCGGCCGGTTCGTGCAGCGGCGGCCGCACCTCCCCCACGTCCAGTCCGCGCAGCCGCACGCCCGCCTTGACCAGGGAGACGGCGTACCCCCGGCCGCGGGAGCGCAGGTCGACGAAGGGCCGGTAGAAGCCGTCCAGGAGCCGCTCGACGAGGCTCTGGTCGTCGCTCTGCAGGGCCCGGTAGAAGGCGAGGGCGATCTCGGGGGCGAAGCAGAAGACGGCGGAGGAGTACAGCGGGACGCCGACGGCCCGGTAGGCGGGCTGTGTCAGCTCGGCGGTGGGCAGGCCGTTGAAGTAGAGGAAGCCGCCGGGGACGTCGGTGCGCACGGCGCTGACGATGCGCTGCATCAGGTCGAGGTCGCCGACGCCGTCCTTGAGGCCGATGATGCCCTCGGTGCGGGCGAGCGCGACGACCGTCTCGGGGGTGAAGACGGCGTTGTCGCGCTGGTAGACGATCACCGGCAGGGCGCTCGCGGCGGCGATCTCGCGGTAGTGCCGCAGCAGCCCCTCCTGCCCGGCGACGACGAGGTAGGGCGGCATGGCGAGCAGCCCGTCGGCCCCGGCGTCCTCGGCGAGCCGTGCGTAGTGGACGGCGAGGGCGGTGCCGTATCCGGTCCCGGCGACGACGGGGACGCGCCCTTCGGCGGCCTCGACGGCGGCGCGCACGCACGCGGTGAACTCCTCGGGCGTCAGCGCGTGGAACTCCCCGGTGCCGCAGCAGGCGAACACGGCGGCGGCGCCGGCCTCGACGCCCTCGCGCACATGGGCGCGGTAGGCGGCGAGATCGACGGCGCCGTCGGGGCCGTAGGCGGTGACGGGGAAGAACAGGGGCCCGCCGGGGATGCCGAGCCGAACGGCGAGGGGGGCTGACGTCACGGACACTCCCTGGGGGCACTCACGTTTCTGACCGATGTCCATATGCATGAACAGCACCCAGCCTAAGGACGCCCTTCGGCGCCGGTCAAGCACGCGACGGGAGCGCGGCGCGGCGAACAAGGTGGCGAAACAAGCGGATTGCACTGTTCCGCGCGCCTCTTGACGGCATGCGGCGCCGATCTTTAGCGTGGTCGCGCGTGTCCACGCATATGAATGCCGTCCACGCATGCGGCCGCTGACCCAAGGAGACCCGAGGATGCCCGCTCCCCGCACCGTTCTGCTCACCGGCGCCGCCGGCGGGCTCGGCACCCTGATGCGGGACCTGCTCCCCGACTACGGCTACGAACTGCGCCTGCTCGACGTCCGCCCGATCGAGGGCGCGAAGGAGGCGATCACCGCCGATCTCGCCGACGCGGAAGCCCTGCGGGAGGCCGTGCGGGGCGTCGACGCGATCATCCACCTCGCGGGCATCTCCCTGGAAGCCCCCTTCGCCAAGATCCTCTCGGCGAACATCGAGGGCACCTACCACCTCTACGAGGCCGCCCGCCAGGAGGGCGTGCGGCGCATCGTCTTCGCCTCCTCCAACCACGCCGTCGGCTACACACCCCGGCCCACGGGCGACGACCCGCTGATCCCCGTCGACACCCCGCGCCGCCCGGACACCTTCTACGGCCTGTCCAAGTGCTTCGGCGAGGACCTCGCCCAGCTGTACTGGGACAAGCACGGCCTGGAGACCGTCTCGGTGCGCATCGGCTCCTGCTTCCCCGAACCGACCAGCGTGCGCATGCTGTCGGTGTGGATGAGCCCCGCCGACGGCGCCCGCCTCTTCCACGCCGCCCTGACCGCCGAGCACGTCGGCCACACCGTCGTCTACGGCTCCTCCGCCAACACCCGCCTGTGGTGGGACCTCACCTCCGCGCGGGCGCTGGGCTACGCACCGCAGGACGACTCCGAGCCGTACGCGGCCCGGCTGATCGCCGAACAGGGCGAGCTGGACCCGGGCGACCCGGCGCACGCCTGCCTCGGCGGCCACTTCGTCACCGACCCGCCGATCTGGCCGTACTGACACCTTCGCGGCGGCGGGAAATCGCCGCTCACCGGGGCGGGCGGGCACCGAACGGGCCCGCCCGCCCCCGTATACGGGCATCCGCGCTGCCCGATCCCACGCCCCCGCCGCACAGCCGCGCAGGTCCGCGGCGGGCACGGCACGGCGGGAACGGGCACACCCGGGCAGGATCGGGCCCGCAACAGGCCTGGTCGGCGCCGCGCGCCCGCTGTAGAACTTCCTCCACGGGCCCGAACGGGCACCGCGGTGAGGGAGGTGTGCCGGTCATGACCACGAGAAGCGCGGAAGAACGCCAGCGGGAGATCGTGCGGGTCGCACGCGCCACCGGGTCGGTGGACGTCACCGCCCTCGCCGCCGAGCTGGGCGTGGCCAAGGAGACCGTACGACGGGATCTGCGCGCCCTGGAGGACCACGGGCTGGTCCGCCGCACCCACGGCGGGGCCTACCCGGTGGAGAGCGCCGGCTTCGAGACGACGCTCGCCTTCCGCGCCACCAGCCATGTGCCCGAGAAGCGCCGGATCGCGGCCGCCGCGGCCGAGCTGGTCGGCGACGCCGAGACGGTCTTCGTCGACGAGGGCTTCACCCCGCAGCTCATCGCCGAGGCCCTCCCCCGGGACCGGCCGCTGACGGTGGTCACCGCGTCCCTGCCGGTCGCGGGCGCGCTCGCCGAGGCGCCGAACACCTCGGTGCTGCTGCTCGGCGGCCGGGTCCGGGCGGGCACGCTGGCCACGGTCGACCACTGGACGACGAAGATGCTCGCCGGTTTCGTGCTCGACCTCGCCTACATCGGCGCCAACGGCATCTCCCGCGAACACGGCCTGACCACGCCCGACCCGGCGGTCGGCGAGGTCAAGGCGCAGGCCATCCGGGCCGCTCGCCGCACCGTCTTCGCGGGCGTGCACACCAAGTTCGGCGCGGTCAGCTTCTGCCGGTTCGCCGAGGTGGGCGCGCTGGAGGCGATCGTGACGAGCACCCAGCTCCCGGCGGCCGAGGCCCACCGCTACTCCCTGCTGGGCCCGCAGGTCGTCCGGGTCTGATCCACGCCAAGTCCCCTTCCGGGGGTGCCGCCGCACCGGTGGCGCCCCTTATGTCCTCATACCTCCAGGAGCGATCCATGCGCATCCCGAGCCGACGGAGGCCGCGAGCCACGCTCGCCATGGCCGCCGCAGGGACGCTGCTCGCCCCGCTGCTCTCCGGCTGCTGGGTCGGCGCGGGCGGGTCCGGTTCCGGCGGCGACTCCCTCAACGTGCTGATGGTCAACAACCCGCAGATGGTGGAGCTGCAGAAGCTGACCGCGGCCCACTTCACCCGGGAGACCGGCATCAAGGTCAACTTCACCGTCCTGCCCGAGAACGACGTCCGCGACAAGATCAGCCAGGACTTCGCCAACCAGGCCGGCCAGTACGACGTGGCGACCCTGTCCAACTACGAGATACCGATCTACGCCCGCAACGGCTGGCTGCACGAGATGGACTCCTACGTCGCCCAGGACCCGGCGTACGACGAGAAGGACGTCCTGCGGCCCATCGCCGAGTCCCTCACCGGCGACGACGGCAAGCACTACGGCCAGCCCTTCTACGGCGAGTCGTCCTTCCTGATGTACCGCAAGGACGTCTTCGCGAAGAAGGGCCTGACCATGCCCGCCCACCCCACCTGGCAGCAGGTGGCCGACCTCGCGGCGAAAGCGGACGGCGCCGAGCCGGGCATGAAGGGCATCTGCCTGCGCGGGCTGCCCGGCTGGGGCGAGCTGACCGCACCCCTGACGACGGTCGTGAACACCTTCGGCGGCACCTGGTTCGACAAGGACTGGACGGCACGGCTGGACTCCCCCGCCTTCGAGAAGGCGACGAAGTTCTATGTCGACCTGGTGCGCGCGCACGGCGAGTCCGGCGCCGCCCAGTCCGGCTTCGCGGAGTGCCTGAACAACATGACCCAGGGCAAGGTCGCCATGTGGTACGACGCCACCTCGGCGGCCGGCTCCCTGGAGGCCGCCGGCTCCCCCGTGAAGGGGAGGATCGGCTACGCCCCCGCCCCCGTGGAGCGCACCAAGTCCGCCGGCTGGCTCTACACCTGGGCCTGGGGCATCCAGAAGGCCTCCCGCAACGCCGACAAGGCGTGGAAGTTCGTCTCCTGGGCGTCCGGCAAGGGCTACGAGCAGCTGGTCGGCGACCAGGCCGGCTGGGCGAACGTCCCGGCGGGCAAGCGCGCGTCGACCTACGCCAACCCCGCCTACGCCAAGGAGGCGGCCGCCTTCCAGGAGATGACCCGCGAGGCCATCGAGACGGCCCGCCCGCACGACCCCGGGGTGCAGCCGCGGCCCGCACCCGGCATCCAGTTCGTCGGCATCCCCGAGTTCACCGACCTCGGCACCAAGGTCTCCCAGGAGATCAGCGCGGCCATCGCCGGACGCCAGTCCGTCGAGACGGCCCTGAGGAAGTCCCAGCAGCTCGCCGAGCGCATCGCGAAGGAGTACGAGGGACGATGACCGCCACCACCACGACACCCGTGGCCGCAGCACCCGTCCGCACGCTGCGGCAGCCCTCCGCCCGGCTGCGCGGCTGGGTCACCCGGGCCCCGCTGCTTCCCGCCCTCGTCTTCATGATCGCCGTCACCCAGCTGCCCTTCGTGGCCACGCTGGTGATCTCCTTCTTCGACTGGAACGCCCTCTACCCCAAGGCCCGCCACTTCACCGGCCTCGACAACTACCGCCAGGTCCTCACCGACGCCGACCTGCGCCGCTCGGTGGGGACGACCGTGCTGCTGACCGCGGCCGTGGTGCTGGTGAGCCTGGTCCTCGGGCTGGCCCTGGCGCTGCTGCTGGACCGCCGGTTCCGCGGCCGGGGCGTGGTGCGCACGCTGCTCATCGCCCCGTTCCTGATCGTGCCCGTGGCGGCGGCGCTGCTGTGGAAGCACGTGCTCTACAACCCCGAATACGGTCTGCTCAACGGGCTGTTGCACTACGTCGGCGGACCGCAGCCGGACTGGATCTCGAACACCCCGCTGCTCGCGGTGGAGGCGTCCCTGGTGTGGCAGTGGACCCCCTTCATGATGCTCATCCTGCTGGCCGGGCTGCAGAGCCGCGACCCGGAGCAGCTGGAGGCGGCGCGCGTGGACGGCGCGAACGACTGGCAGGTCTTTCGCCACCTCACACTGCCGCATCTGCGGCGCTACCTCGAACTGGGCGCGCTGCTCGGCTCGATCTACATCGTGCAGAACTTCGACGCGGTCTTCACGATCACGTCCGGCGGCCTCGGCACCGCGAACCTGCCGTACACCGTCTACCAGAGCTTCTACCAGGCCCATGAGAACGGCCTGGCCTCCGCCGCGGGCGTCCTGGTGGTCCTCGGCTCCCTCGTCATCGCGACCCTCGCGCTGCGCGTGGTGTCGTCCCTGTTCCGTGAGGAGGTGGCGCGCTCATGACCGCCGTGGTGCGCCGAGGCGGCCTCGGGCTGCTGGCCTGGCTGGCCGGAATCGTGTTCTTCCTGCCCATCGCGTGGATGGCGCTGACGTCCTTCCACTCCGAGCAGGACGCGGCGACCAACCCGCCGTCCTTCGCCGCGTCGCTGACGCTGGACGGCTACCGCGAGTTCTTCGGCACCGGCGGCGGGGCGAGTCCCTGGCCGGCGCTGATCAACTCCGTGGTCGCGTCGGTGGCCTCGACGGCCCTGGTGCTGCTGCTGGCGCTGCCGGCCGCGTACGCGCTGTCGATCCGCCGGGTGCGCAAGTGGACGGACGTCCTGTTCTTCTTCCTGTCGACGAAGATGCTGCCGGCCGTGGCGGGCCTGCTGCCGCTGTACCTGTTCGCCAAGAACGCCGGCCTGCTGGACAACATCTGGCTGCTGGTCGTGCTGTACACCTCGATGAACCTGCCGATCGCGGTGTGGATGATGCAGTCCTTCCTCGCCGAGGTGCCGGTCGCGGTCATCGAGGCGGCCCGGGTGGACGGGGCGCGCCTGCCGACGATCCTGGCGCGGGTGGTCGCGCCGATCGCCCTGCCCGGCATCGCCGCCACCGCCCTGATCTGCTTCATCTTCAGCTGGAACGAGCTGCTGTTCGCCCGGGTGCTCACCGGTGTCGTCGCCGAGACCGCCCCCGTCTTCCTGACCGGCTTCATCACCAGCCAGGGGCTGTTCCTGGCGAAGGTGTGCGCCGCGTCGCTCGTCATCTCCCTGCCGGTGCTCGCCGCGGGGTTCGCCGCCCAGGACAAACTGGTCCAGGGCCTGTCGTTGGGAGCTGTGAAATGAAGGCCGCCGTCATCGAGTCCGTGGGCCGTGCCGTCGTCACCGAGGTCCCGGACCCGGCGCCCGGCCCGCGCGAGGTCGTCGTCGAGGTCGCGGCCTGCGGTCTGTGCGGCACCGATCTGCACATCCTGCAGGGCGAGTTCGCGCCGAAGCTGCCGATCGTGCCGGGGCACGAGTTCGCGGGGACGGTGGTCGCCGTGGGCACGCAGGTCACGGAGGTCGCGGAGGGCGACCGGGTGGCCGTGGACCCGTCCCTGTACTGCCACGAGTGCCGCTACTGCCGCACCGGCCACAACAACCTGTGCGAGCGGTGGGCCGCGATCGGGGTGACGACGGCGGGCGGCGCGGCGCAGTTCGCCGTGGCGCCGGTCGCCAACTGCGTGAAGCTGCCCGAGCACGTGCGCACCGAGGACGCGGCGCTGGTGGAACCGCTGTCGTGCGCGGTGCGCGGCTACGACGTGCTGCGCTCCCGTCTCGGTGCGCACGTCCTGATCTACGGCTCGGGCACGATGGGCCTGATGATGCTGGAGCTGGCCAAGCGGACCGGCGCGGCGAGCGTGGACATGGTCGACGTGAACCCGTCCCGCCTGGAGACGGCCCGCCGCCTCGGCGTCTCGGCCTCCGCCGCGAACGCCGACGAGCTGGACCGTCCCCAGGGCTGGGACGTCGTCGTGGACGCCACCGGCAACGCGGCGGCGATCCAGGACGGTCTGGGCCGGGTGGCGAAGGCGGGCACGTTCCTGCAGTTCGGCGTGGCCGACTATGCGACCCGGGTGACGATCGACCCGTACCGCATCTACAACCAGGAGATCACCATCACCGGCTCGATGGCCGTCCTGCACAGCTTCGAGCGGGCGGCGGAACTCTTCGCGGGCGGCGTCCTCGACCCGGACGTCTTCATCAGCGACCGCCTGCCCCTGGCCCAGTACCCGCAGGCACTGGAACAGTTCGCCTCGGGCGTGGGCCGCAAGATCGTGGTCCTGCCGTAGGGCTCCGCCGGTCACACGGCTCGGGCCCGCCCCGGGAACCCGGCTGGGGTCCGGGGCGGGCCCCGGGGGCCCTTGGGGTCCAGGCGGGGCCGAATGGGGGCTGGTAAGGGAACGGTAAAGCGGGGTCGTTCGTTCATCCGGCATGACAGCTATGACCCCTGGCTCGAACATCCCTCTGACGGCCGCGCGCGTGGCGGTGGACGTCGCCGCTCCGGTGCGGCTCGACGTGTCGGGCCTGCTGCTCACCGCCGACGGCAAGGTGCGCTCCGACGACGACTTCATCTTCTACAACCAGCCCGCCGGCCCCGGCGTCACCTACCGCTCGGGCGGCGGCGCGGCCCCGGACGCGATCACCGTCGACACGACCGCGCTGCCGCCCGGCATCGAGAAGGTGGTCGTCACCGCAAGCCCGGACGCGGCCGGCCAGACCTTCCAGGGCATCGAGCCGACGGCCACCCTGCGCAACGCCGACGACGGCTCCGTCCTCGCCACCTTCACGCCCCCGCAGCTCGGCAGCGAGACCGCCCTGGTCGTCATGGAGATCTATCTCCGCGGCGGCCAGTGGAAGGCCCGCGCGGTCGGCCAGGGGTACGCCAACGGCCTGGCCGGCATCGCCACGGACTTCGGGGTGAGCGTGGAGGAGCCCGCGGCCCCGGCCGCCCCGCAGCCGGCGGCACCGCCGCAGCCCACGGCCCCGCCCGCCCCGGCGCAGGCCCCCGCCGCGCCGCCCGCTCCCCCGGCCGCCCCGCCCGCCCCCGCCCCCGGCGCCGGGAAGATCAACCTCGACAAGGGCCGCGTCAGCCTGCAGAAGAACCAGACGGTGTCGCTGGTCAAGGGCGGACGGCCGCTGCTCTCCCAGGTGCAGATGGGCCTCGGCTGGGAGCCCGCCTACCGGGGCCGGGACATCGACCTGGACGCCTCCGTCATCGCCTTCGGCCCGCAGCGCAACCACATCGACAGCTGCTACTTCGGCAAGCTGACCATCCTGGGCGGCGCGATCCGGCACTCCGGCGACAACCTCACCGGCGAGGGCGGCGGCGACGACGAGGTGATCACCGTCGACCTGGGCCGGCTGCCGCAGGAGGTCACCGGTCTGGTCTTCACGGTCAACTCCTTCTCCGGGCAGAAGTTCACCGAGGTCGCCAAGGCCTACTGCCGTCTGCTGGACGCGGCCACCGGTGAGGAACTGGTCCGCTTCGACCTCACCCACGCCGAGGCGCAGACCGGCGTGATGATGGCCAAACTGATCCGCCAGTTCTCCGGCGAGTGGGACATGACGGCCATGGGCGACTTCGTCAAGGCCCGCACGGTCCGCAACATGGTCAAGCCGGCGGCACAGGGACTGTAACCGCAGGCCGGGCACGGTGGCGCGGCACCGCAGGCCGGGCGCGGTGACGCGGGCGGCCGCGGTGACGGTCGGACGGGCGCCGCGGGCGGTCGGCTGTGGGCAGGGCGGCCGCGGTGACGGTCGGACGGGCGCCGCGGGCGGTCGGCTGTGGGCAGGGCGGTCTCGGCGGGACGGCCGGGCGCCGCGGGCGGTCGGCCGTGGCAGGGCGGTCTCGGCGGGACGGCCGGGCGCCGCGGGCGGTCGGCCGTGGCAGGGCGGTCTTGGCAGGGCGGTCTTGGCAGAGCGGTCTTGGCGGGGGCGGCGGACGTTCGCGGTCGTGGCAGCGTGGTCTTGGCCGCGCGGTCGTAGGCGCCCTGCGCGGTCGTACGGCCTCGGGCGCCCCGTGACCCGGGGCGCCCGCGTCCGGCGGCTCACCCCCGGGCGGCTTACCCGCGCGCGGCTCAGCCCCGTGGGCGCAGGCCCTCCGTGAGCAGGGCCAGGTAGCGCGGGACGCAGCGGCCGTCGTCGTGCGCCAGCTCCGAGGCCGTCGCCACGCCGTGGGCCAGCCGCAGGATGTCGATCGGCTCGACGTCCTCGCGGAGCGTGCCCTCGGACTGCGCGGCCCGCACCAGCCGCTCGCCTGCGCCCTTGAGCGCGGTGCCGCACACGGTGACCGCCGCGGGGCCGTCGTCGGTGACGGCCGAGCCCAGCAGCGCCTTGAGACCGCGGACCTGGATCATGCCCTCGGTCAGTTCGCGCAGCCACCGTTCCAGCGCCTCCCCGGGCGGCAGCTCCCGCGCGATCTCGTCGGCGCGGGCCCCGATCGCCTCGACCCGGTCGACGTAGGCCGCCTCCAGCAGCGCCTGGCGGGTCGGGAAGTGCCGGTACAGCGTGCCGGACCCGACCCCCGCGCGCTTGGCGATGTCGTCGAGCGACGCGCCCTCCCCCTGCTCGGCGAAGGCCTGAGCCGCCGCCTTCAGCAACCGCTCGTAGTTGCGCCGGGCGTCCGCCCGCATGGGCCTGACCTGCGTCATCCGGGACTCCTTGCGACACCGGGAGTGGCTCCCCGTCCGTCCGTGCTGCCCGCATGCTCCACCACTTCGCACGGGGACGCCAGACGGACGGCGGCCCGGGCGTCCGGCGCGCCGTGCGCCGGTCACCCGGGCCGCCGTGCATGCCGGTGTGCCGGAAGGCCGAAGGCCGGTGGGCAGGAAGGCCGGAAGGCCGCCGTGCCAGAAGGCCGGTAGGCGGGTGGGCCGGTGTGGACCCGACACCCGACACCCGACACCCGCCGCCCGCGGTTACCGCTTCTGCCGCTTCCAGGGGCCGGTGATCGCCAGCATGATGCCCGGCTCCTGGATGTTGGCGAAGAGCGTCCGCCCGTCGGGCGAGAAGGTGACGCCGGTGAACTCGCTGTACTCCGGCTTCTCGGCGGTGCCGATGTTCAGCTCGTTGCGGGCGATGGGGTAGGTGCGGCCGCTGTCGGTGGCGCCGAACAGGTGCTGCACGCCCTCGCCGTCCTCGGCGATGACCAGACCGCCGTAGGGCGAGACGGTGATGTTGTCGGGGCCGTCGAAGGCGCCGTCCTTCGCCGGGTCGGGGTTCACACCGAGCAGCACCTTCAGGGTCAGGGTGCGCCGCTTGGGGTCGTAGAACCAGACCTGGCCGTCGTGCTGGACGGGGCTCTCCGCACGGGCGAAGGAGGAGACGATGTACGCGCCGCCGTCACCCCACCACATGCCCTCCAGCTTGCGCGCGCGGGTGACCTGGCCGACGGTGAACTGCTTGCGCACCGGGACGGTCCTGGCGTCGCGGTCGGGGACGTCGACCCAGTCCACGCCGTACACCGTGCCGATCTTCGTGGCGCGCGAGAGGTCGTCGACGAACTGGCCGCCGGAGTCGAAGCACTTGAAGGCCTGCAGCACACCGGCGTCGTCGGCGAGGGTGCGCAGCTTGCCGCGGCCGTGCTCGAAGCCCTCCGGCGGGGTCCAGCGGTAGAGCAGCCCGTTGGGGTTGGAGGCGTCCTCGGTGAGGTAGGCGTGACCGCGCTTGGGGTCGATGACGACGGCCTCGTGGGCGTAACGGCCGAGCGCCTTGACGGGCTTGGGGTCGCGGTTGGCCCGCCGGTCCGCCGGGTCCACCTCGAAGACGTAGCCGTGGTCCTTGGTCATGCCGTTCTGGCCGGCCTTGTCCTCGGTCTCCTCGCAGGTGAGCCAGGTGTCCCAGGGAGTGCGGCCGCCCGCGCAGTTGGTGGAGGTGCCGGCGATGCCGACCCACTCGGCGACGTGGTCGCGGCGCACCTCGACGACCGTGCAGCCACCGGAGGCGGCCGGGTCGTAGACGAGGCCCTCGGTGAGCGGCACCGGGTACTTCCAGCTCGAACGGGGGCCCTTCAGCTCGTGGTTGTTGACGAGCAGGGTCGCGCCGCGCGGGCCGTCGAAGGTGGCGGTGCCGTCGTGGTTGGACGGGGTGAACTCGCCGGACTCCAGCTTGGTCCTCCCGCTGTAGGTGACGACGCGGTACGAGAAACCGGCGGGCAGGGCGAGGATGCCCTGGGGGTCGGGGAGCAGCGGACCGTAGCCGACGCCGTGGTGGTCGTGCGCCGCCCCTTCGCCGGTGTTCTCCGGGTCGGCGGAGGCGAGGGCGTTGGGCGCGCTGGCCAGGGCGCCGACACTGCCGGCCAGGGCTACCCCGGCACCGGTGACCGCGGTTTTTCTGGCGAAGTCCCTGCGGGTGAGCGACATGCTGTCTCCTGAGACGCTGGGTGTGCCGTGGAGGGTGGCGGACCTCTGAGTCGGCGCAACCGTCGCGCCCGCGTCTGAACGGGACCTGAACGCCGGGCGTCAGGAGCGGGTCGGCTTCCATGCATCCGTACGGCCGGCCCCAACGGAGGGCAAAACAGGGCCCCCGGTCCGGGGGCGGCGGGGGCTCTGCGCGGCCCCGTCCGGCAGACGGCGGGGCCCGGTCGTACGGCGTCGGCCGGCTCAGCCTCCGTGCGCCGACCGTGCCTTGAACGCGGCCTTGCGGGCCTCCTTGGCGACCTTCTTGTCGGGGTGCAGGCGGCCCATGGCCTCCAGGACGTCCGCGGTGGCGGGGTGGTCCACGCGCCAGGCCGCGGAGAAGAAGCCGTCGTGCTGGGCGGCCAGCCCCTCCACCAGGCCCTGGAGTTCCTCGGAGTTGCCCTCGGCGGCGAGCTGGGCGGCCAGGGTGTCGATGGTCAGCCAGAAGATCAGGTCCGGGGAGGGCGCGGGCACGTCCTGCGCGCCGTGCTCGGTGAGCCAGACCCGGGCCAGTCCGCCCAGTTCGGGGTCGTCCAGCACCTCGCGCAGGGCGGGCTCGGCGGCCGTGCCGACGAGGGACAGCGCCTCCTGGCAGCGCAGCCGCCGCAGCGGTGCGCCGGCGTCGCTGCCGCGGGCGGCGGAGAGCAACTCCCGCGCGGCGGCCAGCGGTTCGCGCCGCGCCAGCCACTGCTCGGTCTCGGCGCGGGCGGCGTGGGGGCCGTACAGGGCAGTGCCGTCCAGCAGCGCGTCGGCGCCCTTGTCGGCGAGTTCGCCGACGACCGGCGCGTTGAAGCCGGCCTCCAGCAGCCGTGCCCGCAGCCCGTACAGGCCGAGCGGGGTGAGGCGGACCATGCCGTAGCGGGAGACGTCGGTGTCGTCGACGGGCGCGGCGGGCTCCTCGTCGGCGTCCGCCATGAGGGCCTCGTCCACCGGCTGGTAGTCGACCAGCCCGGCCGGCTCCAGCAGCCGGAACTGGTCGTCGAGGCGCATCATCGCGTCGGAGACCTGCTCCAGCATGTCGTTGGTGGGTTCTCCCATGTCGCCGGGCACGATCATCGACGCGGCGAGCGCGGGCAGCGGCACCGGGCCGTCGCCGGGTCCGTCCTCGCTGACGGTGAGCAGGTAGAGGTTGGCGAGGACGCCGTCGAGGAACGCGGCCTCCGCCTCGGGGTCCCAGTCGAGCTGCGAGAAGTCGACCTCGCCGCCCTCCTCCAGGGCGTCCACCAGGTCGTCCAGGTCGGGCACGCTCGCGTCGGCGACGACCGTCTCCAGGGCGCCGAGCCAGACGCCGAGCACCTCCTGCGGGGAGCCGGTGAGCAGGGCCAGGTCCTGACCGGCGGCCACGGTCCCGGCCTCCTCGTCGGTGATCTCGACGAGCCCGGTGTCGACGGCGACCCGCCAGGCCTCGCTCGCGTACGCGGCCGCGTCGTCCCCGGTCAGCCCGAGCGCCTCGGCGGCCCCGGCCAGCTGCTCCTCGACCAGCGCTCCCCCGGCGTCCACGCGGGTGCCGGGGCCGGCCCAGCGGGCGAGTTTCGCCGCCCGGGCGAGCAGGGGGGTGGACAGGGCGTCCCGCGCCAGCTCCGCTTCGGAGCGCAGCCGCACCGGCGGCAGGGGGGAGCTGTCTGACATGGGCTGGTTCTCCTAGGGACGCGTCGTGCCACTCAGAGTTCAGCCTAGACGGGTTTCCACCCATGCCGCCCGGTTCATCTCCCCGTCCCCGGCCGTACATGGCCGAAACCTTGACAACTGGCCCGGCCAGGCTGGAAATTGACGCGCGTAGAAGTGGGGGGTCACCTGTTCACCGGCTTCTACGCGCGTCATGCACCCGTTCCTCGCTCCACCCTCGTCCCGGCGCCTTTGTCACGTCCCCGGAGGGAATCCCTTGCCGAGCAAGTCCGCGCGTCTCGCCGCGCTCACCGTCGCCGCCGTGTGCTCCGCGGCCTCCACCGTCGTCCTCAGCACCACCGCGCACGCGGACTCGGTGCGCATCCACGACATCCAGGGCACCACCCGGATCTCGCCGTACGCGGGCCAGAAGGTCGCGGATGTGGCCGGAATCGTCACGGGCATACGCACCTACGGCTCGTCCAAGGGCTTCTGGATCCAGGATCCGAACCCGGACGACAACCCCGCCACCAGCGAGGGCGTCTTCGTGTTCACCAGCTCCACGCCCAAGGGCGTGGCCGTCGGCGACGCGGTGAAGGTGTCCGGCACGGTCTCCGAGTACGTCCCCGGCGGCACCTCCTCCGGCAACCAGTCGGTGACCGAGATCACCAAGCCCACGGTGACGGTCGTCTCCGGCGGCAACGCCGTCCCGGCCCCCGTCCTCCTCGACGAGGACGCCGTACCGGACGCGTACGCCCCGGCCGGGGACCCCGCGGCGAACAACTCCGTCAACGGGCTGCCGCTGCGCCCGTCCGAGTACGCCCTCGACCTGTACGAGTCGCTGGAGGGCATGAACGTCCGGGTCGCCGACGCCCGGGTGGTCGGTGCCAGCGACCCGTACACCGAGCTGTGGGTGACGGTGAAGCCGCACGAGCACGCCAACCGGCGCGGCGGCACGGTCTACGGCTCCTACGACTCCCAGAACACCGGCCGGCTGCAGATCCAGTCCCTGGGCGCCACCGCCGACTTCCCCGTCGCGAACGTCGGCGACACCCTCACCGGCACCACCGCCGGCCCGCTCGACTACAACCAGTTCGGCGGCTACACCCTCGTGGCGAACAGCCTCGGCACGCTCGAGAGCGGCGGCCTGGAGCGGGAGACCACGCGCAAGCAGCGCAACGGCGAACTGGCCGTCGCCACCTACAACGTGGAGAACCTCGACCCGTCGGACCGCACCTTCGACGCGCACGCCTCCGCGATCGTGAACAACCTCCAGTCGCCCGACATCGTGTCCCTGGAGGAGATCCAGGACAACAACGGCGCCAAGGACGACGGCACGACCGCCGCCGACGTCACCGTGACCAAGCTGATCGACGCGATCGTCGCGGCGGGCGGCCCGCGCTACGACTGGCGCTCCATCGACCCGGCCAACGACACCGACGGCGGCGAGCCGGGCGGCAACATCCGCCAGGTGTTCCTGTTCAATCCCGAGCGGGTGTCGTTCACCGACCGCCCGGGCGGCGACGCGACCACCGCCGTCGGGGTGACCCGCGAGCACGGCAAGGCGGCGCTGACCGTCTCCCCGGGCCGTATCGACCCGGCGTCCGACGCCTGGAAGTCCAGCCGCAAGCCGCTGGCCGGCGAGTTCGTCTTCCGCGGCCGCACGGTCTTCGTGATCGCCAACCACTTCGCCTCCAAGGGCGGCGACCAGGGGCTGACCTCGCAGTACCAGCCGCCGGTGCGCAGCTCCGAGACGCAGCGCCACCGGCAGGCGGCGGAGGTCAACACCTTCGTCAAGAGCCTGCTCGCGGTGCAGAAGAACGCGGACGTCATCGCGCTGGGCGACCTCAACGACTTCGAGTTCTCCGGCACCGCGCGGATCCTCGAGGGCGACGGCGAACTGTGGTCGGCGATCAAGTCGCTGCCCCGCAGCGAGCGGTACACGTACGACTACCAGGGCAACGCCCAGGTGCTGGACCAGATCCTGATCAGCCCCTCCATCCGGCGCGGCTGCGACTTCGAGTACGACAGCGTGCACCTGAACTCGGAGTTCCACGACCAGATCAGCGACCACGACCCGCAGGTGCTGCGCTTCCACCCGTAGCGCCCGCGGCCGGCCTCCTCCCCGCGGTCAGGCGGGGAGGAGGCCGAGCGCGTGCTCGTAGCGGACCGGCGAGAAACCCTTCACGCCGGGGTACGTCCGCACCCGCTCCCACAGGTCGGTGGGCGCGCCGATGCCCTGGCCGGGGGCGGCGAGCACCGCGTCGTAGGCGTCGGTGCTCTCCCACTCGGCGTAGTTGAGGACGTGCCCGCCGTCCGTGCTGAGGTGGAAGTGGGCGGAGATGAGGCCCGGGTGGCCGACGGGGTCGTCGGCGAGGGCCTTCAGCACCAGGTCGACCCAGGTGCCCCGCTCCTCGGCGGCGGCCGCTTCGAAGTCGATCCGCACGGCCACGATCAGCCCGGGCACCCGTTCGTCGCCGACGGCGCGCTCCCGGCTGCGGTGGTGCCGGTAGCGGTTCAGCGCCACGCGCTCGATGCCCGGCACGGCGGTGTCGATCTCGTCGACCCGCTCCTGGCGGTGGCTGCGCACGAACGCCTCGTAGGCCTGCTCGCTGGTCCACTGCGAGTGGTGCATCAGCGTGGAGCCGTCGTGGCCGGTGTACACGTGGTAGCTCAGCAGGTCGCCGGCCGGCCACGGCCGCCGCTCCCAGGTGCGCGCGATCGCCTCCACGGTCAGCGCCTGCCGCTCGGGCGTACCCACCCGCCAGGTGCTGAAAAAGGGGGCACCCGCCCGCGGGTCGGTGAGATCGGGGTGCGCGTCGGTACGACGGGTCATGAGAGACCTCCGGTGATCGGCAGCGAAAGCTTGCGGTGACCACCTTTCAACCTCAACCGCTGTTGAGGTCAACGGCCTTCTGAGAACACCCTCACCCGAGGCGATGTCCGCCCTCGGCGCGCGCCACGCCCGGCCCCTCGGCGCGCGCCACGCCCCGCCACGGGACACACCCCGCCCCCGGAACACGCCGCGGCCCGGGCCGTTCCAGCACCGGCCCGGGCCGCGGTCCCGTCGTCACTTCGCGCGTCGGTACGCCCGCCAGACCTGCCAGGCGCCGGCCGCGGTCATCGCCGCCAGGGCGGCCCAGGCCACGCCGGGGTGGCGGCGGCCCGTCACCAGCACCGTCCGCACGGGTCCCGGCAGCCGCTCCTCCACGGTGTGTCCGCCGTCGGCGGCCCGTTCCTGCACGGCCTGCGCGGCGCCGGCGGCCCGGTCCTGCGCCGTGTGGCCCGCGCGGGAGGCGCGCTCCTGGACCGTGTGGCCCACCCGGGTCGCCTTCTCCTGCACCGTGTGCCCGGCCTGCGCCGCGCTGCTGCGCAGCTGGACCGTCATGGCGCCGGCCTTGTCCCGCAGGTCGGCCGCGCGGGCCATGGCGCGGCCCTTCACGTCCGTCTTGCCGGCCAGCTCCTCGACCGTCGCCCCGAGCTGGCTGCGTGTCTCGGCGATCTGCCGTCGCAGCTCGTCGGGGCCCTTGGCCCCGCCGGCGGCCTTGCCGGCGGAACCGTTGTTCGCGTCCGTCATCGATGCGCCCTTTCCCTGATCTCCTCCACATCGGCCCTGACGCTCCCGAGCGTCTCCTCCGGCGTGGGCGGCGCGGCGCGGCGCAACTCGCTGCGGCCGGCGACGGCCAGCACGCCGGCCACCGCGAAGAGCAGCCCGGTCACGATCAGCGCGGCGGCCCACACGGGCAGCACCAGCGACAGAGCGGCGACGGCGGTGCCCGCGGTGGCGAGGAGACCGGCGTAGGCGAAGGCCCCGGCGGCGCCCAGCAGTCCACCGCCGCGTCCGGCGCGCCGGCCCTTCTGGGCCAGTTCCTCCTTGGCCAGGCCGATCTCCTGCCGTACGAGCCGGGAGAGCTGTTCGGTGGCCTGTCCGACGAGTTCGGCCACGGAGTGGTGCCCGTCCTGCCGTGCCCGGCGCTCCTCGCGCACGGGCCGGGTGTCCATGGTCCCGGTCACGGTCTTCCGCCTCCTCTCGGTCACGGAAACTCCCGGGTACCCGGACCGGCCGTCACTAGACCGGGCCGTCGACCAGGGGAAACGCCCCGGTCAGCGGGGGCCTACGCCTGGGGCGCGCTTCCCGGGCCGCGTTCGCCGAGGCGGGCCAGCTGGGTCTGGAACCAGTCGAGGCGGGCCTGCAACAGGGCGGCCTCGGCGACCAGTTCCGGCACGTCGAGTCCCGGCACGGCCTCGGAGCGGGCCTCCCCGCCGGCCGCGGCCACGACCCGCAGCCCCTCCCCGGCCCGCCGTGCGAAGGCGCCGAGCGACAGGGACGTACGGGCGCGGACGCAGCCCGCGCAGGTCGGGGCGAGCGCGCGCCACCCGGGCCGGCCCCAGCCGGCGTCGGCCAGCGCCACCGCGGGGGCGCCGCAGCCGCAGGGGCCGACGATCGCCGTCCGCACCCGCTGGCGGGCGCAGCGGAAGCCGCGCTCGAAGCGGATGTAGGCGCCGAGGACGGCCACCTCCAGCAGGACGGCGGACCGGTGCTCGGCGGTGCTGAGCAGCGCCTCGGCGTCCGCGCGGTCGTGGACGCAGTGGAAGCCGCAGTCACACAGCCTCGCGGGCGGCCGGTGCCGGCGGCCGTAGACGCAGGCGGCGTCGGCCAGGACGCCGTAAGGAAGCGCCCCGCCGAGCGAGACCCCGGTGAAACCGGCCCGGGTGCCGTCCTGGGAGAGCACCGGGTGGGCGATCTTCCAGCCGGTGGGCGGCTCGGGCGGGCGCTCCTGCGGGAGCCGCAGCCTCATCGGGCCGCGGGCACCTCTTCGGGCACGGAGACCTCGACGTCCGTGATCTCCTGGGTGGGTTCGGGTTCCTCGTCGCGGATCCGCGGCTCTTCCTCCGCGACGCCGGTGGCCAGTGCCTTGCCGAGCTTCATGACGCCTCCTGGAGAGGTGGGTGCATGACCGTCGTGAATGCCATGGTGACTCATGAAGGGCCGACTTGGACATAGGGCGCTTCCTTCGCCCCCATCGCCTGGGCCTTCGCCCCCATCGCCTCGGCGACGGCGTCGCGGACCTCCCGCTCGCCGGGGGCGGGCCGCCCCTGCTCCGCGGCCAGCTCGGCGAGCGAGGTCATGGCGACGTCGGGCAGCCCGCAGGCGGTGAACCGGGTGAAAACGGTGAGGTCGGGGTCGATGTTGAGCGCGAAGCCGTGGCTGGTGACGCCGCCGCGGATGCGCATGCCGATGGAGGCGAGCTTGCGTCCGTCCGGCGTCCACACGCCGACCAGCGACTGGGCGCCGGGCGGGGTGTCGCGCCGGACCGTCTCGAAGCCGAGGGCGGCGCAGGCGTCGATCAGGGCGTGCTCCACCTGGCGCACGATGTCGGCGGGTCCGCGTTCGCGCAGGTTGAGCACCAGGTAGCCGATGAGCTGGCCCGGGCCGTGGTAGGTGGCCTGTCCGCCGCGGTCGACGGGGACGAGCGGGATCGTGGACGCGTCGGGCAGTTCGGCGGGCGGGGTGCGGACGCCGTAGGTGATGACGGGCGGGTGGCTCAGCAGCACCAGCCGGTCGCCGATCTCCCCGGCCCGCCGGGCGTCGGCCCAGCCCTTCATCTCCTCGACGGCGTCCTCGTACGGCACCTCGCCGAGATCGATCCGCGCGATGTCCCCCATGACTCAGCACTCCTTACCGATACCTCGTAGCAGATTTAAGTGGAGCTTCACGATCGCGCTGCCGAGACTACTCGCATGACCTACGCAGCCGCCCCTGCCCCTCCGTTCGGCCGCGCCCTGTGCGCGATGATCACGCCCTTCACCGAGGAGGGCGCCCTGGACCTGCCCGGCGCGCAGCGGCTGGCCGCGCACCTGGTCGCGCAAGGGTGCGAGGGGCTGGTGCTGTCCGGCACGACGGGCGAGTCGCCGACCACCAGCGACGCGGAGAAGGCGGACCTGGTGCGCGCGGTGCGGGAGGCGGTGGGCGAGCGCGCCTCGGTCGTCGCCGGGGTCGGCACCGCCGACACCCGGCACACGATCGCCCTCGCGCTGGCCGCGGAGAAGGCGGGCGCGGACGGCGTCCTGCTGGTCACGCCGTACTACAGCCGGCCGCCGCAGGACGCCGTCGAGGCGCATGTCCGGCAGGTCGCGGACGCCACCGCCCTGCCGGTGATGCTGTACGACATCCCCGGCCGCACCGGCACCCGCATCGAACCGGAGACGCTGATCCGCCTCGCCGGGCACCCGCGAATCGTGGCGGTGAAGGACTGTTCCTACGACTTCCTCGGCACCCAGCGGGTCCTCGCGGCGACGG
Organism: Streptomyces sp. NPDC014801; assembly: GCF_043082085.1. Classification (NCBI taxonomy): domain Bacteria; kingdom Bacillati; phylum Actinomycetota; class Actinomycetes; order Kitasatosporales; family Streptomycetaceae; genus Streptomyces; species Streptomyces sp. NPDC014801. The sequence goes on along the minus strand of NZ_JBIBXG010000004.1, from coordinate 498,458 downwards.
ACCTGGCGTACTACGCGGGCTGCGACGAGCACAACCTGGCGCTGTACGCGGTGGGCGCGGCCGGCTGCGTCAGCACGGTGGCGAACGTCGTCCCCGACCGCGTCCGCGCGGTCCTGGACGCCTTCGACGCCGGCGACACCGGCCGGGCGGCGGCCCTGCAGCGCCGGCTGACCCCGCTGATCGCGCACATGATGTCCGCCGGCCTCCCCGGCACGGTCACCGCCAAGGCCCTCCTGACCACCCTCGGCCTGCCCGCGGGCCCGGTCCGTGCTCCCCTGCTCCCCGCGGACCCCGGAACGACGACGGCCCTGCGGACGACGTACGACCGCCTGATCGACGGGTGACCACCGTTGCCGTCATGACGAAGCGCCCTCCCGCCGGCGGCGGAAGGGCGCTTCCTGTGCTTCGTGTGCGCAGGGCCGGTCAGTTGTGGCTGTGCAGGACGTCGTTCAGGCCGCCCCAGACCGCGTTGTTCGGGCGGGCCTCGACGGCGCCGGTGACCGAGTTGCGACGGAAGAGGATGTTCGAGGCACCGCTCAGTTCGCGGGCCTTGACGATCTGGCCGTCGGGCATGGTGACCCGGGTGCCGGCGGTGACGTACAGGCCCGCCTCGACCACGCACTCGTCGCCGAGCGCGATGCCGACGCCGGCCTCGGCGCCGATCAGGCAGCGCTCGCCGATGGAGATGATCACGTTGCCGCCGCCGGACAGCGTGCCCATCGTGGAGGCGCCGCCGCCGATGTCCGAGCCGTCGCCGATCACGACACCCGCGGAGATACGGCCCTCGACCATGGAGGTGCCGAGCGTGCCGGCGTTGAAGTTGACGAAGCCCTCGTGCATGACCGTGGTGCCCTCGGCCAGGTGCGCGCCGAGGCGGACCCGGTCGGCGTCGGCGATGCGGACGCCCTTGGGGGCCACGTAGTCCGTCATGCGCGGGAACTTGTCGATCGAGGTGACCTGCAGGTGCAGGCCCTCGGCGCGGGCGTTCAGCCGCACCTTCTCGATGTCGTCCACCGCGACCGGGCCCAGCGAGGTCCAGGCCACGTTGGCGAGGTGGCCGAAGATGCCGTCCAGGTTCTGGCCGTGCGGCTTGACCAGGCGGTGCGAGAGCAGGTGCAGGCGCAGGTAGACGTCGTGCGCGTCGATCGGCTTCTCGTCGAGGGAGGCGATGACCGTGCGCACCGCGACGACCTCGACGCCCCGGCGGGCGTCCGGGCCGATCGCCGCGGTCGCGCCGCCGCCCAGCAGCTGGGCCGCCTGCTCGGCGGAGAGCCGCTCGGTGCCGGCGGGGCCGGGCTCCTCCACCAGCTCGGGCGCGGGGAACCAGGTGTCGAGAACGGTGCCGTCGGCGGCGAGGGTGGCGAGGCCGGCGGCGACGGCGCCGGTGGTGCGAGAAGCAGTCGAGTCGGTCATGAGGGAAACCTAACCGCCCGGGCCCCACGGAGGCCAACCAGACGACGCCTGTCTCAGGTGGCGGGCGGGGGGACGGCCCCGGGGATGGTGAGCGGACGGATCGGGAGGGAGGGGGCGGACGCCCTCCCGCTCTTACACCAGCGGCGCGCGGCGCCTGCCCGCCCCCGGGACCGCGGGCGCGGTCGGCACGCCGGGCGGGATGGGCGCGGCGGGACCGGGAGATACGGCGGGCACGGCGGGTCCCGCAGGAGCGGCAGGAGCGGCGGGGCCGGCGGGAGCGGCGGGCGCAGAGGGCGCGGCGGCACCAGCGGCGCCGGAAGGACCGGCAAGCGCAGCCGCCGCCTCCTCCGCAGCCGCCGCCGTTTCCGCCTCAGCCTTCCCGCGGACCCGCCTCCCTTCCAGCCGTCCCCCGGCCATTACCGCGCAGCCCGCTGCCGCGGCCGCGGCTGTGCACAGGGGCCACAGGAGGTCCGGTGCCGCCCCGTACAGCGCGCCGCCGAGCGGGGCGGCCAGGACCACGCCGGTGATGGACGCGCCGGCGTAGAGCGACTGGAAGCGGCCCATGGCGTGGCCGGGGGCGCGGTCGGCGACGTAGGCGGTGGCGGTGGTCTTGTAGAGGAGTTCGCCGAAGGTCAGCAGCGTCATCATGGCCACCGCCGTGACGATGCCCACCCCTGTCAGCAGGGCGCCGTATCCCGCCGCGACCAGCAGCAGGCCCGCTCCCACCACCGGCAGGGGCGAGCGGCGGCGCAGGGCGAGCGCGGCGGGCAGTTCCAGGCAGAGCAGCACCCCGCCGTTGACGGCGAGCAGGGAGCCGTAGACGCCGGTGTCCAGGCCGTGGTCGGCGAGGTAGACCGGGAAGGTCGTGTACTGCTGCCGGTAGACCACGTCCACGACGACGATCGCGCCGAGCAGCACCAGCACCGCCGGCCGCGCCCGCAGCGCCGGCCAGAGCGCCTCCCCACGGCGCGCCTCCCCACGGCGCGCCTTCCCCCCGCGCGCCTTCCCGCCGCGCGCCTCCCCGAGGGGAGCCCCCTGCGCCGCCCCACCGTGGGCCGGATCCCGCCGCGCGGGCACCACCCGTGCCGTCCAGCAGGCCAGCGCCACGCTGCCGAGGCCGTCGGCGACGTACAGCCAGTCGTACGACAGCCGGGTCGCGACGAGCGCGCCGAGCAGCGGGCCGACGGTGAACCCGCCGTTGGCCGCCGCCCGGGTCACCGCGAACGCCTGCCGCCGCGCCCCCTCGGGCACGATCACCGCCACCAGCGCCGAGCTCGCCGCCCGCTGCGCCCCCGCCGCGTACTGGGCGAGCGGCAGCGCGGCGTAGAGCGCGGGCGTCGGCAGCAGCGGTACGGCGGCCAGCAGCAGCCCGCCCGTGACGGCGGAGGCGAGGAGGGCCGGGCGGTGGCCGAACCGGTCGCCGAACCAGCCGCCGGTGAGGTTGCCGGCGAGCAGGCCCACTCCCCCGGCGCCGGCCAGCAGGCCCGCCTGGCCGGGGTCGAGGCCGCGCGGCCCCGTCAGGTACAGGAAGAGGTAGGCGAAGGTCACGCTCACGGCCATGTTCACGAAGCTGCCGGCGGCCAGCAGCCACACCGCGCGCGGAACGTCCCTCAGACCTCGCACGCCACCCCACCCCCGTCAGTCAGTTTCTTTTGGGAACTGACTATGTCAGCATGGCAGCCTCGGGTCAACGACGACCGGTGGACGAAGAGGTGGAGGGGTCATGGCCCGCAGAACGACCCTGAAGGACTCCACCTGTGCCATCGCCCAGGCCCTGGACGTGGTGGGCGACTGGTGGACCCTGCTGATCGTGCGGGACACCGCACGCGGCGTGCACCGCTTCGACGAGCTGCAGCGCGAGCTCGGCATGTCCCGCAAGGTGCTCACGGAGCGGCTACGGCTGCTCGTCGACACCGGCGTCCTCGCCCGCGTCCCCTACCAGGAGCGCCCCGTGCGCCACGAGTACCGGCTCACCCCGCGTGGCCGCGCCCTGCTGCCGGTGCTGGTCGCCCTGCAGGACTGGGGCGACGCCTGGGTGCTGGGCGACGGCGCCACGTCGGCCACGGCGGACGAGGCGTCCACGCAGGCCCGGCGGGTGCACGAACTCCTCGGCACCCGGGTGCCGGAGCTGACGCTGCCGGACGACACGGGCGAGCCCCGCGACCCGGTCGCCGACGGCACCCCGTTCACGGTCCTGTACTGCTTCCCCGGCGCCTACGCCCGCCCGGAGGCCTATCCGCCGGGCTGGTCCGAGATCCCCGGCGCCCCCGGCTGCACCCTGGAGTCCTGCACCTACCGCGACCGCCTCGCCGACTTCACCGCCGCCGGCGCCACGGTGTACGGCGTGTCCACCCAACGGCCGGACGAGCAGCGGGCGTTCGCAAAGAAGGAGCGGCTCGGCCAGCGCCTGCTGTCCGACGCCGAGCTGTCGCTGATCACCGCCCTGCGGCTGCCCACGTTCCGCGCGGCGGCCGCGACCCGCCTCAAACGGCTCACGCTGGTGGTCGACCGGGCCCGGGTCGTACGGCACGTGCAGTACCCGGTGACCGACATCGCGGGCAGCGTCCAGTCCGCGCTCGACCAGATCGGCCGGCTCGCGCGGGACACCCAGGAGAGCTGACCACCCGTCAGTCGACAAGCTCCTGACCGCCGTCGGGGATCATCCGCGCCAGCACCTCCCGCGCGTAGGCCTCGTCGTACTCCGCCTCCGTCAGCAGCACCTGGAGGCAGATCCCGTCCATCAGCGCCGCGAGGGCCCGCGCGGTGACCGGGTCGGTGCGCCCGGAGAGGCGCTCGACGACGCTCTTCACCCACTCCGCGGCGATCGGGCGCAGGGCGGGCCGGCGCAGGGCGGCGAGGTAGAGCTCGTACTCCAGTTCCACGCCGGCGCGCTCGCGGGACAGCCACTCGCCGAGCAGGGCGGCGAGTTCGGCCGCCAGGTCGCAGCCCTCGTCGGTCAGGCCGCCGCGCGCGGCGAGCAGTGCGTCGAAGCCCTCGTTGGCCTGCCGCAGCGCGGCGACCATCAGATCGTCCAGGCTCGCGAAGTGGTACGTCGTGGAGCCGAGCGGCACGTCGGCCTCGGCGGCGACGCTGCGGTGGCTGAGCCCGGCCAGCCCCTTGTCGCCGGCCACCCGCAGGGCCGCGTCGATGATCCGCTGCCGCCGCTCGGGGTCGTAGCGCCGGGCCATCAGTGGGCGCCCCCGAGGTTGAGCACCGCCACCCCGGCGATGATCAGCAGGATCCCGGCGATCTTCGCCGCGCCCAGGCCCTCGCCGAAGAAGATCAGCCCGATCGCCGCGATGCTCGCGGTGCCCAGACCGGACCAGATGGCGTAGGCGGTGCCCACCGACACCGACTTCAGGGTCTGGGCGAGCAGGACGAAGGAGACGACGTAGCCGAGTGCGGTCAGCACGGAGGGCCACAGTCTGCTGAAGCCGTCGCTGTACTTCAGGGCCGTGGTCGCGGCCACCTCGGCGGCGATGGCGGCGACGAGCGTGAGGTATCCCATGTGTACGACCGTACACATGGGTGGGCGGCGGCGCGAGACGCGGACACGAAAAGGGCGGCACCCGAAGGTGCCGCCCTTTTCATGCGCCGGCCGGTGGCCGGTGGCCGTCAGACGTTGAAACCGAGCGCCCGCAGCTGCTCGCGGCCGTCGTCGGTGATCTTGTCCGGGCCCCACGGCGGCATCCAGACCCAGTTGATGCGCAGCTCGTTGACCAGGCCGTCCGTGGCGGACTTGGCCTGGTCCTCGATCACGTCGGTCAGCGGGCAGGCCGCCGAGGTCAGCGTCATGTCGACGGTCGCGATGTTCGCGTCGTCGATGTGGATGCCGTAGATCAGGCCGAGGTTGACGACGTCGATGCCCAGCTCGGGGTCGACGACGTCCATCAGCGCCTCGCGGAGCTCCTCCTCCGAGGCCGGCTTCATCTCAGCGGTGTCGGTCATGCCGTCTTCCTTTCGGCGTCGGCGCCGCCCAGCGCCTGGGCCGTCGCGTCCTTCCACGCCATCCAGCTGAGGAGGGCGCACTTGACCCGTGCCGGGTACTTGGACACCCCGGCGAACGCGACCGCGTCCTCCAGGAGGTCCTCCATCGTGTCGTCGGGCTCGATCCTGCCCTTGGACTGCATCAGCTCCAGGAAGGTCTCCTGGATCCTCTGCGCGTCGGACAGCTCCTTGCCGACCAGCAGCTCGTTCAGCACGGAGGCCGAGGCCTGGCTGATGGAGCAGCCCTGGCCCTCGTACGAGACGTCCGCGATCGTCGTTCCGTCGTACTTGACGCGGAGCGTGATCTCGTCGCCGCACGTCGGGTTGACGTGGTGCACCTCGGCGTCGCCATCCCGCAAGCCCCGGCCGTGCGGGTTCTTGTAGTGGTCCAGGATGACTTCCTGGTACATCGAGTCCAGCTTCACGGTTTTGAGTTCACGCCCCTCAGCCGAAGAAGTTCCGTACGTGCTCCAGACCGTCGACCAGAGCGTCGATCTCGGCCGGCGTGGAGTACAGATAGAACGACGCTCGCGTGGTCGCAGGAATTCCGTAGCGGAGGCAGACCGGCCGCGCGCAGTGGTGACCGACACGGACCGCGATGCCCTGCTCGTCGAGGACCTGGCCCACGTCGTGCGGGTGGATGTCACCGAGCGTGAAGGAGATCGCCGCACCGCGGTCCTCGGCCGTGGTGGGGCCGATGATCCTCAGGTCCGGGACCTGCGCCAGCCGCTGCACCGCGTACTCGGTCAGCGCGTGCTCGTGGGCGAGGACCTTGGCCATGCCGATCGAGTTGAGGTAGTCGATCGCGGCGCCCAGCCCGACCGCCTGCGCGATCGGCGGGGTGCCCGCCTCGAACTTGTGCGGCGCCGGGGCGTAGGTGGAGGAGTGCATCGAGACGGTCTCGATCATCTCGCCGCCGCCCAGGAACGGGGGCAGGTCCTCCAGCAGCTCCTGGCGGCCCCACAGCACGCCGATGCCGGTCGGGCCGCACATCTTGTGGCCGGTGAAGGCCACGAAGTCGGCCTGCAGCGCCTGCACGTCCAGCGGCATGTGCGGCGCGGCCTGCGAGGCGTCGATGCAGACCAGGGCGCCGACCTCCTGGGCGCGGCGCACGATCGCCTCGACCGGGTTGACCGTGCCCAGGATGTTGGAGACCAGCACGAAGGAGACGATCTTCGTCTTCTCGGTGATGATCTCGTCGATGTTGGACAGGTCGAGGCGGCCGTCGTCGGTGAGGCCGAACCACTTCAGCTTCGCGCCCGTGCGCTGCGCGAGCAGCTGCCACGGCACGATGTTGGAGTGGTGCTCCATCTCCGTGATGACGATCTCGGTCTCGCGGTCCACCCGGTAGGGCTCGTCGGCCCAGCCGAGCATGTTGGCCACGAGGTTCAGCGACTCGGAGGCGTTCTTGGTGAAGATCACCTCGTCGCGGCTGGGTGCGTTGATGAACTCGGCGACCTTGTCCCGCGCACCCTCGTACAGCGCCGTGGCCTCCTCGGCGAGGACGTGCACGCCGCGGTGGACGTTGGCGTTGTGCTGCTCGTAGTACTCGGAGAGCACGTCGAGGACCTGGCGCGGCGTCTGCGAGGTCGCCGCGTTGTCCAGGTACACCAGCTTCCTGCCGTCGTGGAGCACGCGGTCCAGGATCGGGAAGTCCTTGCGGATCGCCTCGGTGTCGAGGAGGCCCGGCAGCTGTGTCACGCGGATGCGCCACCCTTCACGTACTTGTCGTAGCCCTCGGCCTCGAGCTGGTCGGCGAGCTCGGCACCGCCGGACTCGACGATCCGCCCGCCGGCGAACACGTGGACGTGGTCGGGCTTGATGTAGCGCAGGATGCGCGTGTAGTGCGTGATCAGCAGGGTGCCGACCTCGCCGGTCTCGCGGACGCGGTTGACGCCCTCGGAGACGATGCGCAGGGCGTCGACGTCCAAGCCGGAGTCGGTCTCGTCGAGGATCGCGACCTTCGGCTTGAGCAGCTCCAGCTGGAGGATCTCGTGACGCTTCTTCTCACCGCCGGAGAAGCCCTCGTTCACGTTGCGCTCGGCGAAGGAGGGGTCCATGTTGAGGCGCTCCATGGCCTCCTTGACCTCCTTCACCCAGGTGCGCAGCTTGGGGGCCTCGCCGCGCACGGCGGTGGCGGAGGTGCGCAGGAAGTTGGAGACCGAGACGCCGGGGACCTCGACCGGGTACTGCATCGCCAGGAACAGGCCCGCGCGGGCGCGCTCGTCGACGCTCATCTCCAGCACGTCCTCGCCGTCCAGGGTGACGGTGCCGCCGGTGATGGTGTACTTCGGGTGACCCGCGAGCGAGTAGGCGAGGGTCGACTTGCCCGAGCCGTTGGGGCCCATGATGGCGTGCGTCTCGCCCTGCTTCACGGTGAGGTCGACGCCCTTGAGGATCTCCTTCGTGGCGTTGTCGGCCTCGACGGTGACGTGCAGGTCTCGGATTTCAAGCGTTGCCATGGGTGCCTCAGGACTCCTGGGAGAGGGAGACGAGCACGTCGTCCCCTTCGATCTTTACGGGGTATACGGGGACGGGACGCGTCGCCGGAAGACTGTCGGGCTTGCCGGAGCGCAGGTCGAAGCGCGAGCCGTGCAGCCAGCACTCGATGTGGCAGTCGTCGACCTCGCCCTCGGAGAGGGAGACGTTCGCGTGCGAGCAGATGTCGTGGATCGCGTAGACCTCGCCCTCGGTCCGCACGATGGACACGGGCGTGCCGTCGAGTTCCACCCGCTTCGGGGTGTCCTCCTCCAGCTCGCTGACGCCACAGGCGCGTACGAAGGTCATGCGACCGAGGCCTCCAGCTCCTGCTCGATCTTCGCGATCAGGCGCTCCTCGATGTCGGCGACGCCGATCTGCTGGACCAGCTCGGCGAAGAAGCCGCGCACGACCAGGCGGCGGGCCTCGTGCTCCGGGATGCCACGGGCCATCAGGTAGAACAGCTGCTCGTCGTCGAAGCGGCCGGTGGCGGAGGCGTGGCCGGCGCCGACGATCTCGCCGGTCTCGATCTCCAGGTTCGGCACCGAGTCGACGCGCGCGCCGTCCGTGAGGACCAGGTTGCGGTTCATCTCGTAGGTGTCGGTGCCCTCGGCCGCGGCCTCGATGAGCACGTCGCCGATCCACACCGCGTGCGCCTCGTCGCCCTGCAGCGCGCCCTTGTAGACGACGTTGGACTTGCAGTGCGGCACGTTGTGGTCGACCAGGAGGCGGTGCTCCTGGTGCTGGCCGGCGTCCGTGAAGTACAGGCCGAACAGCTCGGCCTCGCCGCCGGGGCCGGCGTAGCTGACGCGCGGGTGCAGGCGGACGACGTCGCCGCCGAAGGTGACGACGACCGACTTGAAGGAGGCGTCGCGGCCGATCAGCGCGTTGTGCTGGGCCACGTGCACGGACTTGTCGTCCCAGTCCTGCACGGAGACGACGGTCAGCTTGGCGCCGTCGCCGAGGATGTAGTCGACGTTGGCGGCGAGCACCGCGTCACCGGTGTGGTCGATGACCACGACGGCCTCGGCGAACGCGCCCAGCTCGACGACCTGGTGACCGAAGCGGGTGCCGCCCTCGCCGTGCACCGCGATGCGGATCGGCTCGGTGAGGACGGTCTCCTTCGGCACGGTCACGACCGAGGCCTTCTCGAAGGACGAGTACGCCTGGGCGGCGACGCGGTCCACCGGCGTGCCCGCCTTGCCGAGCCGCGCGTCGTCGCGGCCGACGGTCTCGACGATGACGCCCTCGGGGGCCTGCACGTCGACCTTCACACCGTCGCCGGAGGTGGTGGCGGTGCCGTCGTGCAGCCCGCGCAGGCGCTCCAGCGGGGTGAACCGCCACTCCTCCTCACGGCCGTGCGGGACCGGGAAGTCCGCGACGTCGAAGGAGGGCGGGGCGCTCATGCGGGTGGCGACGGTGGACTCCCCGGCCACCGCGATGGCGCCGGAGGTCGTCGACCCCAAGGGTGGGGGTCCCCCCGCCCGAGTGGATTCGAGGGTGGGGGAGTTCTGGGCCTCAGCCATGGCTGTCGTAGTGCTCGCTTTCCGTTACGTATGGGGCTTGACGGGGACGGCGGGGCGGCGCGGGGGCCGCCCCGGGCCGGGGATTAGCCGACCGCGCCCTCCATCTGCAGCTCGATCAGCCGGTTGAGCTCCAGCGCGTACTCCATGGGCAGCTCCTTGGCGATCGGCTCGACGAAGCCGCGCACGATCATCGCCATCGCCTCGTCCTCGGCGAGACCGCGGCTCATCAGGTAGAAGAGCTGGTCCTCGGAGACCTTGGAGACGGTGGCCTCGTGGCCCATGGACACGTCGTCCTCGCGGACGTCGACGTAAGGGTAGGTGTCCGACCGGGAGATGGTGTCCACGAGCAGCGCGTCGCACAGCACGTTGGACTTCGACCCGGCGGCGCCCTCGCCGATCTCGATCAGACCGCGGTAGGACGTACGGCCGCCACCGCGCGCCACCGACTTGGAGACGATGTTGGAGGAGGTGTTCGGCGCCATGTGGACCATCTTGGCGCCGGCGTCCTGGTGCTGGCCCTCGCCGGCGAAGGCGATGGACAGGGTCTCGCCCTTGGCGTGCTCGCCCATCAGGTAGACGGCCGGGTACTTCATCGTCACCTTGGAGCCGATGTTGCCGTCGACCCACTCCATGGTCGCGCCCTCGTAGGCCACGGCGCGCTTGGTGACCAGGTTGTAGACGTTGTTCGACCAGTTCTGGATGGTCGTGTAGCGGCAGCGGGCGTTCTTCTTGACGATGATCTCGACGACCGCGGAGTGCAGCGAGTCCGACTTGTAGATCGGGGCCGTACAACCCTCGACGTAGTGCACGTAGGCGCCCTCGTCGACGATGATCAGGGTCCGCTCGAACTGGCCCATGTTCTCGGTGTTGATCCGGAAGTAGGCCTGCAGCGGGATCTCGACATGCACGCCCTTCGGCACGTAGATGAAGGAGCCACCGGACCACACGGCGGTGTTCAGCGCGGCGAACTTGTTGTCACCGGCCGGGATGACCGTGCCGAAGTACTCCTTGAAGAGCTCCGGGTGCTCCTTCAGCGCGGTGTCGGTGTCGAGGAAGATGACGCCCTGCTCCTCCAGGTCCTCGCGGATCTGGTGGTAGACGACCTCCGACTCGTACTGGGCGGCGACACCGGCGACGAGGCGCTTCTTCTCGGCCTCCGGGATGCCCAGCTTGTCGTAGGTGTTCTTGATGTCCTCGGGCAGGTCCTCCCAGGACTCCGCCTGCTTCTCCGTGGAGCGCACGAAGTACTTGATGTTGTCGAAGTCGATCCCCGACAGGTCCGAGCCCCAGTTCGGCATGGGCTTCTTCTCGAAGAGCCTCAGCCCCTTGAGGCGAAGCTTCGTCATCCACTCCGGCTCGTCCTTCTTGGACGAGATGTCACGGACGACGTCCTCGTTCAGACCACGCCGCGCCGACGCACCGGCTTCGTCGCGGTCGGCCCAGCCGTATTCGTACTTGCCCAGGCCCTCGAGCTCAGGGTGGGCAGTCTCCGTGGGGAGAGTCATGCGGGGTTCCTCCCGGCCGTGCTTGCAGATGCGTCAGTGGACAACGTGGGATCGGTCTTGGGATCGATCTTGGGGATGAAGGTCGTGCAGACGCCGTCGCCGTGGGCGATGGTCGCGAGCCGCTGCACATGCGTACCGAGAAGCTCGGCGAAAAATTCCGTCTCGGCCTCGCACAGCTGCGGGAACTGCTCGGCGACGTGGGCGACCGGGCAGTGGTGCTGGCACAGCTGCTCACCGACGGGCGCGCTCCGCGCGGTAGCAGCGTACCCGTCCGTGCTCAGGGCCTTGGCCAGCGCTTCGGTGCGCTTCTCCGGGGGCGCGGCCTCGACCGCCGCGCGGTAGGCGCCGGCCTGCGCGGCGATCCGGGCGCGGGCGAACGCGGCGACGGCCTCGCGGCCGCCCTCCCGCTCGGCGATCCAGCGCATGGCGTCGGCGGCGAGCTTGTCGTAGGACTGGTCGAAGGCGTCGCGGCCGCAGTCGGTGAGCGCGAAGACCTTCGCGGGGCGCCCGCGCGTGCGCGTGCCGTACACCCGCTGCTCGCGCGGCTCCACGACGTCGTCGGCGACGAGCGCGTCCAGATGGCGCCGTACGGCCGCCTGGGTGAGGCCCAGCCGCGTGGCCAGCTCGGCGACGGTCGACGGGCCGTGGTCCAGGATCGACCGCGCGACCCGGTTGCGCGTCGAGCGATCCGAGCGCATCCCAGCCGCGAGCTCCTCCTGCGGGGTCCCCGTGGGGGTCTCCCGAGCCTCGCCGACGTTTTTCACAACGCCATTGTTGCGTAATTCCTCCGAGCGTGACAAGCGGCGTCCCGGCGGGCGGATGGTGCCCTGCGTCACTTAGGCATACCTAATCTGACCTGCGCAAACGATCTTTGATCGATCAAAAGGGTGGCGTCCGCGCAGGTCGTGGGCGAGACTGCGGTGCCATGCCGACGACGCCTCTCACCGGCCCACTGGTCACACGAGACACCGTGGCCACACAGCTGCGGCACCTCGGCGTGCGGCCCGGCGAGATCCTTCTGGTGCACTCCTCGCTGCGTTCGCTCGGCTGGGTGAACGGCGGCCCCGTCGCGGTGGTACGCGGCCTGCTCGACGCGCTCGGCCCCACCGGCACCCTGGTGGTCCCCACCCAGACCGGCGACCTGTCCGACCCGGCGCTGTGGAGCAATCCCCCGGTGCCCCGCGCGTGGTGGGACACGATCCGCGCCACCATGCCGCCGTACGACCCCGGCGTCACCCCGAGCCGAGGGGTCGGCGTGATCCCGGAGACCGTGCGCACCTGGCCCGGCGCCCTGCGCAGCGCCCACCCCCAGACCTCGTTCGCGGCGATCGGCCCGTGCGCGGCGCGGATCACCGAGGGCCACGCCCCCGACTGCCGCCTCGGGGAGAGCAGCCCGCTGGCGAAGCTGGAGAGGCTCGGCGCGCGGGTCCTGCTGCTCGGCGCCGGCTACGACTCGTGCACCGCCTTCCACCTGGCCGAATACCGCATCCCCTCCCCCCTGACCGAGGTCGGCCGGCCGGCGCCGGGCGGGGGCTGGGAGACGGTGATCGAGGTGTCGATCACCTCCGACCGCTTCGACGAACTCGGTCACGACTTCGAGCGGGACCGCCCGGTCGTGCGCGGACGGGTGGGCGCGGCCGAGGCCCGGCTGTTCCCCGTCGCGGACGCGGTGGCCTACGCGGAACGCTGGCTGCCGGTCCACCGGCCGCGCGAGGAGGAGATCCCGGGCCGCCCCGGGTGAGCGGAGATCCCCGGCGCCCCGGGTGAGCGGAGATCCCCGGCGCCCCGGGTGAGCGGAGATCCCCGGCGCCCCGGGTGAGCGGACAGGGCGGGCGGGCAGTTCGGCACCCGCGCGTCCGCGGGCGTTCCCGGCTCCCTAGACTCGGGTGCCATGCGAGATGAGCCCGTCGTCCAGGTCCAGGCCCTGGTGAAGCGGTACGGCACGAAAACCGCGGTGGACGGCCTCGACCTGGTGGCCCGGGCGGGCGTGACCGCCGTCCTCGGCCCCAACGGCGCCGGCAAGACGACCACGGTCGAGACCTGCGAGGGGTACCGGAAGCCGGACGCCGGCACGGTGCGTGTCCTGGGCCTCGACCCCGTCCGGGACTCGGCTGACCTGCGGCCCCGGATCGGCGTGATGCTCCAGTCCGGCGGCGTCTACTCCGGCGCCCGGGCCGACGAGATGCTGCGGCACATGGCCAAGCTGCACGCCCACCCCCTCGACGTCGACGCGCTCGTCGAGCGGCTCGGGCTCGGCTCCTGCGGCCGCACCTCCTACCGGCGCCTGTCCGGCGGTCAGCAGCAGCGGCTCGCGCTCGCCATGGCCGTCGTCGGCCGCCCCGAACTGGTCTTCCTCGACGAGCCCACCGCCGGCCTCGACCCGCAGGCCCGCCGCGCCACCTGGGACCTGGTCCGCGACCTGCGCGCCGACGGGGTCTCCGTGATCCTCACCACGCACTACATGGAGGAGGCCGAGCAGCTCGCCGACGACGTCGCCATCATCGACGCGGGCCGGGTGATCGCCCAGGGCTCCCCCGAGGAGCTGTGCAAGGGCGGCGCCGAGAACACGCTGCGCTTCTCCGGCCGCCCCGGCCTCGACGTCGCCTCCCTGCTCAAGGCGCTCCCGGCCGACTGCTCGGCCGCCGAGCTGAGCCCCGGGTCCTACCGGGTGAACGGCAAGGTCGACCCGCAGCTGCTCGCGACCGTCACCTCCTGGTGCGCCCAGCACGGGGTGATGCCGGACAAGATCTCGGTCGAACGCCACACCCTCGAGGACGTCTTCTTGGAACTCACCGGCAAGGAGCTGCGCTCGTGACCGCCACCGGCACCTACACCCCGCGCCCCGGGGCGGCGCCGCTGTCCCGCATGATCGCGGCCCAGGCGGCACTGGAGACGCGGATGCTGCTGCGCAACGGCGAACAGCTGCTGCTCACCGTGATCATCCCGACCCTGCTGCTGGCGCTCTTCAGCTCCGTCGACATCGTCGACACCGGCGCGGGCAAGGCCGTCGACTTCCTCGCCCCGGGCATCCTGGCCCTCGCCGTGATGTCCACGGCGTTCACCGGGCAGGCCATCGCCACCGGCTTCGAGCGCCGCTACGGCGTGCTCAAGCGGCTGGCGTCCTCGCCGCTGCCCCGCTGGGCCCTGATGACCGCGAAGACGGCGTCCGTGCTGGTCACCGAGGTGCTCCAGGTGATCCTGCTCACCGTGATCGCCTTCGCGCTGGGCTGGTCGCCGCACGGCAACCCGTTCGCCGTGCTGCTCCTGCTGATCGCCGGCACGGCCGCCTTCTCCGGGCTCGGCCTGCTGATGGCCGGCACCCTCAAGGCCGAGGCCACCCTGGCCGCCGCCAACCTCGTCTTCCTGCTGCTGCTCGTCGGCGGCGGGGTGATCGTGCCGCTGGACAAGTTCCCCGCCGGCGTCCAGGACGTGCTGGCCCTGCTGCCCATCTCCGCCCTGTCCGACGGCCTGCGGGACGTGCTCCAGCACGGGGCCGGGATGCCCTGGGGCGACCTCGGGATCCTCGCCGTGTGGGCGGTCGCGGGACTCGCGGCCGCCGGGAAGTTCTTCCGCTGGGAGTAGGCGCCGATGGACCCTCGTGAAAGCGTGCACAAGCAGGCGCCTACCATGGACGGCGTGCCAAAGCTGACCCGCGCCGACGCCACCGCGGCCGCGCGCAACCCGCTCGCCTTCATCGCCGCACGCTGGACGCCGACCCACAAGACGGTCCAGCGGGCGGCCCTGTCCGCCGTCGTCATGGCCGTGATCATCGTGGTCACCGGCGGCGCCGTGCGCCTGACCAGCTCCGGGCTGGGCTGCCCGACCTGGCCCAAGTGCACCGACGACTCGCTGACCGCGACCAGCGCGATGGGCTTCCACGGCGCGATCGAGTTCGGCAACCGCATGCTGACGTACGTGCTGTGCGCGGCCGTCGGCTGGGCGATCATCGCGGCCCGCTCGCAGAAGCCCTGGCGGCGCAGCCTGACCCGGCTGGGCTGGGCCCAGTTCTGGATCGTCATGGGCAACGCCGTGCTCGGCGGCATCGTCGTCCTCGTCGGCCTGAACCCGTACACGGTCGCCGCGCACTTCCTGCTCTCCACCGCCCTGATCGCCGTGGCGACGGTGATGTGGCAGCGCACCCGGGAGGGCGACGGGGCGCCCCGGCCGCTGGTCGGCAAGTCCGTGCAGCAGCTGGTGTGGTTCCTGCTGGTCGCCTCCGTGCTGCTGATCGCGGTCGGCACCGTGGTGACCGGCGCCGGGCCGCACGCGGGTGACTCCAGCGAGGTGGACCGCATCCCGGTGGACTGGGAGGCGGTCGCCAAGCTGCACGCCGTCCTGGCGTGGATCGTGGTCACGCTGACGTTCGCGCTGTGGTTCGTGCTCAAGGCGGTCGACGCGCCCAAGGGCCCGCTGGCGCGGACGCGGGATCTGTTCCTGATCCTGCTGGGCCAGGGCGCTGTGGGTTACATCCAGTACTTCACCAAGCTGCCGGAAGCCCTGGTCGGCTTGCACATGCTGGGCTCGGCCCTGATGTGGATCGGCGTCCTGCGGGTGCTGCTGGCGCTGCGCGAGCGCCCCGGCATCGACCCGGCTGCGTCCGTACCGGCACCCGCGGACCGGCTCGAGCCGGCCTCCGGCTGACGAAGGCGCGCGCCGCGCGAGGCGGGGAGCGACTCGCGCAAGGAGTCATCGGGTACGTCCAGTACGGACCACCCCCGCGGGCGGCGCACGCCACCCGGGTCAACGACCCGCCACAGGCCTCGGTCACCGCAGCCCGTACACCCGCTCCGCGTTCCCCGACGCCAGCATGAGCGCGACGCGTTGCGCGTCCTGGAGGGACCACGCGTCCTCGGCCACCCAGCCGCCCAGGACCCGGCCGAGGGCCTCGCGGAAGAGACGGGCCGCGACGACGTGCAGTTCGGGCAGGCCGCGCCCTCCGCTGGAGAAGAGGATCTTGCCGAAGGGCGCGAGTTCCAGCACCTCGGCGAGGACGCTCGCCGCCCGGGCACCGGTGCGCACCAGCGCGGCGCCCGCGTCGGCGTAGACGTGCGGGAAGACCCCGGCGAGATGGGCGGCGTGCCGGTGGTAGGGGTAGCCGTGCAGCAGGATCAGGTCGGTGCCGAGGCCGGCGGTGGCGCGGACGAAGTCGGTGAGCAGCACGGGGTCGGTGCGGTCGGTGCGCTGCCCCGGCTCCCCCAGCCCGGCGTGCAGCTGCAGCGGCAGCCCGGAGGCCACCGCGATCCACAGCAGGTGGCGCAGCAGCACCGGATCGCTCAGCTCGCCCCCGACGCGGCGGCCGGCCAGCCAGCGTCCGGCGGCGCCCCGCACCTCCCCCGGCCCGGGCGGCTCCGGCGCGAGCGCGAGACCGTGCCGTATGCCCGCCACCGAGGTGAAGGCGACGGCGTCCGCGGCGGCGCCGTGCACCGATTCGGCGAGGTTGGCGAGGAAGGACTCGACGGTCCCGGAGGTGTCGGCGACCTGCTCCGCGAGTTGTTCGAGCCGGACGATCTCGTGGGCGGCGGCGTCGCCGGCGGTGGCCATCTCGGCGGGCCCGGTGAGGTCGCCGGGCAGGCCGGTGTCGACGAGATACGTCGTGATGCCGCTGCCGCGCAGCAGCCGGCGGCCGGCCTCCAGGACGCCCAGCTCGCGGCGCCGGGCCAGATAGCGGGCGGGCGGGCAGTGCGGTTCCAGGCCGAGCAGGGGCGGACACCAGCGCCGTACGGCGAAACCGGTCTGGGTGTCGAAGAGGGTGGTGCCCGGCGCCGGTGGTCCCTCGGTGCGGGCCAGCTGGGCCTCGAAGGTGCCGAGGCCCAGCTCCGTTCTCAGTACGCCGTGGCAGTACTGGTCCACGAGGGACGGCGTTTCGATCATCCGGGTTCCCCCTGACGGACGCGGTGCGCTACCCGTCCTAACGGGTGAACCCGGGCGGAGGTGATGCTCAGCCGCCCACCTGAATGCCGGCCATCCGCTTCCACTCGTACGCGCCCGTGGTCACCTTGGCCGCGAACTCGCCGTCGAACGCCTCGTGGGCGGTGATGCCGGACTTCTCGACGGCCTTCTCGGCGATCTCGTACGACGGGGCCACCAGGTCGCCCCAGCCGCCGTCCTCGCCGACGAGGACGATCCGCGCGCCGCGCTCGCCGATGTAGGCCACCTGGCCCTCGGCGCCGCCGTGCGCCTTGGAGAAGGCGCTGATCCGCTGGGCGAGCTTGTCCGCCGTGCGCTCGGCCTTCGCGTCAACCTGCTGCGTGTCTGCCATGGTCAGGATGCTACTCAGCGGTAGCGGGAACGGCGACGGGCGGGGTGCGTGGCGTATGCCACCCACCCCGCCCGGGATGTCCTGAAAGGTCGGTTCAGCGCAGGAACGGGTCCACCGCGACCGCCACGAACAGCAGCGACACGTACGTGATGGACCAGTGGAACAGCCGCATCTCCTTCAGCTTCGCGCCCGTGACCTCGGCCTTCGCCCGGTTCTGCAGCGCGTGCGCCTCCCACAGCCACCAGCCGCCCGAGGCCAGCGCCACGGCCGTGTAGAACCAGCCGGTGTAACCCAGCGGGGTCAGCAGCAGCGAGACGGCCACCATCACCCAGCTGTAGAGCACGATCTGCTTGGCGACGACCTTGTTGGAGGCGATGACCGGCAGCATCGGCACGCCGACGCGCGCGTAGTCGTCCTTGACCTTCATCGACAGCGGCCAGTAGTGCGGCGGCGTCCAGAAGAAGATGACCAGGAAGAGGATGACCGGCGCCCAGGTCAGGGAGTCCTTGACCGCCGTCCAGCCGATCAGCACGGGCATGCAGCCGGCGATGCCGCCCCAGACGATGTTCTGCGCGGTGCGGCGCTTGAGGATCATCGTGTAGACGACGACGTAGAAGAGGAGCGCGCCGAGGGAGAGCCAGGCGCTGAGCCAGTTCACGGTGAGGCCGAACAGCAACGTCGAGACCACCGCGAGGGTGATGCCGAACGCCAGGCACTCGCGCGGGCTGACCATGCCGGTGACCAGCGGACGCTGCGACGTGCGGTCCATCAGCGCGTCGATGTCGCGGTCGATGTACATGTTCAGCGCGTTGGCGCCGCCGGCGGACAGGTAGCCGCCGAGGCAGGTGAGCAGCACCAGCTTCAGGTCCGGCACACCCTGCTGCGCCAGGAACATCACCGGAACGGTGGTGATGAGCAGCAGTTCGATGATCCGCGGCTTGGTCAGCGCCACGAACGCCTTGACACGGGCCCCGAACGGCCGGTGGGTCGGGCGCTCATCACTCCCGAGCACGCCCGGTGGACGGGATTCAACGGCCGTCACGCACACCCCTGACAGAGACATCCCAGCGAGCCTTCCCGTGTGAAGTGGCGGTAAAGGCTCGCGCGTACCACGCCACTTTAGACGTTGCCCATACCCCGGCCTTCGCGGGGGTGGGGTCGTGTTGGCGGGGGTGATCGTTCCCGGGCCCGCCGGCCGCCGCCGGGCGGTGATCGTTCCGCCGCCGGGGCGGTGATCGATCCGGTCCGCGGGGCTCCACCGGAAGGTGAGCGTTCCCGGCATCGCGGGCGCGATTGCGGAATGCTTTCTTCCGCGCATACCGAAGCTCGATTGAGCGGTCAGATGAGCGGCTCCGTATTCATGTGCTGAATGCCTTACGGCCCAGTCGGGAGGCGGATCGCACTCAGTCCCGGCAGTCTGTATTGACGGGGAAAAACGCACGTCTTTACGGGGGTAGGCTCGACAGCGGCCGGTGGGCGCCCAGTGCACCGGCGACCGGTGGGCACACGCCCGACCAGACCGGTATTCGACATGTGGAGAGGAGCCCTGAAAAGGGTGAGCACCAAGCCGACCACCACAGACTTCGAGTGGACCGAACTGGACCAGCGGGCCGTGGACACCGCCCGCGTCCTGGCCGCCGACGCCGTACAGAAGGTCGGCAACGGCCATCCCGGTACGGCGATGAGCCTGGCTCCGGCCGCCTACACCCTCTTCCAGAAGGTGATGCGGCACGACCCCGCCGACGCGGACTGGGTCGGACGCGACCGCTTCGTGCTGTCCGCCGGCCACTCCTCCCTGACCCTCTACACCCAGCTGTACCTGGCCGGCTTCGGCCTGGAGCTGGACGATCTGAAGTCCTTCCGCACCTGGGGCTCCAAGACCCCGGGTCACCCGGAGTACGGCCACACCACCGGCGTGGAGACCACCACCGGCCCGCTCGGCCAGGGTGTCGCCAACGCCGTCGGCATGGCGATGGCGGCCCGCTACGAGCGCGGTCTGTTCGACCCGGAGGCCGCCCCCGGCACCTCCCCGTTCGACCACTTCGTCTACTGCATCGCCGGTGACGGCTGCCTGCAGGAGGGCATCTCCGCGGAGGCGTCCTCGCTGGCCGGCCACCAGAAGCTCGGCAACCTGATCCTGCTGTGGGACGACAACCACATCTCGATCGAGGGCGACACCGAGACGGCCGTGTCCGAGGACACCGTCAAGCGCTACGAGGCCTACGGCTGGCACGTGCAGCGGGTGGAGGCCAAGGAGAACGGCGACCTGGACCCGGAGGCGATCTTCGCCGCGATCCAGGAGGCCAAGGCCGTCACCGACCGGCCGTCCTTCATCGCGATGCGCTCGATCATCGCCTGGCCCGCCCCGAACGCCCAGAACACCGAGGCCGCGCACGGCTCGGCGCTGGGCGACGAGGAGGTCGCGGCCACCAAGCGCGTCCTCGGCTTCGACCCGGAGAAGTCCTTCGAGGTCGCCGACGAGGTCATCGAGCACACCCGGCAGGCGCTGGAGCGCGGCCGCCGCTTCAAGGCGGACTGGGAGAAGTCCTTCCAGGAGTGGCGTGACGCCAACCCCGAGCGCGCCGCGGAGTTCGACCGCATCGCCAAGGGCGAGCTGCCCACCGGCTGGGAGGAGAAGCTCCCGGTCTTCGAGACCGGCAAGGGCGTCGCGACCCGTGCCGCGTCCGGCAAGATCCTCCAGGCGCTCGGCGCGGTGATCCCGGAGCTGTGGGGCGGCTCGGCCGACCTCGCCGGCTCCAACAACACGACGATCGACAAGACGTCGTCGTTCCTGCCCGAGGGCAACCCGCTGCCCGAGGCCAGCCCGTACGGCCGCACCATCCACTTCGGCATCCGCGAGCACGCGATGGCCGCGGAGATGAACGGCATCGCCCTGCACGGCAACACCCGCATCTACGGCGGCACCTTCCTGGTGTTCTCCGACTACATGCGCAACGCGGTGCGGCTGTCGGCCCTCATGCACCTGCCGGTGACGTACGTGTGGACGCACGACTCCATCGGCCTCGGCGAGGACGGCCCGACCCACCAGCCGGTCGAGCACCTCGCGTCGCTGCGCGCCATCCCGGGCCTGAACATCGTGCGCCCGGCCGACGCCAACGAGACCGCCATCGCCTGGCGGGAGATCCTCCGCCGCTGGACGAAGGAGTTCGGCAAGGGCCAGCCGCACGGCCTGGTCCTCACCCGCCAGGGCGTGCCGACCTACGAGCCCGACGACGACGCCGCGCGCGGTGGCTACGTGCTGTTCGAGGCCGAAGGCGGCGAGGCGCAGGTCCTGCTGATCGCAACCGGTTCCGAGGTGCACGTGGCTGTGGAGGCGCGCGAGCAGCTCCAGGCCGCCGGCATCCCGACCCGGGTCGTGTCCATGCCGTGCGTGGAGTGGTTCGAGCAGCAGGACCAGGGGTACCGGGACAGCGTGCTGCCCCCGTCCGTGAAGGCTCGTGTCGCCGTGGAGGCCGGCGTGGGTCTCACGTGGCACAAGTACGTCGGGGACGCCGGCCGCATCGTTTCCCTGGAGCACTTCGGTGCTTCCGCGGACGGCAAGCTGCTCTTCCGGGAGTTCGGCTTCACTGCCGAGAACGTGGCCGCCAAGGCCCGGGAATCCCTCGAAGCCGCCCAGCGCTGACGCTCACACACGACACGTAGGAGATGTAATTTCCATGACAGACGCACTCAAGCGCCTCTCCGACGAAGGCGTCGCGATCTGGCTGGACGACCTGTCGCGCAAGCGGATCACGTCCGGCAACCTGGCCGAGCTGATCGACGAGCAGCACGTCGTGGGCGTCACCACCAACCCGACGATCTTCCAGAAGGCGATCTCCCAGGGCGACGGCTACGACCAGCAGCTGAGCGACCTGGCCGCCCGCAAGGTGACCGTCGAAGAGGCGATCCGCATGATCACCACGGCGGACGTCCGCGACGCCGCCGACATCCTGCGCCCCGTCTACGACGCGACCGACGGCCAGGACGGCCGGGTCTCCATCGAGGTCGACCCGCGCCTCGCGCACGACACCAAGGCGACCGTCGCCGAGGCCAAGCAGCTGGCGTGGCTGGTGGACCGCCCCAACACGCTCATCAAGATCCCGGCCACCGAGGCGGGCATCCCGGCGATCGCCGAGGTCATCGGCCTCGGCATCAGCGTCAACGTCACGCTGATCTTCTCGCTGGAGCGCTACCGCAAGGTCATGGACGCCTACCTCACCGGCCTGGAGAAGGCCAAGGAGCGCGGCCTGGACCTGTCGCAGATCCGTTCCGTGGCGTCCTTCTTCGTCTCCCGGGTGGACACCGAGATCGACAAGCGGATCGACGCCCTGGGCACCGACGAGGCCAAGGCGCTGCGCGGCAAGGCCGCCCTCGCCAACGCGCGCCTGGCCTACCAGGCGTACGAGGAGGTCTTCTCCTCCGAGCGCTGGCAGGCGCTGGAGAAGGCGGGCGCGCACGAGCAGCGTCCGCTGTGGGCCTCCACCGGGGTGAAGGACAAGGCGTACAAGGACACCCTGTACGTCGACGAGCTGGTCGCGCCGAACACCGTGAACACGATGCCGGAGGCCACGCTCTTCGCCACCGAGGAGCACGGCGAGATCACCGGCAACACCGTCTCCGGCACCTACGAGCAGGCCCGCGCCGACCTCGACGCCGTCGAGAAGCTGGGCATCTCCTACGACGAGGTCGTGGAGCTGCTGGAGAAGGAGGGCGTCGAGAAGTTCGAGGCGTCCTGGAACGACCTGCTGAAGTCGACGCAGGCGGAGCTCGAGCGCCTGGCTCCCTCGGAGGGCTGAAACTTTGTCAAGCAGCAAAGCGCTGCTCACGGGCAGCAACCCGCTGCGTGACCCCGCAGACCGACGGCTCCCGCGTATCGCGGGGCCGTCGGGTCTGGTCATTTTCGGCGTCACGGGCGATCTGTCGCGCAAAAAGCTCATGCCGGCGGTGTACGACCTCGCCAACCGGGGTCTGCTGCCGCCGGGCTTCTCGCTGGTCGGCTTCGCCCGCCGCGACTGGGAGCACGAGGACTTCGCCCAGGTCGTGCACGACGCCGTCAAGGAGCACTCGCGCACGCCGTTCCGCGAGGAGGTGTGGCAGCAGCTCATCCAGGGGATGCGGTTCGTCCAGGGCACCTTCGACGACGACGAGGCCTTCGAGCGGCTGCGCGGCACCATCGAGGAGCTGGACAAGGCGCAGGGCACGGGCGGGAATTTCGCGTTCTATCTGTCGGTGCCGCCGAAGTCGTTCCCGGTGGTGATCCAGCAGCTGAAGAAGCACGGGCTGGCGGACCAGAGCCAGGGTTCCTGGCGGCGGGCGGTCATCGAGAAGCCGTTCGGCCACGATCTGAAGTCGGCCGAGGAACTCAACCGGATCGTCCACGAGGTCTTCGCCTCGGACCAGGTCTTCCGCATCGACCACTACCTGGGCAAGGAGACGGTCCAGAACATCCTGGCGCTGCGTTTCGCCAACCAGATGTTCGAGCCGATCTGGAACCGGTCGTACGTCGACCACGTGCAGATCACGATGGCCGAGGACATCGGCATCGGCGGCCGGGCCGGCTACTACGACGGCATCGGCGCCGCCCGGGACGTCATCCAGAACCACCTGCTGCAGCTGATGGCGCTCACCGCGATGGAGGAGCCCGCCTCCTTCGACGCGGACGCGCTCGCGGCGGAGAAGACCAAGGTGCTCGGCGCGGTCCGGCTGCCCAAGGACCTGGGCCGGGACACCGTGCGCGCCCAGTACGCGGCGGGCTGGCAGGGCGGCGAGAAGGCCGTCGGCTATCTGGAGGAGGAGGGCATCGACCCCGGCTCCACCACCGACACCTACGCCGCGATCAAGCTCGGCATCGACAACCGCCGCTGGGCGGGCGTCCCCTTCTATCTGCGCACCGGCAAGCGGCTGGGCCGCCGGGTCACCGAGATCGCGGTGGTCTTCCAGCGGGCGCCGCACTCCCCCTTCGACACCACGGCGACGGAGGAGCTGGGCCAGAACGCGATCGTCATCCGCGTCCAGCCGGACGAGGGCGTGACGGTGCGCTTCGGCTCGAAGGTGCCGGGCACGTCCATGGAGATCCGGGACGTGTCGATGGACTTCGCCTACGGCGAGTCCTTCACCGAGTCCAGCCCGGAGGCGTACGAGCGCCTGATCCTGGACGTGCTGCTCGGCGACGCCAACCTCTTCCCGCGTACGGAGGAGGTGGAGCTGTCCTGGAAGATCCTCGACCCGATCGAGCAGTACTGGGCGGCCCAGGGCAAGCCGGCGCAGTACCCGGCCGGCACCTGGGGGCCGGTCGAGGCCGACGAGATGCTGGAGCGGGACGGACGGAGCTGGCGCCGGCCATGAGGATAGACCTGACGGACACCACGGCCAGCAAGATCAACAAGGCACTGGTGCAGGGCCGGCGCGCGATCGGCACGCCGGCCGTGGGCATGGTGCTCACCCTCGTCATCGTCACCGACGAGGAGAACGCCTACGACGCCCTGAAGGCCGCCAGCGACGCCTCGCGCGAGCACCCCTCGCGCACGCTGGTGGTCATCAAGCGGGTCTCGCGCACCCCGCGCGACCGCACCCAGTCCCGCCTGGACGCAGAGGTGCGGGTGGGCGCGGAGGCGGGCACCGGCGAGACGGTCGTGCTGCGTCTGTACGGCGAGGTCGTCGGCCAGGCGCAGTCGGTGGTCCTGCCGCTGCTGCTGCCGGACGCGCCGGTCGTCGTGTGGTGGCCGGTGAACGCCCCGCTCGACCCGGCGAACGACCCGCTCGGCTCGCTCGCGCAGCGCCGGGTCACCGATTCCTACGCGGCGGAGGAGCCGGTCCGGGAGCTGGCGGCCCGCGCCCGCGCCTACACGCCCGGCGACACCGACCTGTCCTGGACCCGGATCACCCCGTGGCGTTCGATGCTCGCGGCCGCCCTGGACCAGGTGACCTGCACGGTGCAGGCCGTCGAGGTGGAGGGCGAGGAGTTCAACCCGAGCTGCGAGCTGCTGGCGATGTGGCTCGCGGACCGGCTGGACGTGCCGGTGAAGCGCTCGCTGTCGGCCGGCCCCGGTCTGACGGCGGTCCGCATGGACACCGACTGCGGTCCGATCGCCCTGGACCGCGCGGACGGCACGCTGGCCACGCTCTCCATCCAGGGCCAGCCCGACCGGGCGGTGGCGCTCAAGCGCCGGGAGACCTCCGAGCTGATCGCGGAGGAGCTGCGGCGCCTGGACCCGGACGACACGTACGCCTCGGCGCTGCGGTACGGCCTGGAGCGGCTGAACAGCGGCACGGCCACGGCGGACAGCGACGCCGACGCGGACGCGGTGGAGGAGGCGGCGGCCTCCGACGACGGGGCCGTGAAGGGGAACTCCGGGAAGGAGACCTCCGCGAAGGAGGCCCCCGCCGGGGAATCCACCGCTGCCGACGAGTCCACCGCCTCGGAGGAGCCCGTCGCCGTCGAGACCCCCGTCGAGGAGGCCGCGAAGGCGCCGGCGAAGAAGGCGGCGGCGAAGACGGCCCGCAAGTCCCCGACGCGGAAGGCGGCGGCGAAGTGAGCACTCCGCAGCTGGTCGTGCACCACGACAAGGAGCTGATGGCGCAGGCCGCCGCGGCCCGCCTCATCACCAAGATCGTGGACGCGCAGGCATCTCGTGGCTCGGCGTCGGTCGTGCTCACCGGCGGCCGCAACGGCAACGGCGTCCTCGCGGCGCTGGCCGCCGCACCCGCCCGGGACGCGATCGACTGGGCCCGCCTGGACCTGTGGTGGGGTGACGAGCGGTTCCTGCCCGAGGGCGATCCGGAACGCAACGTCACCCAGGCGCGTGAGGCCCTGCTGGACGCCGTACCGCTGGATCCGAAGCGGGTGCACGCCATGCCCGCCTCGGACGGGCCGTACGGCAACGACGCGGACGCGGCGGCCGCCGCCTACGCGGAGGAGCTGGCGCACGCGGCGGGCCCGGAGAACCACGGACCGGTCCCGGCGTTCGACGTGCTGCTGCTGGGCGTCGGCCCGGACGCGCATGTGGCGTCGCTGTTCCCGGAGCTGCCCGGGGTCCGGGAGAGCGAGCGGACGGTGGTCGGCGTGCACGGCTCGCCGAAGCCGCCGCCCACCCGGATCTCGCTGACGCTGCCGGCGATCCGGGCGGCGCGTGAGGTGTGGCTGCTCGCGGCCGGCGAGGACAAGGCGCAGGCCGCGGCGATGGCGCTGTCGGGTGCCGGGGAGATCCAGGCCCCGGCGGCGGGCGCCCGGGGCCGCTCGCGCACCCTGTGGCTGCTGGACGCGGCGGCGGCCGCGCAGCTGCCGAGGTCGCTGTACCCGCCGGCGTCGCCGTGAGCGCGGGTCTGTGACGCGAGGCGCCGGGCGGGCCGGGGACACCGGCCCGCCCGGCGCTTTTTTCGTCTCACACCGCGCGGAAGGGCTCATTCGCCGGCACACCGAACGCCTCGACGACGGTTTTCCCGTTCCTCACCGTCCCCTTGAGGCACAGCGGGCTGTCCATGACGCGCAGGTCGAGGAAGAACCGCGTGTCGGCGCCGGGCCGTTCGGGGCCGTGGATGCGTGCGTCGAGGTAGCCGAGTCCGCGCAGGGCGGCCCTGACCTCGGCGGGGGTGGGGTCGGGCAGAGCGTCCAGCACCTTGCCGATCCGGGCGGCGTGACGGCGGGCCGCGCACTGCTCCCCCGGGCTGAGCTCGGCGGTGGCCGGTGTCCCGGTGGGGGTGGGCGCGGAGGCGGTCGCGGTGGGCGGTGCAGGGTCGACCGGCAACGGCTCCACGGGTGCGGTGCGCGGCTGTTCGACGGGTGCGGAGGGCTCCGGTGCGACGGCTTCGGGTCCGGTCGTCTCCGCTCCGTTCGGCGCCGGTACGGACGGCGGAGCCGGGAAGCAGGGCGCGGCGACCGTGTTCAGCAGCTCCATGAAGGCCACCTGCGGGTCGGTGGCGGGCGGTGCGCCGGCGGGCCGGGCTCCGGCGGCGTCGGCGGGTGGCTTGCCCGAGGCGGTGGCACCGGGGTGGCCGGTGCCGCAGGCGGCGAGGGCCACGGTGGTGAACGCGAGGACCACGAGAGCGAGGCCGGGACGGCGCAGGGCGCGGGTGCGAGGCATGCGGACAGTCTCCGGACGCTCCGGCCCACGGCACATGAGTACGCGTACTCAGCCCGGCCGGGCAACACCCCACGAGCAGTGAGGTGTTGCCCGGCCGGCTACTTCACCGACCCGGCCATCACGCCCTGGACGAAGTGCCGCTGGAAGGCGAAGAACACCACCACGGGCACGATCAGGGAGAGGAACGCGCCGGGCGCCAGCACGTCGATGTTGCTGCCGAACTGCCGGATCTGCGACTGCAGTTGCACGGTCAGCGGCTGCGACGAGCTGTCCGCGAAGAGCAGCGCGACCAGCATGTCGTTCCACACCCACAGGAACTGGAAGATGGCCAGCGACGCGATCGCCGGGCGGCCCACCGGCAGCACCAGGCGGGTGAAGATCCGCCACTCGCTGCCGCCGTCCATGCGGGCCGCCTCCAGCATCTCCTTCGGCATCTCGGCGAAGTAGTTGCGCAGCAGGAACACCGCGAACGGCAGTCCGTAGGCGACGTGGAACAGGACGACCCCGGGGATCGTGCCGAACAGACCCAGCTGGCCGAAGAGTTTGGCGACCGGCAGCAGGCCGATCTGCACCGGCACCACCAGCAGCGCCACCACCACCAGGAACAGCGGCTCGCGCAGCGGGAAGTCCAGCCAGGCGAAGGCGTATCCGGCGAGCGCGGCGAGGACGACGACCAGGACGGTCGCCGGCACCGAGATCAACACGGTGTTCCAGAATGCCTGGGTGATGCCGGCGTTCTTCAGCAAGGCGGAGTAGTTGTCGAAGGACAGCTGCCCGGGGCTGGTGAAGACCGTCCACCAGCCGCCCTTGGCGGTGTCCGAGGCCGACCGCAGCGAGGACAGGAACAGTCCCGCGAGCGGGGTCACCCAGACCAGGGCGACCACCACCAGGACGGCCTGCACCAGGGCGCTGCCGAGGCCCCGCCTGACCGCGTTCATCGCTGACTCCCCTTCGTGCGGCGCGCGTTCATCGCTGGCTCCTTCGGAAGCGGCGGACGTTGAAGACCATCGCGGGGATCACCAGGAGCAGCAGCAGGACGCCGAGCGCGCTGCCGAGGCCCTGGTTGTTGCCGCCGCCGAAGGACACCAGCCACATCTGGGTGGCGAGCACGGTCGCGTCCTCCTGCACCGGTCCCGGCGCGATGATGTAGACGAGGTCGAACACCTTCATCACGTTGATGACGAGGGTGACGAAGACGACCGTGAGGACGGGTGCGAGCAGCGGCACGGTGATCCGGCGGAAGATCTGCCACTCGTTGGCCCCGTCCATCCGCGCCGCCTCCAGCGCGTCCCGGGGCAGCGTGGACAGGCCGGCGCCGATCAGGACCATCGCGAAGCCGGTCCAGATCCACAGGTACGCGCCGATGATCGCCGGGGTGACCAGGGTGGGCCCGAGCCAGGAGACGCCCTGGTAGGGCGGGGCGAAGTTGGACTTGGGCAGCTTCAGCGTGTACGTGCGGTCGTCGAGCCCGGTGAAGCGGAAGGAGCCGTCGGCGGCGGTCGTCGCGCTCGCCACCGTGCGGCCGTCGCGCAGCGCCTCGACCTTCATGCCGGGCAGGCCGCTCTCCTTCGGGTCGACCCGGCCCTGCCGGCCTCCCCCGCCGGGCGTGAAGTCGAGGTAGACGACCCCGCGCACCTCGCCGGCGGCGGCCGGGTGCGCGGACGCCCCGTAGGCGGGTTCGGCGTCCTTCGGCAGGTCGCCGGGGAGGACGCCGACCAGGCCGAGCGCGGCCGACTGTCCCGGGTGGACGGCCGTCGTCGTCAGATAGGAGCCGTCGCGGCCCGGTTGCAGGCCCTGCCCGTCGCGGACGCGGGCGGTCGGGTAGGAGGACGTGCCGGTGAACGCGTCGTGGACGGAGACGACGGCCGCGTTCAGAACGCCCTTGTCGGGGTCCTCGTCGTAGGCGAGGCGGAAGATGATGCCCGCGGCGAGGAAGGACACGGCCATCGGCAGGAACAGCAGCAGTTTGAAGGCGGTGGCCCAGCGGACCTTCTCCACCAGCACGGCCAGGATCAGGCCGAGGCCGGTGAGCAGCGCGGGGGCCACCACCACCCAGATGGTGGTGTTGCGGATGGCCTTGAGGGTCGCCGGGTCGCGGAACATCTCGGCGTAGTTGCCGCCGCCGACGAAGCGGGTGCCGGAGGCGTCGAAGAAGCTGCGGCCGACGGAGAACAGCACCGGGTAGACGACGAGCGCGCCGAGCAGCAGCAGCGCCGGGAAGACGAAGAGCAGGGCGATGATCCGGCCGCGGCGCCTGAGCCGCCGGGCGCGGGGTGCGCCCGGGGCGGTGCGGGGCGGGCTCGCCTCCTGGGCGAGGGTGGCGGTCATCGCGCTCAGCCCCGGTACGCCTTGGCCGCCGCGTCCTCCAGCTTGGCGGCGGTGGCCTGCGGGTCGGACGGGTCGCGCAGGAAGTCCTGCAGCACCTTCCACTCGCCGACGCCCTTGGTGCCGCCGAAGGCGGCCGGGGCCTGGTCGGACATGTCGAAGCGGACCGAGTCGCCGGCGGCGATCAGCGACTTGGCGGTGGCGCGGGTGACGTCGTCGCCGTAGTCGGCGAAGTCGAGCTTCTTGTTCGGGGACAGGAAGCCGCCGGCCTTCGCCCACACGGCGGCCGCCTCCGGGGTGGCCAGGTACTCCAGCAGCTTCATGCCGGCGTCGGCGTTCTTGCCGTCCTTGAGGACGACGGCGGCGTCGCCGCCGCTGACGACGGGGGCCTTGCCGCCGTCGACCGCGGGGAAGGGGAAGAAGTTCGCGTCCTTGCCGATGGTCCTGCCGAACTGGTCGTGCGCCACACCGGCCACGAAGTCGCCCTCGTAGACCATGCCGGCCTCGGGCTTGGGCCCGAACACCTTCTCCACGGAGCCGGGGAAGTCGGTGTTCAGCGCCTCGTTCTGCCCCCCGGCGACGAGCTGCTTGTCCTTGAAGAGCTTGCCGAGCGTCTGCAGCGCCTTGACCACGGACGCGTCGGTCCACTTCAGCTTGTGGGCGGCGAGGGCGTCGTACTTCTCGGGTCCGGCCTGGGAGAGGTAGATGTTCTCGAACCAGTCGGTGAGGGTCCAGCCGTCCTGTCCGGCGACCGCGAACGCGGCGAGTCCGGAGTCGGAGACGGTGTGCCCGGCCTTCAGCATCTCGTCGTAGGTCGCCGGCTGCTTGACGCCGGCCTGGGTGAGGGCGTCGGGGCTGTACCAGACGGTGGACTTGTGGGCGGCCTTGAAGTACAGGCCGTACAGGGTGCCGTCGACGCTGCCGTACGTCTTCCACACCGGGGCGTAGTCCGCGGTGATCGTCGACTGGGCGGTGGCCGACAGCGGCTTGAGCCAGCCCTTCTTCGCGAACTGCTGGAGCACGCCGACCTGCGGGACCATCACGACGTCGGGCGCGTTGCCGCCCTCGATCTTGCTGCCGACGACCGTGGAGACGTTGTCGCCGGTGGAGACGAACTGCGTCTTGGCGCCGGTCTTCTCGCTGAACGCGTCCAGCACCTTCTGGAAGTTCTTCTGCTCGGTGCCGGTCCACACGCCGGCGACGGTGACGGTCTTGCCGCTGAGCGCCTTGTCGCCGCCGCCGGCGGCGACCGGGGTGGAGCCGCCGCAGGCGGTGGCGCCGAGCGCGAGGACGAGGGCGGTGCAGCCGGTGAGCAGGGTGGTACGGCGTCGCATCATCGTTGATGTCCCTTCGGGGGGCGGGTGCTGACGGGGATCAGAGGTCGGCGATCCACCAGGCGGCGGTGGAGCCGGGCAGTTCACCGGGGGTGGGGCAGGGGCCGCTGGACAGCAGCGGGGTGCCGGGGGCCGGTGCGGGGGTGGGGGCCGTGGTGAAGTTGACGGCGCAGACCAGGCCGTCGCCGCGGGTGAAGGCGAGGACGCCGGGCGGGGCGTCCAGCCAGCGCAGCTCCCCCTCGCCCAGCTGCGGCAGCTGCCGGCGCAGCTGGAGTCCGTCGCGGTAGAGGTGCCAGAAGGAGCGGGTGTCGGCGAGGGCCCGGTCGGTGGCGTACTCGGCGAACCAGTCCGGCTGCGGCAGCCAGGGCTTGGCGGTCTCGGCGCCGGCGGTGAAGCCGAACGGGGACGCCTGCCCGGACCAGGGCAGCGGCACCCGGCAGCCGTCGCGGATGCGGGCCCGGCTGCCGGTGCGGCGGAAGATCGGATCGGTGAGCACGTCGTCGGGCAGGTCGACGACCTCGGGCAGGCCCAGCTCCTCGCCCTGGTAGATGTACGCGGCTCCGGGCAGCGCCAGCATCAGCAGCGCGGCGGCGCGGGCGCGGGCGGCGCCGAGGCCGCTGCCCTGCGGGGTGGGCTCGCCGTAGCGGGTGACGGTGCGGACCTGGTCGTGGTTGTTGAGGACCCAGGTGACGGTGGACCCGGTGCCGGCGATGTCCTGCATGGCCTCGGAGATGACCTTGCGGAAGGCGTCCGCGTCCCAGGGCGCGCCGAGCAGGTCGAAGAAGAACGCCTGGTGCAGTTCGTCGGGGCGCACGTACATCGCGTGCTCGCGGGCGGTGGGCACGGAGACCTCGCCGACGAGGAGGCGTTCGCGGCCGTCGCGCTCGGCGTACTCGTCGCAGGTCGAGCGCCAGCGGCGCCACACGTCGTGCACCTCGGGCTGGTTCCAGGCGAGTGGGTTGACCGAGTCGCGGGTGCGGGCGTCGGCCTCCGGGTCGTCGGAGTCGGGCAGCTCGGGGTGCTTGTAGAGGCCGGCGGCGACGTCGATGCGGAAGCCGTCGACGCCCCGGTCCAGCCAGAAGCGCAGGATCCGGTCGAACTCCGCGCCGATCTCGGGGTTGCGCCAGTTCCAGTCGGGCTGCTCGGGCGTGAACATGTGCAGGTACCACTGGCCGTCGGCGACCCGGGTCCAGGCGGGTCCGCCGAACATGGCGTGCCAGTTGTTGGGCGGCTCGCTGCCGTCCGGGCCGCGGCCGTCGGCGAAGTGGAAGCGGGCGCGGGCCGGGCTGCCGGGCTCGGCCGCGAGCGCCTCGCGGAACCACGGGTGCGCGCTGGAGCAGTGGTTGGGGACGATGTCCAGCAGGACCTTGATGCCGAGGCGGCGGGCGGCCGCGATCAGCTGGTCGAACTCGGCGAGGTCGCCGAAGAGCGGGTCGACGTCGCAGTAGTCGGCGACGTCGTAGCCGTGGTCGTGCTGCGGCGAGGGGTAGAAGGGGCTCAGCCAGATCCCGTCGACGCCGAGCTTCTTCAGGTACGGCAGCCCGGTGCGGACGCCCGCGAGATCGCCGATGCCGTCGCCGGTGCTGTCCAGGAAGCTGCGGACGTACACCTGGTAGATCACCGCGTCACGCCACCAGCGGTACTTACTCAACATGCATGCATGTTATGTAGCGGTGTCGCGAGGGTGTCAATGAAAAGAACGGAGACTACTGCCGAGTTGGGCTCTCAAAGCAGGACATACTCGGGCATCATGCGAGCAGATGAGATGCGCGCGTTACCTAACAGGTAACTATCGAGCGGAGACGGCGGCCAGCTCCCGGGCCAGCCGTCGCACCGCCGCCGCCGGGGTCTGGCGCCCGGTCAGCGCGTCGTGCACGACCGCCTGCACCACCAGGCTGACCTGGTCGTAGTGCGGGCTCTTGGGGCGCGGGGCGGCGTTCAGCACGCTCTCGCGCAGGGTCGGCAGATACGGGAACTGCCGCACCAGGGCGGGATCGTCGTACAGATCGGCACGCACCGGCGGCAGCGCGCCACGGGTGAGGACCTGGCGCTGGACGCGCTCACTGGTCAGGTACGCGATCAGCCGCCGGGCGGACTCCGGGTGCCGGGCGTGGGCGTTGACGGCCAGGTTGGACCCGCCGAGCACACTGGTGCCCGGCCCGTCCGGTCCCGGCAGCGGTACGACGCCGATCTTCCCGGCGACCTTGGAGCCCGGGGCGGAGGCCACGGCGTAGGCGTAGGGCCAGTTGCGCAGGAAGAGCAGCCGGCCGTCCTGGAAGGCCTGCTTGGACTCCTCCTCCTTGTACGTCAGCGCCGCCTTCGGGATCCAGCCCTCACGCAGGCCGCGCGCCAGGAAGCCGATGCCCTCGCGGGCCGCCGCGGAGTCCACGGTCACCCGGGCGCCCTCGTCGCCGAGGATCGTGCCGCCGGCCGAGTAGACCGCCTCGGCCGCGTTCACGGTCAGGCCCTCGTAGGGCAGGAGCTGCCCGGCGTAACCGTCGAGGCCGTACCGGGGCGCGATCGTCTTCGCGTCGCGCTCCAGCTCGGCCCAGGTGCGCGGCGGCGGCAGGCCCTCCTTGTCGAGGACGTCCTTGCGGTACAGCAGCAGCCCGGCATTGGTCACGTACGGCACCGCGTACAGCCGGCCGTCGTAGGTGGCCGTGTCCACGACCGGCGGCAGGAACGCCTCCAGCGGGAAGCGGTCGCGCGGCAGCGGGGCGATCCAGCCGGCCGCGGCGAACTCCGAGGTCCAGTCGACGTCGATGTTGAGCACGTCGAACCGGCCGCGGTCCCCGCCGCGCAGGTCGGTGACCATCTGGGCGCGGGTCTCGTCGGCGGAGTCGGGCAGCTCGACGAGGGTGACCTTCTCGCCGGGGTGACTGTCGTTCCAGCCCCGCAGAAGGGGGCCGAGGTACCCGGTGAGATCCCCGGCCGTGGCCAGGGTGAGCGGCCCTCGGCCACCCGCGGCCCCCTCGTCGGCATGGGCTCCGGAGGCGACGTACCCGGTCAGGACGACGGCGAGAACGAGGAGACCCCTACCGGCGGCGCGTATCCACCGCATAGGTTCCTCCCTGTACACCGGCCGCGGGCACCCTCGCCCGGGTCAGAGGCCATGTATACCTGTTAGGTATGCGCGATACTAGGGCCTGGAGCACATTGGACGAGACAGGAGGACCGACGGCGTGCGCCTGCCCCTCCTGGCACTCCTCGCCCGTGGCCCCGCCCACGGCTACGAGCTGAAGCAGGACCTTGAGCAACTGCTGGGCTCCGCGTACCCTCAGCCGAACATCGGCCAGATCTATGTGACCCTCGGCCGCCTCGAGAAGCAAGGGCTGATCGAGGGCGAGGAGGTCGAGCAGTCCAGCAGGCCGAACAAGAAGATCTATCACCTCACCGACGACGGTCGGGAGGCGCTGCGGACCTGGTTCGAGGACACCGAGGACGAGCCGCGGGTACGGGACGAGTTCTTCATGAAACTGGCCCTCGCCCCGCAGACCGGTCTCGCCGACCAGATCGCGCTGATCAACCGGCAGCGGCGCCAGTACCTCAACACCATGCGGGGTCTGTCGAAGCTGGCGGCGTCCGAGAGCCGGGACAACCGCATCGCCCATCTGCTGATCGAGGGCGCGATGCTGCATCTGCAGGCCGATCTGGACTGGCTGGAGCGGTGCCAGGAAGAGCTGGAGGAGCTGGAGTGAGCAAGGCCGCGACTCCTCGGCCCGTGCCGCCCGCCGAGGGCACGCCGGTGCTGCGCGCCGAGGGGCTGGTCAAGACCCACCACGGCGAGGGCGCCCCCGCGCACGCGGTGCGCGGCGTCGACCTGAGCGTGGCGGCCGGCGAGTTCGTGGCCGTCACCGGCCCGTCCGGCGCCGGCAAGTCGACGCTGCTGCACCTGCTGGGCGGGCTGCAGCGCCCCGACGAGGGCACCGTCTGGCTCGGCTCCTCCCCCACGGACACCTGGAGCGAGGCCCGCTGGGCGGTGGAGCGCCGCAAGCGCATCGGCATCGTCTTCCAGTTCTTCAACCTGGTCTCCAACCTGTCGGTCGCCGACAACGTGGAGCTGCCCGCGCTGCTCGCCGGGGTCCCGCCGAAGCGGGCCCGCGCCGAGCGGGAGGAGCTGCTGGCCGAGCTGGGCCTCGCGGGCAAGGAGCGCAGCATGCCGGGCGAGCTGTCCGGCGGCGAGCAGCAGCGCGTCGCCCTCGCCCGGGCGCTGGTCAACCACCCGCCGCTGCTGCTCGCCGACGAACCCGCCGGCAGCCTGGACAGCAAGGGCACCCGTGAGGTGATGCGGCTGCTGTCCCGTTTCCACCAGCGCGGCCAGACGATCCTGCTGGTCACCCATGACGCCCGGCTGGCCAGCGCCGCGGACCGGGTGATCAGCTTCTTCGACGGCCGCATCGTCGACGACGCGACCCTCGACGGCACACCGCCGCCCCGCGGCCGCGGCACCTCGGGCGTCCTGGAGCTGACGGAATGAACGGGGCGAGCGTGCGGGTGACGCCGGCGGGCTTCGACGGAGCGCGGACCGCCGGGGCGCGGGCTCGGGTCCACGCCGCGCGGGCGTCCGGGGCGGGGGCGCGGGTCCGTCCGGGCGCGACCGGTGCGCGGGCGTGCGCCCGCCGGGGCGGGGCCGTTGCGCGGGCGTGCGCCCGCCGGGGCGGGGCCGGGGCGTGGGCGCCGGTCTGTGCTGGTGTGACCGGGGCGAGGGGCTGAGGGCGTGCGGGCCACTTTGCGCTGGGCGCACTCCGATCTGCGCGCGCACCGCGGCGAGGCGCTGTTCATCGTGCTGGCCACCGCCGGGATCGTCGCGTCGCTGCTGCTGGCCACGGCCCTGTTCGGGTACGCCACCAACCCCTGGCAGCGCCTGTTCACCCAGTCCCGCGGCGCCCACGTCTGGCTGCACACCACCGCCGGCGCCGACACCGGCAAGCTCGCCGCGCTGGACGGCGTCGCCTCCGTCGCCGGCCCCTACGCCACCGAGTCCGTCACCGTCGCCGCCCGCGGCACCCGCGCCTCGGTCGAACTGCGCGCCACCGACGGCCGCCCCTCCGTGGGCCGCCCGCTGCTCACCTCCGGGCAGTGGCTGCGGCCGGCCGACCCCGACGGCGTGGTGCTGGAGAGCCGGCTCGCCCGCGCCCTGCTGGCCGAACCCGGGGACCGGCTGACGCTGCCCGGCACCGCCCGCACCCTGACCGTCGTCGGCATCGCCGACAGCGCCGAACCCGGCTACCGCCCCGGCGAGCGGCCCGGCCTGGTCTGGGCCCCGCCGTCCGCCGTGCGCGCCCCGTACGGCCAGGTCGTCGGCCTGCGGCTGACCGACCCGGGCGACACGGACTACGCCGTGCAGCGGGCCGTGACCACGCTCGGCGCCGGCACGGTCGGCGAGGTCGCCACCTGGCAGCAGGCCCGCGCGGAGGCACAGGGCGACACCCGCCTCCTCGGGCAGGTGCTCGGCCTGTTCGGGCTGGGCGCGCTGCTCGCCGCCGGGCTGGCCGTGCACGGCGCGCTGGCCACCCGGATCCGGGGCCATCTGCGGGACATCTCGGTCCTGAAGGCCATCGGCTTCACCCCCGCCCAGGTCGTACGGATCTTCCTGCTCCAGCACGTGGCGTACGCCCTGCTCGGCGCGGTCGCCGCCGCGGTGCTGGTGCAGAGCCTGGGCAGCGGGCTGCCGGGCCGGCTCGGCGACGCGGTCGGGGTGTGGCAGGGCCTGCCCGGGCACTCGGCGGCGCTGATCGGCGTGCCGGTCGCGGCGGTGCTGTTCATCGCCGGGGTCACCGGGCTCGCGGCCTGGCGGGCGGGCCACGTCCCGCCGGTGCCGGTGCCGCGTCCGGCGGCCCCCGCGGGGGGCCGGCTCACGGGTCTGGGCCGCCGCGCCCTGGGGCTGCGGGTGCCGCCCGGCCTGGTGCTCGGCTGGCACCGCGCGTTCAGCCGCCGCCCGCGCAGCGCGGCGACGGTGGCCCGCCTGGCGCTGCCGCTGCTGCTGATCGTGGTGGCGCTGAGCGCGTGGACCACCCTCGACCGCTTCCACACCGCGCCCGAGCGGATGGGGCTGCCGGCCGCGCTGACCGTCCGCACCGACGCGAGCCTGAGCGACGCGGACACGCGGGCCCTGCTCGCCCGCACCCCGCAGGTCGCCGCGGCCTACCCGGGCGTGGAGGTGGCCGCGCTCGTCCCCGGCCAGACGGCGACGATCGCCCTGCGCGGCCTCGGCACCCGCGAGGCGCCCTACCCCTACACCCTCGCCGAGGGCCGCCCCGCGCGCGGCTCCGACGAGGCGGTGGCCGGCCAGGGCCTGCTGGACCTGCTGGACGTGCACGTCGGCGACTGGGTCCGGATGACCGTCGGCGCCCAGCCGCAGATCCTGCACATCGTGGGCCGCAGCATCGAACCGGAGAACGCCGGCCGGGTCATCTCCACCTCCCTGGACACCCTGCGCGAGAACGATCCGGGCCTGCGGCCGAGCCTGTACCAGCTGCGCCTGCGGCCCGGCGCCGACCCGGACGCGGTCGCCGCCTCGCTGACGACGGCGGCCCACGGCCATGTGGACGTCCACCGGGTGACGAACCCGGCCGACGGCCTGTCCCCGCTGCGCGGCGTGGTCGCGGGCCTCATCGCCGTCCTCGCGCTCATCGGGCTGGTCGAACTGCTCACCGCGATCGGCGCGACCGTCCGCGAGAGCGAGCGCGACCTGCTCGCCCTGAAGGCGATCGGCCTCTCCCCCCGCCAGATCACGACGATCACCGTCACGGCGACGGCCCTCACGACCCTCGCGGCGATCGTGCCGGCGCTGGCCCTGGGCATCCCCCTCGCCCACTGGCTGATCGACACCCAGGGCACGTCGAGCGGGATCGGCGCCGGCATCGCCCAGTCCCCGTCGCCGGCGGCCCTGATCGCCGTGACGGCGACGGCGCTCACCGGCGCGGTGTGCCTGGCGGCAATCCCGGCCACGCGCGCGGCCCGCCGCCGCCTGGCGGACGCGGTGAGCGCCGTGGCCTGAGGGCCACGGGGCCGCCGTTCTCGGCGGAGGCCCACCGCTGCGGCACACCGCCGCGGCGGCCACGGCCGGCGGCCGTGGCCACCTCCCCCGCGATCCGCCTACCGGCCCCGCAGCCGCCGGTACGTCGCGACCAGCGCCTGCGTGGACGCGTCCAGGCCGGGCACCTCCGCGCCCTCGGTGAGGGCGGGTTCGACGCGCTTGGCGAGGACCTTGCCCAGTTCCACGCCCCACTGGTCGAAGGAGTCGATGTTCCAGATCGCGCCCTGCACGAACACCTTGTGCTCGTACAGCGCGACCAGCTGCCCCAGCACCGACGGCGTGAGTTCCCGCGCGAGGATCGTAGTCGTCGGGTGGTTGCCGCGGAACGTCTTGTGGGCCACCAGCTCCTCCGGTACGCCCTCCGCCCGCACCTCCTCAGGCGTCTTGCCGAAGGCGAGCGCCTGCGTCTGCGCGAAGAAGTTGGCCATCAGCAGGTCGTGCTGCGCCTTGAGCCGGTCGTCCAGCTCCGCCACCGGCTCGGCGA
Source organism: Streptomyces sp. NPDC014801 (assembly GCF_043082085.1). Taxonomy (NCBI): domain Bacteria; kingdom Bacillati; phylum Actinomycetota; class Actinomycetes; order Kitasatosporales; family Streptomycetaceae; genus Streptomyces; species Streptomyces sp. NPDC014801. The sequence goes on along the minus strand of NZ_JBIBXG010000004.1, from coordinate 461,028 downwards.
ACCCGATGAAGTCGGCCGGGATCAGCTTGGTGCCCTGGTGGATGAGCTGGTAGTAGGCGTGCTGCCCGTTGGTCCCCGGCGTGCCCCACACCACCGGACCGGTCTGCCACTCCACCGGCTCGCCGTCACGCTGCACCGACTTGCCGTTGGACTCCATGTCCAGCTGCTGCAAATACGCGGTGAACTTGGACAGGTAGTGGCTGTAGGGGAGCACGGCGTGCGACTCGGCCCCGTGGAAGTTGCCGTACCAGATGCCGAGCAGGCCGAGCAGGAGCGGGGCGTTGGCCTCGGCGGGCGCGGTGCGGAAGTGCTCGTCGATGATGTGGAAGCCGTCGAGCATCTCCCGGAAGCGGTCCGGGCCGATCGCGATCATCAGGGACAGGCCGATCGCGGAGTCGTAGGAGTAGCGTCCGCCGACCCAGTCCCAGAACTCGAACATGTTCTCGGTGTCGATGCCGAACTCGGCGACCTTCTCGCCGTTCGTCGACAGCGCGACGAAGTGCTGAGCGACGGCCTTCTCGTCACCGCCGAGGCCCTCCAGGAGCCATGCGCGCGCCGAGGTGGCGTTGGTGATCGTCTCGATCGTCGTGAAGGTCTTCGACGCCACGATGAACAGCGTCTCCGCCGGGTCCAGACCCTGCAGCGCCTCGTGCAGGTCGGCGCCATCCACGTTGGAGACGAAACGGAACGTCAACTCCCGTGCCGTGTAGGCGCGCAGGGCCTCGTAGGCCATGGCCGGGCCGAGGTCGGAGCCGCCGATGCCGATGTTGACGACGTTGCGGATGCGCTTGCCGGTGTGACCGGTCCACTCCCCGGAGCGCACCCGCTGCGCGAAGTCGCTCATCTTGTCGAGGACGGCGTGCACCTTGGGCACCACGTTCTCGCCGTCGACCTCGACGACCGCGTCACGCGGGGCGCGCAGCGCGGTGTGCAGCACGGCCCGCCGCTCCGTGACGTTGATCTTCTCGCCGCGGAACATCGCGTCCCGCAGACCGAACACATCGGTCGCGGCGGCCAGTTCGCGCAGCAGCCGCAGCGTCTCGTCCGTGACCAGGTGCTTGGAGTAGTCGATGTGCAGGTCACCGACCTGGAGCGTGTACCCGGTGCCGCGCTCGGGGTCGGCGGCGAACAGGTCCCTCAGATGAGTGCCGGCCAGCTCTTCACGGTGCTTGGCGAGCGCTGCCCATGCGGGCGTTTGAGGGAGCCTCGTGCGGCCGTCTGCGTTCATGTCCGACTTCAGCCTTCTTTCGTGCCTGTCCCAGCGGTTCCCAACCTAATCGATCACCGTGCGGCGCGAGCCGTCGTGATGTCGTCGACCGACGCAACAACAGGTACGTCCGGATGGCGCGCCGGTATCAGCGCGGCGACCGCCAGGGCGAACAACGAGGCGGCGAAGAGGGCGGGCCCGTTCGGGCCGAGGGCACGGGCGGCCGCTCCACCGAGCGGGGCGCCGAACAGGGCGGGCAGGGGCCGGCCGGGCTGCCGGCCGCGTACGCGGTCATGACCGCCGCGCATCCGGTGTCCCCCGGCGTGCAGCCGCCCGTCCCATGGACATACCGGGATCGCGATCGGGGCGCCCACGCCGATGGTGCACAGCAGGGGCGCCCGGCGGGCCGGGGCACAACGCGTCCGGCCAGGCGCCTGGGCGCCCGGCCGGATGTCAGGTCCTAGATCTCGCCGCGGAGTTTCGCGAGGGCCTCCGCGAGGATCGCCTCGCCGTCCGCGTCGCTGCGGCGTTCGCGCACGTACGCCAAGTGCGTCTTGTAGGGCTCGGTGCGCGGCGGGTCCGGCGGGTTGTCCCGGTCCTGCCCGGCCGGGAAGCCGCAGCGCGGGCAGTCCCAGGTGTCGGGCACCTGCGCGTCGCTGGCGAAGCTGGGCTGCGTCTCGTGCCCGTTGGAGCACCAGAAGGAGATGCGCAGCCGGGGCGCGGACTCACCGCGCTCGGCCTCGCCCATCGGCCCAGCCCCGACCCGGCTTCCTCGGATCGCGTTGCCACTTGCCACGGTCGTAACTCCCTGCGTGATGGTGCCGCGAAGCGAGTCGGCGTTCCGCTTCGCCGCGAGCGCCTCAGTCTACGTAAGGCCCAACGCGCGTCCAGTGATGGGAGTTACAGCCCCCGCACACAGACGCAAGCCCCATGATAGGCCGCGCTCCGGGGCGCGTACCGACCATGGGGCCTTACGTAGCGGAATGTACGGGTTGTGCGAGATGCGCGGCGTCAGCTGTTCGACTTGATGACGATGCCGAGGACGATGATGCACGCGAGCCACAGCAGACCGACCACCACGGTGATCCGGTCCAGGTTGCGCTCGGCGACCGAGGAGCCGCCGACGGAGGACTGCACGCCGCCGCCGAACATGTCGGAGAGGCCGCCGCCCTTGCCCTTGTGCATCAGCACCAGCAGCATCAGCAACAGGCTGAAGACGATCAGGGCGATCGAGAACCCCAGAACCACGGCTGGACCAACTTCCTCGGAATCGGATGGACGACGGGGGCCGGCCATGCACCGGCCCCCGCAAGGGTACGACGAAACGCCGTCACCGCATACTCACAGCTCGCCTCACTGATCGCGGAAGCGCACGATCTTGACGAACTCGTCGGCGTCCAGCGAGGCGCCGCCCACGAGGGCGCCGTCGATGTCGGCCTGGGCCATGATCTCGGCGACGTTCCCGGCCTTGACGGAGCCGCCGTACTGGATGCGGACCTTGTCGGCGAGGTCCTGCGTGTACAGCTCGGCGAGCTTGGCGCGGATCGCGGCGCACACCTCCTGGGCGTCCTCGGCTCCGCAGACCTTGCCGGTGCCGATGGCCCACACGGGCTCGTAGGCGATCACGACGGTCTCGGCCTGCTCGGCCGGGAGGTCCTTCAGACCGCCCTCGACCTGGGCGAGGGTGTGGGCGACGTGGTTGCCCGCCTCGCGGACCTCCAGCTCCTCGCCGACGCACAGGATCGGGGTGAGGCCGTGCTTGTAGGCGGCCTTGACCTTGGCGTTGACGATCTCGTCGGTCTCGTTGTGGTACTGGCGGCGCTCGGAGTGGCCGATCGCCACGTACGTGCACTTCAGCTTGGCCAGCATCGGGCCGGAGATCTCGCCGGTGTAGGCGCCGGAGTCGTGCGCCGAGATGTCCTGGGCGCCGTACTTGATCTTCAGCTTGTCGCCGTCGACCAGGGTCTGCACGGAGCGCAGGTCGGTGAAGGGCGGCAGGACGGCGACCTCGACGGCCTCGTAGTCCTTGTCGGCCAGGGCGAAGGCGAGCTTCTGGACGTGCGCGATGGCCTCGAGGTGGTTGAGGTTCATCTTCCAGTTGCCCGCCATCAGCGGCGTGCGAGTGCTCATGCGGGGTCAGTCCTCCAGTGCGGCGAGGCCGGGGAGCGTCTTGCCCTCGAGGTATTCGAGGGAGGCGCCGCCGCCGGTCGAGATGTGGCCGAACGCGTTCTCGTCGAAGCCGAGCGTACGCACGGCGGCGGCCGAGTCACCGCCGCCGACGACGGTGAAGCCCTTGGACTCGACGAGGGCCTGGGCGACGGCCCGGGTGCCTCCGGCGTAGTCGGGGTGCTCGAAGACGCCCATCGGACCGTTCCAGAAGACGGTCGCGGCGTCGGCGAGCTTCGAGGCGTACAGCTCCCGGGTCTTGGGGCCGATGTCCAGGCCCTCCTGGTCGGCCGGGATGGCGTCGGCGTCGACGGTGGTGTACGTCGCCGGGGCCTTGGTCTTCAGGTCCGGGAACTCGGTGGAGACCAACACGTCGACCGGCAGGACGAGCTCGACGCCGTTCTTCTCGGCGCGCTCCATGTACTCCTTGACGACCGGGACCTGGTCCTCCTGAAGCAGGGAGATGCCGACCTCGTGGCCCTGGGCCTTGAGGAAGGTGTACGCCATGCCGCCACCGATGAGGAGGCGGTCGGCCTTGCCGAGGAGCTGGTCGATGACGGCGAGCTTGTCGGAGACCTTGGCGCCGCCGAGCGCGACGACGTAGGGCCGCTGCACGTCGTCGGTGAGCTTCTTCAGGACGCCGACCTCGGTGGCGATGAGGTAGCCGGCGTAGTGCGGGAGCTGCTTCGGCAGGTCGAAGACGGAGGCGTGCTTGCGGTGCACGGCGCCGAAGCCGTCGCCGACGTAGACGTCGGCGAGCGCGGCGAGCTGCTCGGCGAAGGCGGCGCGCTCGGCGTCGTCCTTGGACGTCTCACCGGCGTTGAAGCGCAGGTTCTCGACGACGGCGACCTGGCCGTCGGACAGGCCCGCGACGGTGGCCCGGGCGGAGTCGCCGACGGTGTCCGTCGCGAAGGCGACGTCGGCGCCGAGGAGCTCGCCGAGGCGCGCGGCGGCCGGGGCGAGGGAGAAGGCGGGGTCCGGGGCGCCCTTGGGGCGGCCGAGGTGGGAGGCGACGACCACCTTGGCGCCCGCGTCGGCGAGGGCCTTGACGGTGGGCAGCACGGCGCGGATGCGGCCGTCGTCGGTGATGGTGCCGTCGGCCAGCGGCACGTTGAGGTCGGCGCGGACGAAGACCCGCTTGCCGCTCACGCCGTCGGCGAGAAGTTCGTCGATCGTCTTCATTGCTGGGGACTCTCCTGAGGAGGGCTCGTGGTGCTCCGTGATCGTAAAGGGGACCGGTCCTGTACGTGCGTCAGGGCCCGGCCGGTACGCGACGGTGCGCACCGACCGAGCCCTGCTACCGCATCGAGATGCCTGGGGGGAGGCTCGTCAGAGCTGGTTGCCGACGAAGACCGTGAGGTCGACGAGGCGGTTGGAGTAGCCCCACTCGTTGTCGTACCAGCCGATGACCTTCACGTTCTTGCCCTCCTGGACCATGGTCAGGGAGGAGTCGAAGGTGCAGGACGCCGGGGCGTTGACGATGTCGGAGGAGACGATCGGGTCCTCGGTGTACTCCAGGATGCCCTTGAGCTCGCCCTCGGCGGCCTTCTGGAAGGCGGCGTTGACCTCTTCCTTGGTGACCTCGCGGGACAGCTCGACGACCAGGTCGGTGACCGAGCCGGTCGGGACCGGGACGCGCATGGCCATGCCGTCCAGCTTGCCCTTGAGCTGCGGCAGCACCAGCGCGGTGGCCTTGGCGGCACCGGTGGTGGTGGGGATGATGTTCTCGGCGGCGGCACGGGCGCGGCGCAGGTCCTTGTGCGGGAAGTCCAGGATGCGCTGGTCGTTCGTGTACGCGTGCACCGTCGTCATCAGGCCCTTGACGATGCCGAAGTTCTCGTCGAGGACCTTGGCCATCGGCGCCACACAGTTGGTGGTGCAGGAGGCGTTGGAGATGACGTTGTGGTTGGCCGCGTCGTAGGTGTCCTGGTTGACACCCATGACGATGGTGACGTCCTCGTTCTTCGCCGGGGCGGAGATGATGACCTTCTTGGCGCCACCCGCGATGTGCTTCTCGGCGTCTTCCTTCTTGGTGAAGATGCCGGTCGACTCGATGACGATGTCGACACCCAGCTCGCCCCACGGGATGTCGGCGGGGTTGCGCTCGGACAGGACCTTGATGGTCTTGCCGTCGACCGTGATGGTGTCCTCGGTGTGCGAGACCTCCTGCTTGAGGCGGCCGAGGATGGTGTCGTACTTCAGCAGGTGTGCGGTGGTCGCGGTGTCACCCAGGTCATTGACAGCCACGATCTCGATGTCGGCGCCCTGCTCAAGCAGCGCGCGGAAGTAGTTACGACCGATGCGGCCAAACCCGTTGATGCCTACGCGGATCGTCACGAACCGATCTCCTCGTTGGGTACGCCGGCCATGCGGAGCCGGCGAGCTCTGTTTGGGATGTCCCCGACCACCCCCGACCCTACCTCTCCGAGGCCCCCGTGGTGACATCGAGATGTCACATACACGGGCACCCGTTCCGTACCCGTCGGTAGGGGTACGGACCACGTGGATCGGCGATGGATTCGCCCGGGTTTACTACGGGATGTCTACCCTTATTGACGCCGATGTCACTCGTTCGTGAGCGGGTCGGCTCACCTGATGCGGGCCCTTTCCGTGCACCGCTGAGAGGGGTCGCGCTCACCTGTGGAACAAGGTGCGTACGATCTGTCAACGTTGCCTCCCTCACGCCGCCCGGGAGGCGGGCGTCACGCCCCGTGAGCGGACGCCCGCCGTCCCGGTCACAGCCCCCCTCGCCGTCCCGGCCGGAGCCGGCCCGCCGTCCCGGCCGGAGCCGCCCCGCCGTCACGCCGGGGCGGCCCGCGTCACCTGCCGAGCGCCGTGAGCGCCTTGCGCAGCAGCGCCGCCCGGCCGGCCGCCGAGGGCACGTGCTCCAGGCCGAAGCCGAGCAGCACGGTGTCGTCCGTCGTGACCGCGCCGTAGGTCCTGAAGAGCGTCCCGGTCCGGGCCCAGTCCTTCAGCACGGCCGGGCTGCCCGCAGGCGGCCCCGCGACCCGCCAGGCGCCGAGCGACGTCTCGAAGCCCTCGGTCTCCTGTACCCCGCCCTTGGCGACGAGCTGCACGTCGTCGGCGAGGACGCCGTGGCCGCCGGTGCCGGGGTCGGTGACGTAGGCGAGCGAGATCTCGACCTGCTTCCCGGCGTAGCGGGAGAGGTCGAACGTCACCTGCTGCCAGCCGCTGGAGGAGCCGGTGAGGCTGTTCCACGCGCCGGAGGTGCCGGTCGCGGTGCAGCCGTTCGCCGTGAGGGTCAGGTAGTGGCGCAGCCACGGGTGCTCGTTGACGTAGAACCCGGCCCCGCACTCCTCCGGCACGGCCGTGCCGGTCGCGCCGCCGGCCTCGGGGAGCGTCGTCCAGTCGTCGGCGCCGGCGGTGTGCGCCTCGACGAGTGCGTGGTCGTAGCCCGGCTCGGTGTCCCACAGCAGCCTCAGGCGCAGCGCCGGCTGGTCGGCCGCGGTGACACCGGTGAGGTCGACGGTGCGGGTGAGCCGCTTGTAGGCGTCGTCGGTGTGCACGGCGGCCGCCATGGAGGCGCCCGCGTACGGTCCGTACGGGTTGACGGTCCCGTCGAAGCGGCCCGCCCCGGCGCTGCGGAACTGCGGGTAGGTGGCGACCGGCAGTTCCTCGGAGGTCACGCCGTAGGTCCCCGCCTTGTCGAGCGGGTTGCCGGGCGCGCCGGCCAGGGCACCGGCGAAGCCGTCCAGCGCGCCGGACCCGGTGAAGCCGGTGGCGCCGGGCGTGGAGGTGCGGGAGTAGGCGCCCAGGTAGTACTGGCTGAAGTCGTCGGACAGGGTGCCGCCGCCGAGGTCGACGCTGCCGCCGGCCCGTTCGCCGGCCTCGATCAGCCTGCCGCCCTCGTTGAGGTAGGCGCGCAGCTGCAGCTGGGTGGCGTTGCCGGGCAGGGAGGCGCCCGTGTAGTGCACGACCGTGCGGAAGTGCTTCAGCACGCCCAGCGCGTCGGGCGCGCCCTGGGTGGCCACGTCCCACACGGCGGCCCGGTGCCCGGCGGCCTGGAGCGCGTCCACGTACGTCTGCGTCAGGGCGGCCGGGGCACCCTCCTCGGCGACGACGAGGGTGTCGGCCCGGGGCCGCTCGGCGACGGTGTAGGTGAAGTGCGCGCTGGAGAGCTTGCGTCCGCGCCTGCCGTCGGCGGACTCACCGGTGAACCACACCTCGACCCGGTCGCCGGGGCCGCCGTCCCGAACCGTGGCCCGGTACTCGTCGAAGTACAGGTGGTCGGCGCCGCCGTAGCGCTCGCCGCCCTTCCAGGGCCGCAGGGCCACGGTGTGCACCCGGCCGCCGTCGACGCGGTACTTCAGCTCCTTGTGCCGCACCGCCTTGCGGACGACGACGGAGACCTCCTGGTCCGCGCCGCGCGAGTACGACGTGGTGAACGGCGCCGGCGTGAAGTCGGCGGCGCTCAGGCCCACGGAGGACGACGGGCGGTCGGGGTGCGCGGCCGTCTCGGCGACGGACAGCGCGAAGGGGACGTTCTTGGCGAACTCCTGCTGGATCAGCTTCTCGTCGTCGGGGAAGGTGAACACCGAGCGGCAGTCGGCCGCGTTCCAGGCGTCGTCCGGGTCGGCGTTCGAGGCGGTCTGGCAGGTCGACATCTCCGGGGTGAACATCGCCGTGCCGTTGACGTTGCCCGCGTGGCCGTCGGCCTCGCCGTTGGTGGTGTACAGCTCCGAGGAGACCTGCGGGTGGTAGCCGGGGATCGCGGAGTGCTCCGGTGTGCCCGCGAGCGCCTTGTAGAGCACGTCGTCCGGGGTCGGGGTGGCGACCTGCCAGCCGACGCCGTAGAGCAGCAGCTCGGCGGCGGAGTGGTAGTTGATCGCGTAGCGGAAGCCGACGCGCTTCTCGAAGGCGTCCAGCGCCCGGGTCTCGGGCTCGGAGGCCGGGGCGGGGCCGCGGTAGGTCTCGCTGGTCGGGTTCGGGGACGAGCCCTCGTCGTCGTAGCCCCACTTGTAGGGGAAGTTGCGGTTGAGGTCGACGCCGTCGCCGGTGGAGATGACGCCGTCGCCGTTGACGTCCCGCAGGTTCTTGCGCCACAGGCGCGTGCTGGCGTCCTTGAAGGTGTAGTCGTAGCCGTCGGGGTTGGCGGAGACCAGGAACCACAGCTCGGTGGTGTCGACGATCCTGCGGACGCGCCGGTCGGTGCCGTAGTGGTCGAGGTAGTAGTGGAGCAGCCGCCGGGTCATCTCGGGCGTGATCCACTCGCGCGCGTGCTGGTTGGACATGTAGAGCACGGAGGGCTTGGAACCGTCCCTGCTCCGCTGCGCGTTCCTGGTGAGCTTGAGCGCGAGGATGTCCTGGCCCTCGACCGTCCTGCCGATCGAGACCACCTTGGTCAGCCCCGGGTGCTGCCGGGCGGTCCGCAGGATCTCCTCCTGCAGGCCGCCGGCCCCGCTGTACGGCCGGAAGACCCCCTGGGCGGCCTTCTCGACGCGTTGCTCGGAGCGGGCGGACAGGTCGTGCTCGGTGAGGGAGACGCCCTGCGCGCGCAGCTTCTTGGCCTGCTCGCCGGTGAGGTACACCTCGACGGCGGTCCTGCCCTTCTTCGCGGTGCGCGTGCCGAGTTCGTGGGCGTCCTGCCCGGCCGCCAGCAGCAGGGGTACCTGCTCCTGGGTGACCTCGGCGTGGAAGACCCTGACCTCGTCCGGGTCGTGTCCGGGTGAGGGCTGTGCCTGGGCGATGGGTGCGAGGCCCGCTCCGCCGAGCAGGAGCGCGCCGACAGCGAGGATCGATCTCGCTCTGGGTCTCATGAACCCCCCTAGCAGTGGTTCGCCACAGCGACGAATGGTTGCCAGGCTCATGTCACTGCATGATCGAGTCAAGAGCGCCTCAAAGACACCGAAACGCCGGTGGCTTGGACCTGAACGGCCCAAGCCACCGGCGTCGGTGAGGGTGTGTCAGCCCGCCAGGTTGTCGGCCAGCTCCTCGCTGAGGTTGGCCTCCGTGCCCGGGATGCCGAGGTCGGAGGCGCGCTTGTCGGCCATGGCGAGCAGCCGGCGGATACGGCCCGCCACGGCGTCCTTGGTCAGCGGCGGGTCGGCGAGCGCGCCCAGCTCCTCCAGGGAGGCCTGCTTGTGCTCCATGCGCAGCCGGCCGGCGGCCGCGAGGTGCTCGGGCACGTCGTCGCCGAGGATCTCCAGGGCGCGCTGCACCCGGGCCCCGGCGGCGACCGCGGCGCGGGCGGAGCGGCGCAGATTGGCGTCGTCGAAGTTGGCCAGCCGGTTGGCCGTGGCGCGCACCTCGCGGCGCATCCGGCGCTCCTCCCAGGCCAGCACCGACTCGTGCGCGCCGAGCCGGGTCAGCAGCGCGCCGATCGCGTCGCCGTCGCGGACCACGACCCGGTCGACGCCGCGCACCTCGCGGGCCTTCGCCGCGATCGACAGCCGGCGCGCGGCGCCGACCAGGGCGAGCGCGGCCTCGGGGCCCGGGCAGGTCACCTCCAGGGAGGAGGAGCGGCCGGGCTCGGTGAGCGAGCCGTGCGCGAGGAAGGCGCCGCGCCAGGCCGCCTCGGCGTCGCAGGTGGCGCCGGAGACGACCTGCGGGGGCAGCCCGCGGATCGGGCGGCCCCGTCCGTCCACCAGGCCGGTCTGGCGGGCCAGCTGGTCACCGCCCGCGACGACCCGCACCACGTAGCGCGAGCCGCGGCGCAGCCCGCCCGGGGCCATCACGATCAGCTCCGAGCTGTGGCCGAAGATCTCCAGGATGTCCCGCTTGAGCCGGCGCGCCGCCATCGCGGTGTCCAGCTCGGCCTCGATCACAATGCGCCCGCTCACCAGGTGGAGGCCGCCGGCGAACCGCAGAATGGCGGAGACCTCCGCCTTCCTGCAGCAGGTCCGGGTGACGGGAAGCCGGGAGATCTCGTCCTTCACCGCTGCCGTCATCGCCATGGGCCGATCCTTCCATGCATCCGAAAAATACGGTCGTACGCGGCGGCCAGCAGCTCGGGGTCGTGCCGGGGAGTTCCGTCCGTCCGCGCGACCGGCGCCAGCTCGACCGCGGCACCCAGCCGCTTGGCGGCCTCGGTGAGCGAGTCGCGGTCGGGCACGGCGGCCTCGTCGGCCAGCACCACGTCGAGGGCGAGTTTAGGGGCGTGTCGCCCCAAAACCTCCAAATGACGCTGCGGGGAGAAGCCTTCGGTTTCGCCGGGCTGGGGCGCGAGGTTCAGCGACAGCACCCGGCGCGCCTTGGTCTGGGTGAGCGCGTCCAGCAGTTCGGGCACGAGCAGGTGCGGGATGACCGAGGAGAACCACGAGCCGGGACCGAGGACCACCCAGTCCGCGTCCAGGACCGCCTCGACGGCCTCCGGCACGGCCGGCGGGTCGTGCGGCACCAGGTGCACCGACTGCACCTCGCCCGGCGTCAGCGCCACCGTGGCCTGCCCGCGCACCGTGTCCACGGCGTCGGGACGCTCCGGATCGTGCCCCTTGACCAGCGCCTGCAGCTCCAGCGGGACGGCGGACATGGGCAGCACCCGCCCGTGCGCGCCGAGCAGCCGGCCGACCAGGTCGAGCGCCTTGACGTGGTCGCCGAGCTGCTCCCACAGGGCGACGATCAGCAGGTTGCCGACCGCGTGCTCGTGCAGCTCGCCGCGGGACTGGAAGCGGTGCTGGATGACCCGGGCCCAGGTCTGCCCCCACTCGTCGTCCCCGCACAGCGCGGCCAGCGCCTTGCGCAGGTCACCCGGCGGCAGCACGCCCAGCTCGTCGCGCAGGCGCCCGCTGGAGCCGCCGTCGTCGGCGACGGTGACGACGGCCGTGAGGTCGCCGGTGATCCGGCGCAGGGCGGCGAGCGAAGCCGACAGGCCCATGCCGCCGCCGAGGGCGACGACCTTGGGCTGGGCGCCGCGGCGGCGCGGCCGGGCGCCGCGGGCCTCGACGGGCCGGCTCGCACGCCCTTCCGGCACGACCCGGCGCAGCCGGCTCAGCCGGGGAGTACGTCGCGTCATTCCCGTCCCATGTCCCGGTGGACGACCACCGTCTCCACACCCTCGGCTGCGAGCCGCGCGGCGAGCTTCTCCGACATGGCGACCGAGCGGTGCTTGCCGCCCGTGCAGCCGACCGCGATGGTCACATAGCGCTTGCCCTCGCGCCGGTAGCCGGCGGCGACCAGCTGCAGCAGCTCGGTGTAGCGGTCCAGGAACTCCTTGGCGCCGGGCTGGTTGAAGACGTACCCGGCGACCTCCTCGTTCAGCCCGGTGTACGGCCGCAGCTCCGGCACCCAGTGCGGGTTGGGCAGGAACCGCATGTCGACGACCAGGTCGGCGTCGACCGGCAGGCCGTACTTGAAGCCGAACGACATCACGGTGGCCCGCAGCTCCGGCTCCTCCTCGCCGGCGAACTGGGCGTCCATCTTGGCGCGCAGCTCGTGGACGTTGAGGCTGGAGGTGTCGATCACCAGGTCGGCGTCGCCACGCAGCTCGCGCAGCAGCTCCCGCTCGGCGGCGATGCCGTCCACGATCCGCCCGTCGCCCTGCAGCGGGTGCGGGCGGCGCACCGACTCGAAGCGGCGCACCAGCGCCTCGTCGGAGGACTCCAGGAAGACGATCCGCCGGGTGACGCCCTTGCTGTCGAGGTCGGCGAGCGACTCGCGCAGATTGTCGAAGAACCGCCGGCCGCGGACGTCGACGACGACGGCGATCCGCGCGACGTTGCCCTGCGAGCGCGCGCCGAGCTCCACCATCGTGGGGATCAGCGCGGGCGGCAGGTTGTCCACGACGAACCAGCCGAGGTCCTCCAGACACTTGGCCGCGGTGGAGCGGCCCGCTCCGGACATGCCGGAGATGATCACCAGCTCGGGGATGGCCGCGTCGGGAACCCCGGGCGTCTCGCTGCTCGTGCCCGTACTCACCTGTGCTCCGTCTCCGCCTTGGCCCTGTTGCCCGTCGTGCTTGTTCACGCTCATGTCTCCTGCCCCCGTCGTTCGTGCGGGGCCCCCGTCGTCACGGGTTCCCCATCGGAACCCATCGTGCCGGGTTCCTCCTCCTCCATGATCTCTCCGGTCGCCGTGTTGACGGCGGGTGCGGCCGGGGACGCCTGCGCGAGGGCCACGGCGACCGTCTCGGCCGTCTTGCGGCCTATGCCGGGGACCTCGCAGATCTGGTCGATGGTGGCGGCGCGCAGCTTCTTCAGCGAACCGAAGTGCTTCAGCAGCGCCTGCTTGCGCGTCTCGCCGAGGCCCGGCACGTCGTCCAGGGGGCTGGCGCGGAAGCGCTTGGCGCGCTTGGTGCGCTGATAGGTGATCGCGAAGCGGTGCGCCTCGTCGCGGACGCGCTGCAGCAGGTACAGGCCCTCGCTGGTACGGGGCAGGACCACCGGGTCGTCGTCCTCCGGCAGCCACACCTCCTCCAGGCGCTTGGCGAGGCCGCACACGGCGACGTCGTCGATGCCGAGCTCGTCGAGGGCCTTCTTGGCGGCCGCGACCTGCGGCTGCCCGCCGTCCACGACGACGAGCTGGGGCGGGTAGGCGAACTTCTTGGGGCGGCCTTCCTCGTCCTTGAGGCCGTTCGCCTCACCGGGACTCTCGGGCAGGCCGTCCCCGAGCACCCCGTCGGGCGGGCCGGCGCCGTCCTCGCCGGCCCACTCGCCGGTGCGCTCCTTCTCGGCGAGGTAGCGCCGGAAGCGGCGGGTGATCACCTCGTGCATGGACCGGACGTCGTCCTGGCCCTCGAAGCCCTTGATCTGGAAGCGGCGGTACTCGCTCTTGCGGGCCAGGCCGTCCTCGAAGACCACCATGGACGCGACGACGTCCTGTCCCTGCAGGTGGGAGATGTCGTAGCACTCGATCCGCAGCGGGGCACTGTCCAGGTCCAGCGCGTCGGCGATCTCCTCCAGGGCGCGCGAGCGCGTGGTGAGGTCGGAGGCGCGCTTGGTCTTGTGCAGCACGAGCGCCTGCTGCGCGTTGCGCTGCACCGTCTCCATCAGCGCCTTCTTGTCACCGCGCTGGGGGATGCGCAGCGAGACGTTCGCCCCGCGGCGCCCGGTCAGCCACTCCTGCACCGGCTCCACCGGGTCGGGCAGCGCCGGGACGAGGACCTCCTTGGGCACGGCGTCCCCGCTCTCCTCGCCGTACAGCTGCTGCAGGGCGTGCTCGACCAGGGCACCGGTGGTGATCTCCTCCACCTTGTCGGTGACCCAGCCGCGCTGGCCGCGCACCCGGCCGCCGCGCACGTGGAAGATCTGCACGGCCGCCTCCAGTTCGTCCTCGGCGACGGCGATGAGGTCGGCGTCGGTCGCGTCGGCGAGCACGACGGCGTTCTTCTCCATGGCCTTCTTCAAGGCCCCTATGTCGTCGCGCAGGCGGGCGGCCCGCTCGTACTCCATCTCCTCGGCCGCCTCCATCATCTGCTTCTCCAGACGACGCAGGTAGGTGCCGGTGCGGCCGGCCATGAAGTCGCAGAACTCCTCGGCCAGCTCCGCGTGGTCCTCGGCGGTGATCCGGCCGACGCAGGGGGCGGAGCACTTGCCGATGTAGCCGAGCAGGCAGGGGCGGCCGGTGCGGGCGGCGTTCTTGAACACACCGGCCGAGCAGGTGCGCACCGGGAAGACGCGCAGCAGCAGGTCGACGGTGTCGCGGATGGCCCACGCGTGCGCGTACGGCCCGAAGTACCGCACGCCCTTCTTCTTGTGACCGCGCATCACCTGGACGCGCGGGAACTCCTCGTTCATCGTCACCGCGAGGTAGGGGTAACTCTTGTCGTCGCGGTACTTCACGTTGAAGCGCGGGTCGTACTCCTTGATCCAGGAGTACTCCAGCTGCAGCGCCTCGACCTCCGTGGACACCACCGTCCACTCCACGGACGCGGCCGTGGTCACCATGGAACGGGTGCGCGGGTGCAGGTTCGCCAGGTCCTGGAAGTAGTTCGCCAGGCGCTGGCGCAGGCTTTTCGCCTTTCCGACGTAGATCACCCGGCGGTGCTCGTCGCGGAACCGGTACACCCCCGGGGAGTCCGGGATCTCACCCGGCCTGGGGCGGTAGCTGGAGGGGTCGGCCATGTCTCACACCCTACTGGCGCCCGCTGACAGCGCGGCGCGGCTGTGGACGACGGCGGGCGGGTGTCCCGGGCGGCTCAGGCGGAGGGGACGGGCGGAAGGGGCCCGAGGCCTCATGCGGTGGGAACGGGCGGAAGGGGCCCGCGGCCTCAGGCGATCGGGTGCGGGAGGCTCACGCGGACCCGTTCGCCACGATCCGGCCGTTCTTGACCTGGACCGGCAGCTCCTTGAGCGGCTCGGTGGCCGGGGAGCGCAGCACCTTGCCCGTGGTGGCGTCGAACTGGCTGCCGTGGCAGTTGCAGGTCAGTCTGGTGCCCTCCAGCTGGGCGATGGGGCACCCCGCGTGCGTGCAGATCGTGCTGAAGGCCTTGAGCGTGCCGGCCGTATCCCGGCTCACCACCACATTGTTCTTGCGGTCCAGCTTCGCCCCGCCCTTGGGCACTTCGCCCTCGGGGCCCACGTCGACGGGGCCGGAGGACCCGGAATCCCCGGAGGAACACGCCGCGAGGCCGAGCCCGGCGGCCGGGACGGCGGCGGCGCCCTTCAGAAGCGTGCGGCGACTGGGGACCTGGCTGCCGGACATGACGTGCTCCACGGGTGCGAAAGGGGCTGCGTGCGGCACGATACCGCCCCCGATCACACCGTTCCGCACCGGCTTCCGGTCCGCTCCCGGTCCGCTCGCGGTCCACTCCCGGTCCGCTCCCGGTCCGCTCCCGGTCCGCTCCCGGGGACGTAAACGCTTGCGCAAGCGTTTACGTCCGGCCCGGAATGGGATAGCTTCCGGCCGGGGCCGCCCGGCCAGTACCGGACGCGGACCCGTTCCACCCGTCCGGAAGGGGGACCGCCCGCATGCCCACCATGGCCGACGTCGCGCGCTCGGCCGGTGTGTCCGTCGCGACCGTCTCGCACGTCCTGAACGGCACCCGGCCGGTGCTCCCGCACACCCGCCAGGCCGTCCTCGACGCCGTCGACGAGCTGGGCTACACCCCGAACACCCTGGCCCGCTCCCTGGTGACCTCACGCACCCGGTCCATCGGGCTGGCGGTCTCCGCGATCAGCAACCCCTACTTCACCGAGATTCTCCAGGGCGTCGAGGCGGCCGCCCGGGAGGAGGGCTACGGCCTGCTGATCGCCGATCCGCACGACGACCCCGTCCACGAGCAGCGGGTGGTGCGGCTGCTGCACGAGCGCCGGGTCGACGGCGTGATCGTCGCCCCGTCCGCCCACCCGGAGGACCTGGTCGCCTACCTCACCCGCCACGCCGTCCCCACCGTCCTGCTGGACCGTGCGGTCGACACCACGGCGGGCACCACCCCCCGCTTCGACCAGGTGTGCGCCGAGAACGCGGACCCGACCGCCCGGCTCGTCACCCACCTCGCCGAGCTCGGCCACCGCCGCATCGGACTGGTCGCCGGGCTGCCCGGACTCAGCACCACCGGCGAGCGGATCAACGGTTACCGGTACGGTCTCGCGGCCGCCGGCCTGCCGTACGACGAACGGCTCGTCGTGCACGGCGACTCCGACGCCGGCGGCGCCGAGCGGGCCACCGCGCGCCTGCTGTCGCTCGCCGCGCCGCCCACCGCGCTGGTCAGCGCCAACAACGCGATGACCATCGGCGCGCTGCGCACCCTGCGCTCCCGCGGCCTGACCGTGCCCGGCGACATCGCGCTGTGCTGCTTCGACGACTTCGCCTGGGCGGACCTGTTCTCGCCCCGGCTCACCGCCGTCGCCCAGCCCAGCAGGGAGCTGGGCGCCACCGCCGTCCGCGTGCTGCTGGAGCGGCTGGCCGAGCCCGAGCGGCCCGCGCGGACCCTGCGGCTGCCCTGTTCGTTCGTCCACCGCACCTCCTGCGGCTGCCCCGAAGAGCCCGAGAAAGGAACCGTCGCATGATCGTCGTCGCCGGTGAGGCCCTGATCGACCTGGTACCGCAGGGCACGGGAGCCCTCGCCGCCCTCCGGCCGGCGCTGGGCGGCGGCCCGTACAACACGGCGGTCGCGCTCGGGCGCCTCGGCTCCCCCACCGCGTTCTGCTCCCGGGTGTCGCGGGACGCGTTCGGCGAGGCGCTGCTCGACGGGCTGCGCGCGGCCGGGGTGGACGTCTCGGCCGTCCAGCGCGGGCCCGAGCCGACCACGCTCGCCGTCGCCACGATCGACCCGGGCGGCTCGGCCGCCTACTCCTTCTACGTGGACGGCACGGCCGACCGGCTCTTCTCCGCGCCGGCCGTACTGCCCGCCGGGACGACGGCGGTGTCCTTCGGCACGTGCTCGCTGGTGCTGGAGCCCGGGGCGAGCGCCTACGAGGAGCTGATGCGCACTGCGGCCGCGCAGGGCGTGTTCACCGCCCTGGACCCGAACATCCGGCCCGGGCTGATCGCCGACGCGGACGCCTACCGGGCGCGCTTCAAGAGCTGGCTGCCGTCGGTGACGCTGCTGAAGCTGTCCGAGGAGGACGCGCTGTGGCTCGGCGGCACCCCGCAGGAGTGGCTGGCCGCAGGTCCCTCGGCCGTGGTGATCACCCAAGGCGGTGACGGTCTGACCGCGTTCACCGCGGACGGCGCGGTGCACTCCGTGCCCGGCGAGCCGGTGGATGTCGTGGACACGATCGGCGCGGGCGACACGGTGAACGCGGCCCTGCTGCACGGCCTGGCCACCCGCGGCGCCCTCTCCCCCACCGCGCTGACGGCCCTGGGCCCCGCCGGCTGGCAGGACCTGCTGCGCTTCGCGGCCCGCGCGGCGGCACTCACCTGCTCCCGCGCCGGCGCGGAACCGCCGTACGCCCGGGAACTGGAGGCCTGACCGCGGCATCCCGCCGGGCGCGGGGCGCGGGGCCCCTGCCGGGGCGGCCGGGGGGCGAGGCGGCACGCGCGCGTGGCGTGCGGGGCTCAGCCGAAGCCGGCCACCACGCGCGCGTGGCGTGCGGGGCTCAGCCGATGCTGGCCACCCCCCGGAGGCTCAGCCTGTGTCGGCCACCGCGCGCAGGGCGCCTGGGCGGCGGCCGGTCAGGCGGTCCAGGGCCGTCGCTGTGGCCTCGTCGGCGGGCAGGTGGACCACCAGCCGCTGACCGTCCTCCGGCAGCGCCAGCGTCTCGTACAGCAGCCTCAGCGGCCCCGCCTCCGGGTGGGTGACGCGGCGCGAGCCGACCCGGCGCGGGGTCGCCCCCAGGTCGGCGAAGCGGTCGGCGAACTCCGCGCCCGCGGTGACCGTCAGCTCCTCGGCGAGCTCGGCGACGTACGGGTCGCGCAGCGGGACCTCGTGCCGCAGCTGGGCGACCAGTTCGTCGGCCTCGCGCTCCCAGTCGGGGTAGGCCTCGCGGGCCCGCGGGTCGGTGAACAGATGGCGCACCAGGTTCGGCGCGTCGCCGTCGAGGACGCCGAGCGGCCCGAAGAGCTGCGCGTAGCCGTGGGTGTGGGCGATCACGTCGCCGACCCAGTTGACCACCACGGCGGGCGTCGGCTCCAGGCGGTCCAGTACGGCCCGCACGGTGGGCCGCGCGGTGCGGCTGAGCGGCGGTGCCGCGGCGCACACCAGCGGGTCCCCGTCGGGTGCCTCCTTGGTCAGGCGGCGCAGCAGCAGCCGGTCGTGCAGGGTCAGCTGCAGCGCGTCGGCGAGCGCGCCCAGCACCTGCGCGGACGGGTTGCGGTCCCGGCCCTGCTCCAGCCGGGTCAGGTACTCGACGCTGATGCCGGCGAGGGTCGCGAGCTCGGCGCGCCGCAGTCCCGGTGTGCGCCGGCGAAGGCCCGCCGGCAGCCCGGCCTGCTCGGGGCCGACCGCTTCGCGCCGCCCCCGCAGGAACCTGCCCAGCTCGTTGTCGCTCACGTTCGCGAACGTACCAACGCCGGGCCCCGAAAGGGTGGCCCTGCCACTACCAGGCTTCGGCCGGTCTCCCTCCCCGGCCGCGCGCCGCGCAGGGTGGGGGCATGACGAACGAGACCGCCACCACCGCCACCGCTCTGCCGCTCGCCCCCGGAAACTGGGCGCTCGACCCGCTGCACTCCGCCGTGAACTTCACCATCCGCCACCTTGGCATCGCGAAGGTGCGGGGCCGCTTCAACGGGGTGCGGGCCGAGCTGTACGTCGGCGAGCGCGTCGAGGACGTCCGGGTGTCCGCGACCATCGACCTCGCGACGATCGACACCGGCAACCCGGACCGGGACGCACATGTGCGCGCGTCCGACCTGCTGGACGTCGCACAGCGCCCGACCATGGATTTCCGCTCCACCCGGATCGCCGGCGAGGGCGAGGACTGGACGATGGAGGGCGAGCTGACCATCGGGGAGGTGACCCGCCCGGTGACGCTGGCCGTGGAGTTCGGCGGCCTGGTGGACGTGCCGGTCGACGGCAGCCGGCATGCCGGGTTCGAGGCCACCGGGGAGATCCGGCGCGGCGACTTCGGGCTGGACTTCGCCCCCGGGCTGCTCGGCGAGGTCGTGAAGATCCAGCTGGACATGCAGTTCGTGGAGCCGAAGGGCGCCTGAGCACCCGTCGAGCCGTGTCGCCCGCCAGGGCGGCGACGCGAAGAGCCGTGCCCTGATGAGGGCACGGCTCTTCGTGGGTACGGCGCGGGGTCAGGCCTTGCGCGCCCGCGTCGTCTTCTTCGCGGCCGTCGT
Source organism: Streptomyces sp. NPDC014801 (assembly GCF_043082085.1). NCBI lineage: Bacteria > Bacillati > Actinomycetota > Actinomycetes > Kitasatosporales > Streptomycetaceae > Streptomyces > Streptomyces sp. NPDC014801. The sequence goes on along the minus strand of NZ_JBIBXG010000004.1, from coordinate 442,034 downwards.
CTTGCCCGTGGCCTTCTTCGCGGCGGCGCCGTCGACCGCCCTGGTGGCCGTCTTGCGGGTGCCGGACGCGGCCGCCACGGCCTTCGCCGGGGACTTGCGGCGCGCCGCGGGCACGGTGGCGTCGCTGATCCGGTCGGCGCCGAGGATCTCCCGCAGGAACTTGCCGGTATGGCTGGCCGGGACCGCGGCGACCTCCTCGGGCGTGCCCTCGGCGACCACCAGACCGCCGCCGGCACCGCCCTCGGGGCCCATGTCGACGATCCAGTCGGCGGTCTTGATCACATCGAGGTTGTGCTCGATGACGATGACCGTGTTGCCCTTCTCCACCAGGCCGGAGAGCACCTTCAGCAGCTTGCTGATGTCCTCGAAGTGCAGACCGGTGGTCGGCTCGTCCAGGACGTAGACCGTGCGGCCGGTGGAGCGCTTCTGCAGCTCGCTGGCGAGCTTGACGCGCTGCGCCTCACCGCCGGACAGGGTGGTCGCGGACTGGCCGAGGCGGACGTAGCCGAGGCCGACGTCGTTGAGCGTCTTGAGGTGACGGTTGATCGCCGGGACCGCCTCGAAGAAGTGCATGGCCTCCTCGATCGGCATGTTCAGGACCTCGGCGATGGACTTGCCCTTGTAGTGGACCTCCAGGGTCTCCCGGTTGTACCGGGCGCCGTGGCAGACCTCGCACGGGACATAGACGTCCGGGAGGAAGTTCATCTCGATCTTGATCGTGCCGTCGCCGGCGCAGTTCTCGCAGCGGCCGCCCTTGACGTTGAAGGAGAACCGTCCGGGCAGGTAGCCGCGGACCTTCGCCTCGGTGGTCTCGGCGAACAGCCTGCGGATGTGGTCGAAGACGCCGGTGTACGTCGCCGGGTTCGAGCGCGGGGTGCGGCCGATCGGCGACTGGTCGACGTGCACGACCTTGTCGACGAGGTCGTCGCCCTCCACGCGCGTGTGCCGCCCGGGGACGTTCCGCGCGCCGTTCAGCTCGCGCGCCAGGTGCGTGTACAGGATGTCGTTGACCAGCGTCGACTTGCCGGAGCCGGAGACCCCGGTGACCGCCGTGAACAGCCCCAGCGGGAAGGACACGTCGATGTCCTGGAGGTTGTTCTCGCGGGCACCGTGCACGGTGAGCTGCCGGGACGGGTCGCGGGGGCGGCGCACGTCGGGCAGCGGGATCGCCTTGCGGCCGGACAGGTACTGACCGGTCTGCGACTCCTCGTTGGCGAGCAGCTCCTTCAGGGAGCCGCTGTGCACCACCTTGCCGCCGTGCTCGCCGGCGCCGGGGCCGATGTCGACGATCCAGTCGGCGACCTTGATGGTGTCCTCGTCGTGCTCGACGACGATGAGCGTGTTGCCCATGTCGCGCAGCCGGACCAGGGTCTCGATGAGGCGGTGGTTGTCGCGCTGGTGCAGGCCGATGGACGGCTCGTCGAGGACGTACAGGACGCCGACGAGGCCGGAGCCGATCTGCGTGGCCAGGCGGATGCGCTGGGCCTCGCCGCCGGAGAGGGTGCCGGCCGCGCGGTTGAGCGAGAGGTAGTCCAGGCCGACGTCGACCAGGAACCGCAGCCGCTCGTTGACCTCCTTCAGCACCCGCTCGGCGATCTTCTTGTCGCGGGCGGTCAGCTTGAGCCGGCCGAGGAAGTCCGCGCAGTCGCTGATCGACATCGCGGAGACCTCGGCGATCGACTTGTCCATGATCGTGACCGCGAGGACGACCGGCTTGAGGCGCGTGCCCTCACAGGAGGGACAGGGCACCTCGCGCATGTAGCCCTCGAAGCGCTCACGGCTGGCGTCGGACTCCGCCTCGCTGTGCCGCCGCTTGACGAAGGGCACCGCACCCTCGAAGGGCGTGGTGTAGACCCGCTCGCGCCCGTAGCGGTTGCGGTAGCGGACCTCGATCTGCGTCTTGTGGCCGTGCAGCAGGGCCTTCTTGGCGCGCTGTGGCAGGCCCGCGAAGGGGATGTCGGTGCGGAAGCCGAGGGCGTCGGCGAGCGCGCCGATCAGGCGGTCGAAGTAGTCCTTGGTGTGGCCGTGCGACCACGGGTGGATGGCGCCCTCGTCCAGGCTCTTGTCCGGGTCCGGGACGATCAGCTCCGGGTCCACCTCCATGCGCGTGCCGATGCCCGTGCACTCGGGGCAGGCGCCGAAGGGCGAGTTGAAGGAGAAGGAGCGCGGCTCCAGCTCCTCGAAGGACAGGTCGTCGTACGGGCAGTACAGGTGCTCGGAGTACATCCGCTCGCGCTCGGGGTCGTCCTCGGGGAGGTCGACGAAGTCGAGCACGACCATGCCGCCGGACAGGCCGAGGGCGGTCTCGACGGAGTCGGTGAGGCGGCGCTTGGCGCTGTCCTTCACGGTGAGGCGGTCGACGACCACCTCGATGGTGTGCTTCTCCTGCTTCTTCAGCGTGGGCGGGCTGGAGAGCTGGACGGTCTCGCCGTCCACGCGGGCGCGGGAGTAGCCCTTGGCCTGGAGGTCGGCGAAGAGGTCGACGAACTCGCCCTTGCGCTCGCGCACCAGCGGGGAGAGCACCTGGAAGCGGCTGCCCTCCGGCAGTTCCAGGACCCTGTCGACGATGGCCTGCGGCGACTGGCGCGAGATGGGGCGGCCGCACTCGGGACAGTGCGGCTTGCCGATGCGCGCGAAGAGCAGCCGCAGGTAGTCGTAGACCTCGGTGATGGTGCCGACCGTGGAGCGCGGGTTGCGCGAGGTCGACTTCTGGTCGATCGAGACGGCCGGCGACAGGCCCTCGATGAAGTCGACGTCCGGCTTGTCCATCTGGCCGAGGAACTGGCGGGCGTACGAGGAGAGCGATTCCACGTAGCGCCGCTGGCCCTCGGCGAAGATCGTGTCGAAGGCCAGGGAGGACTTGCCCGACCCGGACAGGCCCGTGAAGACGATGAGCGAGTCCCTGGGCAGGTCGAGCGAGACGTTCTTCAGGTTGTGCTCGCGCGCGCCACGGACGATGAGACGGTCGGCCACGCCGGTCCGCACCTTTCTTGAGAGAAGTGACAGGGGCGGGGCCCCCGTCTTTCTCAGACTAGGGGGAGCCACTGACAACGCCGGTCGGATTCATGAGTTGCAACAAACCCCGGCTATCCAGCATGCCCGACGCCACGTCCGACCATATAGCACGCGCATTCGATTTACGGCACTCCTTCACCACCTTCACCCGAAGGTGTGGCGCGGCTAATGTCAGCAGCATGATTGATCACGCGCATGACCTGGCCTGTGTACGTGACGCCACCGACCGGCTGCTCACCGCAGTCGCCGAACTGGACAACGCGTCGGTGGCCGAGCCGTCACGGCTGCCCGGCTGGAGCCGCGGACATGTCCTGGCTCACATCGCCCGCAACGCCGACGCCCTCGTGAACGTCCTCGAGGGGCGTCCCATGTACGTCTCCGGCGACGCCCGGGACGCCGACATCGAGCGGGACGCCCCGCGCCCGCTGGACGCCCAGCTCGCCGACGTGCGCGAGAGCGCGGAGCGGTTCCAGGCGGCCGGGGCCGCGCCGCAGGACTGGTCGCGGACCGTCGAGCTGCGCAACGGCGTGACCGACGTAGCGGCCCGGGTGCCGTTCCGGCGCTGGGCCGAGGTCGACCTGCACCACGTGGACCTCGGCATCGGCTACGAGCTCGAGGACCTGCCGGCCGACTTCACCGAGCGGGAGATCGACTTCCTGGCCGCCCGGTTCAGCGGGCACCCGCAGGTACCGGCGACCCGGATCACGGACGGCACGCGCGTGTGGCGCACCGGCCAAGACGGCGGGAGCACCGCGGGCGAGGACGCCGCGATCACCGTCTCGGGACGGCCGGCCGATCTGCTGGGCTGGCTGGCCGGGCGCCGTCCCGGGGACGCGCTCAGCGTCGAGGGGGGCCCGCTGCCGACCCTGCCGCCGCTCTAGACACGGACCGGCCCGGTGGCGCCGGTGTGCACTCCCTCCGGGGCTCGCTGGGCGCCACCCGCGCGTGGGCGGCTCCGGATTACCGCCGGCCGTCCCGGCGCTAGGCTGACGCTCATGACGTACAGCGGACAGGTGACGGTCGGCGGCCCGGCGGACGTGCACGAGCTGAAGGACCTGATGATCACCAAGATCGCGGTCGGCCCCATGGACAACAACGCCTATCTGCTGCGCTGCCGGGCCACCGACGAGCAGTTGCTGATCGACGCGGCCAGCGACGCGCACACGCTGCTCGGCATGATCGGGGACGACGGCATCGCGTCCGTCGTCACCACCCACCAGCACGGCGACCACTGGCAGGCGCTCGCCGAGGTCGTGGCCGCCACCGGCGCCCGCACCTACGCCGGGCGGGAGGACGCGGACGGCATCCCCGTCCCGACGGATGTCCTGGTGGACGACGGCGACACCCTCCGGGTGGGGCAGGTGGAGCTGACCGCGCGGCACCTCGTCGGGCACACGCCGGGCTCGATCGCCCTCGTCTACGACGACCCGCACGGCCATCCGCACGTCTTCACCGGCGACTGCCTCTTCCCCGGCGGCGTGGGCAACACCCGCAAGGACCCGAAGGCGTTCGCCCGTCTGATCCACGACGTCGAGACGAAGATCTTCGACGTGCTGCCCGACGAGACCTGGGTCTACCCGGGCCACGGCAACGACACGACGCTGGGCGCGGAGCGGCCGCATCTGCCGGAGTGGCACGCACGGGGCTGGTGACGGCACGGCGTGCGCCGCTTCCCGGCGCGCGCCCCGTGTGAATCCCGCGCACGCACCGGTCGTTCGCGCGCGCTCCCGGCGTACCCCCGTACGCGGTCCACTGGGGTGGCCCCGTGCGGGAGGACCGCTCCCGCGCGGTACGGGCCGCCGGTCGTCCTTTCCCGCCCTCGAACCGGCGGCCCGGGCCCGCCCGTCGCCCGTGCGGGTCCGTCCGCCGCGCCCGAGCGGCACGGCGAAATGGGCGCCCCGGCCAGGGTGTTCACGAAAATGCAACACCCGTTCCCACCATGCGGACAGATGGTGGTGTGACCTCGACAAACGCGGTTTTCGCTGCCACTCTCCCGCCATGCCTTCCGCCCTCCACGCCCTGCGCGGCGTCGTCGCCGCCGCGTCCGTCGCCTTCCTCGCCACCACCGTCGGCTGCGCGCCGCAGCCGGAGGGGGACACCGCGGCCAAGCCCACCGGGTCGGCCGCCGCGGCCTCCTGCGCCCCGGGCAAGCTGGCCACGAAGACCTCGGGCAAGCTGACCGTCGCCACCGACGAGCCCGCCTACGCACCGTGGTTCAAGGACGGCAAGCCCGCCGACGGCCAGGGCTTCGAGTCGGCGGTCGCCTACGCCGTGGCGCAGCGCCTCGGGTACGGCAAGGACGCCGTGGTGTGGCAGAGCGTTCCCTTCAACAAGGCGTTCGCGCCCGGTGAGAAGACCTTCGACTTCGACATCAACCAGGTCTCCATCAGCGCCGAACGCAAGAAGGCCGTGGACTTCTCCAGCGGCTACTACGACGTGCGCCAGGCGGTCGTCGCGCTCAAGGGCGGCAAGGCCGCGAAGGCGGCGAGCATCGCCGACCTGAAGGGCCTGAAGCTGGGCGCCCAGGTCGGCACGACCAGCCTCGAGTACATCGACGACGTGGTGCACCCGGCCCAGGAGCCCGCCGCGTTCGCCAAGAACGACCAGGCCAAGTCCGCGCTGAAGAACGGTCAGGTGGACGCCATCGTGGTGGACCTGCCCACCGCCTTCTACATCACCTCCGCCGAGGTGACGGACGCGAAAATCGTCGGCCAGTTCGAGAACCAGGGCGCGGCGCCGGAGCAGTTCGGGCTCGTGCTCGACAAGGGCAGCGCGCTCACCGGGTGCGTGACCACCGCCGTGGACTCCCTGCGCAAGGACGGCACGCTCGCGAAGCTGGAGAAGCAGTGGCTCTCCGACGCCGTCGACGCGCCCGTGCTGAAGTGACGGAGCGGCGATGACCGTCATGAAGGAGGAGTCGGGAGAGGACTCCGGCAAGGACGACCCGCGCGAGGCCTACACCCCCTCGGAGCGCCGGCTGGAGCGGGAGCGGTTCAAGCGCGCCCGCGCCCGGCGCGCCACCGCCGTCGCGGCGCTCTCCACGCTCGTCACGGGCGTCGTGCTGTATCTGGTCGTCGTCAGCGCGCCGGGCTGGCCGCGCACCAAGGAGACGTTCTTCAGCGGGCGGTACGCGCGTGAGGCGCTGCCGAAGGTCCTCGACGGTCTGTGGCTGAACGTGCGGCTGCTGTTCGTGTGCGGCGTGGCGGTGCTGGTTCTCGGCATGCTGATCGCCATCGCCCGCACGCTGCGCGGGCCGGTGTTCTTCCCGCTGCGGGTGCTGGCGGCGGCGTACACGGACTTCTTCCGCGGGCTGCCGCTCATCATCAACCTCATGATCGTGGTCCTGGGCGTGCCCGCGCTGCGGCTGCAGGGTGTCACCGTCGACCCGGTCCTGCTCGGCGGTACGGCACTGACGCTGACGTACTCCGCCTACGTGGCCGAGGTGTTCCGCGCCGGCATCGAGTCCGTGCACCCCTCGCAGCGCGCCGCCGCCCGCTCCCTGGGCCTGACCAACCGTCAGGCGCTGCGCCACGTGGTGCTGCCGCAGGCGGTGCGCCGTCAGGTGCCGCCGCTGCTGAACGACCTGGTGTCCCTGCAGAAGGACACCGGCCTGGTGTCGATCGGCGGTGCCGTGGACGCCGTGCGGGCCGCGGACATCATCGTGGGCCGCAGCCTGAACTACACGCCGTACATCGTCGCGGGGCTGGTCTTCGTGGCGCTGACCATCCCGATGACCCGCCTGACGGACTGGGTGACGGCCCGGATGGACCGGCAGCGGGCGCAAGGAGGTTCCCTGTGAGCGAGGCGCCCGTGCTGCGCATGGAGGCCGTCCGCAAGACCTTCGGCGGCTCGGTGGTCCTGCGGGACGTCGACCTGGAGGTCGCGCCGCACACGGTCACCGCCCTGATCGGCGCCTCCGGCTCCGGCAAGTCGACGCTGCTGCGCTGCGCCAACCTGCTGGAGGAGATCGACGACGGCGCGATCTGGCTGGACGGCGAGGAGATCACCGACCCGCGGGTGGACCAGGACGCGGTGCGCCGCCGGATCGGCGTGGTCTTCCAGGCGTACAACCTCTTTCCGCACATGACCGTGCTGGAGAACATCACGCTGGCGCCGCGCCGCGTGCACGGGGTCTCCCGCGCGGACGCCGAGGCACACGCGCGTGAGCTGCTGGAGCGGCTCGGGCTCGGCGACAAGGCCGGTGCCTACCCGGACCGGCTCAGCGGCGGCCAGCAGCAGCGCGTCGCCATCGTGCGCGCCCTGGCCGTACGGCCCCGGCTGCTGCTGCTCGACGAGATCACCGCCGCGCTCGACCCGGAGCTGGTGGGTGAGGTGCTCGACGTGGTGCGCGGCCTGAAGGACGAGGGCATGACGATGGTCCTCGCCACTCACGAGATGGGGTTCGCGCGGGACGTCGCCGACCAGGTGTGCTTCCTGGACGGCGGGGTCGTCCTGGAGCGCGGCACCGCCGAGCAGGTCTTCGGCGACCCGCGGCAGGAGCGCACGCGGCGCTTCCTGCGGCGGATCGTGGAGGCGGGACGGCTGTGAGCCGTCCGGGGCGCTCCACCGGGGCGGGCGCGCCCGGCTGGTAAGGGGCGCACCGCCATGGCGGGCGGCCCTTACGCGTAAGGGGCTCCGACCATGGCGGGCGGGTCTTACGCGTCGGCTTGGGCGGCGCCCGCCAGCGCGGCGACCCGCTCGACGCCGAAGACGTACCCCTGCACCCCGCAGCCGGCGATGACGCCGTCGGCGCGCAGCGAGACGTAGGAATAGTGCCGGAAGGACTCGCGCCGGTGGATGTTGGAGATGTGCACCTCGATCACCGGCAGCCCGTCGCAGGTGTTGAGGGCGTCCAGGATCGCGACGGACGTGTGGGAGTAGGCGGCGGGGTTGATGACGATCCCGCAGTGGTTCTGCCGCGCCTCGTGGATCCAGTCGACCAGCTCGCCCTCGTGGTTGGACTGGCGGAAGTCGATCGTGCCCCCGTGCGCGGCCGCCGCCTTGGCGCACAGCGCCTCGATGTCGGCGAGCGTGTCGGAGCCGTAGATCTCCGGCTGGCGCTGCCCGAGCAGGTTCAGGTTGGGGCCGTTCAGGATCATGATCGGGGCGTTGGCCAGGGTGCGGGGCACGGTTCCTCCGGTCCGGTCGGGTCGCGGCCCGTCGTGGACCGCTGCTCGGTCCTCGGTTTATCACGGTGCCTCGCGCGGCAGGCAGGCCCTACCCTCCGGCCATGACGACGATCGCGTACCCGCCGAAGCCGAGCCCCGGTGACCGCATAGCCGTCCTGTCCCCGTCGGCGGGCCTGCCGGCCCTCTTCCCGCGCCCGTTCGAACTCGGCCTGCGGCGCCTGCGCGAGGACTTCGGCCTGGAACCGGTGGAGTACCCGACGACCCGCACGCTCGGCGCGACACCGCGGGAGCGGGCGGACGATCTGCACGCGGCGTTCGCCGACCCGGAGGTCAAGGCGGTCATCGCGTCGATCGGCGGCGAGGACGCGATCACCGTGCTGCCGCTGCTGGACCGCGAGCTCGTCCGGGCCCACCCCAAGCCGTTCTTCGGGATGAGCGACAACACCAATCTGCTCGCGTTCCTGTACTCCACCGGGATCGTCGCCTTCCACGGGGCGTCCGTCATGGCCGAGCTCGGCCGGCCCGGCGCGCTGCACCCGCAGACCGCCGACTCCTTCAGGGCTGCGCTGTTCACCTCCGGCCCCTACGAACTGCGGCCCGCCGAGCGGTGGCGCGACGTCGACCGGGACTGGGCCGATCCGGCGAGCTTCGACGGGGAGCCGGAGACCCGGCCGGGCACGGGCTGGACCTGGGTGAACCCCGGCCGCGTGGTGGAGGGCCGCGCCTGGGGCGGCTGTCTGGAGATCCTCGGCTGGCTGCTGATGGCCGACCGGGAGATCTCCCACGATCTGTCCGTGTACGACGGCGGGGTGCTGTTGCTGGAGACGTCCGAGGAGATGCCGAGCGCCCGGGAGGTGTTCCGGACGCTGCGTGCCATGGGCGAGCGTGGCCTGCTCCAACGGTTCTCCGCGCTGCTGATGGGCCGCCCCAAGACATGGTCGCTGGAGCGTCCCACGACACCCGAGGAGGGCGCCCGGTACGCCGCCGAGCAGCGGGAGGCGGTCCTGCGGGCCCTGCGGGTCTACGCTCCTCACCTCCCGGTCGTCTTCGATGTCGACTTCGGCCACACCGACCCGCAGCTCGTCCTGCCGTACGGCGGCGTGATCCGCGTCGACGGGCCGGCCCGGCGCATCACCGTCACCTACTGAGAGACCCGTGCCCCCGCGCGCCCCGTGACCGCGGGTGAGCTGGGGCGGTTGACGCGGCATGCACGACGTACGCGGCGTCAAGACGCCGCCCATGCCGCGGATCGCGGCCGCCTCGCTCGCCGGAACGGCCATCGAGTTCTACGACTTCTTCGTCTACGGCACCGCGGCCGCGCTGGTCCTCGGACGGCTCTTCTTTCCGGCGTTCTCGCCGCTCGCGGGCACGCTGGCCGCGTTCGCCACGTTCGGCGTGGGCTTCGTCGCCCGCCCGCTGGGCTCGGTGCTCTTCGGGCACCTCGGGGACCGGCGCGGACGGCGGCCGGTGCTGGTCGGCTCGCTGCTGTTGACGGGGGCGGCGACGGTCGCGGTGGGGTGTGTGCCCGCCTATGGCACGATCGGCGCCGCCGCTCCCCTGCTGCTGGTCGTCCTGCGGTTCCTGCAGGGGCTGGGGCTGGGCGGCGAGTGGGGCGGAGCGGTGCTGATCACCGCCGAGCACGCGCCGGCCGGGCAGCGCGCGCTGTGGTCGAGCTTTCCGCAGATCGGGCCCGCGGTCGGGTTCGTACTCGCCAACGCGACGGTGCTGGCCCCCGCGGCGCTGCTCAGCGATGCCGAGTTCGCCGCGTGGGGGTGGCGGGTGCCGTTCTGGGCGGCGGGGGTGCTCGCGCTGGCCGGGCTGTGGCTGCGTTCGTCGCTCACCGAGAGTCCGCGCTTCCTGGAGCTCGACGACCACGCGCGCGTGCCGCTCGCCGAGGTCGTGCGCCACCACGGGCGGCTGGTCCTGCTGACGGCCGGTGCGCTCGCCGCCGGGTATGCGATCTTCTACGCGGTGACGACCTGGTCGCTGGCCTACGCGACGCAGCGGCTCGGCGTCAGCCGCTCCGTGATGCTGGGCTGCATCATGGCGGCCGTGGTGCTCAAGGGGGCTCTGACGCCGGTGGCGGCGCTGCTCGGTGACCGTTTCGGGCGGCGGCCGCTGTGCCTGACGGGCTGTACGGCGGCCGCGCTGTGGATGTTCCCCATGGTCGCGCTGCTCGCCACGGGTGAGCCGCTGCCGATGTTCCTCGGCATCGCCGGCGCCCTGATCGCGTTCGTCACGATGTTCGCCGTCATCGCCGCCTACCTGCCCGAACTGTACGAGCCGCGGGTGCGCTGCACGGGCGCGGCCGTCGGCTACAACCTCGGCGGGGTGCTCGGCGGCGCGCTCACCCCGATCGCGGCGACGGCGCTCGCCGAGCACGGCGGGCGCATCCCGTGGGGCGTGGGTGCCTACCTGACCGGCATCTCCCTGCTGAGCCTCGGCTGCTTCGCGCTGCTGCCGGAGACCCGTCCGGCGCCGGTGCCGGTCGTACAGCCGGCCGTGGAGTGACCACCGGACCCCGCGAGACACCGCCGCCCGGACGGACACCATCTGCCGGGCAGGCACCGCCTCCTTAGGAGACCCCGCCTAGGGATTGATCGCCAGTTCCAGGTAGGCCGCGAACAGCACCAGGTGCACGCCGCCCTGCAGGGGTGTGGCCCGGCCCGGCACGACGGTCAGCGAACCGACCACCACGGTCAGGGCGAGCAGCACCATGTGCAGCGGGCCGAGGCCGAGGACGAGCGGCCCGGACAGCCACACGGACGCGAGGGCCACCGCGGGGATGGTCAGGCCGATGCTGGCCATGGCGGAGCCGAGGGCCAGGTTCAGGCTGGTCTGCACCCGGTCCCGTCGGGCGGAGCGCAGCGCGGCGATGGTCTCGGGCAGCAGCACCAGCAGCGCGATGATCACACCGACGACGGCCTGGTGCAGCCCCGCGGCCTCCACGCCCTTCTCGATGGTCGGCGACACACCCTTGGCCAGGCCGACCACTCCGATCAGGGCGAGGCCCAGCAGGCCGAGGCTGATCAGCGCGGTGCGGGCGGACGGGGCGTCGGCGTGGTCGTCCTGCGTGATCACCCGGCCCTCACGGGTGAGGGGCAGGAAGTAGTCCCGGTGTCTGACGGTCTGGGTCGCGACGAACAGGCCGTACAGGATCAGCGAGGACAGCGCGGCGAAGGTGAGCTGCGCCGTGGAGAACTCCGGTCCCGGCTTGCTGGTGGTGAACGTCGGCAGCACCAGGCTGAGCGTGGCCAGGGTCGCCACCGTGGCGAGGGCGGCACCGGTGCCCTCCGGGTTGAAGATGGCGGTGCCGTGGCGCAGTGAGCCCACGAGCAGGCTCAGTCCCACGACGCCGTTACAGGTGATCATCACGGCGGCGAACACCGTGTCCCGGGCGAGCGTGGAGGTCTTGTCGCCTCCGTCGGCCATCAAGGTGACGATCAGCGCCACTTCGATGATCGTGACGGCGACGGCGAGGACGAGGGATCCGAAGGGCTCGCCGACCCGGTGGGCCACCACCTCCGCGTGGTGCACGGCGGCCAGAACGGACCCGGCGAGCACCAGCGTCACCACCGCGACGACCGCGCCGGGCAGGTCGCGCCCCCAGGTGAAGATCAGCAGCACGACCGCGAGCACCGGCACGAGGAGCGTCCACTGGGTGGTGAGCGACCTGAGCCGAGCGATCATGGGCCGATCGTCGCAGAGAGCGACGGGCTCCGCATTCCGGTGGCCGGGCGTGGGAGGGGGTCCGGTGTCCTCGGGGATCCGGGCCTCGGGGGCCGGGTTCTTGCTGTGCGGGATAGGGCGTCTCCTCTCGGTCGTGGTCGGTGAGGGTCGGAGGGCCGCCGGCCGGGACCGGGGGCGCGGTGCGCCCGCTCCCGGTGTCCTGCGGGTCGCGCCCGGGATCTCCGCGTGAGGTCCCGGGCGCGACGTCCGTACGTAGTCGCGGTGGCCGTCAGGCCTGGACGTCGGCCTTGCGGTCCGCCTCGTCCCGCTGCTCCGGCGTTTCCAGGGCGGCCTGCTTGCGGGTGGCCCGCAGGCTGGTGAGCGTCGTGACGACCAGGACGGCGCAGATGACGCCGAGCGAGACCGGGATGCTGATCTCCGGGACGTGGACGCCGGACTCGTGCAGGGCGTGCAGCACGAGCTTCACGCCGATGAAGCCGAGGATGATCGACAGGCCGTAGCTGAGGTGGACCAGCTTCTTCAGCAGGCCGCCGATGAGGAAGTACAGCTGCCTGAGACCCATCAGCGCGAAGGCGTTGGCGGTGAAGACGATGTACGGGTCCTGCGTGAGGCCGAAGATCGCGGGGATGGAGTCCAGGGCGAACAGCACATCGGTGGTGCCGATCGCGAGCATGACCACGAGCATCGGGGTCATGACCCGCTTGCCGTTCTGCTGGATCCACAGCTTGGTGCCGTGGTAGCGGTCCGCGACGCCGAACCTGCGCTCGGCGGCCTTGAGGAGCTTGTTCTCCTCGAACTCCTCGTCCTCCTCGTCGGCGCGCGCCTCCTGGATGAGCTTCCAGGCGGTCCAGATCAGGAAGGCGCCGAAGAGGTAGAAGACCCAGGAGAAGCTGGCGAGGATCGCGGCGCCCGCGGCGATGAAGACGGCCCGCAGGACCAGGGCTATGAGCACGCCCACGAGGAGCACGCGCTGCTGGTACTGCGAGGGCACCGCGAACTTCGCCATGATCAGGACGAAGACGAAGAGGTTGTCGACGCTCAGCGACTTCTCGGTGATGAATCCGGCGAAGAACTCGCCGGCGGGCTGGCCGCCGCCGAAGACGAGCAAGCCGAGCCCGAAGAGCGCGGCGAGGGCGATCCAGACGACCGTCCAGATGCCGGCTTCCTTGATCGACACGTCGTGCGGCTTGCGGCCGATGAAGAAGTCGACCGCGATCAGGGCGGCCAACCCCAGGATGGTCAGGACCCACAGGGTCATGGAAACGTCCACTGCACCTCCGGCAGTCGTAACGGAACGTAGTCAGCGTCATCGCTACCGGAGGTCTCTTCCACCCGCGGACGGGCCGGCGCCCCGGGATCTCGGTGATCCGTATTGACGGGTACGCCGCAGCGACAGGGAGTACTCCCCTCCGTGCCACTCCAGACTACCCAATCACCAAGGAAAGGTAAAGCAGTCGGTAAAGAAAGATCCAAGTTACCTGGTCAGGGGCACTTTACGCGTACTTGGAACGCTCGGTCGCGACCTGGGTGAGGACCTGCCGGAGCACCTGACTGCCGGGCGGAACCAGTGCGGGCAGATAGGTCCAGGCGTGCCCGACCCACGGGTCGGCCAGGTGGTCGTCGGGCACCGGGGTCAGCCGGAGCAGGGCGCGCCACAGCGGGTCGAGCAACGGACCGTAACCGGCGGCGTCCTCACGGTCGGCGACCATCATCAGGTGGACGCCGACGGACGGTCCCTCGTCCGCGAGATAGCGCAGCTGGGTCACGGCACGGTCGTCGAAGCCGTGGGGGAAGTCGTTGACCAGGAGCAGCTGCTGGGCGGTGTCGAAGCCGGGCGGGAGCGAGTCGGCGGCGCCCCCGCGCACCGCCATCTGCACCAGGTCCACGCGCTGGGTCAGCCGGCCCAGCACGTCCGCCACCCCCGCGGCGCCCACGCCGGGCGGCCCGGCGAGCACGCCGGTGTCCGTGAGCGGCGCGAGGGCCTGCGCGGCGGAGCCGGCCGGGTCGATCACATGGACGGAGAACTCCCCCACCGGGTGCACGGCGAGCAGCCGCGCCGCGTGCGCGACCGCCGCCTCCATCGCCAGCCGCCGCCGCTCATGGGCGTCGGTGAACAGGCCGGCCTCCGCGGCCACGCGCCCGCTGTCGATCCACAGGCCGCGCTCCAGCGGCAGCCGCACCAGCATGGGAACGCGCAGCCGCTCGCTCTCGGGCAGCGCGAGATCGCCCAGCCGCAGCGCCATCGGCATCTCCATCGGCACCCGGTAGCCGTGCCAGACCGGGCTGTCCCAGCGGGCGTACGCGGGCGGAAGGGCGGGTTCCACGACGTCCGCCTCGGCGACCAGCTGCGACACGTCCCGATCGAAGGCCTGGCGCGCCTGCTCGACGAGCGCCTCGTAGCGGGCGCGTGCCTCCGCGCGGGCCGCGTCGCCCTGGCCGCCGATCCGGCTGCGCGGGTCGGACAGGACCGCGTCGAGCTCCTTCTCCTGCCGCGAGTCGGCGAAGTCGACCGCGCTGCGGTAGGCGGCGGCCGTGCGGGCGAAGTCCTCGAACATGCCCCACACCTGGTTGTACAGCCGCTCGTCCAGGGTCCAGCCGGTCGCGTCCCCGGCGACCGGCTGAGCCGGCTGCCCCGGCGGCGGCGCGGGAGCGCTCGGCGCGGGGGGCGGCGGGGCAGTGTGCCGGCGACCCGGGTGGGTGTAGTCGACGGGGCCGCCGGAGGCCGGCGGGGACGAGGGGGTCGGATGGGGCGGCTGGGTCGGCGGAGTCGGCCGGGCCGATGCGGGGGACGGTTCGCCCACGGAGGCAGGTTCGCCTACGGATGCCGGTTCGCCCACGGGGGCCGCGGCGCCCGAGGTGTGCGGGGGGAAGGGCGCGGTGGCCGGCTCCGGCGGTACGGCTCCCGTCCCGGCCGCCGACGGGGCGGCTGCCGTCCGGTGTGACGCGGCGCCGTCCGTCCGGCGGGGTGCGGTGTCGTCCGTCCGGTGTGACGCGGTGTCGTCCGTCCGGCGGGGTGCCTGGACGGAGCGGGTGAGTCCCCGGGCCACCGCCTCGTCGATGCCGTCGGCCAACTGTCGGGCGTCGGTCATCCCCTGGTCGGCGAAGAGCTCCGCCAGACCGCCGGCGTACCCCTGGCCGACCGCGCGCATCTTCCACGCGCCCTGCCGGCGGTACAGCTCCAGGGCGATCACGGCCGACTCTGCGTCCAGCCCGGTGAGGGTGAACGTGGCGATCTCCGTCCCGTCGAGGCCGGTGACCGCCACGAACGGCGCGGCGACCGCACCGAAGCGGACGGGTCCGCCGGTGCCCGTGGGCAGGGCGAGCAGCACGTTGACCCGGTGCACGGCGTCCGGCATGGCATCCAGGTCGACCGCGAGGCGGTGCGCGCCGGCCGCCTGCCGGGGCACCTCCAGGCCGGGCAGCGCGGGCGCGCCGGGGTGGGCCACCGACGCCGGCCCGTGTGCCCGGCCGGCGTCGTCCACGAGCGTGGCGGCGGCCACGACCGGGGTTGCGGCCGAGACCCGGATCTCCAGGCGTGCCTGGTCCAGCGGGTGGTTCTGCCCCCGCACCAGCTCGGCCGTCATCGCTCAAGTCCCCCTCGGTGTCACCGTGTCGTGTGCCGTGCCGCCCGCCCGGGTCGCCGCGGCCGCCCGCGCCGCCGGGCAGCCCGGGCTGCCCACGCTGCCCGGGCTGTCGCCACTGTCCGCCGCTGTCGCTGCCGGGCGCGGCTAGAGCAGCGGCCAGATGGCCGGCATCAGGTCCTGGAAGGTACGGCCGTTGGCCGGGGCCCCCAGGGCGGTCATCGTCCAGCCGCTGCCCGCGCGGTGCACCTTGGCCATGATCTGGGCCGTGTAGGCGCCGCCGCCCGCGAGCGTGTACCGGGCGAGCTCCTGGCCGTTGGTCTCGTCGACGAGGCGGCAGAACGCGTTCTGCACCTCCTGGAAGGTCTGGCCGGTGAAGGAGTTCACCGTGAAGACGATCTGGTCGATGTGGACGGGGACGCGCTGCAGGTCGACGAGGATGGCCTCGTCGTCGCCGCCCTGGCCGACGCCGCCGACGAGGTTGTCGCCGGTGTGGCGCACGGAGCCGTCGTCGCTCACCAGGTGGCGGAAGAAGACGACGTCGACCGGCTGTTTGTCCGCGAAGAGGACGGCGGAGGCGTCGAGGTCGATCTCGCGGGTGCGGGAGCCGAACAGGCCGCGGCGGGGGGCCGCCTGCCAGCCGAGGCCCATGCGCACCGCGCTCAGGCTGCCACCGTCGTTCTTCTGCAGACTGATGGCCTGACCCTTGGTCAAGTTGACGGTCACGCGCTGATTCCCCTCTCGAGCAGTCCCCTGTTGCCGCACGGTTCGCGGTTGATCAGAACCCTACGCAGCGGCGCTGACACTGCCGAACCCCGGCGCATGCTTTGTGTCGGTCTTGCAACACACTGCGTGCACACCGGGGTCCGGTCGAGGAGCGCGGCTACGGCCGTCAGGCCAGGCCCGCCTCCTTCATCTGGCGGAGCTCCTTCTTCATCTCGGCGACCTCGTCGCGCAGCCGGGCCGCGATCTCGAACTGCAGGTCCGCGGCGGCGGCCCGCATCCGCTCGGTGAGCTCCTCGATCTGCCCGGCGAGTTCGGCGGCCGGCCGGTCGGTGGGCACGGTCTCCTTCGCCTTGCCCTTGGCGGCCTTCGTGCCCTTGGCGTTCTTGGCACCCTTGACCGCGTGCTCGGCGAGGGAGGGCACCGGCGCCTTGGTGCCGCGGCCGTCCTTCTTCGCCCGGTAGCCGGTGCCGAGCAACTGCTCGGTGTCGACGTCCTCGCGGGCGATCTGCGCGACGATGTCGTTGATCTTCTTGCGCAGCGGCTGCGGGTCGATGCCCTTGGCCTTGTTGTAGGCGACCTGCTTCTCCCGGCGGCGGTTGGTCTCGTCGATGGCCTTCTCCATCGCCGGGGTGATCTTGTCGGCGTACATGTGGACCTGGCCGGAGACATTGCGCGCGGCGCGGCCGATGGTCTGGATCAGCGAGGTGCCCGAGCGCAGGAAGCCCTCCTTGTCGGCGTCCAGGATCGCCACCAGGGAGACCTCGGGCAGGTCCAGGCCCTCACGCAGCAGGTTGATGCCGACCAGGACGTCGAACTCGCCGGCCCGCAGCTCGCGCAGCAGCTCCACGCGGCGCAGGGTGTCGACGTCGCTGTGCAGGTAGCGCACCTGGATGCCGAGCTCCAGGAAGTAGTCCGTGAGGTCCTCGGCCATCTTCTTGGTGAGCGTGGTGACCAGGACGCGCTCGTCCTTCTCGATCCGGGTGCGGATCTCGTGCACCAGGTCGTCGATCTGCCCCTCGGTGGGCTTGACGACGACCTCCGGGTCGACGAGGCCGGTGGGGCGGATGATCTGCTCGACGACGCCCTGGGAGCGGGACAGCTCGTAGGTGCCCGGGGTGGCCGACAGGTAGACGGTCTGCCCGATGCGCTCCTGGAACTCCTCCCACTTCAGCGGCCGGTTGTCCAGGGCGGAGGGCAGCCGGAAGCCGTGCTCGACGAGGGTGCGCTTGCGGGAGGCGTCGCCCTCGTACATGGCGCCGATCTGCGGCACCGTGACGTGCGACTCGTCGATGACGAGGAGGAAGTCCTCCGGGAAGTAGTCGAGCAGCGTGTTCGGCGGGGTGCCGGGCAGGCGGCCGTCGAAGTGCATCGAGTAGTTCTCGACGCCGGAGCAGGTGCCGATCTGGCGGAGCATCTCCAGGTCGTAGGTGGTGCGCATGCGCAGCCGCTGCTCCTCCAGCAGCTTGCCCTGCTTGCGCAGCTCGGCCAGGCGCTCGTCGAGCTCGGTCTCGATGCCCTTGATGGCGCGCTCCATGCGCTCGGGGCCGGCGACGTAGTGGGAGGCGGGGAAGACGTACAGCTGCTGCTCGTCGCTGATGATCTCGCCGGTGATCGGGTGCAGCGTGGTGAGCGCCTCGATCTCGTCGCCGAACATCTCGATACGGACGGCCAGCTCCTCGTAGACCGGGAAGATCTCGATGGTGTCGCCGCGGACCCGGAAGGTGCCGCGGGTGAAGGCCATGTCGTTGCGCGTGTACTGGATGTCGACGAAGCGGCGCAGCAGATCGTCGCGGTCGATCTCGTCGCCGACCCTCAGCGGGACCATCCGGTCCACGTACTCCTGCGGCGTGCCCAGGCCGTAGATGCAGGAGACCGAGGCGACCACGACGACGTCGCGCCGGGTGAGCAGCGAGTTGGTGGCCGAGTGGCGCAGCCGCTCGACCTCCTCGTTGATCGAGGAGTCCTTCTCGATGTAGGTGTCCGACTGCGGGACGTACGCCTCGGGCTGGTAGTAGTCGTAGTACGAGACGAAGTACTCGACGGCGTTGTTGGGCAGCAGCTCGCGGAACTCGTTGGCCAGCTGGGCGGCCAGCGTCTTGTTCGGCGCCATCACCAGGGTGGGGCGCTGGAGCTTCTCGATCATCCACGCGGTGGTGGCGGACTTGCCGGTGCCGGTCGCGCCGAGCAGGACGACGTCCTTCTCGCCGGCCTGGATGCGCTGCGCCAGGTCGGCGATCGCCGTCGGCTGGTCGCCGCTGGGCTGGTAGGGGCTGACGACCTCGAAGGGCGCCACCGTGCGTTCGATCTGGGAAACGGGCCGCATGACATCAACCGTACGACCCCCCACTGACAACGGGGTCCGCTCAGCGGTTCTGCGGGGCCCGCGAGCGGCGTCGGTCCAGGTCACGGCCGGGGTGCAGGGGCGCGCGGCGGCCGGGCCGGTGGCCCGTGGGGACGACGGGGACGCCGGCGCCGGGCTCGGCGGCCGCCCGCGGCGGCCGGCCCGCGACCATGAGCGGGTCGAAGATCACCACGGCGCCGGCCAGGCAGAGGAAGGCGAGCGGGCCGATCAGCATCGGGGCGAGCAGGGTCGCGGGTGAGTCGCCCTCGCCGGGCGCGGCGGTGCCGTGCAGGTGGACGCTGAGGGCGGCCATGCCGATGTAGTGCATGCCGCTGACGGCGAGTCCCATGACCAGGCTGGCCCCGACGCTCCACAGCACGCCCCGGACGCGCCCGGCGGCCCACAGCGCGGCGGTGGCGGCGGCCATGGCGATGACGACGGACGCGGCGACGGTGAGTGTGTTGTACTCCAGCCGTCCGTCGAACCGCATGCCGGCCATGCCGAGGTAGTGCATGGAGGCGATGCCGAGCCCGGTGAGGGTGCCGCCGGTGAACAGCGCGGCGCCGGTGGCTCCCTTGTAGCCGACGATGAAGATCCCGACGCCGACCATGACGACGGCGACGGCGAGGCTGGCGTACGTCGTCGGTTTGCCGTAGTGGATCGGGGCCTGGTCGATCGTGAACCCCATCATCGCGATGAAGTGCATCGTCCAGATGCCGGAACCGATCGCCGCCGACCCCAGGGCGAGCCATCCCGGCCGCCAGGAGTGGGCGACGAGCTGGGCCCGGGTGGTGCAGCGCAGACCGAGTGCGCCCCCGAGACAGGCCATGAGGTAGGCCACCACCGGTGTGACGAGTCCGTAGCTGAATCCGTCGACCGTGCCCTGCATGCGCGGCTGCCCTTCCGCCCTGTTCCGTCCGGCAATGTTCTGAAATGCGCCCCCTCCCGGGCGCACGCCTGCGGCCAGGGTTGAGGCAGAGAGTATGACCCCCACCGGAATGGTCGAACGATTTTCCGGCAAAGAAACACGGCCTCGCCGCAGATGTGCGCCCGCAGTGTGCGGACTTGGGCAACTCCATTCAATCCGTGGCCATTCTGCACTCCTCCGTCGTTGACTCTCTGCTGTCAGAGTTGAGCTGTCCGTGATCACTAGACGCGAGGAGTCCGCATGCACGCGCGCGCTCTTGCCGCCACGACCACCGCGCTCCTGGCCGGCGCCGTCCTCACGCTCGCCGCCCCGGGTGCCCACGCCGACGACGGCGGCGCGCCGCCCGTGGTCATCGCGCACCGCGGTGCCTCGGCCTACGCTCCCGAGAACACCCTGCCCGCCATCGACAAGGCGGCCGCGCTGGGATTCCGCTGGGTGGAGAACGACGTCCAGCGCACCAAGGACGGCCGGCTCGTGGTCATCCACGACGACAGTCTCAAGCGCACCACCAATGTCGAGGACGTCTTCCCCGACCGCGCCCCCTGGAAGGTCAAGGACTTCACCTACGCCGAGATCGCCCGTCTGGACGCGGGCAGCTGGTTCGGTCCCGAGTACGTCGGCACGCGCGTGCCGACGCTGGCGGAGTACATGCGCCGCGTCGAGCACAACCACCAGAACCTGCTGCTGGAGCTGAAGAACCCCGAGTTCTACCCGGGCATCGAGCAGCAGACCCTCAAGGTGCTCGCCAACACGGGCTGGCTCGACGCGCCCCACGTGGCGGGCAGGCTGGTCGTCCAGAGCTTCAACGCGGACAGCGTGCGCACGGTCCACCAGCTGAAGCCGGCCGTCAAGACCGGCTTCCTCGGCACCCCGAACCTCACGGACCTGCCCGGGTACGCCGGTTTCGTCGACCAGATCAACCCGACGTACGGCTCGATCTCGGCGTCCTACGTCAACGCGGTGCACGCCCTCGCGGGGGCGCACGGCACGCCGCTGGAGGTCTCCACCTGGACCGTCGACGACGCGGCGAGCACGAAGAAGGTCGTCGGGTACGGCGTCGACGGAATCATCAGCAACAAGCCCGACGTGGTGCGCGCCGCGCTGCAGGAGTAGGCGGACGGGCCCGCCGGGCCGCTCCACGGGGCGTTGTCAGTGGCGGGCCGTACGGTGGTCGCATGAACAGCGATGGGCGGGAAGAGCAGCGGATCGTGTGGACCGTCGTGGACACCGCGATCGGCCCGCTGCTGCTGGCGGCGACCGGTGATGGCCTGGTCAGCGTCGAATTCCACGCGACGGACGCGGTCCGTGAGCGGGCGCTGGAGCGGATCGCGCAGCGGCTGGGCACCGAACCCGTCGAGTCGCCCGGCTCGCCGCTGCTCGCCGAGGCGATACGCCAGGTCGAGGCCTACTTCGCCGGTGCCCGGCGGGACTTCGCGCTGCCCCTGGACTGGTCGCTGGTCTCCGGCTTCAACCGGCAGGTGCTGCGGGAGCTGGCCGACGGCGTGCCCTACGGCACGGTCGTCGGGTACGGCGACCTGGCCCGCCGGGTCGGGCAGCCGGGCGCGGCGCAGGCCGTGGGAATCGCGATGGGCTCCAACCCGCTGCCGGTCGTGGTGCCCTGCCACCGGGTCGTCGAGAGCGACGGCGGCATCGGGGGCTTCGGGGGCGGACTGGAGACCAAGCGCAAGCTGCTCGCCCTGGAGGGCGTGCTGCCCGAGCCGCTGTTCTGAGGACCCCGGGGGCTCATCCGGGGCCGTTCCCCGGCCGGAAGTTTGGCGGGGAACGGCGGGGGGCTTGGGCAGGGAGCGGCGGGAGGCTTGGGCAGGGGGCGGACAGGGGGCTTGGGCGGGGGGACGACCGGGGGGAGACTGCGTCGATGACCGCGATACGAAGCGATGCGTACGGCTGCGAGGCGGTGCGCCGCCCGGACCCGGCGGCTGGTGCGTGGGACCGACGTCGGCGCACGACGGCCGGTGCGTCCGGGGGCGCTCGGTGAGTGCGATCGAGCGGCGGACGGAGGCGAGCGCCGCGGCAGCGCCCGCGGCCGAGACGTTGCCCGCGCTGCGCCGCCGTGTCTCCGCTGTGCTGATCACCAGCCAGATGCTCGGCGGCCTGGGCGTGGCCACCGGCATCGCCCTCGCCGCCGTGCTGGCCCGGCAGGTCAGCGGCAGCGAGTCGCTGTCCGGCCTCGCGCCCACCGCGACGGTCGCCGGGACCGCGGTGCTGTCCGTGCCGCTCGCCGCACTGATGACCGCGCGCGGACGGCGGCCCGGCCTGATCCTCGGCTACCTCCTCGGCGCTTTGGGGGCCGCAGTCGTGGTGGTGGCCGCCACCGCGGGGAGCTTCCCGCTGCTGCTGTGCGGGATGGCCGGGTTCGGCGCGGCCTCCTCGGCGAACCTCCAGGCGCGGTTCGCCGCCGCCGACCTCGCCGAGCCCGAGCGGCGGGCCCGGGCCATCTCGCACGTGGTGTGGGCGACCACCGTGGGGGCGGTGCTCGGGCCGAACATCGCCGCACCGGCGGGGCGCAGTGTCGCGGGCCTCGGGATACCCGAGGCGGCGGGCCCGTTCCTGTGGGCGGGCGGGATCTTCCTGGTCTCCGCCGTCGTCGTGGCCGTACGGCTGCGTCCGGACCCGCTGCTGACGGCCCGTGCGCTGGCGCCGGCCGAGGAGCACTCCCCCGCCGGGCGCTCGCTGCGCGCCGGGCTGGCCGCCGTCGCGGCCTCCCCGCGCGCCCGGCTGGCCCTGGTGACGGTGGCCGTGGCGCACACCGCGATGGTGTCGGTGATGTCGATGACGCCGCTCGACCTCACGCACCACGGGGCGAGCATCGACCTGATCGGGCTGGTGATCAGCGGGCACATCGCGGGCATGTACGCGTTCTCGCCGCTGATGGGGCGGCTGGCCGACCGGCTGGGCCGGCTGGCCGTGACCGGTCTGGCGGTGGGTCTGCTGGCGGTGGCGCTGTTCCTCGCGGGAACGGCCGGCGGCAGCCACGGGCAGACGGCCGCCGGGCTGTTCGTCCTGGGCCTGGGCTGGTCGGCCGGGCTCGTGTCCGGCTCGGCGCTGCTGACCGACTCGGTGCCGCCGCCCGCCCGGGCGGCCGCGCAGGGCCTGTCCGACCTGACCATGAACACCTCGGCCGGGATCGGCGGGGCCGTCGCCGGCCTGGTGGTGGCGCAGGCGAGCTACGCCTGGCTGAATCTGGCCGCCGCCTGCCTGCTCCTCCCCCTGGCGGCGCTCGCGCTGTTCACCCGGGCCGGCAGACAAGGACCGACACCGGCGGCGGAGTGAGGCGGCACCGCCGCGTCGCGGCCCGGCCATCTGGTCGAACGGGCGCCTCAACCCCGCGGTGAGCCACTCCTCAGTCGTAGTGGCGGGCCTCGAAGACGTTGCCGTCCAGGTCACGGAAGTAGAAACTGCGCCGGGCCGCGCCGCGGGCGCCGAAGGAGTCGTGGGACAGCTCGGAGACCGGGACGGCGCCTTCCTGGAGGCGGGCGCGCAGGGCGTCGAAGGCGTCCCGGGCGAGGGACAGGCAGACGTGGTTGACCGGATGGCCCGCGCTGTCCGTGGATCCGGGCAGCATCGTCATCCGCTCCGCCATGGCCAGCGGCATCAGGTCGATGATCGTGTCGTCGTTGACCCGCACCGAGGGAAACGGCGCCCGGCCCGCGGCGAACTCGGCGAGCCGCACCGGTGCCAGCCCCACGGCCTTCTCGTAGAAGTCGGCGGAGGCGACCGGGTCGCGCACCCACACGACGACATGGTCGAGACGTGGCGAGTTGTCCGTCATGCCCTCAGGCTGGTCCGAGTCCTCGGGGCGCCGCAAGGGTTTGACGGGGGTCGCCGCCCGCCAGAGTTGAGGCAGGGACCGACAGACAGGAGGCTCGTCCGTGGTGCTGGTGGTGTCCGAAGAGGTGCGGGAGGCGCTCGCCGCGCGTCGGCCGGTCGTGGCCCTGGAGTCGACGATCATCGCGCACGGGCTGCCAAGGCCGCGCAATCTGCAGGTGGCGCTGGAGCTGGAGGCCGTCGTACGGCAGGAGGGCGCGGTCCCGGCGACGATCGCCGTCCTGGACGGGACCCCGTATGTCGGCCTGGACAAGGACCAGGTGGAGCGGGTCGCCAACGAGGACGGCATCCGCAAGCTGGGCCACCGTGATCTGCCGCTCGCGGTGGCGGCCGGGGCGAGCGGGGCGACCACGGTGTCGGCGACCGCACAGCTCGCGGCGCTGGCCGGCGTGCGGGTGTTCGCCACCGGCGGGCTCGGCGGCGTGCACCGGCAGTGGACGGTCACCCAGGACGAGTCGGCCGACCTGGGGCTGCTCGCCCGTACCCGGATCACGGTGGTGTGCGCGGGCGTGAAGTCGATCCTGGACGTGCCGGCGACCTTGCAACGGCTGGAGACGCTGGGGGTCGCGGTGGCCGGGTACGGCACGGACCGCTTCCCGGGCTTCTACCTGTCCGACTCCGGTCATCCCGTGGACTGGCGACTGGACACGCCGGAGCAGGTGGCCGCGGTGATGCGGGCGCAGGACGCGCTGGACGCGCCGGAATCGGCGCTGATCGTCGCCCATCCGGTGCCCGAGGCGGAGCAACTGGATCCGGAGCTGCACGCGCGCGTGCTCGCCGAGGCGCTGCACGCGTGCGAGAGGGAGGGCGTCACCGGGCAGGCCGTCACACCGTTCCTGCTCGACTACCTCGTACGGCACACCGACGGCGCCTCGCTCCGCGCCAACCTGGCGGCGGTGCGCGGCAACGTACGGCTGGCGGCGCGGATCGCGGCGGCGTGGACCCGGGCGTGAGCCGGACGGGGAGCGAGGCCGGGCACGGCGGGGCGGACCGCTCCGGAAAGGGCGGTGCCGATACGGGCGGTGCCGGTGCGGGCGGTACCGATCCGGGCGGTGCCAAGACGGGTGCGCTGCTGGTTGTGGGCGACGTCGTGACGGACGTCGTGGCCCGGCACCACGGGACGCCGGTCCGGGGCACGGACACGGCCGCGGCGATCCGGATCGTGCCCGGCGGCGCGGGCGCCAACGTGGCGTGCTGGGCGGCCCGTCGGGGCTGCCGTGACGTTCGGCTGCTGGGGCGGGTGGGGGCGGACACGGCCGACTGGCACGCACGGGAGCTTGAGGCGTCCGGGGTACGGCCGCTGCTGGTCGTCGACCCGGAGGCGCCGACGGGAACGGTGATCTGCCTGGTCGACACGGGTGCCGCGGCCGAGCGCACCTTCCTCACCGACAGCGGCGCCTCCCTGCGCCTGGACCGCGATGACTGGTCGGAGGACCTGCTGGACGGCGTGGCGTGGCTGCACCTGTCGGGCTATCTGCTGTTCTCGGAGCCGAGCCGCGCTCTGGTGGCGACGGCCCTGTCCGCGGCACGCGCGCGTGGCGTGCCCGTCAGCGTCGACCCGGCGTCGGCCGGCTTCCTGCGGGAACTGGGCGCGGACCGCTTCCTGGCCCTGGTGGAGGGGGTCGAGGTCCTGCTGCCCAGCCGCGACGAGGCGTGCCTGCTCACCGGGTTGCCCGAGGTGGACGACGCGGCGGCGAGGCTCAGCCGCCGTATCCCACTGGTGGTGGCCACGGCGGGTGGCGAGGGCGCGGTGGTGGCCAGATCCGGCGCCGTGTGCGCCCGGGTCCCGGCGCCACCGGCGCAGGCCCGCGACACCACCGGCGCCGGGGACGCCTTCACCGGCGCCTTCCTGGCCGCGCTGCTGGCCGGCGCCGCCCCGCCGGAGGCGGCGGCGGAGGGTTGCCGGGCGGGCGCGCTGGCGGTGACCCGGGTGGGCGGACGGCCCGCGCGCGACAGCTGACGGTGCTCCAGGCCTTTGACGGAGGGGCGGGCGCCGGTGCTACGCCTTGCGCCCCCATGCCGAGATCATCGGTGCCGTGGCGAGGTCCATGTCGCCGGAGGCCACATGGGACAGATGGCGGTCGATGTCCTCGTCCGTCGCGAGTCCGGCCTCGACGAGCCGGGAGCGGATCTGCCGTACCGTGGCGGCCTCCAGCGCGGCGCAGGCCGGCGAGGTGAGCGGGAAGTAGGCATCCGCCTCCACCCGGTCGAGGCCCGCCTCGCGCAGCAGGCGCGGGAGGGTGCGGCCATAGGCCAGGTCGGCGCCGCGGTCGGCGAGCAGGGAGCGGAACCCTTGGCGCAGCCGGTTGGCCAGCCGCTGCTCCGGGCCGTGCTCGTCGGGGCAGGCCAAGGGCTGCAGGGCCGGATCGGCATCCTCGACGAGGAGCCACCCGCCGGGGCGCAGCGCCCGCACCATCGACGCCAACGCCCGCTCCCTGTCGGGGACATGGACGAGGACGAGTCGGGCGTGGACGAGGTCGAAGCCCTCGCCCGGCGGTTCCTCGGTGCCGACGTCGTGCACCAGCACCTCCACCGGCGGTCGGGCCGCGGCGGTGAGCCGGGTGGTGTCGATGTCGGTCGCGACGACCTTGCCGGTCGGGCCGACCCTCTCGGCCAGCCAGGACACCACCGAGGTGCCGCCCGCGCCGACCTCCCAGCAGCGTGCGCCGGGTTCGATGCCGAGCCGCTCCAGGTGCCGGAAGGTGACGGGGTCGAAGAGGTCGGTGAAGGCGTCGAAGCGTTCCGCCGCCTCGCTCTGCCGGTTGTCGAGGAGATAGCCGTCGTCGGTTCGCTTCATGACCCGATCATCCCAGTTGTCCGGTGCGCGGGGAGCGGTTGCCCGAGGGGAAGCGGTTGCCCGGCTCATGTCGGGCCGATGCACGTGCGGCCGGTCGTCCACAGGCGGGAACCAAGCGGAGTTTCGTCCTCCCACAGGCCCGCCCACCCGTCGCGGCGTCCTGGCACACTGGCGGCTCCGGCACGGTTCTCCGCGCCGGACAGGGCGCGGCGATGCGGCGCGGGGAGACCCCTACGAGGAGATCCGTATGTCGATGGCAGGGAATCTGCGGAAGGTCACCGAACTGGGCAGGGTCGGCGGGCTGCGCAGAGTCGCACGGCTGGCCCGGCGGCGGCCGCGGGTCGACCTGAGCCATCCCGCGCGCTCCCCGCTCGGATCCTCCGTGGTCAACTGCGTGACCTACCACGGCGGTGTGCGGGGGCCGGCCGCCACGGATCTGGTGGAGGCCGTGCGGCAGGTGCGCAAGAGCGGGGACGGCTTCGTCTGGCTCGGTCTGCACGAGCCGACGGACCAGGAGTTCGCGGGCATCGCCGAGTTGTTCGACCTGCACCCGCTGGCGGTGGAGGACGCGATCGAGGCGCACCAGC
Organism: Streptomyces sp. NPDC014801; assembly: GCF_043082085.1. Lineage (NCBI taxonomy): Bacteria > Bacillati > Actinomycetota > Actinomycetes > Kitasatosporales > Streptomycetaceae > Streptomyces > Streptomyces sp. NPDC014801. The sequence continues at coordinate 415,394 of NZ_JBIBXG010000004.1, read as the reverse complement.
GCCCGAAGGTGGAGCGGTACGGCGATGTGCTGTTCGCCGTGTTCAAGACGGTCTGCTACGTCGAGCACGAGGAGCTCACGGCGACGAGCGAGGTGGTGAACACGGGCGAACTCATGGCGTTCGTGGGCCAGGACTTCGTCATCACGGTGCGGCACGGGCGGCACGGCTCGCTGGGTCCGGTGCGCGAGGGACTGGAGGCCGATCCGCAGCAGTTGGCCAAGGGGCCGTCGGCGGTGCTGCACGCGATAGCGGATCACGTGGTCGACGACTACCTGGAGGTCATCGACTCCGTGCAGGCGGACATCGACCAGGTGGAGACGGATGTGTTCGCCGAGACCGGTGCGCGGGTCGACCCCGGACGTATCTACCAGCTCAAGCGGGAACTGCTGGAGCTGAAGCGGGCCGTGGTGCCGCTCGGCCGGCCGCTGCTGGAACTCTCCGACCGGCCGATGCGGGTGATCGAACCGGAGATACAGGCCTACTTCCGGGACGTCTCCGACCATCTGCTGCGCGCCACGGAGCAGATCGCCGCGTTCGACGAGCTGCTGAACTCGATCCTCCAGGCCCACCTCGCGCAGGTCACCGTCGCGCAGAACGAGGACATGCGGAAGATCACGGCATGGGCCGCGGTGATCGCCGTACCGACGATGGTGTGCGGGGTGTACGGCATGAACTTCGACAACATGCCGGAGCTGCACTGGAGGTTCGGTTACGGACTGGTCATCGGGGTGATAGCCGTGGCCTGCCTGGCCCTGTACCGGGGTTTTCGGCGCAACGGCTGGCTGTGAACGGCGGACGGTGAACGCCGGGCTGTGAGCGCAGCGGCTCAGGCGGGGCCGTAGACCCGCTCGGCCCAGGAGGCGATCTGTCCCTCGCTGAGGTGCCGGACCAGGTCGGCTTCGCTGATCATGCCGACCAGCCGTTTGTCCTGGATGACCGGGAGCCGGCGGATCTGGTGCTGCTGCATCTCGCTCAGGACCTCGCTGATGTCCGCGTCGGCGTCGATCCAGCGCGGGGTGCCCTTGGCGAGGTCGCCGGCCGTGACGCGGGCGGGGTCGTGGCCCATGGCCACACAGCCGACGACAATGTCGCGGTCGGTGAGGATGCCGCACAGCCGCTCGTTCTCGTCGCTGATGGGCAGGGCGCCGACGTTGAGTTCGCGCATCAGCTGGGCGGCGCGGTCGAGGGTTTCGTGGGCGGGGATCCACTGCGCACCGCGGTGCATGATGTCTCCGGCAGTGGTCATGGAGTACCTCCCTGAGCCGGACGGCCGGCGCGGCGCAGGACGCACCGCAATCCCGGCGTCGTCCCATTCTGACCGCGCCCGCCGTGAGCCGCACCTCCGCCCGACCCCGGGGGGCGGCCGCCCTCACTTCCTGCGCGGGGCCCGTCCGGACCGCTGCGACTCCGGCCGAGTCGTCACCCGCTCCACGCAGGGTGGCGGGGGTCGTCGGCACGGACCAGGACGTCGGCGGTGCCGGCCGGGTCGGTCTCCTCGGCGTAGCGGTCGTACGCGGGCAGGGTCCAGTGCTCGGCATCGGGCGTACGGCGGCGCAGCGCACCCGGGGAGAGGAGGACGTGGACGCTCAGATCGAAGGGGAACCAGTGCCGAAGAAGGAGGGGGCCGTGCATCAACAGCAAGCCACCGGGCGGGAGTTGCACGTAGGAGCTACGGGTGGCGCGGTCGGCGACCGGGTCCCACAGGTCGGGCAGGACGCGGCCGTTCCCGCCGGGCCCCAGCGGCCCGAACACCTCCCGCCACAGGGCGCCGGTGTCGAACCAGCCGTCGTAGTAGGCCTCCACGTCCTGGCGGCCGTGCTCCAGGCGCAGGGACGCGGGGCGCAGGAAGCCCTCGGTGCCGACGACGAGGGAGGGGCGGCCACGGATCCGCAGCGCCTCACTCACCCGCTCGGCCAGGTCGCCCGGGCGCGCGGCCGGCGCGCCGTCGAACGCGATCCGCGGCCAGGCGCCGCCGTCGGCGGGCGACAGGTCGAGCAGCCGCTCCGCGAGCAGGTCGGCGAGCCGGTCCCAGGTGATCGCTTCGAGTCGCACACGGCCCATGATGCGTCACCCGTCACCCGGCGTGCGCCGCGCCCCCGGGCGCGCCCGCTCACACCGAGCACCGGCCGGCGCTCGGCCACTCACGCGAGGCCCGGCCCCAACCTCTCGGTGGCCGGCAAGGACGGGACATCTCGGTGGCGGGCAGGTAACGGGACATCTCGGTGGCGGGCGGTCAACGGGACATCCCGGTCGCGGCCATGTAACCGGACATCCCGTTGGCGGGCATGTACCGGGTATGGCTCCCGCGACTCTCCCGTCCGGTACCGGTCTCCTCGTCGTGCAGCCGTTGCGGCGCAAGCGCTGTGCGGCGTGCCGGCGTGGGCCGCTGCCGATGCTCGTCCTGGAGGGCGGCGTACCGCGCTGCCTGGACTGCGCCGACCTGGGGCACCTGGTGTTCCTGCCGCGCGGGGACACGGCGCTGACCCGTCGGTCCCGGGAGGAGAGCAGCCTGTCGGCCGTGGTCGTGCGGTTCAACCGGCGCAAGGCGCGCTACGAGCGGCAGGGCGTCCTGGTGGAGGAGGCGGCGCTGGCCCGGGCCGAGGAGCGGTGCCTGGCGGACGCGGAGGCGCGGCGGCGGCGCCGGGCGCGGGACGCCCGCAGGCGGGCGGCCGAGGACGAGCGGTTCACGGAGGCGTTCGCTGCACAGATCCGGCGTCTGTTCCCCGGCTGCCCGCAGGAGCGGGCGCAGGCCATCGCCGCGCACGCCTCGGTGCGCGGCAGTGGGAGGGTGGGCCGGAGTGCGGCGGGACGGTCGCTGTCGGAGGAGGCGGTGGTCGTGGCGGTGCGGGCGGCCGTGCGGCATCGGGACACGCCCTACGACCGGCTGCTGATGAGCGGTGTGCCGCGCCACGAGGCGCGGCGGCGGATCGCGCCCCGGCTGGAGGCGGTGCTCGCCTCGTGGCGGCACGGAGAGCTGCCGTCGGCGGGCTGAGCCGCCGTAGGGGGCCGCCGGGCCGTGGACGCTCGCGCGTGTCCGAGCGCGGCTCGGCCATGGGCCGCTGCCCGCCCTGCGGCTGCACTGGGGGGTGACGACGGGCGCGCGCCCGGGCAGGATCTACGGCGTTCGCGGTGCGAGGGCGGGAGTGGGCGGAGCCATGATCGAGGGACCGTATCTGGTGCTGGCGGTGGCGGGGGTGCTGGCGACGGGGCTGATGGCCGGTGTCTTCTGCGCCTTCTCCGTGCTCGTGATGCGCGCACTGGGCGCGCTGCCGCCCGCGCAGGGCGTCGCCGCGATGAACGCGATCAACCGGGCGGCGATGACACCGGCGTTCATGGTGGTGTTCGTCGGGGCGGCCGTGGTGTGTGCGGTGATCGCGGTGGTGACGTTCGTGCTGTGGCCCGAGGACGGCGCCGTGGCGTTGCTGGTGGGCAGCGCGCTGTACCTGTTCGGCTCGTTCGGGGTGACGGCGGCGGCGAACGTGCCGCGCAACGACACGCTGCTGAAGCTGACGCCGGACAGCCCGGAGGCGGCGGCGTACTGGCCGTCCTACCTGCGGGAGTGGACGCGCTGGAACCACGTCCGGACGGTGGCGTCGGGCGCGGCGGCACTGGCGTACGTGGTGGCGCTCGTCTGACCGCCTCGGGCCCGAGCGGTTCGGGGACCGGCGGGTCGGGGACCGGCGGGTCGGGGTCGGCGCCCCTCGCCCGTTCCGGCCGCGTCTGAAAGCGCTGTCCGCCGCCCTGCGCCCGCGCGTGCCCGGACGTATCGTGGCCGGAAGGTGTGCCGCCGATGACGCACGGCCTGTCGTACGCGGACGCGAGGAAGACGGCCATGGCCGATCCCAAGGGATTCATGACGACCCCCCGCCAGGACTGGCCGCGGCGGCCGGTCGAGGAGCGGGTGCGGGACTGGGACGAGGTGTACGTCCCGGGGGCGCTGCTGCCGATCATCAGCAAGCAGGCCGACCGGTGCATGGACTGCGGGGTTCCGTTCTGCCATCACGCCTGTCCGCTCGGCAATCTCATCCCGGAGTGGAACGACCTGGTCTCCCGGGAGGACTGGCGGGCGGCGAGCGACCGGCTGCACGCGACGAACAACTTCCCCGAGTTCACCGGCCGGCTCTGCCCCGCGCCGTGCGAGGCGGGCTGTGTGCTGGCCATCAACCAGCCCGCCGTCACGATCAAGAACGTCGAGTGCGCGATCGCCGACCGGGCCTGGGAGGAGGGGTTCACCCCGCCGCGGCCGCCGGACCGGCTGTCCGGCAGGACGGTCGCCGTGATCGGGTCCGGCCCCACCGGCCTCGCCGCGGCGCAGCAGCTGACCCGGGCGGGGCACACGGTCGCCGTGTACGAGCGGGACGACCGGCCGGGCGGGCTGATGCGGTACGGGATCCCTGCGTTCAAGATGGAGAAGCGTCATCTGGAGCGCCGGCTGGAGCAGATGCGGGCGGAGGGCACGAAGTTCCGCACCTCGACGGCCGTCGGCCGGGACGTACGGGCCGACGAGCTGCGGACGCGGTACGACGCGGTCGTGGTCGCCACCGGCGCGACCGCCTGGCGGGAACTTCCGGTGCCGGGACGGGAGTTGGCCGGGATCCACCAGGCCATGGAGTACCTTCCGCCGGCCAACCGGGTCGGTGAGGGCGACCTGGAGCGCTCCCCTGTGTCGGCCGCCGGCCGGCACGTCGTGATCGTCGGCGGCGGGGACACGGGCGCGGACTGCCTGGGCACCGCGGTCCGGGAGGGCGCCGCGTCCGTCACCCAGCTGGACATCTACGGTCTGCCCGGCGCGGAGCGCGACGAGGACACCGAGCCGTGGCCGACGTACCCGAAGATCTACCGGCTGTCCGCGGCGCACGAGGAGGCCCGTGACCTGGGTACGGCACCGTCCGCGAACGCGGACGCGCGGCTGTTCGCGGCGTCGACGCTGCGGTTCACCGGGGACGCGGACGGGCGGGTGCGGGCGCTGCACCTGGTCGAGGTCGACGCGCTGCGCCGCCCGCTGCCGGGCACCGAGCGGACGCTGCCCGCCGAGCTCGTCCTGCTCGCGCTCGGCTTCACCGGTCCGGACCGGCACGACGGCCTGATCGACCAGCTCGGCCTGGCGATGGACCCGCGCGGCACGATCGCCCGCGACGCCGGCTTCGCGACGAACGTCCCCGGGGTGTTCGCCGCCGGGGACGCGGCGCGCGGCCAGTCCCTGATCGTGTGGGCGATCGCGGAGGGCCGGGCGGTGGCGGCCGCGGTCGACCGCCATCTGACGGGCGGCACCCGCCTGCACGCACCGATCGGCCCGTACGACCGGCCGATGACCGCGTGACCAAGGCCGATGTACGCGGCGCCGGGAGCGATGAGCGCGTGGCCGGGAGCGAGGAGCGCGCGGCCGGCCGACGCCCCTGCCCGGTTCCAACTGGCCATCCCCGGATCCACTGGCCACTGGCCGACGCCCCCTGCCGGAGCCGGGTGACGGTCAGGCGCGTTCGTCCGTGCCCGCGACCTTGCCGGTCGCCAGGGCCACCCGGTTCCAGGTGTTGATCGTGCAGACGAGGGCGATGAGCTGGGCCAGTTCCGCCTCCGCGAAGTGCGTGGCGGCCTCGGCGTAGACCTCGTCGGGCACACCGCCGTCGGCGACCAGCGTCAGCGCCTCGGTCAGGGCGAGGGCCGCCTGCTCCTTGGGCGTGTAGAAGTGCCGTGCCTCCCGCCACACGGCGACCAGGTGCAGCCGGTCCTCGCTCTCGCCGGCCTTGCGGGCGTCGTTGGTGTGCATGTGCAGGCAGTAGGCGCAGTGGTTGAGCAGGGAGGAGCGGATCTGGACGAGTTCGACCAGCGCCGGGTCGAGGCCCTCGCGGGCGGCGGCGTCGAAACCGATCAGGGCGCGGAAGGCCTTGCGGGCCGACCGGGCGAAGTCGAGGCGGGTGCGGCCGGCCTCGGCCGCGGCGATGGCACCGACGGTTCCGGGGGCGACGGAGGGGGCGGGAGCGGTGTGCGGGGTCTGCGTCGTCGTCATGTCCTCCAACCTAGGGGCCCGTGCGACCGGCGATAGGGTGCATTTTCATGGCGGATTCATGGGTCAATTCGGCTGAGCGCATCGGCGCCGACCTGCATCTGGAGCTGTCCGGCCCGGGCGGGCGCCGGGCCGCGCTGACCCGGGCGCTGCGCGAGGCCGTGCGCAGCGGCCGGCTCGCTCCCGGCACGCGGCTGCCGCCGTACCGCTCGCTCGCCGCCGACCTAGGCCTCGCCCGCAACACGGTGGCCGACGCCTATGCGGAACTCGTCGCGGAAGGATGGCTGACGGCGCGTCAAGGGTCGGGCACACGGGTGGCCGAACGTGCGCGGCTCCTGCGGGACACCCCGCGCGTGCCCCGGACGTCGCCGCCACGCGCGCGTGGCCCGCTGCACGATCTGCGGCAGGGCACGCCGGACGCGTCGGCGTTCCCGCGGACGGCATGGGTCGCCTCCTACCGGCGGGCCGTGCAGCGGGCGCCGCGGGAGGTGTTCGGGCCGGGCGATCCCGCGGGTCGCGTGGAGCTGCGGCAGGCGCTCACCGAGTACCTGGCCCGCGCGCGGGGCGTGCGCACCGACCCGGACCGCGTGGTCGTCTGCTCCGGCTTCGCGCACGCGCTGCGCCTGCTGTTCGCGCCCGGCACCGGCGTGCTGCGCGGTCCGCTGGCCGTGGAGGCGTACGGCCTCGGCTTCCACCGGGAGCTGCTGAAGGCGGCCGGAGTCCGGACGGTTCCGCTGCCGCTCGACGAAGAGGGGGCGCGTGTGGCGGAGTTGGGGCGCGAGCGGGCCGTACTGCTCACGCCGGCGCATCAGTTCCCCACCGGAGGGTCGCTGCACGCCGCGCGCCGGGCCGCCGTGGTCGACTGGGCACGCGCGCGTGGCGGGGTGATCATCGAGGACGACTACGACGGCGAGTTCCGCTACGACCGCAAGCCGGTCGGAGCCCTCCAGGGGCTCGACCCCGAGCAGGTGATCCACATCGGCTCGGTCAGCAAGAGCCTCACGCCGGCGCTGCGCCTCGGCTGGATGGCCCTGCCGGAGCGCTACGTCGACGGGGTGCTCGCGGCCAAGGGGGAACGCGAGGGCTGGGCCGGCGCCCTGGAACAGCTGGCCCTGGCCGACTTCCTGGCCTGCGGGTCGTACGACCGGCATGTGCGCCGGATGCGGCAGCACTACCGCGGCCGCCGGGACCGGCTCGTGGCGGCGCTCGCTGCGCACGCGCCGCACGTCGAGGTGACCGGGATCGCGGCCGGGCTGCACGCCGTACTGCGGCTGCCGCCGGGCACCGAGCGGTCCACGGTCAAGGCCGCGCGGTGGCAGGGCATCGCCCTCGACGGCCTCGCCGCGTTCCGGCACCCGGCGACGGACATGCCGGCCCGCGACGGACTCGTCGTCGGCTACGCGACCCCCTCCGAGCACGCGTACGGCGCGGCACTGGACGCGCTGTGCGGGGTGCTGCCACCGCCGTAGACCACCGCCGGCCCCCGGCCCCCTCAGGCCGGCGTGCCGATCTTCGGGCCGGTGTCCCTGTCACGTCCCTCGGCCCAGTGTCACGATCTTCGGGCCGGTGTCACGCCCCTCGGCCCGGTGTCACGACCTTCGGGCCGGATTCATGGCCGGTGGCCGACATCACGGCTTCGCCGCCGGTGTCATGGCCGGCGGCCGACATCACGGCTTCGCCGCCGGTGTCACGGCTTGCGGGCCACCGCCCCGTATCCCGGGATGACGCCGTCGTCCTGGCCCGGCACCGGCTCGCCGAGTTCCGGACGCCAGCGGTGGGCGATCTCGATGCCCGGTTCGACGAGTTCCAGCCCGTCGAAGAACCGGCTGAACTCCTCGCGGGAGCGCAGCGCCAGGGTGACGCCGGCGGCCTTGAGCTTCGCGGTGGCCTCGGCGGACTCCTCGGGGGTGAAGTCGGCAGTGGCGTGGGTCATCATCAGGTAGCTGCCGGAGGGCAGTTCGGCCAGCAGGCGGCGCACCAGCTCGTGCGCGCCGTCCTCGTCGGACACGAAGTGCAGCAGCGCGATCAGGGAGAGCGCCACCGGGCGGGTGAGGTCGAGGACCTTGGCCGCCCCCTCGACGATGGTGGCCGGATCCCGTACATCGGCCTGAAGGTACTCCGTGACCCCCTCGGGTGTGCTGCGCAGCAGGGCGGCAGCGTGGGCCAGCACGATCGGGTCGTTGTCGCAGTAGACGACGCGGGCCTCGGGGGCGATGCCCTGGGCGACTTGGTGGAGGTTGGGCTCGGTCGGTATGCCGGTGCCGATGTCGAGGAACTGGCGGACGCCCTGCCCGGCCAGCCACCGGGTGGCGCGGTGCATGAAGGCGCGGTTGACCCGGGCCATCACCGGCACCCGGGGCTCCAGGGCCAGCATCTGCCGGCCCATCTCCTCGTCGACCGGGTAGTTGTCCTTGCCGCCGAGATACCAGTCGTACATCCGTGCGGGATGCGGCTTGCTGGTGTCGATCTCGACGGAGCCCTTGTGGTCCTGCCCGGTCATGCGGAACTCCATAAGCGTCCGGCGCGTTGAGGCGGAGAGAGTCGGGAAGAGAGTGCGGTGATCAACCGAGTATCAGGATTAGGTAGTTGAAGGAAAAATCAGCAGGCGTTTTCAGGACAGCAGGAAGTCCGCCACCCCCGCCTTCGCGCCCTCGATGAACGCGGTCATCTCGTCGGAGGTGTAGATCAGGGCCGGCCCGTCGGGGTCGGTGGACTGGCGCACGGCGATGCGCCCGTCGGCGAGCTTCATGGCCTCCAGGCAGTTGCCCCCGTTGCCGCCGCTCCACGGCTTGTGCCAGCCCTCGCTGCCCAGGTCCCGGGCGGGCATGCCGTTGTAGATCCGCTCGGCGCGGACCCGCGGGCGGGACGGGGACGTGGTGTGATCCATTCACAGCTCCTTGCGGAGATCCTCGAGGATCTCCTTCGTGCGATGTGCCGTTGCGGCGTGTGCCGCCATGCGGTCCATGACCTCGAGGTGGGCGGCCACCTCAGGACGCGCGTCCAGATAGACGGCGCCGGTCAGGTACTCGCTGTAGACCATGTCCGGGAGTTCCGGCATGGCGAACCGGAAGAGCACGAACGGCCCATAGGTGCCGGGGTGCGGGCCGGCCGAGAACTCGGCGACCTGCAGCGTCACATGGGGCAGTTGCGTGGCGTCGAGCAGCTTCTCGATCTGGGCGCGCATCACCTCGGGTCCGCCGACCGCGCGGCGCAGCACGGTCTCGTCCATGACGACCCACAGCCGGGGCGCGTCCTCGCGGGTGAGCAGTTCCTGGCGTTGCATGCGCAGCGCGACGTGCCGTTCGATGTCCTCGGGGCGGGTCTGGCCGATGGCGCCCGAGCGCAGCACCCCGCGCGCGTACTCCTCGGTCTGCAGCAGCCCCGGCACGAAGTGCGGCTCGTACTGGCGGATCAGGGACGCCGCGCCCTCCAGGCTGACGTGCATCGAGAACCAGCCGGGCAGGATGTCGTGGAAGCGCTGCCACCAGCCGGGCCGGTTGGCCTCCTCCGCGAGCTGCACGAAGGCGTCGGCCTCGTCGTCGGCGACGCCGTAGGCCTTCAGCAGCAGCTGCAGGTAGGGGATCTTCAGCGCGACCTCGGCCATCTCCATACGACGGACGGTGGCGGGGGCGACACGCAGGATCCGGGCGGCCTCCTCACGCTTGAGCCCGGCGCGTTCCCGCAGGTCCAGCAGGCGCCGGCCGAGGATCACCTGACCCACGGTCGGCGCGGACCGCGGCTCGCTCACGCTCCACCTCCAGGAAGCGACTCACCCGACATCTGCATGCTGACAGCCCGGCATCTGCTTGCCGACAGCCCTGCGGCGCCATTCGAAGATCTTTTCGAAGGTCCGGGCGGACCTCCGCCGATCCGAACTGGCGCCGCTTCGACGTGCTGATGCGAGCAGTGTGCCATGACGGTTCCAGGGAGCACACAGCACTCTGCAACTTTCAGAGTGACACTTGCCAAGTGTTCACGGCGGGGAGATAGTGGCAAGCGTGATTCCGTCCGCGCCCTTAGGAACAGACGCCGCCGCAGACCCGATCGGTCTCGGTGCCGCCACGGGAGTGAACCCTCCGGGGAACGCTGCCGCGCGCCGGTTCCGGTTCGAGCTGGCGGCGCATCCGGCTTCCCCGGCGCGCGCCAGACGGCTGACGCGGGCCCGGCTCACCGGCTGGTCGGTGGGCGAGGACACCTGTGACACCGCCGCGCTCGTCATATCCGAGCTGGTCACCAACGCGATCGTGCACACGGCGAGCAGCCGCGTGGTCTGCGAGCTGCACGACCACGACGACACCGTGCGGATAGCCGTGCGCGACGAGGGCTGCGCGCCCGGCGATCCCCGTCCGGCCGCCCAGCGGGGCGAGGCCGAGCACGGCCGGGGTCTGCTGCTGGTCGACGCGGTGTGCCAGGCCTGGGGAGCCCAGGAACACGGCCCCGGGCTGCTGGTGTGGGCGGACCTGTCCCGCCAGGCCGACACCCCCGGGACCCCGTCGGAGCCGTGCAACGACCTGGGCTGGGGCACCCGCCCCAAGCCCGGCCCGGCCGACGGCACCGGCGAGGGCGACGACGAGGGGAAGGGCGACGCCGGCGAACTGAGCGCCGCCGCGCCGGCCGACTGGGGAGTGATCCTGGCCCCGGAGGAGATCCACGGACCGACCGCCCCGCAGTGGGGCCCGGCAGCGGCCGGACACCAGCCGGGCCTGGGGACGACCCAGCGGACCGGACAGCAGCCGGACCCAGGGACGACCCAGCGACACCGGGGCCCGGGCGCGGCCCCGCAGCAGGGGGACCCACGAGTGTCCGCGCCGGGGCGCGAAAGGGGGCGGCCGTGAACACCGGACACGGTCACGGCCAGGTACTTTCCATGAACACACTCGTCCAGCTCACGCGCCGGCTGCATCGGCCCGCGGCACCTCGCCGCCTCGCCGTCCCGGAGGGCATGACCGCCCCGCTCGGCTGCGACGCCGTGGCCGTGCCCGCCCGCTTCGGCCCGCTGCTCCTGCCCCGCCTGCCGCGCGTCGGATGCGTCTACGCCGACGAGGCGCGCTGGTGGTGGATCGTCCCGTCCGACTCCGACTACGCCCTGGAGTGGCCGGCCCCCGCGCACTACGCCACCGGCGCGATCCTCCCCGACTCCGGCCCCCCCGCCCATACGCCGGGCCTCATCCACCGCCCGGACGACACCGTTCCGTACACCCCGCCGATCCCCCTCTATCTGGCCCTGTGCCGGCTGACGGGCACGACGCCGACGTGGTCGCGTCCGGTCAGCGCGTGACGTCTTCCGGCCTGGTCGGCACGTGACGTCGTCGGCCCGGTCGGCACGTGACATCGTCGGCCCGGTTGGCACCTGACCTGGCCTCGCCCGGTCGACGCGTGACGCCCGCGGTGGCGGGTCGCAGCGGTCGCGGCGGCCCGTAACGCCGGGACGAGCCGGCCTCGGTCTCGACCACCGCCCCCGCCTCGCGCGCACCCGGACACGCACACCACCGCGCCGCGCTCCCGCACCCCACCCCCACCCCGCGCACGCCCGCGCTCCCGCATCCCGCTCCGCGTACGCCCGCGCACCCGCACACCTCGCCCCGCGCGCGCCCCGCTCCCCCACCCCCCGCTCTGCGCCCTCCCCCGCGGCCCGTCGGCCCCGCGATAGTGGGCCCTTGGCCGGAATCGGGGGAGGTCACGTGGGCGGCGGCGAGCAGGACGCGGACCGGCGGGAGGTGTCGGAGTCGGAGCGGCTGCTGTTCGGCGGGCCGCTGCGCTACGACATGGGCTGGAACCGGCACGGGGACGCGTTCCTGGAGCTGAACCTGCGCGCGATGGTCACCCGGCTGCCCGCCCTGCTCGGCTCCAGCCTCCGACTCGCCCGTCAGGCCGACCGCCGGGCCACGCGTACGGTGCTGCTCGCCGAGACCGGGCGCGGCCTCGGGCAGGCGGTCGGCCTCCTCGCGGTCAACAGCGTGCTCGGCCGCCTGCTCGGCGAGGGCCCCTTGGAGGCGCGGCTGCGGGGCGCCGCCCCGGCGCTGGTCGCGCTGTCCGCCGTACTGCTGCTCTCGGCGCTGCTGCACGCGGCGTCGACGTATGCCACCGGGCGGCTGGAGCCGAAGGTGGAGCGGGTGGCGACGGAGCTGTACCTGGAGCGGGCCGCGAACGTCGAGCTGGCGGCGATCGAGGACCACGCCTTCCACAAACTGCTGGACACGGCTCAGTACGGTGCCTCGTCGGCCCGCCGGATGATCATGTACGGCACGCGCGTGGTGAACGCGGTGATCTCGCTGGTCGCGGCGGCCGGCGTGCTCACCGTGCTGCACCCGGCGCTGCTGCCACTGCTGGTCACCATGACCCTGCCGAGCGCGTGGAGCTCGCTGACCAACGCGCGGCGCCGGTACGCGTCGTTCCACACCTGGGTGCAGCACGCCCGCGCCGGGCACCTGCTCAGCAGCCTGCTGACCGAGCCGCAGGCCGCGCCGGAGATCCGGGTGCACGGGGTAGGCCCGTTCCTGCTGCGTCACTTCCGGGCGATGTCGGAGACGGCGGAGGCCGAGCAGGCCCGTCTCGCCCGGCTCGCCGCCCGTACCGGGCTGATCGCGGCGTCCTGGACGGGCCTGGCGACGGTGGCCACCTACGCCACCCTCGGCGGACTGCTGCTGACCGGGGCGATGGCGCTGTCGGTGGCCGGCACGGCGGTGGTCGCGATCCGCAGCGGCTCGACCAGCCTGAACACGCTCGTGCTGGAGATCAACGAGCTGCACGAGGAGGCCCTGTTCGTCGGGGACCTGGAGAAGCTGTACGAGGAGGCCGCCGAACGGGCCATTCCGGTGGGCGGCGATCCCCTGCCGGAGGATCCGCGGGAGATCCGCTTCGAGAACGTCACCTTCCGCTACCCGGGCGACGCGGCGCGCCCGGCACTGGACGACGTCACGCTCACGCTTCCGCTGGGCCGGATCATCGCGCTCGTCGGGGAGAACGGTTCCGGCAAGACGACGCTGGTCAAGCTGCTCGCGGGGCTGTACCGGCCGGACGGCGGCCGGATCCTGTGGGACGGCGTCGACGCGGCCCGGGCCGACCGGCGGCTGCTGGCCGAGCGGGTGGCGATGGTCGCGCAGGACTTCAAACGGTGGCCGTTCACCGCCCGCGTGAACGTGGCGATCGGCCGCTCGTCGGCCCCGCTGACCGAGGAGCGGCTGACGGCGTCGATCAGGCAGGCCGGCGCCGAGGACGTGGTCGCGGACCTGCCGCGCGGCCTGGACACCCTGCTGGCCAAGCACTTCTCCGGCGGCCACGAGCTGTCCGGAGGGCAGTGGCAGCGTCTCGGGATCGCCCGGGCGGCCTACCGGCGCGGGCGCATCCTGATCGTGGACGAGCCGACGGCGGCCCTGGACGCCCGGGCCGAGGTCGAGGTCTTCGACAAGATCCGCGCGCTCGCCGCCGCGGGGCAGACGGTCGTCCTGATCACGCACCGCCTGGCGTCGGTGCGCCACGCGGACCTGGTGCACGTGCTGGCCCAGGGCCGCCTGGTGGAGACCGGCACCCCGGAGGAGCTCCTGGCCAAGGGCGGGCTCTACGCGGAGCTGTACGCGCTCCAGGCGGAACAGTTCACGCTGAGGGTGGGCGGCAGGGAGACGCCGGGGGCAGGGGCGCGACGGGAGGACCCGGCCACTGCCCGGAAGGACGCCGAGGACAAGGTCGCCGGGCGAGAGGACGCCGTGCACAAGGTCGCTGTCCGGGAGGACTCCGGGGCCCTGGCCGCCGCCCGGGAGGACGCCGAGGACAAGGCTGCCGTCCAGGATGGCCAGGGGGCCTTCACGGCACCGTGCGCGGGGCCAGAGGACCCGGCGGTGAAGACGGCGGTGCCCGCCCCGAGAGGTTCGGCGGCGGGCTGACCTGCGGCGCGCGACGCGCGCATCACTCCGTGGAGTCCCCGCTCCGGACGATCACGAGGAACGTGTCGCTCGCGAGGTCCATGACAACCTCGGCGGGCAGACCCTCCTGTCGCCGCGCATGCGCGAACTCCTCCGCGGGCCACGATCCGCGCGGCCCGCCTGCGGGAAAGCGTTCGAGCACCGTTCGCCCGTTCACCATCTCGCACCTCCACAAAGCGTTGTCCGTGTAGGAGTTAACGCCCTGCGGAGGTCTTACGGCTCGCTCAGTGACCCGACTGAGACGTAGTTGACACTCGTTCACCGCGAAGGGTGAGGTTCCGCATACGGAACGCACCCGTCCGGCACGAAGCGTGTCAGTCCTCGTACTCGTCGTGATAGCGCACCGGCACCCTTGTCGCCTGCCGTCCGAGCACCGTCAGATCCAGCAGACCGCCGATCGAACCGAGGCCGTCGAGCTCCCCGTCGTACGCCGCATAGGTGTGGAAGACGCGGTCGCGCTCCCGCAGGAAGCAGCTCAGAGCGGGTCGCTCGGTGAGAGAGCCGTCACTCTGCTCGAGGGTCACCTCGAAGTCCTGGTTGAAATCGGTCTCGTACGACGAGTACCAGGGCAGCGTCCATCCCATCCGCGCCTTGAACGGCAGGATGCGGGTGAACGGCGCCCGGGAGACCGCCGCGAACGACGTTCCCCTGGCGTGGAGATGGGCGAGATGCCCCACTTGGTCCAGAAAAGCGGAGCAGTGGCGGCAGCCGCCCTCCCACTCCGGGGCGAACATGAAGTGGTAGACGACGAGTTGCTCCCGCCCCTCGAAGAGGTCGAGCAGCGTGGCCTTGCCGTCGCCGCCCTCGAAGACGTACTCCTTGTCGACCTCCACCATCGGCAGCCGGCGCCGCTCCGCGATGAGCGCGTCCCGCGCGCGGGTGACCGCCCTCTCCTTGACCAGCAGTTCCTCCCGCGCCGCGCGCCACTGCTCGCGCGAGACGACCTCCGGAAGCGACATGAACCCTCCTGTGACAACGGTCCGTTCCCAGGAGGTGACCGGCGGCCGGCGCGGAACTCATCGGCGCAGCGGAAAAATTTCCCCGGCCGCGGGGGCGGACGAGAGGTGGCCGAGGAGTTCGGCGAGGCGCCGCTCGTGCCGCGGACTGAGGCGTCCGGTGTCGTCGAGCTGGACCGCGCACGCGGTGGCGGTGTCGACGAGCTCTTCGAGCACGGCGGCGACCTGACCGCTGCCGGCCGAGTGCCGTGCGAGCGGGGGCAGTTCGGCGGCGGCGAGCGCGCTGGCCGCACGGGCCTCGGCGAGGGTGCGGTAGGCCTCGCGCCGCAGCACCCAGCGGACGGGGCGCGAGCCGGGACCACCGGGGCCAGGAGGAGACGGAGCGGCCCCCTTCCCGGATCCGGGTCCGGCCGCGGTGAGGACGTGCGTGAGGTAGGCGTCCGCCGCCCCGGCCGCCACGGCGAGCCGGTCCCGTACGCCACCGCCGCGCTGCCCCGGCACCGGCAGATGCCCGACGACCAGCACGATGGCGCAGGCCAGCAGCGTCTCCCCGAGCCGGCTCCACGACGCCTGCGGCTCGCCGCCCACCATGACGAGCGCGAGCACCAGGACGGTGACGACGGCGGTCTGCGCGGCGAAGTGCCGGGTGGCGACGGGCACGAGCGCACCGCACACGGCGACCAGGACCACGAGCCCGGCGGGCCGGGGCAGTACGGCGGCGAGCGCGGCGAAGACGACGGCCCCGAGCACGGTCCCGGCGGCCCGGCACAGCACGCGGGAGGCGAGCGGGCCGAGGTCGGGCTTGACGAGGAAGACGGCGGTGGCGGGCAGCCAGTACCAGTGACTGTGCGGCCCGTACCACCTGAGATGGTGCAACGCCTGCGCCACGGCGACCGCGACCCCGAAGGAGAGCGCCACGCGCACGCCGTACTCGCGCCCACCGCTCCCGAGGACGAGGCGCAGCACCTGGCGGGTGCTTCGCCGCGGGGTGGGCACGGGGGTGCCGTGCCCACGGTCGAAGACCTCGGCGGCGCGCAGGAGTGCGTCGTCGAGGGCGCGCAGGGCGGGTGCGGTGCGGCCCGGTGCGGGCACGGGCCCGACGGGGACGTTGTCCCGCACGGCGGCGGCGAGCCGCCGGACCCCGTCACCGGCCCGGTCCGCGACCGGCTCCCCGGCCCACGCCAGCGCGGTGGCGGCCTCGGCGAGCGGCAGGGCGGCGCCGTACTGCGCATGCAGCCGTCGCTCGGCGGCGGAGGAGGCGTACCTCCGGACCCGCGGCCCGGACAGGCAGTCCTCCGCATGGTCGAGGGCGGCGGTGAGCGCGATGCGCCGCGCGGTGGCCGACGGCCCCCCGGCGGCGTCGAGCAGTGCGGCGACGGCGTCGTAGACCCGGGCGACGGCGTCCCGCTCCCCGTCGAACCGGAAGTCGAGCCGCCCCACCGGCCGCCGCGTCTCGCAGCGGATTTCCCGGCCGAGGAACCCGAACAGGCCCTTCCGGCCCGCAGACCGCAACCGTCCCTCCCCCGCGACGGCCCCGGGCGAGGGCAGCGCGAGCCGCAGCACCAGCAGCCACCCCGCCCCGCCGAGAAAGCCGAGCCCGCGCAGCCACCCGCTCTCCGCCAACGGCATTCCCGCCCCGACGGCCGACGCGACCAGCAGCTGGGTCCCTGCCGCCGATGCGACCGGCCCCACGGCGCCGACTCCACCGGCGACCAGCCCGAGCGCGGCGAGCCCGAGGGTGAGCAGGACGGCCTCGGCGTACTGGGCGCTGTACGTCCCGACCACGAGCCCCATGGCTCCGGCGAGCGCGGGCACCCCGATCCGCCGCACGGCCGCCCGCCGGCTCCCGGGCCGGTCGTTGATGCCGGCGAACATCGCCCCGATGGCGGCGACGACCCCCAGACCCGTACGTCCGAGGCCCAGCGCCACGACCAGCAGCGGACCGGCGGCCAACGCCCCGCGCACCACGGCATTCCACGGCACGGGCCCCCGCTGCCCACGGAACGCATGCGCGAGCCAGGGCGGAAGGGCGGCGGCGGGAGCGGTACGGCGGAACACGGCAGGGCCTCCTGTCCGGACGACGGCGGGGGTACGCCTTCGGACAACGGCGGCCGAGCGGGTGTGCCACCCACGGTAGATCGCGTTCTTGGCCGGACGGGGACGATGGTGTTTCGGGGATGTGACGGATGTGGCCTGATCCGGCCTTGCGGAGCGGCGGCCCGGAAGTTCAGCCGCTCGCGTGCCGGCGTCGCCGTTCCGCAGCGAAGACGGCCTCGGCGGCATCGACGGCCCCCGCCAGGGCGTCCGGTCCGGCTCCCGTGGGCAACGAACCGATGATGCCGTCCACTTCCCGCAGCCCCGCCCGTTCCAGCAGCCGCTTCTCGTTCGTCACCCACTCGCCCCGCGCCGCCAGCCTGGCGTGACCGGCCTGCAGGGCGGCCGTGGCGATGGCCCCGACGACCTCGGTCAGCCGGCCCGCGGGGGCGTGGTTGGCCTTCGCATACGCGAGGGTGGCGCTGGCCGTGCCGTACCAGCGCTCGGCAGCGGCCGCGCGAAGCTTCGGAGGGTATGCCCGAGGCCGGGGCAACTGCCCCCGCAGGACCTGGTTGACGGCGAGTTCGGCCACGACCAGGTAGCTCGGAATGCCCGCGAGGTGGAAGAGCAGCGGTTCCACCCGGAACCGTCCCTCCTGCGCTTCCGCGAGTTCGTGGTCGACCACGTCGAGGTCGCGGTAGTGCACGTCGACGCGCCGCCCGTCGATCGTCAGCCACGCCCCGCCGTTGAAGACACCCCCGCCCCAGCCACCGACCTCGGAGACCTCCCCCTCCCAGCCGACGGCACGCAGATCACCGGGATCGAAGGCCCCCCGGTAGTAGACGGCAAGGTCCCAGTCACTGTCGGCCCGATGCGTCCCCTGCGCCCGGGACCCACCGAGCGCGACGGCCCGGACGGCGGGCAGGCCGGCGAGACGGTCGGCGGTGGCGTCGAGGAAGGCCTGGTCGGTGGGAGAGGGCTGGGAGGGCACGGACGACACGGGCGGGGCTCCAGCGGAGGACGGGGCCGGGATCGGGATCGGGATCGACCGCAGCGTACGTGGGGTGTGGCGGAGGCGCGAGGCGATTTATCCACGTGCGGTGACCGCGCCGTCCGGGCAGGATCGGCGGGTCGTTTCTCCTGAGGAGGCCCTTTCGTGGACACCCGGCCGCAGGTCGCTCTGCGCCCCGCCATCCCCGCCGACGCCGAGGTTCTCGCCGGTGTGTATCTGCGGTCGTTCGATGCCGCGCTGCCTCAGGTGGTGCGGGCGCATTCGGACGCTGAGGTGCGGGGGTGGTTCCGGTACGTCGTGGTGCCCGAGTTGGAGACGTGGGTGGCCGAGGAGGGGGGTGCGCGGGTCGTCGGGCTGATGGTGCTGGACGGGGGTGAGCTCGCGCAGCTGTATCTGGAGCCCGAGGTGCGCGGGTGCGGGATCGGGGACCGGTTCGTCGCGCTGGCCAAGGAACTGCGGCCGCGGGGGCTGCAATTGTGGACCTTCCAGGTCAACGGGCCCGCCCGGCGCTTCTACGAGCGGCACGGTTTCGTCGCGGCCGAGTTCACCGACGGCAGCCGCAACGAGGAGCGGGAGCCGGATGTGCGGTACGTCTGGGCGCCCTGACCCGGCAGTCGGTCGGTGCGGCCGGTTCCCGTCCGGCGTCACTTCGGGCGCGGATGCGTGTCGGTCAGTGTCCGGCGTACCGGTCCGTCGCCGCCACCAGTGCCTCCTGTACCCCGGGCGCCCCCGCGTCGTGTCCGGCCTCGTCGACGATCAGCAGTTCGCTGCCGGGCCAGGCGTGGTGCAGGCGCCAGACGGTGCCGAGCAGGTTGCCGAAGTCCAGGCTGCCCTGGACGAGGGTGCCGGGGATGCCCCGGAGCAGGTGCGCGTCCCGCAGCACCGCGCCCTGATCGTCGAGGAAGTGGTCGTTGGCCCAGTAGTGCGTCACCGTGCGGGCAAAGCCCGTCCTGAACCGCTCGTCCTCGAACCGCGCCACCGAACGCGGTGGCGCCGGGATGATCGCCGTCTCCCAGTCCGTCCAGGCCCGAGCGGCCCGACGGCGCGTCCCGGGATCGGACGACTCCAGCAACCGGTGGTAGGCCGCGGCCAGATTTCCGGCGCGCTCCTCCTCGGGCACCTGGGCCAGGAAGCTCCGGAAGGCATCCGGGAAGATCTTCCCCAGTCCTCTGGTGAGCAGCTCGACCTCGGCGTTCGTCCCCGTCGCGACACCGGTGAGCACCAGCTCCGACACCGCTTCCGGATGTGTCTGCGCATACCGCAGGCCGAGCATCGACCCGAAGGACACCCCCCACACCAGCCACCGCTCGACCCCGAGATGCCGGCGCAGCAGCTCCAGGTCGGCGAGGAGGTGCTCGGTGGTGTTGACGCTCATGTCCGTGGCGTACGCGCTCGCATGCGGTGTCGACCGTCCGCAGCCGCGCTGGTCCAGCAGCACGATCCGGTACGCCTCCGGGTCGAACAGCCGTCGCGGATACGGCGTGCACCCGGATCCCGGCCCACCGTGCAGCACCAGCGCGGGCTTGCCACGCGGGTTGCCGCACGTCTCCCAGTAGACGCGGTTGCCGTCTCCGACGTCGAGCATGCCGTGCTCGTACGGCTCGATCTCGGGGTAGAGGGCCATCCGCGCACCGTACGTGGGCCCGCGCGCCCCGGTCACCTCAATTTGGTGATCAGCCGGTGTGCGGCAGCCCGGCCGCCTGCGCCGCCGTGCGGAGCACGTTCCGCAGCATCTCGGGGGTGAGCCGCCCCGTGAAGGTGTTGCGCTGGCTGACGTGGAAACAGCCGAAGAGCCTGAGCGGGGCGCCGCCATCGTCCTCGGTCTCCGTGCCGTCACCTCCATCACCGCGGTGCAGCGTCACCTGCGTGCCGTGCGCGAACGCAGGCCGTGGGCGCGGCACCGGCCAGCCCGCCTCGGCGAACGCGGGCAGCGCCGCCTGCCAGCCGAAGGCCCCCAGCACCACCACCGCCCGCAGCGTGGGCCTGAGCAGCGTCAGCTCCTGCACCAGCCAGGCCCGGCAGGTGTCCCGCTCCTGAGGCGTCGGCTTGTTCGCGGGCGGCGCGCAGTGCACCGGCGAGGTCACCCGCACGCCGTACAGCTCCAGACCGTCGTCCACGCTGACGGCGGTCGGCTGCGAGGCCAGCCCCACGTCGTACAGCGCCTGGTACAGCACGTCCCCGGAACGGTCGCCGGTGAACATCCGTCCCGTCCGGTTGCCCCCGTGCGCGGCCGGCGCCAGCCCGAGGATCAGCAGCCGCGCGTCGGCCGGGCCGAACCCGGGCACCGGCCGCCCCCAGTACGTCCACTCGGCGAACGCTGCCCGTTTCGTCCGCGCCACCTCCTCCCGCCAGGCCACCAACCGGGGGCAGGCCCGGCATCCGGCGATCCGCTGGTCCAGGTCGGCGAGTCCGGAGGCTGTGCTGGGGGTCATGGCTCCACGGTAGGCGAGGGCAGGAAACCCGTACGGGACACCCGGCCCTGAGAGTTAAGGTCGGAAACATGGTTGCTGAAGGTGCGGACCACGAGACGACGGACACGGCCGGCGGGGGCGGTGCTCCCGGGGGCGCGGGGACGTCCCGTACGGCTGGCCCGGCTGGCTCCGGTCCGACGGGCTCCGGTGCCACGGGCTCTGGTCCGGCGGGCTCTGGTCCGGCGGGCGCGGACGCCGACGCCGCCGCGTCCTCCGTGGACGCCGCCGCCCCGCAGGAGATCACGGATCCGAAGATCGCCGCTGCCGTGGCGGCCGCCGAGGCCGCCGGGCCGGGGCCCGGGGAGTCCGTCCGGATCGACAGCTGGATCTGGGCCGTGCGGCTGATCAAGACGCGTTCCCTGGGGGCCACCGCCTGCCGTGGCGGGCACGTGCGGGTGAACGGCGAGCGCGTGAAGCCGGCGTACAACGTCCGCGTGGGCGACGAGGTGCGGCTGCGGCACGAGGGCCGGGAGCGGGTCGTGGTCGTGAAGCGGCTGATCCGCAAGCGGGTCGGAGCGCCCGTGGCGGTCCAGTGCTACATCGACAACAGCCCGCCGCCCCCGCCTCGCGAGGCCGTCGCTCCCGCGGGCATCCGCGACCGCGGTGCCGGCCGCCCCACCAAGCGCGACCGCCGCGAACTCGAACGGCTCCGGGCGCTGCGCGGCCTGTCCGGCATGGGCGGCAGCGGTACCGGAGGGTCGGGACGCCGCTGACGCGGGGCACCGGCGGCCGGCACCTCCTGCGAAGCCGCCGGTGCCGGTCACCGCCGCCCGTGCCGGTCACCGCCGCCGGGTGCCCGTCGACGTCGCGGGTGCCGTTCGACGCCGCGCCAGTGCCGCTCAGCGCCACGCCGCCCCGGCGCCGGTCAACGCCGCCGCAGCTCAGGGTCGCCCACACGCTCAACGCCGCCCGTACCGCCTCACGCCGCCCGTACCGCCCGCACCCATATGCGGTCCTCCGTCAGGTAGCGGTCCACCTTCAGGCCCTCCTCCGCCAGCGCCTGCTCGAACTGTTCCCTGGTCAGTGGCCGGGTGCGGAAGGTCTGGGTCCAGACCGCGTCCGGGAACACGTACTCGCACAGCACCTCGTTGACTCCGTCCCCGACCGGCTTCGCCGAGGCGATCCGCACGGTGAAGCCGCTCGGGTCGACGCGTTCGCGCGGCACCTCGGTGTGGTAGTCCTCGCCCTCCCGCTGGATCAGCACACAGCCCCCTTCGGCGAGGTGCCGCACGCAGGTGCGCAGCAGCCCACGCCGCACCTCGACGTCCCCGGAATGCACGAGGAACGACGCGAGCAGCACCACGTCGAATCTCTCGCCGAGGTCGAGGTCCTCGATGGGGCTGCATATCGTGCGTGCTCCGCGCACGTGCTCCAGCATCTCGGCCGACTCGTCGACCGCGGTGACCGTGAAGCCGCGCTCCAGCAGCCGGTGGGTCATCCGCCCGACGCCGCTGCCCAGCTCCAGGATGCGCGCGCCGGGCGGCACGGCCCCGGCGATGATCTCCGGCTCGTCCCCGATCGGCAGCCGCGTGTACAGCTCGACCGCGCAGCCGTCCGGGGTGATCGGCCCCGGCCCCGTTCCCTGATGTCCTGCTCGCTTCGTCCGTCCCATGCCCGTTCAACGGCCCGCTCCCGGACGGCCGTTCCCCCATGCCCCTTCTTCACCCGTTCGAGCGAAGACCCTCCGTTCGAGGCCCGCCCGGAGACCACTTGGTGCGGGCCCCGGGCAGGAGTACGTTGCAAGGAGGAGTGGTGATCGCGATGCGTACCGGGAGTGAGCCGACGACAGCGCGCAGTGCCCTGCGGATGCGCTTCTGGCTGAGCGTGTGGGGCCTGATCTGGGCGGTCGCGGGAACCGCGGCGTTCGCCCTCGCCGGGCGGCCCGGGTGGGCGGCGGCCTTCGGCGTGCTGTGGGTGGTGATCACCGTCGACATGACGGTGATCCTGCGGCACATGCGGCAGGGCCCGCACTTCCAGCCCGGCCCGGACATCCCGCCCTACCGGCCGCCGGAGCAGCGCCGGCGGTGAGGGCGGGGCGGCCTGCGCATCGAGCCTGACGTCTAGGCATCGCAGCGGGGGCTCACGCGTCGAAGCGGGCCGCCTTCAGGTACCGCGGGTTCGGGTCCAGCGCGGCCGCCAGCCGGAAGTGCCGCCGCGCCTGGTCGTCACGGCCCTGGCGCTCGTAGGTGCGGGCGAGCGCGAAGTGGGCGTAGGCGTTGTCCGGTTCCCGCTCCAGGACGATGGTGAATTCCAGCTCTGCGGGCCGCAGTTGCGCGGCGGCGAAGAACGCGCGGGCTCGCAGCAGCCGGGCGGCGGTATTCTCCGGGTGCGCGGCGATCACTCCGTCGAGCAGCTTCACCGCGCCCCGCGGATCGCGGGCGGCGAGCAGTTGCTCGGCGGCACGAAAGTCGATGACGTGTGTTTCCGGAGTACCTCCGGTCGAACCGCTGGTTTGGGGCACGGAGCATTCCTTCCCTCACTCGAGGGCTTCAACGCCCCGTCCGAGTACCCCTATTCCTGCGCCACCCTCGCCGATCACGGGGTCTGCCGGGACTCCCCCGCCCTGCGCGCCAGCTCCTCCCAGACCTCCCGCACCCGCCGCTGCAGCCGCTCCAGCGGCACGTCGTTGTCGATGACGATGTCGGCGATCTCCAGGCGCTTCTCGCGCGAGGCCTGCGCGGCCATGCGTGCGCGTGCGTCCTCCTCGCTCATGCCGCGCAGCCGTACGAGCCGGTCCAGCTGCGTCGCGGGGCTCGCGTCGACGACGACGACCACGTCGTACAGCGGCGACAGGCCGTTCTCGGTCAGCAACGGGACGTCGTGGACGACGACGGCGTCCTCGGCGGCGGCCTGCTCCAGTTCGCGCGAGCGTGCGCCGACCAGCGGGTGCACGATCGCGTTCAGGGCGGCGAGCTTGGCGGGGTCGGCGAAGACGATGGAGCCCAGCTTGGGCCGGTCGAGTCTGCCGTCGGCGGTGAGCACCTCGGACCCGAACGTCTCGACGACGGCGGCCAGGCCGGGTGTGCCCGGCTCGACGACCTCGCGGGCGATACGGTCCGCGTCGATCAGCACGGCCCCGCACTCGACGAGCAGCCGCGACACCTCGCTCTTGCCGGCGCCGATGCCACCGGTCAGGCCCACAGTCAGCATGAGCGGAAGCTTAGGGCCTGCGGCCGACGGCCCGCCCCGTGGGCCGCGTCACGCCGGCGCGGCCCCCGCAGGGCGTGCCGCGGCCTCAGAGGTCGCCTTCCCGCTCCGCCAGGAAGCGCTCGAACTCGCGGCCGATCTCGTCGGCCGAGGGGATCTCGACCGGCTCGGCGAGCATGTTGCCGCGCGTCTCGGCGCCGGCCGCGGCGTCGTACTGGTGCTCCAGGCCCTGCACGAGGGCGGTCAGCTCCTCGTCGCCCTCCCGGATCTGGCGGTCGATCTCGGTCTGGGTGCGATGGGCGTCGTTGCGCAGGGAGTGCGCGATGCCTGGCAGCACCAGCCCGGTGGCGGCCGTGATGGCCTCCAGCACGGTGAGGGCCGCGTCCGGGTACGGCGAGCGGGCGATGTAGTGCGGGACGTGCGCGGCGACGCCGAGGACGTCGTGGCCGGCCTCCATCAGGCGGTACTCGATCAGGGCCTCGGCGCTGCCGGGCACCTGGGCCTCCTCGAAGGGGCTGCGGTGGCCCGGGACGAGGTCGGTGCGGTTGCCGTGCGGGGTGAGGCCGACCGGGCGCGTGTGCGGGACGCCCATGGGGATGCCGTGGAAGTTCACCGACAGCCGGACCCCGAGCCGTTCGACGATCTGGCGTACGGCGGCGGCGAAGCGCTCCCACTCCACGTCCGGCTCGGGGCCGGACATCAGCAGGAAGGGGGCGCCCGTGGTGTCCTGGACGATCCGCACGGTGATGGCCGGCTCCTCGTAGTCCGTCCAGCGGTCGCGGCGGAAGGTCAGCAGCGGGCGGCGGGCGCGGTAGTCGACCAGACGGTCGTGGTCGAAGGTGGCGACGACCTGGTGGGGCAGCGCGTCGAGCAGCCGGTCGACGATCTGGTCGCCGGTCTCCCCCGCGTCGATGTATCCGTCGAAGTGGTAGAGCATGACAAGTCCGGCCGATTCCTGGGCGAGCGCCATGTCGACGACGGCCAGCCCCTTCGGCTCCCACGTGTACAAACCCTGCGGATCAAGCACAGTGACCGCTCCTCCTCGTGTCCGAAGAGAACAACGAGGAACGCAGCGTGAGCATTCCCGTGATCACGCCGCACGAGGATCCGAAGATCAAGAAACGCGGGGCGCCGGCAACGCCCCGAAGGGGCGCGAGGTACTGCGTGACCAGCCACGACGGACCGGCACCGGCATCCGCGCCGCACCCACGTCCGCGCCCGAAACCGCACCGGACCCGCACCCGCACCGGCACCGGCACGGCACCGGCACCCGCACCCGCACCCGCTACCCGCAGGACGACAGGCGTCCGGCAGACGCCACCACGCATGACCGAGGGGCCGCACCTCGAAAGGTACGGCCCCTCAGCAACTACCGGCTGAGCCTCAGCGGCAAGCGATCAGCTCTGGCCGCCGGCCAGCTTCTCGCGCAGCGCGGCCAGCGCCTCGTCCGACGCCAGGGCGCCGGAGGTGTCGCCACCCTCGGAGGAGTACGAGCCACCGGTCGCGGCCGGAGCGGCAGCCTCGCCACCCTCGGCAGCGGCCTGGGCGTCCGCCTCGCGGGACTTGATGACCTGCTGCTGGTGCTGCTCGAAGCGCTGCTGCGCCTCGGCGTACTGGCGCTCCCACTCCTCGCGCTGCTTCTCGTAGCCCTCGAGCCAGTCGTTGGTCTCGGGGTCGAAGCCCTCGGGGTAGATGTAGTTGCCCTGGTCGTCGTAGGACGCGGCCATGCCGTACAGGGTCGGGTCGAACTCGACCGCCGTCGGGTCGGCACCGAAGGCCTCGTTGGCCTGCTTCAGCGAGAGGCTGATGCGGCGACGCTCGAGGTCGATGTCGATGACCTTGACGAAGATCTCGTCGTTGACCTGGACGACCTGCTCCGGGATCTCCACGTGGCGCTCGGCCAGCTCGGAGATGTGGACCAGACCCTCGATGCCCTCGTCCACGCGGACGAACGCACCGAACGGAACCAGCTTCGTGACCTTGCCGGGCACGACCTGGCCGATCTGGTGGGTGCGGGCGAACTGCTGCCACGGGTCTTCCTGGGTCGCCTTCAGCGACAGGGAGACACGCTCGCGGTCCATGTCGACGTCGAGAACCTCGACGGTGACCTCCTGGCCGACCTCGACAACCTCGGAGGGGTGGTCGATGTGCTTCCAGGACAGCTCGGAGACGTGGACCAGACCGTCGACGCCACCCAGGTCCACGAAGGCACCGAAGTTGACGATCGAGGAGACGACGCCGGAACGGACCTGACCCTTCTGCAGGGTGGTGAGGAACGTCTGGCGGACCTCGGACTGGGTCTGCTCCAGCCAGGCACGGCGGGACAGGACCACGTTGTTGCGGTTCTTGTCCAGCTCGATGATCTTGGCCTCGAGCTCCTTGCCCACGTAGGGCTGGAGGTCGCGGACACGGCGCATCTCGACCAGGGAGGCCGGGAGGAAGCCGCGGAGGCCGATGTCGAGGATGAGACCACCCTTGACGACCTCGATGACGGTACCGGTAACGATGCCGTCCTCTTCCTTGATCTTCTCGATGGTGCCCCAGGCACGCTCGTACTGGGCGCGCTTCTTCGAGAGGATCAGGCGGCCTTCCTTGTCCTCCTTCTGGAGGACCAGGGCCTCGATCTCGTCGCCGACGGCGACGACCTCGTTCGGGTCGACGTCGTGCTTGATCGAGAGCTCTCGGCTCGGGATGACACCTTCGGTCTTGTAACCGATGTCGAGCAGGACCTCGTCCCGGTCGACCTTCACGATGACGCCGTCGACGATGTCGCCGTCGTTGAAGTACTTGATCGTCTCGTCGATCGCGGCGAGGAAGGCTTCCTCGTTACCGATGTCGTTGACCGCTACCTGCGGGGTGGTGGCGGTGGTCTCGGTGCTGCTCGTCATGTGGAAAAGGGCTCCGGTACGGACATTGAAGTCGTAGGTACTGCTACGCCGGAGCCCGTTTCGCTCTGCAGAAGCCGGACAGCCAAGGAAGCGCCACACTCCGAGCACCAGGTGCCCTGTGGCGCCTCGACAACCGAGGGGACATACAACAGATGCGAGCGCAGCCTGCTACGTCTGAGGTGCGCAGGCCCGCAGCGCAACTTGTAGCATACGGGCGCGGCCGGGCAGGGTCAATGCGCGAAGCCGCACACCCGGGGCGGATCACCGCAATCCCGGCACAAAAGCTGTCTCGTGAGGCCACACGGGCCGCACCACGCCCCTCTGATGACGCCCCCGGGACGGTCTGGACCAGAGAGTACGACGAGGGAGCCGATCATCCAAGAGCCCGTATCCACCCAGCCCGCTCCCGCCGCGCCCGACGCCGAGGCCGAGGCCACCCGGCGCGCCGCGGGGGTCACCGAGAGCGCCCGCGCCAACCGGGGCTGGTGGGACCGCAACGCCGACGAGTACCAGATCGAGCACGGCACGTTCCTCGGCGACGACCGCTTCGTGTGGGGGCCCGAGGGGCTGGACGAGGTGGAGGCCGCGCTGCTCGGGCAGGCCGAGGAGCTGAAGGGGCGCACGGTGCTGGAGATCGGCGCCGGCGCCGCGCAGTGCGCGCGCTGGCTCGCCGCGCAGGGCGCGCATCCGGTCGCCCTGGACATCTCGCACCGCCAGCTTCAGCACGCGCTGCGCATCGGCTCCTCCTTTCCCCTGGTGTGCGCGGACGCGGCGGCGCTGCCGTTCGCGGACGCCTCCTTCGACCTGGCGTGCTCGGCGTACGGGGCGCTGCCGTTCGTCGCCGACCCGCGGCTGGTGCTGCGGGAGGTGCGGCGGGTCCTGCGGCCGGGCGGGCGGTTCGTCTTCTCGGTGACCCATCCGATCCGCTGGGCCTTCCCCGACGAGCCCGGCCCGGAGGGGCTGACGGTCGCGGCGTCCTACTTCGACCGCACGCCGTACGTCGAGCAGGACGAGGACGGCAACGCGGTGTACGTCGAGCACCACCGCACGATCGGCGACCGGGTGCGGGACGTGGTGACGTCCGGGTTCCGGCTGGTGGACCTGGTGGAGCCGGAGTGGCCGGACTGGAACACCTCCGAGTGGGGCGGCTGGTCGCCGATGCGCGGGCATCTGATCCCCGGCACGGCGATCTTCGTCTGCGAGCGGGACTAGGGCGGGGCGCCAGCGGGCGGGGCCGGAGGCAAGGCGTCCGCGAGCGGGACCGACGGCCGGGCGCGGAGTTTTCCACAGGCCCGCCCGCCGGGCTTCCGGGGTTGTCCACAGGCTCCGCGCCCGCCGTCGCGGACGTACGACACTGGGGGCGTGATCCGTTACGACGCCCTGGACGCGCTGCCCGTGCGCAGCGCCCTGCCCGAGCTGAACGACGCCCTGGAGGGGCACGGTGCCGCCGTGCTCGGGGCGCCGCCCGGCACGGGCAAGACCACACTGGTGCCGCTCGCCCTCGCCGGGCTGCTGGACGGCGGCGCCGAGCGGCGGGTCGTCGTGGCCGAGCCGCGGCGGATCGCGGCCCGTGCCGCCGCCCGGCGAATGGCGTGGCTGCTGGGCGAGCAGCCCGGGCGGAGCGTCGGGTTCACGGTGCGCGGTGAGCGGGTCGTCGGGCGGCACACGCGCGTGGAGGTCGTCACGACCGGTGTGCTGCTCCAGCGGCTGCAGCGCGACCAGGAGCTCGCGGGGGTGGACGCGGTGCTGCTCGACGAGTGCCACGAGCGGCATCTGGACGCCGACACGGTCGCGGCGTTCCTGTGGGACGTACGGGAGGCGCTGCGGCCGGAGCTGCGGCTGGTGGCCGCCTCGGCGACCACGGACTGGGCGGAGTGGGCCCGGCTGCTGGGCGGGGCGCCGGTCGTCGAAGCGCACGGAGCCACGCACGAGGTGAAGGTCGTGTACGCGCCCCCGGCCCGGCCCGTGCGGCCCGCGCACGGCATGTGGGTCGACCCGGCGCTGCTCGCGCATGTGGCGTCGGTGGTGCGGCGGGCGCTGGGCGAGCGGGAGGGGGACGTGCTGTGCTTCCTGCCCGGCGTGGGCGAGATCGCGCGCGTGGCGGGGCTGCTCGGGGATCTCGGTGACGTGGACGTGCTCCAGGTGCACGGGCGGGCGCCGGCCGCGGTGCAGGACGCGGTGCTGGCTCCGGGACGGCGACGGCGGGTGGTCCTCGCGACGTCGGTCGCGGAGTCCTCGTTGACGGTGCCCGGAGTGCGGGTGGTCGTCGACGCGGGGCTGGCGCGGGAGCCCCGGGTGGACCACGCGCGGGGGCTGAGCGCGCTGGCGACGGTACGGGCCTCGCTCGCCGCCGGGCGGCAGCGGGCGGGACGGGCCGGGCGTGAGGCGCCGGGAACGGTGTACCGGTGCTGGGCGGAGGCCGAGGAGAGCCGGCTGCCGAGGTTCCCCTCGCCGGAGATCAAGGTGGCCGACCTGACGGCGTTCGCCCTCCAGGCGGCCTGCTGGGGCGACCCGGACGCCTCCGGTCTGGCGCTGCTGGACCCGCCGCCGGGCGGAGCGATGGCGGCGGCCCGCGAGACGCTGGCGGCCCTCGGCGCGGTGGACTCCGACGGGCGGGTCACGCGGCGCGGGCAGGCGCTGGCGCGGCTGGGCGTGCACCCCCGGCTGGGGCGGGCCCTGCTGGACACGGCCGGAGCGGGCGCCGAGGTGGTGGCGCTGCTGTCGGAGGAGGCGCCACGGGAGTACGGCGACGACCTCGCCGCGGCGGTCCGCGCGGCGCGACGCGGCGGCGACCCCTACGCCACACGCTGGCGGACGGAGGTACGCCGCCTGCGGGCGGCGGTCACGGAGGTCTCGGGCCCTGCCACCGGTCTTCCCGGTGCGGCCTCGGGCCCGGCCGTCGGCGCCATTCCCGGTGCGGCTTCGGGCCCGGCCGTCGGCAACCTTCCGGGTGCGGCCTCGGGCCCGGCCGCCGGCGACCTTCCCGGTGCGGCCGCCGCGGACGCGGGGGCCTCCGGACGGCTTCCGGGTGCGGCCGCCGCGGACGCGGAGGGCTCCGGCACGGCTGCCGGACACCCGCCCGCGGACGCCGCGGCCCCCGTTGCCGTGGACCTCGCAACCCCTACCACCGCCGAGGTCGGTGCGGGTGGTCGCGGGCGAGGGGGCGCGCTCTCCGATGACCGGCTGGCCGGGCTTGTGGCCGCGCTTGCCTTTCCCGAGCGTGTCGCCAGGCTCGACGGGGGTTCGTATCTGATGGCCTCCGGGACCCGGGCGGACCTGCCCGAGTCATCTGCCCTGCGGGGGTCGCCGTGGATCGCCGTCGCGGTGGCCGACCGGCCGCTGGGCCGGGGGCACGCGCGGGTGCGGCTGGGCGCGGTGATCGACGAGGACGTGGCGCGGACGGCCGCCGGGTCGCTGCTGGACGCCGGGGAGGAGGTGCGCTGGGCCGACGGGGACGTCGTGGCGCGGCGGGTCGAGCGGCTCGGTGCGATCGAACTGGCGGTGCGGCCGCTCACCGACGCCGCCCCCGGTGCCGTACGGCAGGCGCTGCTGGACGGGTTGCGGCAGGAGGGGTTCGGGCTGCTGCGCTGGTCGCCCGATGCCGTCGTGCTGCGGCAGCGGCTGGCGTTCCTGCGGCAGCGTCTCGGGGAGCCCTGGCCGGACGTGTCCGACGACGCGCTGCACGCGCGCGTCGAGGAGTGGCTGGAGCCGGAGCTGAGCCGGGCCCGGCGGCGGGCCGATCTGGCCCGGATCGACGCGGGGCAGGCGCTGACCAGGCTGCTGCCCTGGGCGTCCGGGGAGGCCGCACGGTTCGACGAACTGGCGCCGGAGCGGATCACCGTGCCGAGCGGGTCGAGGATCCGCGTGGACTACGCCGATCCCGAGCGGCCGGTGCTCGCGGTCAAGCTCCAGGAGATGTTCGGGCTCCAGGAGTCGCCCACGCTCGCCGGGACGCCGGTGCTCGTGCATCTGCTGTCCCCGGCGGGGCGGCCGGCGGCCGTGACGGCCGACCTGGCCTCCTTCTGGCGCGACGGATACAAGGGAGTGCGGGCCGAACTGCGCGGCCGCTACCCGAAGCATCCGTGGCCGGAGGACCCGGCCACCGCGGAACCGACCCGGCACACGAACGCCCGGCTCAGACGCTGATCGTGTCCCGCTCAGACGCTGACCGTGGCCCGCTCGGGCGCTGACCGTGTCCCGCTCGGGCGCGCATACGACGACACGGCGCCCCTCGCGCGGAGGGACGCCGTGTGCGGTGGTGACGGGTCAGGCGCTCGGGCTCGCCGACGGCGAGGAGGACGGGCTGCCCGTGGGCGACGGGGTCGGAGAGGGAGACGGGCTGGTGGTCGTCTCCGGCGCCGTCACGGTGAGCTCGACGGTGAGCGTGGCCCCGCCCGCGGTGGTGATGCGCAGCAGGAAGGTGCCGGTGGTGTCGTCCGCGTAGAGCTTCGGCAGCTTCAGCAGGCCGTCGGCGCCGGTCTGCAGGTTCAGGGTGCGGACGGTCTTGCCGTCGGCGTCCTTGAAGTAGGGACCCTTGTCGTTCTCGGCCGGGTCGTCGCCCGACTTGACGAGGGTGGCGGTGGTGGCGACCTTGCCGGCCGCCGCTCCCTTGTAGGTGGCCTTGACCTCGATCTGCTCGTCGAACGTGCCGCCCGCGACACAGGTCTGCCGGGTGTCGCTGGTGCGGGCCAGGGCGTCGGCGACGCGCTCGGTCACGGTGGCCGTGTAGGAGAGCGCGGGCACCATACGGCCGACGACAGTGGCGTGGACAGTGAAGTCGCCGGTCTTCTCGCCCGCCTGGAGGGCGGGGGCGAGGGCGACGCCGGAGCTGTCGGTGAGGACGGTGGCGACCTTCTCCCCGCCGGCGAAGGCGGCGTCGGTGTCACCGTCGATGGTGAAGCGGACGCGGACCTTGGCGACGGTCTTGCCGGCCTTGGTCTCGGCGCGGGCGCCGATCCGCTGGGTGAACGGGGCGCCGGCCATCGCGGTGGGCTTGACCGTGCTGGTGCGGTCCAGGTGGTCCACCGTGTCGGTGGGCGTGGGAACCGGCGTGGGCGTGCCGGGGGTCGTGGGCTTCCCGGGCACGGTGGGGGTGCCCGGCTTGCCCGGCTTCGGGGTGGGGGTGCCGCCGGGCGTGGCGGGCGTGCCGGGTGCCGGGTGCGACGGGGTGGGCGTCGGCCGGGGGCTCGCGCCGGAGGTGCCCGAGTCGCTGGGGTGCGAGGGCAGGGTGCCCGTGCCGTCGGGGATCTCGTGGGCGCCCTTGCGGTAGTACTCCAGCCACGTCAGGACCGTGTTGAGGTAGTCCTGCGAGTAGTTGTAGCTGAGGATCGCCCGGTGCAGGTCGGCCTCGACGGCCAGGTTCAGGTTGTTGCGGCACAGGTAGTGGCCGGCGGCAAGGGCGGCGTCGTAGATGTTGTTGGGGTCCTTGACGCCGTCGCCGTTGCCGTCGCGGCCGGCCCACGCCCAGGTGGACGGGATGAACTGCATGGGGCCGACGGCCCGGTCGACGGTGGTGTCGCCGTCGTACGCGCCGCCGTCGGTGTCCTTGATGAGCGCGAAGCCGTTGCCGTCCAGCGCGGGGCCGAGGATCTTGCCGACGGTCGTGCCGTTCGCGTCGACGCGGCCGCCGCGGGCCTGGCCGGACTCGACCTTGCCGATCGCGGCGAGCAGTTCCCAGGGCAGGTTGCAGCCGGGCTTGGACGAGCGCAGCTCGGCGGCCGCCTTCTGGTAGGCGTCGAGGACGGTCGCGGGGATGCCGGACTCGGTGGCGCCGGTGGCCGTGGCCGGCGGGACGGTGCCGGTGGTCGGCGCCGGGTTGGGGCTGTTGAGCGGCGGCAGGTCGGTGTAGTACCGCGAGTTGCCGGTGGCCGTGTCGTCGGCCTGCACGTCGGGGGCGGGGGTGGCTCCGGTGGCGGACTGTCTTCCCTGGTCGTCGATCGTGACGCCGGGAGCCTGGGACGCGGAGAGCGCGGCGACCGCCGCAGCGGCCACGGCGGTGGTGAGCGCGCCCTTGCGCAGCCTGCTGCCGAATTGCGCCGCCATGTAGTGAACCCCTCCCGTGGACGCGTGAACGTCCGGTCTTTTGTTGTGCCAGCCGTCGATGGTGCCCGGTGTGGCGTACTCGCCTTGGTGTGACGAACGAACGGCCGCTCCGGTTGCCCTCATGGGGCGATCGGTCCTCCCCGGCGCGGCATCCAGGTGACCCTACGACAACTTCCTTTCCTCGGGCACCTGTTCGTGCCCGATTTTTACCGGTTGGCCACATGCCGTTCGGGTACCGTGCCGCACCGCATACTGGACGGCGCCGATCATCGGCCGGATGCGGCCGGTCAACGTCCGTCAGGGGGGGGTGAGCACCGTTGCCGTTCACGCTGAGCCACGCGGCCGCCGTCCTGCCCGCCGTGCGCATCGACGGCTCCGGGCGCGGCCCCCTGGTGCCGGCCGTGCTCGTGGCGGGCTCCTTCGCGCCCGACATGACCTATTACGCGGCGAGTGCCGTGCCCGGGGCGATGGAGTTCGGGCAGGTCACCCACTCCTTCCCGGGGGTGTTCACCGTCGACGTGCTCGTGGCCTGGCTGCTCGTGGCGCTGTGGCTGCTGGTGCGGGAACCGCTGGTGGCGCTGCTTCCGTGGGCCCGCCAGGGCCGGTGGGCGGCGCTGCTGCGCTGCGGGGCACCCCGCGCGCGGGTACGGCCCGGCACGGCCTTCCGGTGGTACGCGTCGGCGGCGCTCGGCGCGCTGACCCACGTGGTGTGGGACGCGTTCACCCATCTCGACCGGTGGGGGATGCGGGTGTTCCCCGTCCTGGGGCGGCAGCTGGCGGGCGCGCCGCTGTACTGGTACCTGCAGTACGGCGGGTCGGTGGTGGCCGCGGTCGTGATCATCGTCTTCGTGTGGCGGGCGGTGCGCCGGGCGCCGTCGGGCGAGCCGGCCGGGGTACCCGCGCTGTCGGCGCGGGACCGCTGGTGGGCCGGCGCGCTGCTCGCCGGCTGCGCCCTGGCGGGCGCGGTGCAGCGGGCGACGCGGTGGTGGGCCTACTGGGGGGCGTCGGCCAAGCCGTGGGAACTGATCCCGACGGTGTGCTTCGGCACCGGCGCCGGGCTCGTCCTCGGACTTCTCCTGTACGCCGCCGGGGTGCGGGTACGGCGGCCGGTCGCCCTCGGCGAGCCGACCGCCGGCGGTGAGCCAGCCACCTGCGGTGAGTCCGTGGTCCGCGGGGAGTCCGTGGTCCGCGGTGAGTCAGTCACCCGGAGTGAGCGAGCCAGTCACCCGCGGTGAGTCCATTGCCCGGGGTGAGCCGCTCCCCCTCGGTGAGCCCGAGGTCAGCGGCGTGATCGGGCGGGACCGTCCGGACCGCCGGCCGCCGCGGTCGGGGGCGGCGGGACCACGAACACCGTGACGCTGCGGGTGGGGCGGTGCGGGCGGGGCAGCCGGCTGAGCAGCAGGGCCAGATAGCTCAGGCCCAGCTCGGTCCACACCTGCCGGCGGGACGTCCCGGACGCCGTCGCCGATCCGGCGGTGTCGTCCGACACGGCAGTGCCGTCGCGGTGGGTGAGGCGGCGGGCGAGCGCCGCGGCGCGGCGGCGCAGGGCCTCGGTGCGGGTGACGGGGATGCGGCCGGTACTGGCGTCCGCCGCGAAGGGCGGGACGGGCGGAAGCGGCGCGGGGAGATCCGCCAGGGCGTCGGCTCGGGCCGGTACCTGGTGCTGGGCCTGAGCTCGTGCCGTGCGGCGGTGGAGCATGCGTATACCCATGCCCGCATCCTGGCGCCGGGGCGGTGCGGGGCGCGTTTCTGCGGGGGCCAGGCGAGTGACGGTGCCGCCGGCGGTCAGCGGGAATTCGGTGGGGTGCGGTGAGGTGGGGCGGTGAGGTGGGTGGCGGTGACACCCGTCGTGGGTGGCTTGTGCCGCTGGTCCACTGCGGGCCGTACGTGGCTGGTCGCGCAGTTCCCCGCGCCCCTTCAGGTCGGACCACGCGCCCTCGGCCGAGGAGGCAGCGGTGTGAGAAAGGCCGCGGGGCACGTGGCGGTGGGCGAAGACGGGGTGGGCGTTCCGGCGGGCGATATCACCGCCCGCCCGAACGCCCCTGCCCCTGCCCTTGGGGCACGCATCGTCGCCGGCAGGCTAGTGCGCTGCCGACTCCCAGTCCGGGCCCGCGCCGACCGAGACGCCCAGGGGGACGCGGAGCTGGACGGCGGCGGCCATCTCGCGGCGGACCAGTTCCTCCGCCTGCTCGCGCTCGCCGGGGGCGATCTCCAGCACGATTTCGTCGTGGACCTGGAGGAGCATGCGGGAGCGCAGGTCCGCCTCGCGCAGGGCGCGGTCCACGTTCAGCATCGCGATCTTGACGATGTCGGCGGCGGTGCCCTGGATGGGCGCGTTCAGCGCCATCCGCTCGGCGGCCTCGCGGCGCTGGCGGTTGTCGCTGTTGAGGTCGGGCAGATAGCGGCGCCGGCCGAACAGCGTCGCCGTGTAGCCGGTCGCCCGCGCCTCGTCCACGACCCGGCGCAGATAGTCGCGCACGCCGCCGAAGCGGTCGAAGTAGGCGTCCATCAGCAGGCGGGCCTCGGCGGCGTCGATGTTCAGCTGCTGGGACAGACCGAACGCCGACAGGCCGTACGCCAGGCCGTAGGACATCGCCTTGATCTTGCGCCGCATCTCGGCGTCCACCGCGGTGGGCTCGACGGCGAAGACCTGGGAGGCCGCGGTGGTGTGCAGGTCCTCACCGGAGGTGAACGCCTCGATCAGGCCCGCGTCCTCCGACAGGTGGGCCATCACACGCAGCTCGATCTGGCTGTAGTCGGCGGTCATCAGCGACTCGTAGCCCTCGCCGACGACGAAGCCGCGGCGGATCGCGCGGCCCTCGTCCGTGCGCACCGGGATGTTCTGCAGGTTGGGGTCGGTCGAGGACAGGCGGCCCGTCGCCGCGACCGTCTGGTTGAACGTGGTGTGGATCCGGCCGTCCGAGGCGATCGTCTTGATCAGGCCCTCGACCGTGACGCGCAGCTTGGCCTGCTCGCGGTGACGGAGCATGATCACCGGCAGCTCGTTGTCCGTCTGGCCGGCGAGCCAGGCCAGGGCGTCGGCGTCGGTGGTGTAGCCGGTCTTGGTCTTCTTCGTCTTCGGCAGGCCGAGCTCGCCGAAGAGGACCTCCTGCAGCTGCTTGGGCGAGCCGAGGTTGAACTCGTGCCCGGCCGCCGCGTGCGCCTCCTTCACCGCCTGCTGCACGGCGCCCGCGAACATCTGCTCCATGGCCTCCAGGTGGGCCCGGTCCGCGGCGATGCCGTGCCGCTCCATGCGGGCCAGCAGTGCGGAGGTGGGCAGCTCCACGTCGCGCAGCAGGTCCGCGGCGCCGACCTCCTGGAGCTTGGTCTCGAAGGCCTGGCCGAGGTCGACGACCGCGCGGGCCTGGATCATCAGCGCCTCGGCCTCGGCGCCGTCGTCGGCGCCGAAGGCGAGCTGGCCGTCCGCGGCGGCGGCGGGGGCCAGCTCGCGGTGCAGGTACTCCATCGACAGCGCGTCCAGGTCGAACGAGCGGCGGCCCGGCTTGACGAGGTACGCGGCGAGGGCGGTGTCCATGGCGACGCCGGCGATGCTCCAGCCGTGCTCGGCGAAGACCCGCATGGCGCGCTTGGCGTCGTGGAACACCTTGGGCCGCTCGGCGTCGGCGAGCCAGGCCGCGAAGGCGTTCTCGTCGGCCTCGTCCAGCTGGGAGGGGTCGAACCAGGCGGCCGGGCCGGCGGCGGTGGCGAGCGCCACCTCGGCGACGGAGCCGGTGCCGAGCGCCCAGGTGTCGACCGTGGCGAGGCCGAGCGGTTCGCCGGCGTGCTCGGTGAGCCAGCCGGCCAGCTCGCCACTGCCGAGCACCGTGCCGTCCAGCTCCACGCCGTCGGCGATCACCGGGGTCGTCTCGGCCTCGGCCGCGCCCGGGTCGACGGCGAGCAGGCGCTCGCGCAGGGACGGGTTGCGGATCTCCAGGGTGTCCAGGACCATCGCGACCGCCTTGCGGTCGTAGGCCGGGCGCTCCAGGTCGGCGACCGTCTTCTCCAGCGGCACCTGGCGCTCCAGCTCGGTGAGCCGGCGGTTGAGCTTGACGGCCTCCAGGTGGTCGCGGAGGTTCTGGCCGGCCTTGCCCTTGACCTCCTCGACGCGCTCGACCAGCTCCGCGAACGAACCGAACTGGTTGATCCACTTAGCGGCCGTCTTCTCGCCGACGCCGGGGATGCCGGGCAGGTTGTCGGACGGGTCGCCGCGCAGGGCGGCGAAGTCGGGGTACTGGGCGGGCGTCAAGCCGTACTTCTCGAAAACCTTCTCCGGGGTGAACCGGGTCAGCTCGGAGACGCCCTTCGTCGGGTACAGCACCGTGACGTGGTCGCTGACCAGCTGGAAGGAGTCGCGGTCGCCGGTGACGATCAGCACGTCGAAGCCCTGCTCGGCGGCCTGGGTGGCGAGGGTGGCGATGATGTCGTCCGCCTCGAACCCCTCGACGGCGAAGCGGGAGACGTTCATGGCGTCGAGCAGCTCGCCGATCAGCTCGACCTGGCCCTTGAACTCGTCCGGGGTCTTGGAGCGGTTCGCCTTGTACTCGGTGAACTCCTGCGAGCGCCACGTCTTGCGGGAGACGTCGAAGGCGA
The DNA here is from genome assembly GCF_043082085.1 of Streptomyces sp. NPDC014801. Taxonomy (NCBI): domain Bacteria; kingdom Bacillati; phylum Actinomycetota; class Actinomycetes; order Kitasatosporales; family Streptomycetaceae; genus Streptomyces; species Streptomyces sp. NPDC014801. Next base: position 378,331 of record NZ_JBIBXG010000004.1, on the reverse strand, counting down.
CCGCGAAGTGCGTGGGCGCCTCGTCGCGCAGTGTGTTCGCCAGCATCGACGCGAAGCCGTAGATCGCGTTCGTCGGCTGGCCGGTCGCGGTGGTGAAGTTCTCCGCGGGCAGCGCGAAGAACGCGCGGTAGGCCAGGGAGTGCCCGTCCATGAGCATCAGGCGCGGGCGGCTGCCGCCGGGGGTGCTGTCGGTCTTCTTCGATGCTGTCTCTGCCACGCCCCCGATCCTGCCACGCCCCACTGACAACCAGCCGCCAGGCGGCTGCCGCCGGCTGCGGGGGCTGCCGTCGGGCAGGGGGCGCCGGGACATCGCCGGGCGGCCGTCCGCGGGTGCGCCGCCGCGGGGTTCGGCCCGCCGGGCCGCCGGGCCGGCCCACCACGGCCGCGTGTCGCCCACGGCGGGTGTGAGGGGCCGCACACGGGAACAAGGCGCCGGGGGCCGTGGCCCTGGGGGCCGTGGGCGAGAGGGATCGAGGGGGCCGACCGACAGGGGGCGGGCGCGATCGACAGGGGGCGGGTGCGGTCGTCGTGGGGCCCGGGCCCCGGGTCGCACGGACGGGCGGGTGGGGCCACCGTGGGACGGCCTGGGCTCGGGGGCGGCGGGCAGGTCGTGCGACGGCCTGGGCTCGGGGCGCGGCGGGGAGAGCCAGGAGGCCTGGGCTCGGGGCCAGGGTGAGTCGTCGCGGTGCGGTCTGGGCTCGGCGGCGGGGCAAGGTTGTCGTCAAGCAGCCTGGGCCCGGCGGCGGGGTCGCCGAGCGGCCTCCGCTCGGGCGGGGCGCGGCGGGGACGTCGTACAGCCGCTGCGGGCACCTGCGCGCGGACGACGTCCGGCATCCGCCCCACCTCCGCGCGGCCGGCGCCCCCGCCGTCGCGAGCCGCGCGACCACGCACCGCCGCCTCCTCCCCCCGCAACGGATCCCCGCCGCGCGGGGCCACCGCGGCACCCGGAACACCCCCGTCACCACCCGCCCCACGGGCGCACGTCCCGCCCCCGCCCACGGGCGCACGTCCCGCCCCCGCGGGGCTGATCGTTGTCACAGGGCCGTGCGAGGATCGGAGCGAGAGCACACCCGTGTACCCGAAGGAGAGTGCGCGATGGCCACGAAGCCGCCGAAGGGCGATCCGGTTCAGGACGCGCCGCAGGTCGCGGAGCCGCAGCACGCCGCGGCGGGGCTGCCGGCCATCGGGCACACGCTGCGCGTCGCCCAGCAGCAGATGGGCGTGAAGCGCACCATGCTGACGCTGCTGAACGTCAACCAGAAGGACGGCTTCGACTGCCCGGGCTGCGCCTGGCCGGAGCCGGACCACCGGCACAAGGCGGAGTTCTGCGAGAACGGTGCGAAGGCGGTCGCCGAGGAGGCCACCCTGCGCCGGGTCACCCCGGAGTTCTTCGCCGCGCACCCGGTCTCCGACCTGGCGACCAGGAGCGGGTACTGGCTGGGCCAGCAGGGGCGGCTCACGCACCCCATGTACCTGCCCGAGGGCGCCGACCACTACGAGCCGGTGACCTGGGAGCGCGCCTTCGGCATCGTCGCGGAGGAGATCGCCGCGCTCGGCTCCCCCGACGAGGCCGTCTTCTACACCTCCGGCCGCACCAGCAACGAGGCGGCGTTCCTCTACCAGCTCTTCGCCCGCGAGCTCGGCACGAACAACCTGCCGGACTGCTCCAACATGTGCCACGAATCGTCCGGGTCCGCGCTGAGCGAGACGATCGGCATCGGCAAGGGCAGCGTCCTGCTGGAGGACCTGTACCGGGCCGACCTGATCATCGTCGCGGGGCAGAACCCGGGCACGAACCACCCGCGCATGCTCTCCGCCCTGGAGAAGGCGAAGGCGAACGGCGCGAAGATCATCAGCGTGAACCCGCTGCCGGAGGCCGGCCTGGAGCGCTTCCGCAACCCGCAGACGCCCAAGGGCCTCACGGCGGGCGCCGCGCTCACCGACCTGTTCCTGCAGATCCGCATCGGCGGCGACCAGGCTCTCTTCCGCCTCCTCAACAAGCTCATCCTGCAGACCGAGGGCGCGGTGGACGAGGAGTTCGTCCGCGAACACACCCATGGCTTCGAGGAGTTCGCGCAGGCCGCGCTGGCCGCCGACTGGGACGAGACGCTCGCCGCGACCGGCCTGTCCCGCACGCAGATCGAGCAGGCCCTGGCCCTGGTGCTCGGCTCGCGGCGCACCATCGTGTGCTGGGCCATGGGGCTCACCCAGCACAAGCATTCCGTGCCGACCATCCGGGAGATCGTCAACTTCCTGCTGCTGCGCGGCAACATCGGCCGCCCGGGCGCGGGCGTGTGCCCGGTGCGCGGCCACTCCAACGTGCAGGGCGACCGCACGATGGGCATCTTCGAGCGCCCGGCGCCGGCCTTCCTGGACGCGCTGGAGAAGGAGTTCGGCTTCGCTCCCCCGCGCGAGCACGGCTACGACGTGGTGCGCGCCATCGGAGCGCTGCGGGACGGTGAGGCCAAGGTGTTCTTCGCGATGGGCGGCAACTTCGTCTCCGCCTCCCCGGACACGGAGGTCACCGAGGCGGCGATGCGCCGGGCCCGGCTGACCGTGCACGTGTCGACGAAGCTGAACCGCTCCCACGTGGTCACGGGCGCGCGGGCGCTGATCCTGCCGACGCTGGGCCGCACCGAGCGCGATCTGCAGGCGAGCGGCGAGCAGTTCGTCACGGTCGAGGACTCCATGGGCATGGTGCACGCCTCGCGCGGCCGGCTGGAGCCGGCGAGCCGGCACCTGCTGTCCGAGCCGGCCATCGTCTGCCGTCTGGCCCGCCGGGTGCTCGGGGACAAGAGCGTCGTGCCGTGGGAGGAGTTCGAGAAGGACTACGCGAGGATCCGCGACCGCATCGCGCGGGTCGTGCCCGGGTTCGAGGACTTCAACGCGCGCGTGGCCCGCCCCGGCGGTTTCGCGCTGCCGCACGCCCCGCGCGACGAGCGCCGCTTCCCGACGGCCACCGGCAAGGCCAACTTCACGGCGGCGCCGGTGGAGTTCCCGCGGCTTCCCGAGGGCCGGCTGCTGCTGCAGACCCTGCGCTCGCACGACCAGTACAACACCACCATCTACGGCCTGGACGACCGTTACCGGGGCATCCGCAACGGCCGCCGGGTGGTCCTGGTGAACCCCGAGGACGCCCGCGCCCTGAACGTGGCCGACGGCTCCTACGTCGATCTGGTCGGCGAGTGGCGGGACGGTGTGGAGCGGCGGGCGCCCGGCTTCCGGGTGGTGCACTACCCGACCGCGCGGGGCTGCGCGGCGGCCTACTACCCGGAGACCAACGTCCTGGTGCCGCTGGACGCCACCGCGGACACCAGCAACACCCCGGCCAGCAAATCCGTCGTGGTGCGTCTGGAACAATCGGCCACCGACTGAGCGTTCGCTTAAGTCGGAGGCGGACTGTGCGCGCGGGCCCGTGGGGCCCGGGCGCGCCGGACCGCGCCAGGACGTGTCACGACGACGAACGGAGCCGGGCCCATGGGCGAGCAGCAGCACGTGAAGTTCCCGCAGGAGATCCTCGACGAGTACGCCGCGCTCGGTGTCGACCTGCCGGCCCTGTTCTCCGCGGGACACCTCGGGACGCGCATGGGCGTGCAGATCCTCGAGGCCTCCCCCGAGCGCGTCGTCGGCACCATGCCGGTGGAGGGCAACACCCAGCCCTACGGCCTGCTGCACGGCGGCGCCTCCGCGGTGCTCGCCGAGACGCTCGGCTCGGTCGGCTCCATGCTGCACGGCGGCAGCTCCAAGATCGCCGTGGGCGTCGACCTCAACTGCACGCATCACCGCGGGGTCCGCTCGGGCCTGGTCACCGGTGTGGCGACGCCGGTGCACCGGGGCCGCTCGACGGCGACGTACGAGATCGTCATCTCGGACGAGGAGGGGCGGCGTGTGTGCAGCGCGCGGCTGACCTGCCTGCTGCGCGACGCCCGCCCCGGCGCCGACAGCACCGCCCGCCCGGCGGACTGACCACCACCCCGGCGCGAAGCCGCCCCATCCCGCGCGGCCCTGGGGCGACTCACCCCCGCCGACCCCGAGGCCACCCACCCCGCGCGACCGCGGGGCCACTCACCCCCGCCCACCCCGGGGCCACCCATCCCGCGCGACCCCCGAGGCCGTCCCTCCCCACCGGAGGGACGGCCTCGCCCCTTTCCCCGGTTTCCCCCGGCAAACGGACAAAGAAGCCGCATCCCCCCGCAAGATCACGATCACCCCTGCATGCCGCGGAAGAGGGGAATCTGACGTGGAATCATCGCTTCCTTTTCCCGTCCGGTAACCGTGTGTAATGCGGACGCAATAAACGATCACTCATTCCTCTTGATCATCTTTTGCCGCCCGACCGCCCGCACCCCCCACAAGGCGCCCATGGCAACGATTCCCCGTCATCACCAAAAAGGCTGAGACGCCTGAACTCACCCCGGCGAGTCCTGCGGGTTCTCAGAATCCGGACGGGGCGAATCGGCCTGAATTCCGCTGTTCCCCCCACGTAGTACCGCTCTGCATTACGTCGTGTCATAACAAGAGCGTCACAGCATTGGACAGACTCTCCTCCACGTTCCCCACACACGCTTAGAGTCACCGCCAGTCACCGCGCCGTCGGAATGCCACTTCGGACCAGCGCTCGACTCAGCCGTTTCCACGGGGATTCGGCTGTGCCAGGGGAAAGGACTGATCGTGCGTCAACGTTCGCTCATCGCCATCACCGCCGCGCTGGCGGCGGGAGCTCTCACCCTCACCGCGTGCGGCTCGCGTGACAAGGACGGCGGCTCGGACTCCGGAAACGGCGGCGGCACCAAGGTGGTCATCGGCGTCGACGCGCCCCTCACGGGCGACCTGTCCGCGATCGGCCTCGGCATCAAGAACTCCGTCGACCTCGCCGTCAAGCAGGCCAACAAGAACAAGGCCGTCGACGGCATCACCTTCGAGATGCAGGCCCTGGACGACCAGGCCCAGCCCTCCTCCGGCCAGCAGAACGCCACCAAACTGGTCGCCAACAAGGACGTCGTCGGCGTCGTCGGCCCGCTGAACTCCTCCGTCGCCGAGTCGATGCAGAAGGTCTTCGACGACGCCAAGCTGGTCGAGATCTCCCCGGCCAACACCAACCCGGCGCTCACCCAGGGCACCAACTGGCAGTCCAGCAAGACCCGCACCTACAAGTCGTACTTCCGCACCGCGACCACGGACGCCGTGCAGGGTCCCTTCGCCGCCCAGTACGTCTTCAACAAGGCCAAGAAGAAGAAGGTCTTCGTCATCGACGACAAGAAGACCTACGGCGCCGGCCTCGCGGGCACCTTCACCGAGGAGTTCAAGAAGCTCGGCGGCACCGTCGCGGGCACCGAGCACATCAACCCCGACGCCAAGGACTTCTCCGCGGTCGCCACCAAGGTGAAGAACTCCGGCGCCGACGTCGTCTACTACGGCGGCGAGTACCCGCAGGCCGGCCCGCTCAGCAAGCAGATCAAGGCCGCGGGCGCCCAGGTCCCGGTCGTCGGCGGCGACGCCCTGTACGACCCGACCTACGTCAAGCTCGCCGGCGCCGCCAGCAACGGCGACCTCGCCACCTCCGTCGGCGCCCCGCTCGACGAACTGCCCTCCGCCAAGCAGTTCCTGGAGAACTACAAGGCCGGCGGCTACAAGGAGGCCTACGGCGCGTACGGCGGCTACGCCTACGACTCCGCGCAGGCGATCATCGAGGCCGTCAAGAAGGTCGTCGCCGACAACAACGGCAAGCTTCCCTCCGACGCCCGCGCCAAGATCACGGAGGCCATGCAGAACGTCTCCTTCGACGGAGTGACGGGCAAGGTCTCCTTCGACCAGTACGGCGACACGACGAACAAGCAGCTCACCGTCTACGCCGTCGAGAACGGGGCCTGGAAGACCGTGGAGTCCGGTACCTACAACGGTGGCTGACCCACACTCCCACCCGCACCACACATGAGCCGCGCGGGGCGCTGTTCCACTGGCGCCCCGCGCGGACTCACATCCGGACATCCGGCACATCCGTCGAACATCCGAACGTCTCGGAGGACATGCGGTGAACGAACTGCCGCAGCAGCTGGTCAACGGCCTGCTACTGGGATCCATGTACGGGCTGGTCGCCATTGGCTACACGATGGTCTACGGCATCGTCCAGCTCATCAACTTCGCCCACGGCGAGATCTTCATGACCGGCGCCTTCGGCGCGCTCACGGTCTACGCCTACGTCCTGCCCGACGGGACGAGCATGTGGATAGCCCTCCCCCTCATGCTCATCGGCGGCATCATCGTCGCCGTCCTCGTCGCCGTCGCAGCGGAACGTTTCGCCTATCGGCCGCTGCGCAGCGCGCCGCGCCTCGCGCCCCTCATCACCGCCATCGGCCTCTCCCTCGCCCTCCAGCAGGCGGTGTGGGCCTGGTACCCCGAGGCCAAGTCCGCCCGCACCTTCCCGCAGATCGACGGCGGCCCGTTCCACATCGGCAGCGTCACCATCCAGACCGGCGACATCTTCCTCATCGTCGCCGCGCCGCTCAGCATGGCCGTGCTCGCCTGGTTCGTCATGAAGACCCGCACCGGGCGCGGCATGCAGGCCACCGCCCAGGATCCGGACACCGCGAAGCTGATGGGCATCAACACCGACCGCATCATCGTGATCGCGTTCGCCCTCGGTGCCGCCTTCGCCGCCGTCGCCGGAGTCGCCAACGGCCTCAAGTACGGCCAGATCGACTTCAAGATGGGCTTCATCCTCGGCCTCAAGGCCTTCACCGCGGCCGTCCTCGGCGGCATCGGCAACATCTACGGCGCCATGATCGGCGGAGTCGTCCTCGGCGTCGCCGAGACCCTCGCCGCGGCCTACATCTCCGACCTCCCCGGCATGGACAAGTTCGGCAGCCAGTCCTGGGCCGACGTCTGGGCCTTCGTACTCCTCATCCTTGTTCTGCTGCTCAGGCCCCAGGGCCTGCTCGGCGAGCGCGTCGCGGACAGGGCGTGACACCGATGACCACACAGACCACCGCACCCGAGACCCCCGAGACCCCCAGCACGCCCCCCACGGGCAGCGGCTCCGGCCTCATCGGCATCCCGCCGCACCTCGGCCGCGCCCTCGCCACCGGCGGCGCCGTCCTCACCATCCTCGCCACGTTCCTCGCCTGGACCTGGACCGCGGACTTCCCCGGCGACCTCACCGTCTACGGCTACCCGGGCGGCCTGCAGGTCCTCGTCCTCATCGGCGGCGCCCTCACCACCCTGTTCGGCCTGGCCTCCTACGGCGTGAAGTACCTGCGCTGGCTCGTCCCCGCCGGCGCCGACGCCGCCCTGAAGTTCGCGGCCCTCGCCACCTTCGCCACCGCCTGGTACACCGTCGTCTCCATCAGCGTCGAACTCGGCGGCGTCGTCAACCTCGAACCCGGCGGCTACATCGTCGCGGTCACCAGCCTCCTCGCCCTCCTCGGCGCCCTCGCGCTGCCCTTCGAGCGGCCGGAACCCGACCCGATCGACCCGGACGAGAGCGCCTGGGAGCACTTCAAGAACCGCGCCGCGCACGGCCGCGCCACCCTCAAGGCGGCCTTCACCGCCGGCAGCGCGCGCCCCGCACCCAAGCTCCCCGCCGCCGCCGAGATCCTGGTCATCGTCGCCGTCCTCGCCGTCGCCCTCGTCGTCTTCACCTACGGCATCGGCACCGAGTACGACGAACTCTTCGTCGGCTTCCTCATCACCGCCGGCTTCGGCTTCGCCGCCCTCGCCAAGTCCGGCCTGGTCGCCCACGCCTCCCAGATCACCGCGCGACACCAGAACATCACCATGGTCGGCGCGTTCGTCACCGCCGCCCTGTTCCCCTTCACCCAGACCGACGACCAGTACGCGACCCTCGGCGTCTACATCCTCATCTTCGCCACCGTCGCCCTCGGCCTGAACATCGTCGTCGGCCTCGCCGGCCTCCTCGACCTCGGCTACGTCGCCTTCCTCGGCGTCGGCGCCTACGCCGCGGCCCTGGTCTCCGGCTCCCCCAGCTCGCCCCTCGACGTGCACTTCCCCTTCTGGGCCGCCGTGCTCGTCGGCGCCGCCGCCTCCCTCGTCTTCGGCGTCCTCATCGGCGCCCCGACCCTGCGGCTGCGCGGCGACTACCTGGCCATCGTCACCCTCGGCTTCGGAGAGATCTTCCGCATCACCGTCAACAACCTCGACGGCACCTCCGGACCGGACGTCACCAACGGCTCCAACGGCATCTCCTCCATCCCCAACCTGAACATCCTGGGCTGGGACCTCGGAGCCGAACACACCATCGCCGGCTTCACCATCGGCCGGTTCGCCAACTACTTCCTGCTGATGCTGGTCATCACGGCCGTCGTCGTCCTCGTCTTCCGGCGCAGCGGCGACTCCCGCATCGGCCGCGCCTGGGTCGCCATCCGCGAGGACGAGACCGCCGCCCTCGCCATGGGCATCAACGGCTTCCGCGTCAAGCTCATCGCCTTCGCCGTCGGCGCCTCCCTCGCCGGACTCGCCGGCACCGTCCAGGCCCACGTCACCTACACCGTGACCCCCGAGCAGTACCAGTTCGCCGGCCCCATCCCGCCCAACAGCGCCTTCCTGCTCGCCGCGGTCGTCCTCGGCGGCATGGGCACCATCGGCGGCCCGCTCATCGGCGCCTCGCTGCTCTACCTCATCCCCAACAAGCTGCAGTTCCTCGGCGACTACCAGCTGTTCGCCTTCGGCGTCGCGCTCATCCTCCTGATGCGCTTCCGCCCCGAGGGCCTCGTCGCCAACCGGCGCCGCCAGCTCGAATTCCACGACGAGGCCGAAGCGCCCGCAGTCCTCGGCAAGACAGGGGCCTGACACACGATGACCACCCAGACCATCACCAGCGCCGGCGAGACCGTGCTCGACGCACGCGGCGTCACCATGCGCTTCGGCGGCCTCACCGCCGTCCGCGGCGTCGACCTCACCGTCAACAGCGGCGAGATCGTCGGACTCATCGGCCCGAACGGCGCCGGCAAGACCACCTTCTTCAACTGCCTCACCGGGCTGTACGTCCCCACCGAGGGCGAAGTCCGCTACAAGGGCGCGGTCCTGCCGCCGAAGTCCTTCAAGGTCACCGCGGCCGGCATCGCCCGCACCTTCCAGAACATCCGCCTGTTCGCCAACATGACGGTCCTGGAGAACGTCCTCGTCGGCCGCCACACCCGCACCAAGGAAGGCTTCTGGTCCGCCGTCCTGCGCGGCCCCGGCTTCCACAAGGCGGAGAAGGCCTCCCGCGAACGCGCCATGGAACTGCTGGAGTTCGTCGGCCTCGCCGACAAGGCCGACCACCTCGCCCGCAACCTCCCCTACGGCGAACAGCGCAAGCTGGAGATCGCGCGGGCCCTCGCCAGCGAGCCCGGCCTGCTGCTCCTCGACGAGCCGACCGCCGGCATGAACCCGCAGGAGACCCGGACCACCGAGGAACTGGTCTTCGCCATCCGCGACCAGGGCATCGCCGTCCTCGTCATCGAGCACGACATGCGGTTCATCTTCAACCTGTGCGACCGCGTCGCCGTCCTCGTCCAGGGCGAGAAGCTCATCGAGGGCGACAGCGCCACCGTCCAGGGCGACGAACGCGTCGTCGCCGCCTACCTCGGCGAGCCCTTCGAGGGCGACCCCGGCGAGGCCGAGGCCGCCCGCGTCGAAGCGGCTGAAGCCCAGGCCGCGGAGGACACCCCCGCCGAGACCCCGGCCACGGACGAGACCCCCGCCGAAGCCCCGGCCACGGACGAGACCCCCGCCGAAGCCCCGGTCACGGAGGACACCCCCGCCCAGGCCACGACGGAGGACACCGCCGAGGCCACGACGGACGCCGCGCCCGGCAAGGAGAACGACCGATGACCGCACTGCTCGAAGTCGAGGACCTCCGCGTCGCCTACGGCAAGATCGAGGCCGTCAAGGGCATCTCCTTCACGGTCGAGGCGGGCGAGGTCGTCACCCTCATCGGCACCAACGGCGCCGGCAAGACCACCACCCTGCGCACCCTGTCGGGCCTGCTCAAGCCCGTCGGCGGCCAGATCAGGTTCAACGGCAAGTCGCTCAAGAAGGTCCCGGCCCACCAGATCGTCTCCCTGGGCCTCGCCCACTCCCCCGAGGGGCGGCACATCTTCCCGCGCATGACCATCGAGGACAACCTGCGCCTCGGTGCCTTCCTGCGCAGCGACCGGGCCGGCATCGAGAAGGACATCCAGCGCGCCTACGACCTCTTCCCCATCCTGGGCGAACGGCGCAAGCAGGCCGCGGGCACCCTCTCCGGCGGTGAGCAGCAGATGCTGGCGATGGGCCGCGCCCTGATGTCCCAGCCGAAGCTGCTCATGCTGGACGAGCCCTCCATGGGTCTCTCCCCGATCATGATGCAGAAGATCATGGCCACCATCGCCGAGCTGAAGTCCCAGGGCACGACGATCCTGCTGGTCGAGCAGAACGCCCAGGCCGCGCTCTCCCTGGCCGACCACGGTCACGTCATGGAGATCGGCAAGATCGTCCTGTCCGGCACGGGGCGCGACCTGCTGCACGACGAGTCGGTCCGCAAGGCGTACCTCGGCGAGGACTGAGCCCCCGCCCACGACAGAGGCCCGCGCTCCCCCTTCCGGGGGACGCGGGCCTCACGCACGTGCGGGCTCAGCCCTTCGCGGCCTTCTTCTCCTCGGCGTCCTGGATGACCGCCTCCGCGACCTGCTGCATCGACATGCGCCGGTCCATCGAGGTCTTCTGGATCCACCGGAACGCGGCCGGCTCCGTCAGCCCGTACTCGGTCTGCAGGATCGACTTCGCGCGGTCCACCAGCTTGCGCGTCTCCAGCCGCTGGGCGAGGTCCGCGACCTCCTTCTCCAGCGCCTTCAGCTCCGTGAAGCGCGAGACGGCCATCTCGATGGCCGGGACGACGTCGCTCTTGCTGAACGGCTTCACCAGGTACGCCATGGCCCCGGCGTCCCGCGCCCGCTCCACGAGGTCGCGCTGCGAGAACGCGGTGAGCATCAGCACCGGCGCGATCCGCTCCTCGGCGATCTTCTCGGCGGCGGAGATGCCGTCCAGCTTCGGCATCTTCACATCGAGGATGACGAGGTCCGGCCGGTGCTCGCGGGCGAGCTCCACGGCCTGCTCACCGTCACCGGCCTCGCCGACGACGCTGTAGCCCTCCTCCTCCAGCATCTCTTTGAGGTCCAGCCGGATCAGCGCCTCGTCCTCGGCGATGACGACACGGGTCGTCAGCGGAGGCACATGCGACTGCTCCTCGTCGTTCACGTCAGCGGGCTGGGGCGACTCGGCGGTCACGGGGGCGCTCCTTGTTCAGGCCGGGTACTGCTGACAAGAGCCTACCTAGCTGCGGTAAGGTGGACGCGCGGAGGGTCAGGGATGACCTTTGATTCTGCGAGCCCCGGTAGCCCAATTGGCAGCAGGCAACGGATTCAAAACCCGTACAGTGTCGGTTCGAGTCCGACCCGGGGCACTTTTCCTTGGTTTCCAAGGTCAGTGATTCCATGGCTCGTATCGGAGCCGCCGCAAGAAAGGCCCCTCGCCGAGGGGCCTTTTCCCGTTACGGACCGTCGCCACTTGGGGCTGTCGTCACTTGGGGCTGTCGTCACTTAGGGCTGTCGTCCTCGCCGATGTGATGGACGCGGACCATGTTCGTGGAGCCGGAGACTCCGGGCGGGGAGCCGGCGGTGATCACGACCACGTCGCCCTTGGCGCAGCGGTTGTACCTCAGGAGCAGTTCGTCCACCTGGTCGACCATCGCGTCGGTGGAGTCGACGTGGGGGCCGAGGAAGGTCTCCACGCCCCAGGTCATGCTGAGCTGGGAGCGGGTCGCCGGGTCCGGGGTGAAGGCGAGGACGGGGATGGGTGAGCGGTAGCGGGAGAGGCGGCGGGCGGTGTCGCCGGACTGGGTGAAGGCGACGAGGAACTTCGCGCCGAGGAAGTCGCCCATCTCCGCTGCCGCGCGGGCGACCGCTCCGCCCTGGGTGCGGGGCTTGTTGCGTTCCGTGAGGGGCGGCAAACCCTTGGCGAGCATGTCCTCTTCCGCCGCCGCGACGATCTTGGCCATGGTCCTGACCGTGTCGATGGCGTGCTTGCCGACGCTGGTCTCGCCGGAGAGCATCACCGCGTCGGTGCCGTCGATGACCGCGTTGGCGACGTCGCTCGCTTCGGCGCGGGTGGGGCGGGCGTTCTCGATCATGGAGTCGAGCATCTGGGTGGCGACGATCACCGGCTTGGCGTTGCGCTTGGCGAGCTTGATCGCGCGCTTCTGGACGATGGGCACCTGTTCGAGGGGCATCTCCACGCCGAGGTCGCCGCGGGCGACCATGATGCCGTCGAAGGCGGCGACGATGTCGTCGATCGCCTCGACGGCCTGCGGCTTCTCGATCTTGGCGATGACCGGGAGACGGCGGCCCTCCTCGTCCATGATCCGGTGGACGTCCTTGATGTCCTTGCCGGAGCGGACGAAGGACAGGGCGATGACGTCGAAGCCGGTGCGCAGGGCCCAGCGCAGGTCGTCCTCGTCCTTCTTGGACAGGGCGGGCACGGAGACGGCGACGCCGGGCAGGTTGAGGCCCTTGTGGTCGGAGACCATGCCGCCTTCGACCACGCGGGTGCGGACGCGGGGGCCGTCGACCTCGGTCACTTCCAGGCAGACCTTGCCGTCGTCGACGAGGATGCGCTCGCCGGGGGTGACATCGTCGGCGAGGCCGCTGTAGGTGGTGCCGCACTGGTCGTGGTTGCCTTCGGCGCCGTCCTCGACGGTGATGGTGAAGGTGTCGCCGCGTTCAAGGAGTACGGGGCCTTCGGTGAAACGGCCGAGGCGGATCTTCGGACCCTGAAGATCGGCGAGGATGCCGACGCTGCGGCCGGTTTCGTCGGCCGCTTTGCGCACGCGGTGGTAGCGCTCCTCGTGTTCGGCGTGGCCGCCGTGGCTGAGGTTGAAGCGGGCGACGTCCATTCCGGCGTCGACGAGGGCCTTGATCTGGTCGTACGTGTCGGTGGCGGGGCCCAGGGTACAGACGATCTTTGCTCGGCGCATGAGTCGAGCCTATGACTTACCGGCGGGTAGTGAATGGGAGAGGCGTGACTACTCAACAACGCTTGGATGAAGTGCTTTTGACAAGTGTTGAATTGTGCGGCAGCCCGCTCCGATGAGCATTTCGAGGTCATTCTTTCGGGTGTTCCGGCCGCGCGTCTTCCGGTCGCTTTTTCGAATACCGGAATTCACAGGCTGGGCGGGACCATCGTGAACCGTGCGTTGATCTCCGCGCGGATGTGCTGCCGCTGGGGTTCCAGGTCGAGCGGCGGGGCGGCCGCTCCCGGTTCGGCGGGCCCGGCGTAGGCCATCGAGCGGGCGCGGCCGGGGGCGGCCGGGAAGGCCGGCGCGGGACTTTCCGCGCCGATGTCGGCGAGTTCGACGAGGGCGGCGAGGGTGGTGCCGAGTGCCTCGGCGTATTCGCGGGCGCGCTGGACGGCGGCCTGGACCGCCTGCCGGCGGGCGGTGCGGTGGACGGGTGAGCCGGGGCGCAGGGACCACCAGGGGCCGTCGACCCGGGTGAGGTCCAAGTCGGCGAGGCGGGTGGTGAGTTCGCCGAGGGCGGTGAAGTCGCTGAGTTCGGCGGTGAGGTGGACGGCGCCGTGGTAGGTGCGCACGCGTTCGCCGCGGCTCTTGGGGGTGAGCACGGGTGTGAGGGTGAGGGCGCCGGTCTCCAGGCGTTCGACGGCCTCGCCGTAGGACTTGACGAGGTCCAGGACCTCCGCGTTGCGGCGGGTGAGGTCGTCGAGGGTGGTGCGGCGGTCCTTGCCGCGGGCGGTGACGGTGATGCCGATGCGGGCGAGTTCGGGGTCGACCTCGAGGTGGGCTTCCCCGCGGACGGCGATGCGGGGGGCGTCGGGGGTGCCGTACGGGAGGGCGGTGGGTTCCTGAGCGGGTGTCATGGGCTCACTGTCGCAGCTGTGGTCACCAGATCGAAACCTCCGGGACCTGTTGCGTGCCGCTGGGCGCGGGTCAGAATCTACGCGCGTTATCTACGCGCGTCGTTGTCCCGTTCCACGAGGACGCTGAGCGAGGAGAGACAGGCCATGGCGTTGAACCGCCGGAAGTTTCTGGAGAAGTCCGCCGCGACCGGAGCGGGGGTGGCCGTCGCGAGCGCGGTGGCGGCTCCGGCCGCGCAGGCGGCGCCGGCCGAGCGGCCCGGCGGGCACGAGAAGCGGTACGCGCTGACCGTCATGGGGACGACGGACCTGCACGGGCACGTCTTCAACTGGGACTACTTCAAGGACGCGGAGTACGCCGACAAGGCGGGCAACGCCATGGGCCTGGCGCGGATCTCGACGCTGGTGAACCAGGTCCGCGCGGAGAAGGGCCGCGAGAACACGCTGCTGCTGGATGCGGGTGACACCATTCAGGGCACCCCGCTGACGTACTACTACGCGAAGGTGGACCCGATCACCGCCGCGGGCGGTCCGGTGCACCCGATGGCCGCGGCGATGAACGCGATCGGGTACGACGCGGCGGCCCTCGGCAACCACGAGTTCAACTACGGCATCGAGACGCTGCGCCGGTTCGAGGAGCAGCTGGACTTCCCGCTGCTGGGTGCGAACGCGGTGGACGCGAAGACGCTGCGGCCGGCGTTCCCGCCGTATGTCATGAAGACCTTCCGTGTGAAGGGCGCGCGGCCGGTGAAGGTGGCCGTGCTGGGGCTGACGAACCCGGGCATCGCGATCTGGGACAAGGCATACGTGCAGGGCAAGCTGGCGTTCCCGGGTCTTGAGGAGCAGGCCGCGAAGTGGGTGCCGAAGCTGCGGTCGATGGGCGCGGACGTGGTGATCGTGTCGGCGCACTCGGGTACCTCGGGGACGTCCTCGTACGGTGACCAGGTGCCGTACGTGGAGAACGCGGCGGCGAACGTGGCGCAGAAGGTGCCGGGGATCGACGCGATCCTGGTCGGGCACGCGCATCTGGAGATTCCGGAGCTGAGGGTCGTCAACGAGCAGACGGGGAAGACGGTCGTGCTGTCGGAGCCGCTGTGCTTCGCGGAGCGGCTGACGCTGTTCGACATCGAGCTGGTGTTCCGCCGGGGCTGCTGGGAGGTGGAGTCGGTCGCGGCGTCGCTGCGCGACTCCAAGACGGTGGCGGACGACCCGCGGATCACGCAGCTGCTGGAGCAGCAGCACGCGAAGGTGGTGGCGTACGTCAACCAGGTGGTCGGCAAGGCGACGGCGACGCTGACGACGGTGGACGCCCGTTACACGGACGCGCCGATCATCGACCTGATCACGAAGGTGCAGGAGGACGTGGTCAAGGCGGCGCTGGCGGGCACGCAGTACGCGTCGCTGCCGGTGATCGCGCAGGCGTCGCCGTTCTCGCGGACGTCGCAGATCCCGGCGGGCGATGTGACGATCCGGGACCTGTCGAGTCTGTACGTGTACGACAACACGCTGGTCGCGAAGCTGATGACGGGTGCGCAGCTGCGGGCGTACCTGGAGTACTCGGCGGAGTACTTCGTGCAGACGGCGCCGGGCGCGGTGGTCGACGTGGAGAAGCTGACGAACGCGAACGGCCGCCCGGACTACAACTACGACTATGTGTCGGGTCTGCGCTACGACATCGACATCGCGCAGCCGGCCGGGTCGCGGATCAAGAACCTGACGTTCGGCGGTGCGCCGCTGGACGACGCGCAGCAGTTCGTGCTGGCGGTGAACAACTACCGGGCGAACGGGGGCGGTGCGTTCCCGTTCGTGGCGTCGGCGAAGGAGCTGTGGTCGGAGTCGACGGAGATCCGCACGCGGATCGCGGAGTGGGTGACGGCGAAGGGGGTGCTGGACCCGAAGGACTTCGCGTCGGTGGACTGGAAGCTGACGCGCGACGGGGTGCCGGTCTTCTGACGGGTCCGTCTCGCACAGGGTCCGGCAGGGGTCGGACGGCGGCGCCGGCGAGGGCTTCCTCGCCGGCGCCGCCGTTTCGGGCCGCGGTTCAGCGTCCGTCGACGAGCGGGGTGAGGTGCTCGGGCGGGCGGCGGCCGGAGGGCAGCCGCTCGGAGCGCTGCAGCCCGAAGGTGGTGAAGGCGGTGCGGGACGGCAGGGGGTAGGTCTCCTTGCCGGTGAGGGAGTTGAGGATGGTCGCGCTGCGCCAGGCGGCGAGGCCGAGGTCGGGGGCGCCGACGCCGTGGGTGTGGCGTTCGGCGTTCTGCACGTAGACGGAGCCGGTGACGGAGGGGTCGAGGACGAGGCGGAAGTGCTCGTCGACGCGGGGGCGTTCGGAGCTGTCGCGGCGCAGGTAGGGGTCCAGGCCGGCGAGCAGCCGGTCCAGGGGGCGTTCGCGGTAGCCGGTGGCGAGGACGACGGCGTCGGTGGTGAGGCGGGTGCGGGTGCCCTGCTGGATGTGTTCGAGGTGGAGTTCGACCTTGGTGGTGGCGAGGCGGCCGGCGGTGCGTACGCGGACGCCGGGGGTGAGGACGGCGTCGGGCCAGCCGCCGTCGAGGGTGCGGCGGTAGAGCTCGTCGTGGATGGCGGCGAGGGTGTCGGCGCCGATGCCCTTGTGGAGTTGCCACTGGGCGGCGACGAGCTGGTCGCGGACGGGTTCGGCGAGGGCGTGGAAGTAGCGGGTGTAGTCGGGGGTGAAGTGTTCCAGGCCGAGCTTGGAGTACTCCATGGGGGCGAAGGCCTCGGTGCGGCCGATCCAGGTGAGCCGTTCCCGGCCGGCGGGGCGGTGGCGGAGCAGGTCGAGGAAGACCTCGGCGCCGGACTGGCCGGAGCCGACGACGGTGATGTGCTCGGCGGCGAGGAGGCGTTCGCGGTGGCCGAGGTAGTCGGCGGCGTGGACGACGGGTACGCCGGGGGCGTCGGCGAGGGGCCGGAGCGGTTCGGGGACGTGGGGTTCGGTGCCGACGCCGAGGACGATGTTGCGGGTGTGGGTGCGGCCGAGGGCCTCGGCCTCCCCGTCGGCGTCGAGCTGGGTGTAGTCGACCTCGAAGACCTCGCGTTCGGGGTTCCAGCGGACGGCGTCGACCTGGTGGCGGAAGTGCAGTCCGGGGAGGTTCGCCGCGACCCAGCGGCAGTAGGCGTCGTATTCGGCGCGCTGGATGTGGAAGCGCTCGGCGAAGTAGAAGGGGAACAGCCGGTCGCGGGCCTTGAGGTGGTTGAGGAAGGTCCAGCGGCTGGCGGGGTCGACGAGGGTGACCAGGTCGGCGAGGAAGGGCACTTGGAGCGTGGTGCCGTCCAGGAGCAGCCCGGGGTGCCAGTCGAAGCCGGGGCGCTGTTCGTAGAAGGCGGTGTCGAGTTCGGCGAGCGGCTGGGCGAGGGCGGCGAGGGAGAGGTTGCAGGGGCCGATGCCGATGCCGACGAGGTCGCGGGGGGTGTCGGGCGCGGTGGGGGGCGGGGTCATCGGGGAGTGGTTCCTTCCACGAGTGCGTCCTGGACGAGGGTGAGGAGGGCGGCCAGGTCGCCGGTGCGGGTGCAGGGGTTGAGGAGGGTGGCCTTCAGCCAGAGGCGGCCGTCGAGGCTGGCGCGGCCGAGGACGGCGCGGCCCTCGGTGAGGAGGGCACGGCGCAGGGCGGCGACGGCCTCGTCGGGGGCGCCGGCGGGGCGGAAGAGGACGGTGCTGAGGGTGGGGGTGTCGTGGAGCTCGAAGGCGGGGTGGTCCTTGACCAGGGCGGCGAGTTCCTGGGCGAGGTCGAGGACCCGGTCGACGAGGGCGCCGACGCCGCGCCGGCCGAGGGTGGTGAGGGTGGCGGCGATCTTCAGTACGTCGGGGCGGCGGGTGGTGTGCAGGGAGCGGCCGAGGAGGTCGGGCAGGCCGGCGTCGGTGTCGTCGTCGGCGTTGAGGTAGTCGGCGCGCTGGCCGAGGGCGGCGAGGTCGGCGGCGTCGCGGACGGCGAGGACACCGGCGGGGACCGGCTGCCAGCCGAGTTTGTGCAGGTCGAGGGTGACGGTGTGGGCGGCGTCGAGCCCGGCGAGCGCGGGGCGGTGGCGGTCGCTGAAGAGGAGTCCGCCCCCGTAGGCGGCGTCGATGTGCAGGCGGGCGCCGTGGGCCGCGCAGCGGGCGGCGATGTCGGGCAGCGGGTCGATGAGGCCGGCGTCGGTGGTGCCGGCGGTGGCGGCGACGAGGTGGGGGCCGGGGACGTGGGTGAGGGCCTCGTCGAGGGCGGCGGGGTCGAGGGTGCCGCCGGGGGCGGGCACGATCACGGGGTCGGGCAGGCCGAGGAGCCAGGCGGCGCGGGCCAGGGAGTGGTGGGCGTTGGCCCCGGTGACCAGGCGCAGACCCGCGCCGTGCCGTTCGCGGGCCAGGAGCAGGGCGAGCTGGTTGGACTCGGTGCCGCCGCTGGTGAAGAGCGCGTCGGCGGTGCCCGCGAGCCGGGCGAGCGCCTGCGTGACGAGGGCTTCGAGGGCGGAGGCGGCGGGGCCCTGGTCCCAGGATTCGAGGGAGGGGTTGAGGGCGGAGGCGGCGAGGTCGGCGGCGGTGGCGACCGCGAGGGGCGGGCAGTGCAGGTGGGCGGCGCACAGCGGGTGGGCGGGGTCGGCGGCGCCGGCGGCGAGGGCGGTGACCAGCGCGCGCAGGGCGCCGGGGTCGCCGTCCTCGGGCAGGACGTCTGTGATGGCCTCGCGCAGGCGTACGGCGACCTGGCCGGGTCCGCCGGCGGGCAGCGGGCCGCCGCGGGCGCGGGTGCCGTCGTGCAGGGCGTCGAGGACGGTGTCGAGCAGGGGACGCAGGGCGCCGGGGCCTTCGGGCCCCGAGGCGAGGGGCGGCGTGCTCATGGGATCCTCCGGGCGGCCGCGGGACGGGGTTCCAGCGTGTACGCACGGAATGCGGGCGCGCCCGGATGTCCAACGATCGCGACCCCAAAGGGGGTACGTCCTTGCGGGGGCGGCGTGCCGGGAGGTAGGGGCGGTGTCCCGCGGCCGGGAGGAGCGGCCGGGGCCGAGGGCCTGTCCGGCCCCGGCGTGGACGGGCCGGGGTGGACGGGAAGGGGCGGCCGGGAAGGGGCGGCCGGCAAGGGTGGCCGGCCAGGGTCGGACAGGCCCTGAGGGATCAGTTCCGGAAGTCGGCGGTGTGGTCGGCGGCCCAGTCGGCGAAGGTGCGGGCGGGGCTGCCGGTGATCTTCTCGACCGTGGGGGTGATCTCCTGCGGGGTGCCGACGGTCTCGGCGAAGGTCTGCAGCAGCCGGTCGAGCATCTGCGGCGGTACGTGCGGGAAGAGTTCGGCGCGCGCCTGTTCGGCCGGGATTTCCACGAAGCGCAGGTCGCGGCCGAGGGCGTGGCCGAGGGCGGCGATCTGCCCGGCGTTGGTGATCTCCTCGGCGCCGGTGAGGCGGTACACGGCGCCCTCGTGGCCGTCGTCGAGGAGGGCGCGTTCGGCGACGGCGGCGATGTCGTCCTCGTGGATGGGCACGCTGCGCCCCTCGGCGAAGACACCGCGGACCTCGGTGCGGCCGGCGCGGATCTGCGGCGCGTACTGCAGCGCGTTGGCGGCGAAGGCGCCCGGCCGCAGGAAGGTCCACTCCAGGTCGCTCTCGCGCAGCTGCTCCTCGACGCGCGCGTGCATGACGTGGATGGGGTGGGTGGGGTCGTCGGCGCCCTCCTGGATGATGGCGGAGGACAGCAGCACGACGTGGCGGACGCCGGCGGCGCGGATCGCGGGCAGCAGCTCCGCGGACTGGGCGTAGAGGAAGACCCGGCTGACGCCGTCGAACAGGGCGGCGGGGTCGCCCTGGCCGACGGCGGCGACCTCGGCGCCCTCGGGCAGGCCGGCCCGCGCCGGGTCGCGGGTGAGGGCCCGCACGGGGGCGCCGGCGGCGAGCAGGCGGTGGACGAGGGCACGGCCGACGTTGCCGGTGGCGCCGGTGACTGCGATCACGGTGTCTCCTGACATGGAGGGGTGGTTCCGCTTACTGCTGGTGCGAGCCTAGAAGCAGTGATCGGCCCCGCGCATCGTCGTCAGGGAGCAGCCACCGGCTGCCGTGCCCTACGCCTGTGGTCCTACTCCCCCGCCTCCCCGCGCACCCGCAACGCCCGGGCCAGGTCGTCGAGTTGGTCGGCGAGCTTGCGGCGCAGGGCGGGGATGGGGTCGGCGTCGCGCAGGCACTCCTCGCCCAGGCGCAGGGTGTGGGCGTCGACGGCGTGCACGGGGAACGCCCAGCGGCCGGCGGCGTCGGCCATGGCGGGGCCGCGGCGGGCGGCGACGGCGACCGCGTCGGCGTAGTAGCGCTCGACGTAGGGCCGTACGAGGTCGGCCTGTTCGGGCTGCCAGAAGCCCTGGGCGGTGGCGGTGAACAGGTAGTTGGACAGGTCGTCGCCGCCGAACATGGCCTCCCACGCACGGGCTTTGGCGTCGGCCTCGGGCAGCGCGGCCCGGCAGCGGGCGGCGCCCTCCTGGCCGGTGGCGGACGGGTCCCGGTCCAGTTCGGCGGCGATGGTGGCCTCGTCGACGGCGCCGAGGACGGCGAGCCGGGTCAGCACGCGCCAGCGCAGCTCGGGGTCGAGTTCGGGGCCGCCGGGCACGGTGCCGTCGGCGAGCCAGGCGGCGATGGTGTCGGGGTGGGCGGCGGTGTCGATGTAGTGGCGTACGGCGATCAGGCGCAGGCCGGGGTGGTCGCCGTCCTCGGTGCGGCGGATGAGGTCGCGGCACAGGTCGGCAAGGGTGGCCAGGGCGGCGGGCCGCTGTCCGGGCTGGACGTAGCGGTCGGCGATCTGGCCGTGGGCGAAGGCGAGGACGCCCTGGACGAGGGCGAGGTCCCGCTCGTGCGGCAGATGGGCGCGGGCCGCCTCGAGGTAGGCGGTGGGCGGCAGTTCGCCGTCGCGGACGGCGTCGCGCAGGGCGTTCCACACGACGGCGCGGGTGAGCGCGTCGGGCAGCCCGGACAGGGCGGCGCGGACGGTGTCGAAGGAGCCGGCGTCGAAGCGGACCTTGGCGTAGGTGAGGTCGCCGTCGTTGAGGAGCAGCAGGGCGGGCTTCTTGCCGAGCGGCTGCGGCTCGGTGAGCGGGACGTCGATCTCGACGCGTTCGCGCAGCATGAGCCGGCCCTCGTCGGTGAGGTCCTGGTCGTACAGGCCGACGGCGATGCGGTGCGGGCGGCTGCCGGCGTGGTCGACGGTGAGCACGCGGTCGCCGTTGCTGCCGCTGATGCGCGGGGTGAGGGTGTCGACGCCGGTGGTGCGCAGCCAGGCCTCGGCCCAGGCGTGGACGTCGCGGTCGGTGGCGGAGGCGAGGGAGTCGATGAAGTCGGCGAGGGTGGCGTTGGCGAACCGGTGCCGGGCGAAGTGGGTGTTGATGCCGGCGAGGAAGTCCTTCTCGCCGAGCCAGGTGACGAGCTGGCGCAGCGCGGAGGCGCCCTTGGCGTAGGAGATGCCGTCGAAGTTGAGCAGCGCGGAGGCGGTGTCGGGGACGGCGTCGGGGGCGACGGGGTGGGTGGAGGGGCGCTGGTCGGCGTCGTAGCCCCAGGCCTTGCGGGTGACGCCGAACTCGACCCAGGGCTGGGTGAAGCGGGTGGCCTCCAGGGTGGTCTGGTAGCCCATGTACTCGGCGAAGGACTCGTTGAGCCAGATGTCGTCCCACCACTTGAGGGTGACGAGGTCGCCGAACCACATGTGGGCCATCTCGTGGGCGATGACCATGGCGCGGGTCTGCCGCTCGGTGTCGGTGACGGCGGAGCGGTAGACGAACTCGTCGCGGAAGGTGACCAGGCCGGGGTTCTCCATGGCGCCGGCGTTGAACTCGGGCACGAAGGCCTGGTCGTAGGAGTCGAAGGGGTAGGGCTCGGCGAACTTCTCGTGGTAGCGGTCGAAGCACGCGCGCGTGATGTCGAGGATCTCCTCGGCGTCGGCGTCGAGGTGGGGCGCGAGCGAGCGGCGGCAGTGGATGCCGAAGGGCAGGCCGCGGTGCTCGGTGCGCACCGAGTGCCAGGGGCCGGCGGCGACGGCGACGAGGTAGGTGGAGATCAGCGGCGTGGACGCGGCCTTCCAGCGGCCGTCGGCGAGCTGCTCGGTGACGCCGTTGGCGAGGACGGTCCAGCCTTCGGGCGCGGTCACCGTGAGGTCGAAGACGGCCTTGAGGTCGGGCTGGTCGAAGGCGGCGAAGACGCGCTGCACGTCCTCCATGAACAGCTGGGTGTAGACGTACGTCTCGCCGTCGCTGGGGTCGGTGAAGCGGTGCATGCCCTCGCCGGTGCGGGAGTAGCGCATGGCGGCGTGGACGCGCAGCTCGTGCTCGCCGGCGGTCAGGTTCTTCAGCGGCAGCCGGTTGCCGTCGAGGCTCTCGGGGTCGAGGGGGTGTCCGTCCAGGGTGACGGTGCGCAGCTCGGCCGGCTTCAGCTCCACGAAGGTGTCCGCGTCCGTCCGGGCGGTGAAGCGGATCAGGGTGCGGGAGTCGAAGGTCTCGTCGCCGGTCGTCAGATCGAGGTCGATCGTGTACCGGTGGACGTCGAGGAGCTGGGCACGGGTCTGCGCTTCGTCGCGCGTGAGTACGGACATGCAGGACATGCTGCCTGATGGCACCGGCATCGCACAGGGGCGGTTCGGTACGCGGCCTATGTCCCCTCGTGCGCCGGAGCCGACCGGGCGGGGCGCGGGGCGGCGGAGCCGGGCGCGGTCCCCGCGGCGGGGCCCGGGGTGGTCCTCGCGGCGGAAGCGGTCCCGGGAGCGGAAGCGGTCCCGGGGGCGGAAGCGGTCTCCGCGCGGGCGCCGGGCGCGGCCGGGGCCGGGCGGCCCGGGTCGCGCTGCTGCGGTACGCCCGTGCGCCGGCTGTCGGGATGGGGCAGCGGTGCCTGCGCCGCGCGGCCCGGGTCGTCGAGCAGGGCGCGCAGCCGGCGGACCTCCGCCTCCAGGGCGAGCCGGCGCTGGTGGCCGTCGTAGAGGTGGCGGACGTGGGTGCGCAGCGTCCAGGGGTCGACGGGGGTGCCGAGGACGGCGGCGACGTCCAGGGCGAAGGCGGCGGAGGCCAGTTCCGGGTCGGGGCTGAAGCCGGTGAGCAGGACGACGGGGATGTGCTGGGTCTGCTCCAGGCGGCGCATGTAGCGCACCACCTCCAGGGCGCCGGTGCCGGGGGTGCGCACCTGCAGCAGGAGCAGCCCGACACGGCCGCGCAGCAGCTGTTTGAGCGCCGCGTCGCCGCTGGTGGCCCGGCCCAGGCGGTAGCCGAGCGGGGCCAGGGCGCTCTCCAGGGCGTACAGGGTGCCCTGGTGGTCGTCGACGATGAGAATCTCGGCATCCGGCGGCATGGCCCGACCTCCCCTCCGGGGCGTCCAGCTTACGTCGGTGCGCTGACGCGGGGTGCCGGTCGGCTCACGGTTCGTGCACGCGGTGGCCGGATCCGTGCGCCGGGGGCGGCAGGGGCCGGTTCGCCGGGAGCGGGCAGGGGGCCGGTTCGCCGGGAGTGGCAGGGCTCAGTGCGCCGGGCGGGGCGTGGGGCCGGAGCCGGAGACGGCGGGGCCGGGCGCCGCGGCGGACGTGCCGTTCGCGGTGTCCTCGGCGATCCGCTCGTGGTGGCGGATGACCTCGGCGACGATGAAGTTCAGGAACTTCTCCGCGAACGCGGGGTCGAGTTTGGCGCTTTCGGCGAGGCCGCGCAGGCGGGCGATCTGCCGGGCCTCGCGGTCGGGGTCGGCCGGCGGGAGCTGGTGGGCGGCCTTGAGGTGGCCGACCTGCTGGGTGCACTTGAAGCGCTCGGCGAGCATGTGGACGACGGCGGCGTCGATGTTGTCGATGCTGTCGCGCAGCCGGGTGAGCTCGGCGCGGACGGCCGGGTCGACGTCACCGGTACCGGTGTTGCTGATGGTCATGGCGGTCCACCCTAGTGCGTCCGGGGTACCGCCCGACCAGCGAGGATCGGCCTTCGCCGGACGGTCGGCGGCCGGGCGGCGGCTGCGTACAGTGGAAGCGGGTTCAGGCGGCTTGGGGGTTGGGCGTGGCCAACGGCGGACCGGTCCGGCACGGCTACCCGCACCTGGAGACGGTGCGGGCCGCGATCACGGCGCTGTACAAGCGCCTGTCGTACGACACCATCCGCACGTTCGCGACGAGCGTGGCGCCGGTGGACGTGGCGTTCTGCGACACCGACGACCTGTATCTGGGGGCGCAGCGGGTGGCGCGGGAACTGGTGCGGCACTACCGGCTGCCGGACGCGCGGCTGATCGTCTCCTTCCGGGAGATGACGCACGCGGCGAACATCGAACTCACCGCCGGACCCGAGTACTTCGTGGAGCTGAATGACCGGTTCCGTACGCATCGGCGGGACATCGGGGCGGCCCTGGCGCACGAGATCATGCATGTGTACCTGCACCGGCTGGATCTGGCGTTCGCGGGGACGCGGGAGAACGAGATCCTCACGGACACCGCGACGACGTACCTCGGCGCGGGCTGGCTGCTGCTGGACGCCTACCGGGAGGACGGGGCGTCGTCGCAGAAGCTGGGCTACCTCACGCCGGAGGAGTTCGGGTACGTGCTGGCGAAGCGGTCGCTGCTGTTCGGCGAGGACCCCTCGACGTGGTTCACCAGCGCGCGGGCGTACGAGGCGTATGCCGAGGGGCTCGCGCGGGCCCGCCGGGACGAGCGGCAGCCGCCGCTGACGGCGGCCGGCTGGGCGGGGCGCCGGCGGTACGCGCGCGACCGGCGCCATGCGCAGGAGGACGCGCGCGTACCGGCGGCGGACGCGGTGCCGTACCGCTTCAGCCCGGACGGGCACGGGCCGTTGCGGGTGTCGTTCCCGTGCCCGACCTGCCATCAGCGGATCAGGGTGCCGGTGCGGGGCCGGGTCCGCGCCCGGTGCTCCCTGTGCCGGACGGTGCTGGAGTGCGACACCTAAAGCCTGTGGCGAAAGTCCCTAGGCGAGGGCGACTCGCGCCTTGTGTACGGCGCCCAGGGTGCCGGGTGTGATCCGCAGCCGCAGTGAGCTTCCGGTGGCGAGGACCTGGACCGTGGGGTCGGCCGACGTCACCGCCGCGACCGGACGGTCCCAGGTGAGGTCGATGGCCGCGCCGTCGCGCAGGGGGCCGGAGACGCAGACGGTGGCGGTGCCGCCGCTCCGGCGGATCACGACGCTCGCGGGGGCGCTCGCGGTGACGTCGCCGACGGTGCCGGGCAGCCAGAAGTTGACGCCGGTGAAGCCGAGGGCCGGGGCGCACAGGCCCTGCTGGTCGCCCGTGTTGGCGAGGATCTTCAGCCGCCCGGCGTCGTCGGCGCGGGCGGCGGTCTGCCGGGCGCTCGCGCCGGGCAGGATCGCGTAGGCGTAGCCCGCGGCCGTCGGGTCGGTGCCGTGGTCGCACCACAGGGTGAGGTAGCGGCGGGTGACGGGGTCGGTGGTGCCGCCGGTGTTGATGGCGGACCAGGAGCCGGTGCGGGCCTCGCGCAGGGCCTTCACGTCGGCTCCGCCGGGGAAGAGGTAGCCGCCGAAGCCGTCCAGGTGGGCCCAGCGGGCACCGGTGAAGCCGGCGTTCCAGCCGAGGGTGGTGGGCTGGACGCGGCCGTCGACGGTGAGGGCGTGGCTGCCGCTCGCGCCGAGGTTGCGGTTGTCGACGATCGTCTCGACGCCGGTGCCGTCGCGGCCGGTGATGCCGGCGCCGAGGCAGACGATCATGTCGTCGAGGAAGAACCAGGACTTCTTGGCCTGCATCGTGGAGGACAGGCCCTTGAGGTACTGGCCGACGGCCGCGTACGTGCCGTCGGTGGCGCCGCCGACCCAGCGCACGTCGGGCCGTGCCGCGCCCCAGGCGCCGCCCTCGCCGTCGGCGAGGGGCTTGCGGGAGGCGGTGGTGCCGGGCAGCCGCATCGGGTCGACGGTGGCCCAGAAGCTGTCGCTGTACTGGCCGTTGCCGAAGGTGTCGCCCCACCAGTAGAGCATTCCGGAACCGCTGTGCCAGCCGCGCAGGTGCTCGCCGTTGCCGTTCTCGTAGTAGGTGATCCGCTTCGACGCCATGGAGACGGTCGCGGCCCATCCGGGGCGGCGGTGCACGGCCCGGTCCATGCAGGGGAAGAGGCGGTGGCCGACGGGTTCCGGGGCGGCGCTCGCACCGGAGTCGGCGATGGCCTTCAGCCGGGCGAGCTGGGCCACGCCGAGCGCGTCGCTGGCGAGCAGCGGCCGGTAGTACTCCCGGGCGATCCAGCCCTTGATCATGCTCTCCCAGCGGGTGCGCTCGCCCGGGGAGGCGCTGCGGGCGAGCAGCGCGATGCAGGCGATGATCCCGTGTCCGCGCAGGTGGTCGTCCTGGAGGACGCCGCGGGTGTCGCTCTTCTGCACGCCGCGGCTGACCGCGCGGCCGGAGACGCCGTCCATCGCCAGGCCGTTGAAGAGGAACGGCGCGTAGGCCTTCTCCACGGAGTCGAGGACGACCTGCCGGCCCGGGTCGGTGACCTCCCAGGCGGAGCCCTCCAGCAGCGCGAACAGCAGGGAGAGCCCGCCGAGCATCACGGCGCCGTAGGACCCGGCGTAGGGGACGTAGGTGTGCTGGATGAAGCTTCCGTCGGCGTAGAGGCCATCGCCGGAGGTCACGTACGGGAAGACGGGGCTGAGGGCGTCGCGGGCGAGGGCGATCTTGGCGGCGTTCTTGCCGACGACGCCGCGCAGGGCGAGGACCCGGCACAGGTCGACGCGGTTGGCGCCGGTGGAGGTGCCGGTGTACTGGGCGACCGCGCTGTCGGGGACGAAGTGGTCGACGGCGGCGGTCCAGTCGGCGATCCGGGTGGCGCCGAGGTGGTCGTACAGGTGGGCGGCGATGTCGAGGAGGGCCTGCGGGATGCCGATCTGCCAGCTCCACCAGTTGCCGTAGCGGGCCTGGCCGGCGTTGTACCCCTCGGCGTGCAGATGGTCGAGGCCGGCGAGGATCTCGCCGAGCAGGTCCGGGTCGCCGGTGAGACCGGTGCCGGGCTGGGCGTAGGCCTCCGTGAGGGTGCGCAGGCGGGTGTAGCTGGTGGTGAGGTTCCCGGAGTAGGTGTACGACTCGCTGTCGGTGTCCGGGTCGGGGTCGGCGTAGGGGAGGTCGGGCCACAGGGAGCCGGGCGCTTGCCGCATCGTGGCGCGCAGGCCGGTGGCGGTGGCGCCGAGGGCGGCGAGGCGGCCGGCGTAGGGCTCGGCGGTGGCGTCGAAGCCGGTGCCGAGCAGGAGGTCGCGCCAGGTGTGGCGGAGGGTGTCGTAGGCGTCTTCGGTGCCGCCCGCGTCCGCCGCCCGGGCCGGGGCGGCCAGGAGCAGCGGGGTGGTGGCGGCGCCGGCGAGGGCGGCGCGCAGGAGGGTGCGGCGGGTGGGACGGGGCATGGGGACGTACCTCCGAGGAGAGGACGTGACGGGGTGAAGCGGTTTCTAACACGAACGAACAGGGGTGAGCAATCAATCGCGCAAACTTCACCAGATTGATCAAATGAACAGAGGTGTTCAGAACCGATCAGGCGCGGGCTACACTCCGGGGAGGAGCAGCGACCGGTCGGGAGCCGGGGCGCGAGGGCGGACGAGGGGAGCGTCGGTTACGTGCACGCCGAGGAACGGCATCGCGAGATCCTGCGCAGGCTGCGCGAGAACGGCTCGGTCCGGGTCCGTGACGTGGCCGCGGAGCTGGGCGTCTCCTCCATCACCGTGCGCCGCGACGTGGAGGTGCTGGCCGAGCGCGGTCTGCTGGCGCGGGTGCACGGCGGCGCGGTGCTGCCGGAGACGGCCGCGGGCGCGGCCCCGGCGTCGCGGTCCGTGGGGCCGGGCGGGCGGGAACGCGTGGCCGGCCTGGTCGTGCCCGCCGCCGACTACTACTTCCCCGAGGTCATCAAGGGCGCCCGGGAGGCGGCCGCCGAGCGGGGCATCCGGCTGGTGCTGGGGATCACGCAGTACGACCCGGAGCAGGAGCGGGCGCAGGTGCGGCACCTGCTCGCCGAGGGCGTCGACGGCCTGCTGATCACTCCGTGCGGGCCGGCGGGCGAAGTGAGCGTGCCGGACGACGCCGGGGTGCCGTACGTGCTGGTGGAGCGGCGGGCCGGGGACGACGCCATCGACGCCGAACAGGTCGTCAGCGACCACGCGTACGGCGCGCGGATCGCGGTGCGGCACCTCGCGGAGGCCGGGGCCGGGCGGACGCGGATCGGGTTGCTGCTGCGGGAGGACAGCCCGCACCGGGACGCGGTGCGCGAGGGCTTCCTCGCCGGCCTGGCGGCGGTGGGGCTGGCCGGAGCGGAGTCCTCGGTGTTCCGGCTGCCGGCGCCGGGGCGGCCGGAGGAACGGGAGCGGGTGCTGCGGGAGTTCACCGAGGCCGCGGCGGCGGGACGCTTCGACGCGGCGCTCGTGCACAACGACCGGGACGCGATCGTGCTGCTGCAGCGGCTGCGCGCGGCCGGGGTGCGGGTGCCCGAGGAGGTGGCGGTCGTGGCGTACGACGACGAGGTCGCCGCGCTGGCCGACATCCCGCTGAGCGCGGTGGCCCCGCCCAAGCACGCGGTGGGGGCGGCCGCGGTCGACCTCCTCGCCCGCCGGCTGGCGGATCCCGACCGCGCACGGCACCGCGTCACGATCCTGCCGGAGCTGCGGGTACGGGAGTCCAGCGGGTAACCGTGGCCGCGGGTGCGGGAGCCGGGCGGGTGACCGGAGCCGCGGGTGCGGGAGCCCGGCGGGCGGCCGGAGCCGCGGGGTGCGGGAGCCCGGCGGGCGGCCGGAGCCGCGGGGTGCGGGAGCCCGGCGGGCGGCCGGAGCCGCGGGGTGCGAGTCCGGCGGCTGACCAGAGCCGCGGGGTGCGGGAGCCCGGTGGATGACCGGAGCCGCGGGGTGCGGGAGCCCGGCGAGCTGCCGGCGCGGGCGCGCGGACCCGCGGACGGGCTCACGCGCGCCTCCCCCGTTCGCTCCCCCTCCCCCGTTCACTCGCCCTGCCCGTTCACTCCCCCTGACCGGTCACCGCGGTCTTCGGCAGCGCCGGGGTCAGCACCGCACAGAGCACGAACGCGGCCGTCACCCACGGCATCGCCGTCGTCAGGGCCTCCGACAGCCCGTGGTCCGCGTGGCCGAAGAAGACCGTGCCGACCGCCGCCGCACCCAGCGCGCCCCCGAACTGCTGCGCCGTCGAGAAGATCCCGGACGCGCCGCCCGCGAGGTCGGCGGGGACGGCCGACAGGACCACGTTGACCAGCGGGACGACGAGGAAGCCCAGGCCGGCGCCGGACACCAGCAGCCCCGGGACCAGCGGCCACGCCCCGGTGTGCGGGGCCGAGGCGTGGGCGACGGCCACCCAGATGCCGCCGAAGCCGGCGGCCATCAGCAGCGCCCCCGCGCCCAGCACCGCCCGCCCGTACCGCGTGGCGAGGGAGTCGGCGACCGGCGCGGTCAGGAAGCCGCCGACCGAGAACGCCACCGTCACCAGCCCGGCCTGCATCGGCGTGTACCGCTCACCGGCCTGCAGCCAGATCGCGAAGACCAGGAAGAAGCCCTGCATGCCGACGGAGAAGAGGAGTTGGACGAGGACGCCGAGGGAGAACGCGGGCAGGCGGAAGGCGCGCGCCGGCAGGAGAGGGGTGATGTGGCCGGCGTGGCGGCGCGCCTCGTACACGCCCAGACCCGCGACCGCGCACACGCCCGCGGCCAGGCAGAGCCAGCCCCACAGCGGCCAGCCGTTCTCGCGGCCCTGCACCAACGGCAGGACGATCGCCACCAGACCCGCCGCGAGCAGCACACTGCCGAGGACGTCGGGGCGTCCGGCCGAGCGCTCCCTCGTGGCCGGGACCAGGAGCAGGCCGCCGAGGAAGGTGGCCACCGCGATGGGCACGTTGACCAGGAACACCGAGCGCCAGCCCCAGCCGAAGAGGTCGGCGTCGGTGAGCAGGCCGCCCAGCAGCAGCCCCACCGCGGAGGCGAAGCCCGAGACGGCGCCGTACATCCCGAAGGCCGCGCCGCGCTCCCTGCCGACGAAGAGCGTCCGGAAGGAGCCGATGACCTGCGGGACGAGGACGGCGGCGAGCACGCCCTGCACGGCTCGCGCGGCGATGAGCTGCCCCGGCGACTGGGCGAGCCCGCAGGCCAGGCTCGCGAGGCCGAAGCCGGCGGTGCCGGTGAGGAACAGGCCGCGGCGGCCGTAGCGGTCGCCGAGGTGGCCGGAGACGATCAGGGTCGCCCCGAAGCCGAGCAGGTAGGCCGAGACCAGCCATTGCAGGTCGCCGGCCGAGGCGTGCAGGTCACGGGCGATGGACGGGACGGCGACGTTGACGATCGTCACGTCGAGCAGGTCCATGAGGGCCGCGGTCGTCATCACGATGGCCGCGGCCCAGCGGCGCGGATGCGGCGCCGTGGCCGGTGCTGTGCTGGTGAGCGCCGGTGTGGACATGGGTGACTCCCCCTTTTATTTCGTTCGGACTAACGAAAGAGTTGCACGCACACGAGCTTGGTCGCAAGTCGTTCGTTCGAGCGAACTAAATTCCCGCTACGATGGCGCCATGTCGGATGGGAAGCGGACCGAGACCCTGGAGCGGCTGATGGCCGCGGGACGGGAGCACAGCGGCGTGACGGTGATGTTCCACTCGGCGATCGCCGCCAAGCAGGGACTCAACGCCACCGAGGAGAAGACCCTCGACCTGCTGGAGCGGCACGGTCCGCTGACCGCCAAGGACCTCGCGCGGCTGACCGGCCTGGCCCCCGCCTCCGTGACCGGGCTGGTGGACCGCCTCGAGGCCAAGGGGTTCGCGCGGCGCGTGAAGCACCCGACGGACAAGCGCCGGGTGCTGGTGGAGCTGGAACGCGACCGGATCGGCGATCTCGCCGAATTCTTCGAGGACTGGGCCCGCGACATCGTCGAGGTCTGCGAGGACTTCACCACCGAGGAACTCGACACCGTGGTGCGGTTCTTGACGGTGATGGCCGAGCGGCAGCGCGCGGCAGCGGCCCGGCTCACCGGGTCCTAGGTGTCCTAGGGCTCCCAGGGTGCCGGGAGCCGGCGCCGGGGGGTGGACGGGACGGCGGCGGAGGCGCCCGGGTGAAGCGCGCCGGTCAGGGGATTCGCACGATGCCCCGGGCGCGGGCCGCCGCCAGCCACTGGGGGAACTCGCCCACCAGCCGGTCGTAGAGCTCGGCGTCGGAGACCGTGCGCGGGTCCTCGCCCGCGTGGAAGAAGCCGGCGTTGTCGACCATCCGCTTGTCCGGTACGGCGAGGTCGTCGAGCCGGCGCAGGAAGTCGAACTGCTTGCTGTGCGGGTCGCCGAAGCCGACGAACTGCCAGAACAGCGGTAGCCGTGCCGCCTTGCACAGGTAGCGCTCCGCGGCGAGCTTGTTGATCGGGCCGCCGTCGGTCTGGAAGACCACCAGGGCGGGGTCCGTGGCGCCGCTGTCCAGGTAGTGGTCGATGACGGCGTCCATGGCCAGGTGGTAGCTGGTCTTGCCCATGTGCCCGAGCCCGGCCACGATCCGCTCGACGCGCCCTCGGTGGTCGGCCAGCGCGATGTCGGTGACCGCGTCGACGTCCGTGGAGAAGAAGACGACCGGGACGGTGCCGTCGTCGTCGAGGTGCGCGGACAGGGCCAGCACCCGGTCGGCGAGCGCCTGCACGCTGCCGTCCTTGTAGTACGGCTTCATGGAGCCCGAGTAGTCGACGACGAGGTAGACGGCGGCCCGCTGCCCTTGCAGCCCGTGCCCGGTGAGCGAGGCCCCGGCGGCCTTGTAGAGGCTGACCAGCGCGGGCGCGGTCTCCTCCACCTTGGTCAGACTGATCGCGGCCACGCGCGGCTCCCCCTCGGCTTCGTGGACTTCGGGTGCGAGGGTACGCCACAACCGCCCCTGACCTCCCACGAGTCACGGGCGTTCGCTATTTTGTTCGCCGCCGTCCCCACCGGCTCACCGTCCGTCCCACCACTGCAAGGAGCCGGCGTGGAACCCGAGTCCGCCGTCACCACGTGCTACCGCCATCCGAAGGTGGAGTCCTACGTCCGCTGCACCCGCTGCGAGCGCTACATCTGTCCCGACTGCATGCGCGAGGCGGCGGTCGGCCACCAGTGCGTGGAGTGCGTCAAGGAGGGCGCCCGCTCGGTGCGGCAGGCCCGCACGGTCGTGGGCGGCAAGGTCGCGGCGACGCCGGTGCTCACCTGCGTGCTGATCGGGCTCAACGTGCTCGCCTACCTCGGCGAGCTGGTGCGGCCGGAGATCGTCGACCGGTTCTCCATGCTCGGCGCCCGCCTGGTCGGCCCGGACGGCGGCCACTACGTGTACGTCGGCGGCTTCCCGGCCGGCTACCACGCCGAGGGCCTCGTGGCCGGCGAGTGGGAGCGGCTGCTCACCGGCGCCTTCCTGCACTCGCCGCCGACCGAGGGCACCTTCGGCATCGCGCACATCGTGATGAACATGCTCGCGCTGTGGCAGATCGGGCGCGTGACCGAGGCTCTGCTCGGCCGGGTCCGCTACCTCGCGCTGTATCTGCTGTCCGCGCTCGGCGGTTCGGTGCTGGAGCTGCTGATCGCCGACCCGGCGGTGGAGTCGGTGGGCGCCTCGGGCGCGATCTTCGGCCTGGGCGCGGCCTACTACGTCCTCGCCCGGCGCATGGGCGGCGACCTGCGGCAGGTCAACCGGTTCATGGGCTTCCTGCTGCTGTGGCTGCTGATCTCCGCCGGCCTGACCTCCTGGCAGGGCCACCTCGGCGGCCTGCTGACCGGCGGCCTGGTCACGCTGGCGTACGCCTACGCGCCGCGCGACGGGCGCCGCGCCCTGGTGCAGGCGGGCGCCTGTGTCGTGGTGCTGGCGCTGCTCGCCCTGTGCGCGTGGGGCAAAGTGGCGGAACTGACCTCGGCCGCCGCCTGAGCCGGGGGATGCGAGCAGGGAGACGAGAACCATGAAACGCACCGGTTGCCTGACGCTGGCCGCCCTCCCCGTCGTCGCGGTGGCGGCGTTCGCCTTCCTCGCCCCGCAGGACGGCGGCGGCTCCCCGGGCGGCGCCGCGTCCAGCGCGCAGGAGTCCCCCCGGGACGCCAAGACCCGGGCCGAGCACGGCCCTTCGCAACGCTCGGAGGACGCGGAGGTGCTCGCCGACGCGCCGCCGGGGCTGGCCGCGCCCGCCAAGAAGGAGCTGGCGCAGCGCATCGTCGCCAGCACCGAGAACTCCACGCTGAACTGGCGCGACTCCTACGGCTTCGTCGAGGACATCGGCGACGGCTGCGGATACACGGCCGGCATCATCGGCTTCTGCACCGGCACCCACGACCTGCTCAGCCTCGTCGAGCGCTACACGAAGGACCACCCGGACAACGGCCTGGCGCGCTTTCTGCCGGCGCTGCGCGCGGTGGACGGCACCGCCTCCCACGAGGGCCTGGACCCGGGCTTCACCGCGGCCTGGAAGGCGGAGGCGAAGCTGCCGGCCTTCCGCCGGGCGCAGGAGGACGAACGCGACCAGGTGTACTTCGAGCCGGCGGTGCGCCTGGCCAAGCTCGACGGCCTGGGCACGCTCGGCCAGTTCGTCTACTACGACGCGATGGTCTTCCACGGCCCGGGCGTCGACGCCGACGGCTTCTACGTGCTGCGCGAGCGCGCGATGCGGCAGGCGAAGACCCCGGCGCAGGGCGGCGACGAGAAGGCCTACCTCGGTGTCTTCCTGGACGTGCGGCGCGCGGCGATGAAGGAGCGCCGGACCACCCAGGACACCTCCCGCGTCGACACCGCCCAGCGCCGCTGGCTGGACGCCGGCAATCTGGACCTGGACACGCCGCTGGCCTGGCGGGTGTACGGGGAGACGTACCGGGTGCCGTAGCGGCCCGGAAAGGCGACGGCGCCTGCCCGAAGTCCGGTCGGGGACAGGGCAGGCGCCGTCTGTGTTCCGCACGCCGTTGTACGGGACGTCAGGGGTGGTGACCCCGAAGGGTCACCGGGTCCGTCAGACCGCGAGCGCGCGGTCCGTCGGGCGGATCGGGGCCGGCAGTTCGCTGGCCCCGGTCAGGAAGCGGTCGACGCCGCGGGCGGCCGAGCGGCCCTCCGCGATCGCCCACACGATCAGGGACTGACCGCGGCCGGCGTCACCGGCGACGAACACGCCGGGCACGTTCGTCTGGAAGTCGGCGTCGCGGGCGATGTTACCGCGTTCGTCGAGCTCCAGGCCGAACTGCTCCACCAGGCCGTTCTCCCGGTCGGTGCCGGTGAAGCCCATGGCGAGGGTGACCAGCTGGGCCGGGATCTTGCGCTCGGTGCCCGGCTTGGAGGTCAGCTTGCCGTCGACGAACTCCACCTCGCTCAGGTGCAGCCACTGGACGTTGCCGTCCTCGTCGCCCTCGAAGTGGGTGGTGGAGGCGGAGTAGATCCGCTCGCCGCCCTCCTCGTGGGCCGAGGTGACCTTGTACAGGATCGGGAAGGTCGGCCAGGGCTGGTTGACCGGGTGCCGCTCCTCGCTCGGGCGCGGCATGATCTCCAGCTGCGTGACCGAGGCCGCGCCCTGGCGGTGGGCGGTGCCCACGCAGTCGGCGCCGGTGTCGCCGCCGCCGATGACGACGACGTGCTTGCCCTCGGCCGAGATGGGGGGCGCCACGAAGTCGCCCTCCTGCACCTTGTTGGCCAGCGGCAGGTACTCCATCGCCTGGTAGATGCCCTTGAGCTCGCGGCCCGGCACGGGCAGGTCGCGGGCGGTGGTGGCGCCGACGGCCAGGACGACCGCGTCGTACCGCTTCTTCAGGTCGGTGGCCTTCAGGTCGCGGCCGATCTCGATGCCGGTCCGGAAGCGGGTGCCCTCCGCGCGCATCTGCTCGATACGGCGGTTGATGTGCCGCTTCTCCATCTTGAACTCGGGGATGCCGTAGCGCAGCAGGCCGCCGATGCGGTCGGCGCGCTCGTACACGGCCACGGTGTGGCCGGCCCGGGTCAGCTGCTGGGCGGCGGCCAGGCCCGCGGGGCCCGAGCCGACGACGGCGACGGTCTTGCCGGACAGGCGCTCGGGGATCTGCGGGACGACGTCCCCGGTCTCCCACGCCTTGTCGATGATCGAGACCTCGACGTTCTTGATGGTGACCGGCGGCTGGTTGATGCCGAGCACGCACGCCGACTCACAGGGCGCCGGGCACAGGCGGCCGGTGAATTCCGGGAAGTTGTTGGTGGCGTGCAGCCGCTCGGAGGCGGCGCCCCAGTCCTCGCGGTAGGCGTAGTCGTTCCACTCGGGGATGAGGTTCCCGAGCGGACAGCCGTTGTGGCAGAACGGGATGCCGCAGTCCATGCAGCGGCTCGCCTGCTTGGAGATGATCGGCAGCAGCGAGCCGGGGACGTAGACCTCGTTCCAGTCCTTGACGCGCTCCTCGACCGGACGGGACTTGGCGACCTCGCGGCCGTGGTTCAGAAAGCCCTTCGGGTCAGCCATTGATCGCCGCCTCCATCATCTTCTCGGTGATCTCGGTCTCGGACAGACCGGCTCGCTCGGCGGCGTCCTTGGCGGCGAGCACTGCCTTGTACGTGCTGGGGATGATCTTGCTGAAGCGCTCGACGGCGGTGTCCCACTCGGCCAGCAGCTTCTCGGCCACGGTCGAGCCGGTCTCCTCCTGGTGGCGGCGCACGACCTCGTGCAGCCACTGCTTGTCCGCCTCGTCCAGCGCCTCGATCGCGCCGAGGTTGCCGGCGTTGACGTTGTCGCGGTCCAGGTCGATGACGTACGCGACGCCACCGGACATGCCGGCCGCGAAGTTGCGGCCCGTCTCGCCGAGGACGACCGCGTGACCGCCGGTCATGTACTCGCAGCCGTGGTCGCCCACGCCCTCGGAGACGACCAGCGCGCCGGAGTTGCGGACGCAGAAGCGCTCGCCGACCTTGCCGCGCAGGAACATCTCGCCGCCCGTCGCGCCGTACCCGAGCGTGTTGCCCGCGATGACGCTGTACTCGGCGAGGTGGTCGGCGGCTCGGTCCGGGCGGACCACGATCCGGCCGCCGGACAGGCCCTTGCCGACGTAGTCGTTCGCGTCGCCCTCCAGGCGCAGCGTGATGCCGCGCGGGACGAAGGCGCCGAAGGACTGGCCGGCGGAGCCGGTGAAGGTGATGTCGATGGTGTCGTCGGGCAGGCCCGCTCCGCCGAACTTCTTCGTCACCTCGTGGCCGAGCATGGTGCCGACCGTGCGGTTGATGTTGCGGATGGCGACCTGGGCGCGCACCGGCTGGGCCTCGGTCGCGTCGTTCGCGGCCAGGGCGTCGGCGGCCAGCTTGATCAGCTCGTTGTCCAGGGCCTTCTCCAGGCCGTGGTCCTGGGCGATCAGCTGGTGGCGGACCGCGCCCTCGGGCAGGTCGGGCACGTGGAAGAGCGGCTCCAGGTCCAGGCCCTGCGCCTTCCAGTGGTCGACCGCCCGCTCGACGTCGAGCATCTCGGCGTGGCCGACGGCCTCCTCGATGGAGCGGAAGCCCAGCTCGGCCAGCAGCTCGCGGACCTCCTGCGCGATGAACTCGAAGAAGTTCACCACGAACTCGGCCTTGCCGCTGAAGCGCTCGCGCAGCACCGGGTTCTGGGTGGCGATGCCGACCGGGCAGGTGTCCAGGTGGCACACGCGCATCATCACGCAGCCGGAGACGACCAGCGGGGCGGTCGCGAAACCGAACTCCTCGGCGCCCAGCAGCGCGGCGATGACCACGTCACGGCCGGTCTTGAGCTGGCCGTCGGTCTGCACCACGATCCGGTCGCGCAGGCCGTTGAGCAGCAGCGTCTGCTGGGTCTCGGCGAGGCCGAGCTCCCAGGGGCCGCCCGCGTGCTTGAGCGAGGTGAGCGGGGAGGCACCGGTGCCGCCGTCGTGGCCGGAGATCAGCACCACGTCCGCGTGCGCCTTGGACACACCCGCCGCGACCGTGCCGACGCCGACCTCGGAGACCAGCTTCACGTGAATCCGCGCCTGCGGGTTCGCGTTCTTCAGGTCGTGGATCAGCTGCGCCAGGTCCTCGATGGAGTAGATGTCGTGGTGCGGCGGCGGGGAGATCAGGCCGACGCCCGGCGTCGAGTGACGCGTCTTGGCGACCCACGGGTAGACCTTGTGGCCGGGCAGCTGGCCGCCCTCGCCGGGCTTGGCGCCCTGGGCCATCTTGATCTGGATGTCGTCCGCGTTGACCAGGTACTCGCTCGTCACGCCGAAGCGGCCGGAGGCCACCTGCTTGATCGCCGAGCGGCGCGCCGGGTCGTACAGGCGCTCCGGGTCCTCGCCGCCCTCACCGGTGTTGGACTTGCCGCCCAGCTGGTTCATGGCGATGGCGAGGGTCTCGTGCGCCTCCTTGGAGATGGAGCCGTACGACATGGCGCCGGTGGAGAAGCGCTTGACGATCTCGGAGACCGGCTCGACCTCGTCGATCGGGATCGGGCCGCGGTCGGACTTGAAGCCGAACAGGCCGCGCAGCGTCATCAGGCGCTCGGACTGCTCGTTCACGCGCTCGGTGTACTTCTTGAAGATGTCGTAGCGGCCGGTGCGCGTGGAGTGCTGGAGGCGGAAGACCGTCTCCGGGTCGAACAGGTGCGGCTCGCCCTCGCGGCGCCACTGGTACTCGCCGCCGATCTCCAGCGCGCGGTGCGCGGGAGCGATGCCGGAGGCCGGGTAGGCCTTGGCGTGACGGGCGGCGACCTCCTGGGCGATGACGTCGATGCCGACGCCGCCGATCTTGGTGGTGGTGCCGTTGAAGTACTTCTCGACGAAGGTCTCGTCCAGGCCGACGGCCTCGAAGACCTGGGCGCCGCGGTAGGAGGCGACGGTGGAGATGCCCATCTTGGACATGACCTTCAGCACGCCCTTGCCGAGGGCGTAGATCAGGTTCTTGATCGCCTTCTCGGTCTCCAGGCCGTTCAGGAAGGTGCCCGCGCGCAGCAGGTCCTCCACCGACTCCATCGCCAGGTAGGGGTTGACGGCGGCGGCGCCGTAGCCGATGAGCAGGGCGACGTGGTGGACCTCGCGGACGTCGCCGGCCTCGACCAGCAGGCCCACGTGGGTGCGCTGCTTGGTGCGGATGAGGTGGTGGTGGACGGCCGCGGTGAGCAGCAGCGACGGGATCGGCGCGTGCTCGGCGTCGGAGTGCCGGTCCGAGAGGACGATCAGGCGGGCGCCGTTCTCGATGGCCGCGTCGGCCTCGGCGCAGATCTCGTCGATGCGCGCGGCCAGGGCCTCGCCGCCGCCGTGCACCCGGTACAGGCCGGAGAGGGTCGCGGCCTTGAAGCCGGGCATGTCGCCGTCGGCGTTGATGTGGATGAGCTTGGCCAGCTCGTCGTTGTCGATCACCGGGAAGGGCAGCACGACGGAGCGGCAGGAGGCGGCGCTGGGCTCCAGCAGGTTGCCCTGCGGGCCGAGCGAGCTGCGCAGGGAGGTGACCAGCTCCTCGCGGATCGCGTCCAGCGGCGGGTTGGTGACCTGCGCGAACAGCTGGGTGAAGTAGTCGAAGAGCAGCCGCGGGCGCTCGGAGAGGGCGGCGATCGGCGAGTCGGTGCCCATCGAGCCGATCGGCTCCGCACCCGTGCGGGCCATCGGCGCGAGGATGACGCGCAGCTCCTCCTCGGTGTAGCCGAAGGTCTGCTGGCGGCGGGTGACCGAGGCGTGGGTGTGGACGATGTGCTCGCGCTCGGGCAGGTCCGACAGCTCGATCTCGCCGGCTTCCAGCCACTCGGCGTAGGGCTGCTCGGCGGCGAGCTGCGCCTTGATCTCGTCGTCCTCGATGATGCGGTGCTCGGCGGTGTCGACGAGGAACATCTTGCCGGGCTGCAGGCGGCCCTTGCGGACGACCTTGGCCGGGTCGATGTCGAGGACGCCGACCTCGGAGCCGAGGACGACGAGGCCCTCGTCGGTGACCCAGTAGCGGCCGGGGCGCAGGCCGTTGCGGTCGAGCACGGCGCCGACCTGGGTGCCGTCGGTGAAGGTGACGCAGGCGGGGCCGTCCCAGGGCTCCATCATCGTGGAGTGGAATTGGTAGAAGGCGCGCCGGGCCGGGTCCATGGAGTCGTGGTTCTCCCACGCCTCCGGGATCATCATCAGCACCGAGTGCGGCAGGGAACGGCCGCCGAGGTGCAGCAGCTCCAGCACCTCGTCGAAGGAGGCGGAGTCGGAGGCGTCCGGGGTACAGACCGGGAAGATCCGCTCGAGGGCCTTCTCGGAGGAGCCGAACAGGTCGGAGACCAGCTGCGACTCGCGGGCGCGCATCCAGTTGCGGTTGCCCTTGACGGTGTTGATCTCACCGTTGTGGGCGACGAAGCGGTAGGGGTGCGCGAGCGGCCACGACGGGAAGGTGTTCGTGGAGAACCGGGAGTGCACGAGCGCGATCGCGGAGGCGAAGCGGCGGTCGGACAGGTCCGGGAAGAAGGGCTCCAGCTGGCCGGTGGTCAGCATGCCCTTGTAGACGATGGTCCGCGCGGACAGCGACGGGAAGTAGACGCCCGCCTCGCGCTCGGCGCGCTTGCGCAGCACGAACGCCTTGCGGTCCAGGGCGATGTCCTTGCTCGCGCCGTCGGTGACGAAGAGCTGGCGGAAGGCCGGCATGGTGGAGCGGGCGGTGGCGCCGAGCAGCTCCGGGGCGACCGGGACCTCGCGCCAGCCGAGGACGGTGAGGCCCTCGTCGGCGGCGATCGTCTCGATCTGCGAGACGGCCTCGGTGGTGCCGTCCTCCGGCAGGAAGGCGATGCCGACGGCGTAGGCGCCGGCCTCGGGCAGCTCGAATCCGGCCACCTCGCGCAGGAACGCGTCCGGCACCTGGGAGAGGATGCCCGCGCCGTCGCCCGAGTCGGGCTCGGAGCCGGTGGCACCGCGGTGCTCCAGGTTGCGCAGGACGGTGAGGGCCTGCTCGACCAGCGTGTGGGACGCCTCGCCGGTGAGGGTGGCGACGAAGCCGACGCCGCAGGCGTCGTGCTCGTTGCGGGGGTCGTACATACCCTGCGCAGCAGGGCGAGCATCCATGAACGACCAGTTCTGGCCGTTCGTGGAGTGCTGGGACGGCTGGCGCGGCGTACGCATCGGCTCTCCCGTCGTCGTCAGGTGGCATGTTTCAGGTGCCGAGGGACGACGTTGGCCCTCTGCGTGTCTCAAAATTTCGTGCAGGTTACATGATGGAGCGGTTCTCGGGAACCGGATACTCCGTTCCAGCATGCGGACGCCGCGGGGTGCGTGGGCGGGGTTGACGCAGCCCCGGGGCGGAAAGTGTGGTGGGGGACGACAGGGACAGATCGATGTCCCTCGGCCCGCTGCCGGGACGGGCGGCGTCGCACGCCCCGGAGGTGCGCCGCAGGCCTCATTGCCCACAGTGCTTACGGCTCATGCCCCGCCGTCATGCTGCTGAAACCAGCGGGTAATAGAGAACTTATGCGGTCCCTCGCATAAGTACCAGCCTGCTTATCCTACGGCCGTTCCGAACAGAGTGCCCAGGGCGTACGTCACACCGGCCGCCGCACCGCCCAGCGCGAGCTGGCGCAGACCGCTGTACCACCAGCTGCGCGCGGTGACCTTCGCGACCACGGCACCGCAGGCGAACAGCCCGAACAGGGCGAGCAGGACGGCCGGCCACAGCGCGGTGGCGCCGAGCAGGTAGGGCAGGACGGGCAGGAGGGCGCCCAGCGCGAAGGATCCGAACGAGGACACGGCCGCGACCAGCGGCGACGGCAGGTCGCTCGGGTCGATGCCCAGCTCCTCGCGGGCGTGGATCTCCAGCGCCTGCTCGGGGTCCTTCGACAGCTGCCGGGCGACCTCGCGGGCCAGCTCCGGCTCGACGCCGCGCGCCACGTAGAGGGCGGCGAGCTCGGCCTCCTCGTCTGCGGGGTGCTTGCGCAGCTCGCGGCGCTCGACGTCCAGTTCCGCCTCGACCAGCTCGCGCTGGGAGGCGACGGAGGTGTACTCGCCGGCCGCCATCGAGAACGCCCCCGCGGCCAGGCCCGCGAGCCCGGTCAGCACGATCGTGTGCGGACTGACGGCGCCGCCCGCGACGCCGGTCATCAGGGCGAGATTGGAGACCAGGCCGTCCATCGCGCCGAAGACGGCGGGGCGCAGCCAGCCGCCGTTGACGTCGCGGTGGGTGTGGTTGTCGCGGTGCGCCTCGTGCAGCGCCGCCTGGGTCTCGATGATGGCCACGGGGGTCCCCCAAGAAAGCTAAGGCAAAGCTAAGTTTGGACTGATTCCAACTTATGACAACGCCAAATCTACGCCGGTGATTCCTCCGTCGCCAGCAAGGAAAGGCTGGGCTAACCTGCGGTTTTGCACGCCGACCGGGTGACAGCGCGGCCCGGCTCGCGATACGGCACGGCCGCCGTGGCACACCTCCGCAAAGGGTTCGCACCCCTCGACGGGATCCCCCGGAGGTGACGCCGCCATGGCCTCGATCCGTGAGCGGGCCCGCGGTGCCCTGCTCGGGCTGGCCGTCGGGGACGCCCTCGGGGCGCCCGCGGAGAACCTCACGCCCTCCCAGATCCGCGCCCGCTGGGGCCGCATCACCGGCTTCGTCGCCGCCGAGCCCGCCGGCACGGACGACACCGAGTACACGATCTTCTCCGGGCTGCTGCTCGCCCGGCACGGCTCGGCCCTCACGCCGGCCCATGTGGAGGCGGCCTGGCACGAGTGGATCGCCGACCGCGCCGAGGGGCCCTTCCGGGGCGCCGGCTTCAGCGAGCGCGGCACGCTGGAGAACCTGCGCCGGGGCCTCGCGGCGCCCATCTCCGCCCAGCACCGGCACGCCTGGAGCGACGGGCTCGCCATGCGCGCCGCCGTCTGCGGCGTCCACGCCGCGGGCCGCCCCGCCGAGGCCGCCCGGCTCGCCGCGATCGACGGCTCCGTCAGCCATGACGGCGAGGGCATCTACGGCGGTCAGGCGGTCGCCGCCGGGGTGGCCGCGGCGATGGGCGGCGCCGCGCCCGAGGCCGTGATCGCGGCCGCGCTCACCGTCGTCCCCGACGACTCCTGGACGGCCCGCTCCCTGCGGCGCGCCGTGACCGCCGCGCACCGGGGCGAACGCGCGGTGCGCACCGCCGTCGTCATCGGCGGCTACCCCTGGACCGACCTCGCGCCCGAGGCGGTCGCCCTGGCCTTCGGCGCGTACGCCGCCGCCGACGGCGACTTCCGCGACGCGGTGCTCACGGCCGTGAACATGGGCCGCGACGCCGACACGACGGCCGCGGTCGCCGGGGCCCTCGCGGGCGCGACCCAGGGCGTGGCGGCGATCCCGCCCGACTGGGCGTCGGCGATCGGCCCGGTACGGGGCAGGTGCCTGCCGGCGATGAAGGGCCGGCACGTACTGGAGATCGCGGACCTGCTGGCACCGGGAGGGGACGGGACCGGCACCGAGACCCCGCCGGCGCGGACACCGGAAACGGTCCCGGCCCATGCCGACGCCCCGCCGACGCGGACACCGGAAACGGTCCCCGCCCATACCGAGGCCCCGCCGACGCGGACACCGGAAACGGCCCCCGCCCATACCGCCCCGCCCACGCCGGTGGCGGAAAACGACAGGACCGGCAGCGGCGCCCCACCGGCGCGAGTCCCGGCGAGCGACGAAGCCGAGGCCGACGCGCCGCCGACGCCGCTGCCCGGCCCCGACCGGGACGGAACGGGCACCGGCACCGGCACCGGCACCGGCACCACCGTGCCGCCGCTCGTCGTGCCGGACTTCGTGCCGGACGCGGCGGAGGAGCCGGTCCCGGCGCCCGTGCAGCCCGCCGAAGCGGGCGGCGGGTGGGCGCCGCCCGCCCGGGCAGTCCGGGCGCCCGGCCCGCTCGTCCCCGCCGTGGACCCCGGTGACGACGGCAACGAGGCCCGTCCATGACCCGCCGCGCCGAAGCCCGAGTCATCCCCACCCCGAGCCCCGGCGACAACCTCCCCGAGACCCCGACCACGACCCGCCGCACCGAAGCCCGAGCCATCCCCGCCGCGACCCCCGCCGACAGCGTCCCCAAGACCCCGACCACGACCCGCCACACCGAAGCCCGAGCCATCCCCACCGCGAGCCCCGGCGACAGCGTCCACGAGGCCCGTCCATGAGCCGCCGCGCCGAAGCCCGAGTCATCCCCGGCGACAGCCCCGGCGACAGCCTCGACGAGGCCCCGTCCATGAGCCGCCCTGTCGTGGGGCCGCCGCTCCCCGTCGTCGCCGCCGGTGGCGCCCGCCGAGGGGTCCGGTCATGACCCGCCGTATCGAAGGGCTGCTGCTCGGGCTTGCCGCCGGGGATGCCGCCGGGTGGCCCGCCGCGCGGCACCGGGCCGCGCGGATGCCGGAGTGGACCCGGCGGCTCACCCGTGAGCTGGACACCTTCGCCGAGCAGAACGCCACGACCACCCTGCCCGTGCCGATCGCGCTCAACCAGCCCCCCGAGCCGCTGCGCCTCGGCCCCTC
Organism: Streptomyces sp. NPDC014801; assembly: GCF_043082085.1. Taxonomy (NCBI): domain Bacteria; kingdom Bacillati; phylum Actinomycetota; class Actinomycetes; order Kitasatosporales; family Streptomycetaceae; genus Streptomyces; species Streptomyces sp. NPDC014801. The sequence goes on along the minus strand of NZ_JBIBXG010000004.1, from coordinate 335,158 downwards.
CGACGACGCCGAGTGGGCGGCCTTCGCCGCCGAGGCCGTGCTGCGGGCCGGCGACGACCACGCCCTCGGCGACCTCAGCCGGGAACGCCGGGTGCGCACCGCCATCGACCTGACCTGGACCGCCGTGGCCGCCGAGGTCGCCGCCGCGGCCGAGCGCGCCGCCGAGATCGAGTCCGCCGTGCTGCCGCTGCGCGCCCGCATCTCCGTACGCGCCGGACTCGGCAACCTCGCCGCCGGGCTGCGCCCACCCGCCACCGGCCACGACAACCCGCACTACTTCGACGACGCCGCCTGCGTGCGCGCCTGCGTCCTGGCCGCCGCCCACGTCGGCGACCCCCGGGCCGCCGCCGACCTCGCCGAGTTCGACGCCCGCTACACGCAGGACGGCGACGGCGTGCACGGCGCCCGGGCGATGGCGGCCGCCCTGGCGCTCGCCCTCGCAGGCGCAGGCACCGGCACCTGCGTGGCCGCCGCGCTCGCCGAACTCCCCGAGGACACCGAGATCGGCCGCAACGCCCGGCACGCCCTCAAGCTCGCGCACGACGCCGACAACGCCTTCGCGCTGGTGCCACCCCTGGAACACCAGATCGTCGACCACGTCTACAGCTACGGCATCGCCGCCGCCGAGACCGTGCCCGTGGCGCTCGCCCTGGCCACCGCCGCCGACGGCAACGTCGCCGCCGCCGTCCCGGCCGCCGCCTGCCTGTCCCGGGTCGCCGACTCCGCCCCGGCCCTGACCGGCGCCCTCACCGGGGCGCTCGGCGGGGCGGCCGCGATCCCCGACACCTGGCGTGCCGCCTGCCGCACCCTCACCGGCTGCGCCCTGCCCCGGCTGACCGGCACCGACCTGGTGGAACTCGCCGAGTCACTGGAAGCCGTGCAACCGGCCCCGCCGGGAGGATGATTCGGGGCATGACGCCCAAAGGAGAAGAAACCCCGGGGGACGAGACCCTGACCGGCCGGATCACCGGCGCCCTGGTCGGCGCCGCCGTCGGCGACGCCCTCGGCGGCCCCGTCGAGGGCTACTCCCCCGACCAGATCGCCGAACGTCACGGCGGCCGCGTCCACGGCATCGTCGGCCCCTGGCACGGCGAGCACTGGCGCACCGCCCGCCCCCTCGCGCCGTACCACAAGGGCGACGGGCACGTCACCGACGACACCCTGATGACCCACGCCCTGGTCCGGGTGTACGCCACGGTCCGCGACCACCTCGACGCCTACGCGATCGCCGACCACCTGGTCCCGGACCTGATGACCACCCCGCGCTGGATCCCGGAGCTTGAGGCCGAGGCGCTGCCCCTGCAGCGGATCTTCCTCGCCGAGAAGTGGCTGGTGGCCCGGCTGCACTACGGCCATGTCGACCCCCGCGAGGCCGGCACCGGCAATCTCGTCAACTGCGGTGCCGCGATGTACATGGCGCCCGTCGGCCTGGTCAACGCGGCCCACCCCGCCGGCGCGTACGCCGAGGCGCTGGACGTGGCGGGCGCCCACCAGTCGTCGTACGGCCGGGAGGCGGCCGGTGTCTTCGCGGCGGCCGTGGCTGCGGCCTGCGCGCCGGACGCGACACCGGAGTCGGTGGTCGAGGCGTGCCTGGCCCTGGCCAAGGACGGCACCCGTGCGGCGATCGAGAGCGTCTGCGAAGTGGCCCGCGCCCACACGGACTTCGAGTCGGCCCTGGTCCCGCTGCGGGAGGCGGTCGCCCCCTACGACACGGTCGGCCCCGACTACCGCGCCCCCTCGCTCGGCGCCCGCCGACCGTCCCGGCTGCACGCGATCGAGGAACTGCCGATCGCGCTCGGGATGCTGCTGGTCGCGCGCGGCGACTACCGGCACGCCGTGCTCGGCGCGGTGAACTACGGCCGCGACTGCGACTCCATCGCCACGATGGCGGGCGCGCTGGCGGGCGCCCTCGGTTCCCCGGTGCCGGAGGACTGGGCGAAGACGGTCGCCGAGGCCAGCCGTCTCGACCTGTGGGAACCGGCCCGCACCCTCACCGAGGTCACCCGGGAGGTCTTCCGCCGCGACGTGGCGCGCCGGCGGGCCCACGAGGCGGCGTTCGCACGGCTGGGAGGCACCGGATGCGCCGACTGACCTGGGTGCAGCCGGAGGACCTGATCGGCCACGAACTGCGCCAGGCGGCCCTGGACGGCCGCGAACCGAAGGTGATCGCGGCACGCTGGCGCGCGGCGGGCGGCCCGGACGCGCCCGAGCGGGCCGGCGCCTCCCCCGGTCCCGTCTCCCCCTATCTGCGCCGGCTGGCCGAGGACCTGCTGGACGAACTCGCCGATCTGCCCAGCCGGCTGGACGAGCCGACGGACCTGGACCGGATTCGGCGGCTGTGCCCCGACTGGCCCGCCCCCGCCCCGCGCACCCCCGTGACCGCCGAGCGCCTGGAGGCCGCCTGGCTCGGCCGCGCCGCCGGCTGCCTGCTCGGCAAGCCCGTCGAGAAGCTCCCGCTCGACGGCATCCGCGCCCTCGCCCAGGCGGTCGGCAACTGGCCGCTGAGCACCTGGTTCACCGCGCGCGGGGTGCCCGCCGAGCTGCTGGCCGCCCACCCGTGGAACCGCCGGTCGGCCGCCACCTCGCTCGCCGAGACCATCGAGGGCATGCCGGAGGACGACGACCTCGACTACCCCCTGCTCAACCTGCGGTTGCTGCAGCGCCACGGCCGCGCCTTCACCACCGCCGACGTCGCCGCGCTCTGGCTCGACACGCTGCCGGCGGGCCGGGTCTTCACCGCCGAGCGCATCGCCCTGCGCAATCTGCTGCTCGGCATCGAGCCCCCGCACACCGCCCGGTACCGCAACCCGTTCCGCGAGTGGATCGGCGCCCTGATCCGCGCCGACGTGCACGGCTGGACCAACCCCGGCGACCCGGCGGCGGCCGCCGCGCAGGCCCACCGCGACGCGACCCTCACCCACACCGCCAACGGTGTCTACGCCGCGATGTTCACGGCGGCCACCCTCGCCGCGGCCGCCACAGGACGCCATGACGTCCACGCCTGCCTGCGCATCGGCCTGACGGTGGTCCCGCCCGGCTCCCGGCTGGCCGAGGCGGTCCGGCACGCGGTGGAACTCGCCCACGAGCACGCCGGCTTCGACACGGTCGTGGACCGGCTGCACGCCCGCTGGTCCCCCACCCACCACTGGGTGCACGCCCTGCCCAACACCGCCCTGATCGCCGCCGCCCTCACCCACGCCGACGGCGACTTCGCCGGGTCCATCTGCCGTGCGGTGTCCGGCGGTTGGGACACCGACTCCAACGGCGCCACCGCCGGCAGCGTCGCCGGGCTCCTGGCCGGCTCCCCCGCCGCGCTGCCCGACCGCTGGACCGCGCCGCTGAAGAACCGCCTCGCCACGTCCGTCGCCGGCTTCGACGGCATCGGCTTCGACGCGCTCGCCCACCTCACACACCGGGAGGCATCCCGTCCATGACCGCAGCCCCGGGAGGCATCCCGTCCACGACCGCCGCACCGGAGGGCAACCCGCCCAGGAGCGGCGCACCGGAAGGCAACCCGTCCACGACCGCCCCACCGGAAGGCAACCCGCCCACGACCAACACACCGCAGGGCACCGCGACGGCCACCCCGCTCACCGGGTTGCGGGTGCTGGACCTCGCCACCCTCTTCGCCGGGCCCCTCGCGGCCACCCTGCTGGGCGACTTCGGCGCCGAGGTGATCAAGGTCGAGCACCCGTCGAGACCCGACCCGTCCCGCGGCCACGGCCCGGCCAAGGACGGCGTCGGCCTGTGGTGGAAGGTGCTCGGCCGCAACAAGCGCACCGTGACCCTCGACCTGTCCACGCGCGGCGGCCGCGCCACGCTGCTGCGGCTCGCGGCCGGCGCCGACGTGATCGTGGAGAACTTCCGCCCCGGCACCCTGGAGAAGTGGGACCTGGGCTGGGAGGAGCTGTCCGCCGCCAACCCCCGGCTGGTCCTCGCCCGCGTCACCGCCTTCGGCCAGTTCGGCCCCTACGCCCACCGGCCCGGCTTCGGCACCCTCGCCGAGGCGATGAGCGGCTTCGCGGCGATCACCGGCGAGCCGGACTCCCCGCCGACCCTGCCGCCGTTCGGCCTGGCCGACTCCATCACCGCGCTCGCCACCGCCTACGCCGTGATGACCGCGCTGGCCGCCCGGGAGCGCACCGGCACCGGGCAGGTCGTCGACATGGCGATCATCGAACCGATCCTGACCGTCCTCGGCCCGCAGCCGACCTGGTACGACCAGCTCGGCTACGTCCAGGAACGCACCGGGAACCGGTCCGCCAACAACGCCCCGCGCAACACCTACCGCACCGCCGACGGCACCTGGGTGGCCGTCTCCGCCTCGGCCCAGTCGGTGGCGGAGCGGGTGATGGAGCTGGTGGGCCGCCCGGAGCTGGCCCAGGAGCCCTGGTTCGCCACCGGCGAGGGCCGCGCCCGCCACGCCGGCCTGCTCGACGAGGCCGTCGGCCGCTGGATCGCCACCCGGACCCGCGAGGAGGTCCTCGCCGCCTTCGAGAAGGCCGAGGCCGCGATCGCCCCCGTGCAGGACGTACGGGAGATCATGACCGACCCGCAGTACCAGGCCCTGGGCACGATCACCACCGTCGACGATCCGGAACTCGGCCCGCTGCGCATGCAGAACGTGCTGTTCCGGCTGTCCGCCACGCCCGGCGCGATCCGCTGGGCCGGCCGCCCGCACGGCGCCGACACCGACGCCGTCCTCGCCGAGCTGGGCCTGACCCCCGCCGAGGTCGCGGCGCTGCGCGCGGAGGGCGCCGTATGACGCCCCCACCGGACACCCCGCCGCCCGCCGGCCTCCCGCTCACCTGGCTGTACGCGCCCGGGGACCGGCCGCACGTCGTCGCCGGGGCGCTGGCCTGCGGGGCCGACGTGGTGGTGATCGACCTGGAGGACGCGGTGGCCCCCGACCGCAAGGAGTACGCCCGCGCCGCGACCGCCGAGCTGCTCACCCAGCCGCAGCCGGTGCCGGTGCATGTGCGGATCAACCGCCTCGACGGCCCGCTCGCGGCGGCCGATCTGCGGGCCCTCGCCCACCTGCCGGGGGTGGCGGGGCTGCGGCTGCCGAAGGTCGCCGGCCCCGAGCAGATCGTCCGGGTCGCGGCGCGGACGGTCGCCGCCGGCGGCGGGGTGCCCGGCCTGTACGCCCTGCTGGAGTCCGCGCAGGGCATCGAGCACGCCCACGCCATCGCGACCGCGCACCGCGCCGTGCGCGGGATCGCCCTCGGCGAGGCGGACCTGCGCGGCGATCTGGGTGTCCTGGACGACGCGGGGCTGGACTGGCCGCGCTCCCGGGTGGTGGTCGCCGCGCGGGCGGCGGGTCTGCCCCCGCCGGCCCAGTCCGTGCACCCCGACATCCGCGACCTCGACGGCCTCGCCGCGAGCTGCGCCCATGGCCGCGCCCTGGGTTTCCTCGGGCGCGCCGCGATCCACCCCCGGCAGCTGCCGGTGATCGAGCGGGCCTATCTGCCGACGCCACGGGAGGTCGAGGACGCCGAGGCGGTGCTCAAGGCGGCGGCCGCACAGCCCGGCGCCCAGGCCCTGCCCGACGGCCGGTTCATCGACGCGGCGGCGGTGACGGCGGCCCGCCGGACGCTGGCGCTGGCGGCACGGCGCGCCTGACCGCCGCCGGACGGGACGATGGGCCGGTCGAGGAGCCCGACAGGGCGACGCCTCACAGGACGGCGCCTGACAGGGCGACGCCTCAGGGACGGCGAAGGGCGCCCGGAAAGCTCCGGGCGCCCTCATCGCCGTACGACGGACGGGGTCAGGACTTCTTGGTCGCGGACTCCGCCTCGTCCTTCACCTCGTCGGTCACCGGGGACTTCTCCTCGGCCTCGGCGGCCGTCACGTCGGTCTTCTCGGTGCCGTCGGCCTCGCCGTCCGCCTCGGCCACCTCGCCGGGGGTCTGGGCGCCGGGCTCGACGACCGCCTCACGGCCCGGCCGCTTCTTCGCCGAGACCACCATGTAGACGACGGCCAGCAGGAACACGAACAGCGCGGTCCAGTTGTTCAGCCGCAGGCCCAGGATGTGGTGGGCGTCGTCGACGCGCATGTACTCGATCCAGAACCGGCCCACGCAGTACGAGGCGACGTACAGCGCGAACGCCCGCCCGTGGCCCAGCCGGAAGCGGCGGTCGGCCCAGATCACCAGCAGGGCGACGCCGATGCACCACAGCGACTCGTACAGGAACGTCGGGTGGTAGGTGCCGGGCACCCGCCCGTCCGTCGAGGACGTGATCTTCAGCGCCCAGGGCAGGTCGGTGGGCCGGCCGTACAGCTCCTGGTTGAACCAGTTGCCCCAGCGGCCGATCGCCTGCGCGAGGGCGATGCCGGGGGCGACGGCGTCGGCGTAGGCCGGCATCGGGATGCCCCGGCGGCGGGCGCCGATCCACGCGCCGAGCGCGCCCAGCGCGATCGCGCCCCAGATGCCGAGGCCGCCCTCCCACACCTTGAAGGCATCCACCCAGTCCCGGCCCTCGCTGAAGTACAGCTCGTAGTCCGTGATCACGTGGTAGAGGCGCCCGCCGACCAGGCCGAACGGGACCGCCCAGACCGCGATGTCCGCGACCGTGCCGGCCCGCCCGCCCCGGGCGATCCAGCGCTTGTTGCCGAGCCAGACGGCTACGAAGACGCCGATGATGATGCAGAAGGCGTAGCCGCGCAGCGGAATGGGGCCGAGATACAGCACCCCGCGCGACGGGCTGGGAATGTAGGCAAGTTCCATGGCAAGGTCGACGCTACCGTGCCGGACCGGGCCGACGGCAGGCAGCCCGGCTACGGGTCCATAACGGGGACGTGAGAAAACGCCGTGAGACGCCGCCCCGCCCCGCCGCCGGCCGACGCTCAGCCCTTGGCGGCCTCCTGCACCATCTGCTTCAGCTTCGCCGGGGTCATCGTCTGGTCCTGGTAGATGTTCTTGCCGTTGAGCAGCACGGTCGGGGTGCCCTGGAAGCCGCCCTTCTGGAACGCCTGGTGGGACTTGACCACCCAGCTGTTGTGCTTGCCGTCCTGCACGCAGGAGCGGAAGGCGGGCGTGTCCAGGCCGGGCACCTTGCCGGCCAGCTCGATCAGCTTGGCGTCCTGGGCGTAGGCGTCGTCGGTCTCCTTCGGCTGGTTCTCGTACAGCACGTCGTGGTACGCGGTGAACTTGCCCGCGTCCTGGGCGCAGGCGGCGGCGTTCGCGGCGTGCCGGGAGCCGCTGCCGCCGAGGTTGCCGTCGATCAGGGTGGCCAGGTGGTACTCGACCTTGAGCTGGCCGGCACCGGTGAGCTCGTGGATCGTCGGCCGGTACGCCGTCTCGAAGGCCTGGCAGGCCGGGCAGCGGAAGTCCTCCCAGACGACGAGCGTCGACTTGGCGCCGTCCTTGCCGACCGGGATCGCCAGGGCGTCCTTGCCCTGCGCTCCGGAGGGTGCGACCACCGGGCCCGCGCTGCTGGAGCCCTTGTCCTTGCCGGCGTTCGCGGCGACCACGCCGATCACGGCCGCCAGGCCGAGGACACACACGACACTGGCGCCGACGATCAGGGCGCGCCGGCGTTTCTCGGCGGCCTTCTGCTTCTCGCGCTCGACCGCCAGCCGCTCCCTGGCGGTGCGCTTTCCGTCACGGTTCTTCTCGCTCACACCCCCAGAACGAACCGGGGAGGCGCATTGCGCCTCCCCGGTCCCAGGTCCACCCGTTCGAGTGACCGTATGTCCGAATTGTTACGTTACGTCGTACCGTTCGTGACGTTACGCCCGGCCGCGCACACCCTGCGCGAGCTCACCGGCGAGGGCGCGCACGGCCTCCAGGCCGGCCGCCTCGTCCGGCGCGTCCAGCATCCGCTTGACGAAGGCCGAGCCGACGATCACGCCGTCGGCGAAGCCGGCCACCTCGGCGGCCTGCGCGCGGTTGGACACGCCGAGGCCGACGCAGACGGGCAGGCCGGTGCCGGTCGCGCGGGTGCGCCGGACCAGGTCCTGGGCCTGCGCGCCGACGGACTCACGGGTGCCGGTGACGCCCATGAGCGAGGCGGCGTAGACGAAGCCGCTGCCCGCCGCGGTGATCTCGGCGAGCCGGGCGTCCTTGCTGCTGGGCGCCACGACGAACACGGTCGCCAGCCCGTGCTTGTCGGCGTGCTCCCGCCACAGCGCCGACTCCTGCACCGGCAGGTCGGGCAGGATGCAGCCGGCGCCGCCGGCCTCGGCCAGCTCGGCGGTGAACCGCTCGACGCCGTACCGGTCGATCGGGTTCCAGTAGGTCATCACCAGCACCGGCTTGCCGGTGGCCTGGTGCGCCTCGCGCACCGTGCGCATCACGTCGGCGATCTTCACGCCGCCGCGCAGCGCGATGTCGTCGGCGGTCTGGATGACCGGGCCGTCCAGCACGGGGTCGCTGTGCGGCAGGCCCACCTCGACGACGTCGGCGCCGCCGTCGAAGACGGCCTTGATCGCCTCGATGCCGCCGTCCACGGTCGGGAAGCCGGCCGGCAGATAGGCGATGAGCGCGGAGCGGCCCTCCGCCTTGGCGGCGGCCAGGGTGTCCGTCAGAAGCTGCACGTTCCCGCTCACTTGGCGTCCCCCTCGATCTCCGCCGTGTCGGCCTCGTTCGCCGCCACCTGCGCATCGGTGTCGTACAGCCCGAAGTAGCGGGCCGCGGTGTCCATGTCCTTGTCGCCGCGCCCGGACAGGTTGACCACGATCAGGCCGTCCTCGCCCAGCTCGCGGCCGACGTCCAGGGCGCCGGCGAGGGCGTGGGCGGACTCGATGGCCGGGATGATGCCCTCGGTGCGCGACAGCAGGCGCAGCGCCTGCATCGCGGCGTCGTCGGTGACGGCGCGGTACTCGCCGCGGCCGGAGTCCTTCAGGTAGGAGTGCTCGGGACCGATGCCCGGGTAGTCCAGACCGGCCGAGATGGAGTACGGCTCGGTGATCTGGCCCTCCTCGTCCTGCAGGACGTAGGAGCGCGAACCGTGCAGGATGCCCGGCTCGCCCGCGGTCAGCGTGGCCGCGTGCTCCCCGGTCTCGATGCCGTGGCCCGCGGGCTCGCAGCCGATCAGGCGCACGCCCTCGTCGGGGATGAAGGCGTGGAAGAGGCCGATGGCGTTGGAGCCGCCGCCGACGCAGGCGATCGCCGCGTCCGGGAGCCGGCCGGCCCGCTCCAGGAGCTGGCGGCGGGCCTCCACGCCGATGACGCGGTGGAAGTCGCGGACCATCGCGGGGAAGGGGTGGGGCCCGGCGACCGTGCCGAAGAGGTAGTGGGTGCGGTCGACGTTGGCGACCCAGTCGCGGAACGCCTCGTTGATGGCGTCCTTCAGGGTGCGGCTGCCGGACTTCACGGCCACGACCTCGGCGCCCAGCATGCGCATGCGGGCGACGTTGAGGGCCTGGCGCTGGGTGTCGATCTCACCCATGTAGATGGTGCACTCGAGACCGAACAGCGCGCAGGCGGTGGCCGTGGCGACGCCGTGCTGGCCGGCGCCGGTCTCGGCGATGACACGGGTCTTGCCCATGCGCTTGGTGAGCAGGGCCTGGCCGAGCACGTTGTTGATCTTGTGCGAGCCGGTGTGGTTGAGGTCCTCGCGCTTGAGGAACACGCGGGCGCCGCCGGCGTGCTCGGCGAAGCGGGGGACCTCCGTCAGGGCCGACGGGCGGCCGGTGTAGTTGACCAGCAGGTCGTCGAGTTCACGGGCGAACTCGGGGTCGTTCTTGGCCTTGTCGTACTCGACGGCCACCTCGTCCACGGCGGCCACGAGGGCCTCCGGGATGAACTTGCCGCCGAAATCGCCGAAGTAGCCTGCGGAGTTCGGGACGTGACCCTGCGGGTCGGGAATGAAGAAGTCGCTGGGCATGCGAGTACCTCACGGTGAGTGTTCCGGGAAAAACTGTTCGCCGTGGGGGCTCGGGTGGTCTGTCGGTTCGGTGATCTGTCGGCTGCGAGCCGGTCGTGGCTTGCCGCGCCCGCGCTGCGGCAGCCGCAGATCAGTACAGTCCCGCGCCCCTAAAGGGCGCGCTGCCATCGGCGGCCGTTCACCTGGCCCGGCTCGTCCCCGATGACGTAGCGGACGCGGCGGCCGTGCACGCGGCGCGCGGGCGCGCGGCAGCCCCGGGGACGGCAGCCGCGCGCCAGGCGCGCGTACCGGTCCACGGTGGTCACGGTCGTCGGAGTGCTCATCGGGGCCAGCCTAGCGGGAGCTCAGCCCCGGCCGTGGCGCAGTGCCGGGTGTTCGCCCGCGGCGACCAGGTCGGCGACGGCGGCCTTGGGGTCCTTGCCGGTGACCAGGGACTCGCCCACGAGGACGGCGTCGGCGCCGGCGTTGGCGTAGGCGATCAGGTCGTGCGGGCCGCGGACGCCGGACTCGGCGACCTTGACGAGGTGGTCCGGGATCTCCGGGGCGACCCGCTCGAACGTGCCGCGGTCGACCTCCAGCGTCTTGAGGTTGCGCGCGTTGACGCCGATGATCTTGGCACCGGCGTCCACCGCCCGCTCGACCTCGTCCTCGTCGTGCACCTCGACCAGCGGGGTGAGGCCGATGGAGACGGCCCGCTCGATCAGCGACTCCAGGGCCGGCTGCTCCAGGGCGGCGACGATCAGCAGGGCGAGGTCGGCGCCGTAGGCCCGGGCCTCCCAGAGCTGGTACGACGTGACGATGAAGTCCTTGCGCAGGACCGGGATGTCGACCCGGGCGCGCACCGCCTCCAGGTCGGCCAGCGAGCCGCCGAAACGGCGCTGCTCGGTCAGCACGGAGATGACGGCCGCGCCGCCCGCCTCGTAGTCCGCGGCGAGCCCGGCCGGGTCGGCGATCGCGGCCAGCGCGCCCTTGGAGGGGCTGGAGCGCTTGACCTCGCAGATCACCTTGACGCCGTCGCCCTTGAGCGCGGCCACCCCGTCCTTGGCCGCGGGGGCCTTCGCCGCGCGCTCCTTGAGCTCGTCGAGGCTGACGCGCGCCTGCCGCTCCGCGAGGTCGGCACGGACTCCGTCGATGATCTCGTCGAGCACACTCACGCGAGCGGCCCCCTTCCAGACGGTTGACACATTCCAGCGACCAGGGGGGAACCATTGGTCACTGCGATGGTATCCGCCCGCGGGCCATGACCTCGCATCCGGTGCGCGCCGGTCCCACTACCTGGACGTCCGGTGATCGCTCAAGGGTGGAGCCAGCCGCCGAACGGCAGGTTCCGGACAACCGTGAAGGCCAGCAGCAGCCCGCCCAGCGCCCACAGCTGCGCGGGCCGCGGGTCGGGCCGGAACGGACGCCCACGCACCGCGTGCACCACCCAGACGGTCCACAGCACCGCGCAACCCGCATAGCCGAGCACGGCCATCGCGTTGTCGTGCAGGGCACCCGCGAGGTCGCCGTGCACGACGGCGTGCGCGCTGCGCAGCCCGCCGCAGCCGGGGCAGTAGATGCCGGTGAGGCGCAGCAGGGGGCAGGCCGGGTAGTGGCCGGGCTCGTTGGGGTCGACGGCGCCGACGTAGGCGAAGGCGCCCGCGACGGCGGCCAGGGCGGCGGCGGGCGCGGCGAGCCGCCCGAGGACTGCGTGCTTCACGTCCCGCATTGTGCTCTCCCGGCGCCGGGAACGCCGTGCGGGGCGTGCCGCCCGTGTGCCCTCTGCGGACGGCTCCGGACGGCTCCAGAACGCTGCGAGGCGGCTCCGGACGGCTTCGGAACGCCGTGAGGGGCGCCCCGGCACGCGTGCGTGCCGGGGCGCCCCTCACGGGCGTCCGGTCGGGTGGTCCGCCGGGGGCTCAGCCCTTGGCGACGGCCGCCTCGCGGTTGGCGGTGGGGCGATCGGCCATCACCAGCGGCTCGGACGCGGACTTCGGGGCGCCCATGCCCATGGCGCGCATGATGCCGCCGACGACGCCGCCGAGGCACACGACGCCCATGCTGACCCAGAAGCCGACCGGCTCGGCCATCACCACGAAGGCGCCGGCGGCGCAGAAACCGATGAAGGCGATGATGACACCGGTCCAGGCGGCCGGGGTGTGTCCGTGGCTGCTGCCCGCCATTGCTTGCTCCTCGTTGCCGAATGTCTCGTACGTGTCCGTGACGGACGTGCTTGTTCGGCTCCATTGTCCCGTACGCGCGCGCGTGCCGTGCGCCGGGGTGGGCCGTCGGAGCCGGTCAGGCCGGGCCGGCCGCCGCATCGGTGCCGGTCGGGTCCTCGCCGCGGTCGAGAGCCTTCCACAGGTCCTCCGGGCGGTCGGGGTCCACGGGCCGGGCGGCGCGGCGCGGGCGGGGGGCGCCGGAGCGCTCGTAGCGGCCGGACATCGCGGGCCACAGGCGGCCGTAGCGCAGGGCGAGCAGGCCGGCCAGCAGGATGAGGGCGCCGCCGGCGGCCGCGACGTAGGGCCAGGCCGTATGGGTGAGGGCGGCCACCGTGGCGGAGGTGTCGCCGGAGGCCGCCGCGGCCTTGTCGTCCAGCGCGCTGCCGTCGCGGGCGCCCAGCAGGGCGGCCGTCACGATCCCGGCGCCGGACAGGGCGAGGATGGCCGCCACGGCGAACCGTCCGGCCCGGCGGACCGCGAACACGGCGACCAGCGCGGCCAGGCCGACTATCGCGAGCGCCGCGGGCACGCCGGTGACGTCGCTGCCCTTCGCGGTGAGCGGGAAGGCGCCGCCGGCCACCGTCGCGGTGCCCTCCGCCCAGCGCTGCCGGGTGGACAGCAGGGCGACGGCCGCGCCGAGCGCTCCGCACAGCAGGGCGAGGGCGAGGCTGCGGCGGCCCGACCGGGCGGGAGCGGCTTCGGTACGGGGGTGAGGTACGGCAGTCACGTACTCCACTATCGCCCGAACCCCGGGTGAACCGTCACCCGGGGTCCCGTGACAAGCGCCGCGGCGGGCGCGTGACGGCCGGTTACCCGCCGAGCCGGTTGGCGGTGTGGACGGCCCGCAGGACGGCCGCGGCCTTGTTGCGGCACTCGGTGTCCTCGGCGACCGGGTCGGAGTCGGCGACGATGCCGGCGCCGGCCTGGACGTAGGCCGTGCCGTCGCGCAGCAGGGCGGTACGGATGGCGATGGCGGTGTCGGAGTCGCCGGCGAAGTCGAGGTAGCCGACGCAGCCGCCGTACAGACCGCGGCGGGAGGGCTCCAGCTCGTCGATGATCTGCATCGCGCGGGGCTTCGGCGCGCCGGAGAGCGTGCCGGCCGGGAAGCAGGCGGTCAGCACGTCGAAGGCCGTGCGGCCCGGGGCGACCCGGCCGGTGACCGTGGAGACGATGTGCATCACGTGCGAGTACCGCTCGATGGACATGAAGTCGACGACCTCCACCGAGCCCGGCTCGCAGACCCGGCCGAGGTCGTTGCGGCCGAGGTCGACGAGCATCAGGTGCTCGGCGCGCTCCTTGGGGTCGGCGAGGAGTTCGTCGGCGAGGGCCTGGTCCTCCTGCGGGGTGGCGCCGCGGGGCCGGGTGCCGGCGATCGGGTGCACCATGGCCCGCCCGTCCTCCACCTTCACCAGGGCCTCGGGCGAGGAGCCGACGACGTCGAATCCGTCGAAGCGGAACAGGTACATGTACGGCGACGGGTTGGTGGCCCGCAGCACCCGGTAGACGTCCAGCGCGGTGGCCGTGCACGGGGTCTCGAAGCGCTGCGAGGGGACGACCTGGAAGGCCTCGCCGGCCCGGATGCGCTCCTTGACGTCCTCCACGGCGGCCTGGAAGTCCGGGCCGCCCCACAGCGCGGTGTACTCGGGCAGCTCGGAGGGCGGCAGCACGGCGGGCGGCTGGGCGACCGCGCGGGAGAGGTCGGCCTCCATGGCGTCGAGCCGGGCGATCGCGTCGGCGTAGGCCTCGTCCACGCCCGTGTCCAGGTCGTTGTGGTTGATCGCGTTGGCGATCAGCGAGACCGTGCCCTCCCAGTGGTCCATGACGGCGAGGTCGCTGGTGAGGAGCATGGTCAGCTCGGGCAGCCCCAGGTCGTCGCGCTCGCCGGGGCCGATCTTCTCCAGGCGGCGCACGATGTCGTAGCCGAGGTAGCCGACCATGCCGCCGGTGAAGGGCGGCAGGTTCAGGTCGTGGGCGAGGTCGCGCGGGGTGTGCAGTGCCTCCAGGGTGGCGCGCAGCGCGGCCAGCGGGTCGCCGGCGGTGGGCACGCCCACGGGCGGGGTGCCCAGCCAGTGCGCCTCGCCGTCGCGCACGGTGAGGGTGGCGGCGCTGCGGACGCCCACGAAGGAGTAGCGAGACCATTGAAACGCCGTGCGGCCGTTCTCCGCGGACTCCAGCAGGAACGTGCCCGGGCGCTCGGCGGCGAGCTTGCGGTAGAGGGCGACCGGTGTGTCGCCGTCGGCGAGGAGCTTGCGGGTGACCGGGATGACGCGGCGGTCGCCGGCCAGCTTGCGGAACGTCTCGAGGTCCATGGCCGCCGACCTTACTGATCCGGGGCGCCGGCGCCCGAATCGGCGTCCTTCAGCAGCACGTCGGCGTCGAAGCAGGTGCGCGCCCCGGTGTGGCAGGCGGCGCCGACCTGGTCGACCTTGACGAGCACGGTGTCGGCGTCGCAGTCCAGGGCGACGGACTTCACCCACTGGAAGTGCCCGGAGGTGTCGCCCTTGACCCAGTACTCCTGGCGGCTGCGCGACCAGTAGGTGCAGCGGCCGGTGGTGAGGGTGCGGTGCAGGGCCTCGTCGTCCATCCAGCCGAGCATGAGCACCTCCCCGGTGTCGTACTGCTGGGCGATCGCGGGCAGGAGGCCGTCGGGGCTGCGCTTGAGGCGCGCGGCGATCTCCGGGTCGAGGTTGCTGCTGGTCATGAGTGCCATTGTGCCGCGCGGCCGGGGCGACGCCCGTGCCGTGTCCACAGGGTGGTCGTACGCTGACGGTATGTCGACCTTCGCCAAGCGTGAACGACTTCTGCTCGCCGACCTCCTGGAGACGGCCGGCCCCGAGGCCCCGACCCTGTGCGAGGGCTGGCTGACCCGTGACCTCGCCGCGCACGTGGTGGTGCGCGAGCGCCGCCCGGACGCCGCCGGGGGCGTCCTGATCAAGCCGCTGGCGTCCCGCCTGGAGAAGGTGATGGAGGAGTTCGCGGCGAAGCCGTACGAGGAGCTGATCCAGCTCATCCGGACGGGTCCGCCGCGCTTCTCGCCGTTCCAGCTCAAGCAGATCGACGAGGCGGCGAACACGATCGAGTTCTACGTCCACGCCGAGGACGTCCGCCGCGCCCAGCCGGACTGGTCGGCGCGCGAGCTGGACCCGGTGTTCCAGGACGCCCTGTGGTCGCGCCTGGAGCGCACGGCCCGCCTGATGGGCCGCAGCGCCCCCACGGGCCTGGTCCTGCGCCGCCCCGACGGCCAGACGGCGGTCGCCCACCGCGGCACCCCGGTGGTCACGGTGACGGGCGAGCCGTCCGAGCTGCTGCTGTTCCTCTACGGCCGCCAGAACGCGGCGAAGGTCTCCCTGGACGGCGACGAGGACGCGATCGCCAAGCTCCACGAGGCGAAGGAACTGGGCATCTGAGGGGTCCCGCTCAGGTCTCCCCGCCTCACGGCAGCTCGGCGCGGCGCAGGTCGCGTACGGCCAGGACGACGGCTGCGGCCAGGGCGCTCACCCCGGCGCAGACCGCGAAGACCGGGCCGGTGCCCCACGCCGCGACGGCCGTGCCGATCACGGGGAAGGTGAGCGGGGCGACGCCGAAGCCGACGATCGTGGAGACGGACAGGACGCGGCCGAGGTAGGCGGCGCCCGCGTGGGCCTGGACGAGCGCCCCGCACAGGGCGCCGCTCAGGCCGGCGGACACGCCGATGAGCGCGGCCACGCCGGCCGCGCCGACGACGGAGGGCACCTGGGCGAGCGCGGCGATCGCGACGGCGGCCACCAGGTTGGTCCCGGCCGCCACGACGGCGGCCCGGGGCATCCGGCCGCGCCAGGTGAGCAGCAGGGAGGCGGCGCCCGCGCCGGTGCCGAAGCCGGCGAGCACCCAGCCCATGCCGGCGGAGCCCCAGCCGCGCTGCTGGGCGAGGAGGGTCAGGCCGAGGTTCATCGGGCCGACGAAGCCGAGGTCGGACAGGGCGGCGGCGATCACCAGGGGCCGCAGCACCGGGTGGCGCCGGATGTGGCGCAGCCCGTCGCGCAGTTCGGCCAGGGGCGCGCGGCGCTCCTGCCGTTCGTCGGGCGGCAGCGCCGCGACCCGCACGGTCAGCAGCAGCGGCAGGGACACGCCGACCAGCAGCGCGGCCAGCCCGAAGGCGCCGGCCGTGCCGCCGACGGCGACGCCGAGGCCGCCGAGCGGTCCGCCGAGGACGTTGGCGAGCCGGGTGCCCAGGCCCCGCATGCCCTGGACGCGGGCGAGCTGGCCGCGTGCGGTGATCCGCGCGGGCAGCGAGCCGGCGGCGGGCAGGAACACGGCGTCGACGACACCGAAGAGGACGGCGACCGCGCCGAGCGCCCACAGCCCGGGGCTGGTGGCCAGGAGCAGGACGGCCGCGGTGAGGACGAGGGCGCCGCGGGCGGCGGTGGAGCCGAGGACGACCCGGCGGGGCCCGTAGCGGTCGGCCAGCACTCCCCCGCCGAGCATCAGCAGGGCGCGCGGCAGGGCGCTCGCCGCGGTGACGAGTCCGGCCTGGGCGGGCGTGCCGCTCTGGACGGCGGCCCAGGACAGGGCGATGTAGTAGACGTTGTCGCCGACCGCGCCGGAGAGGTAGGCGCCGAGCCAGCGCAGGACGTTGGGGTCGCGGTGGGCGGCTCTGTCGTCGGCCGGGGCGACGACGGGCACGGCGGTGGTGGACACCGGGCGGTCCTCTCAGACGCGGAAGGGGAAGCCGTACGTGTGCACCGCGACGTTCTCGCGGTCTTCGGTGTCGCCCGCTTCCGCGGCGGCCCGGCCGAGCTCCTCGTACTTGCGCACGAGGTCGTACATCTCCTTCGACAGCCGGGACAGCTCGTCGGGCGTGAGCTTGAGCAGCCACTCGGAGGAGTCCGAGGCGGTGTTCCACACGGCGCCCCAGTGGGCGCGCTCGTCGAGGAAGCGGCGGTACATGTCGGCGCGCTGCTCGAAGAAGAGGCGGCTGGCGGCGGTGTGCGCGGCGGCCTTCTCGGGCGCGTCGCGGAAGTCCTCGTCGCGGATGGTGACCCCGTCCGTGGAGGGCTGCCACCAGCGTTCCCGGGCGTCCGTGCTCTGGGTCTCGGCCTCCTCGATGAGGCCGTGCTCGGCGAGCTTGCGCAGGTGGTAGCTGACCAGGGACACCGCCTCGTCGACCTGCTCGGCGAGCTGTGAGGCGGTGGCGGTGCGGGCGATGGTCAGCGCCCGGTACAGCTTCATCCGCAGCGGATGGGCGAGTGCCTTGAGCGTGCCCACGTCCCGGATCCGGCGGTCTCTCTCCCTGTCTGCCATGCCCCCACCGTAGATAGGAGAGAAAAGTTGCACAACATATTTTGCGCAACTTTCCTTTCGCATCCGGCCGCAGAAAAGCCCCGGCCGGTTCCGCACCGGCCGGGGCCCTCAGGACGGGAGGGTCAGCGCACCGGGTGCCCCGCCTCCCGCAGCGTCTGCTTCACCTCGCCGATCCGCAGGTCGCCGAAGTGGAACACGGACGCCGCCAGCACCGCGTCCGCGCCCGCCGCGACGGCCGGCGGGAAGTCGCCGAGCTTGCCGGCACCGCCGGAGGCGATCACCGGGATCGTGACGTGCTTGCGCACGGCCGCGATCATCTCCAGGTCGTAGCCGTCCTTGGTGCCGTCGGCGTCCATGGAGTTCAGCAGGATCTCCCCCGCGCCCAGCTCGGCCGCCCGGTGCGCCCACTCGACGGCGTCGATGCCGGTGCCGCGGCGGCCGCCGTGCGTGGTCACCTCGAACGAGCCCGACTCGGTGCGGCGGGCGTCCACCGACAGCACCAGCACCTGCCGGCCGAAGCGCTCGGCGATCTCCCGGATCAGCTCGGGGCGGGCGATCGCGGCGGTGTTCACGCCGACCTTGTCCGCGCCCGCGCGCAGCAGCTTGTCGACGTCCTCGGCCGTGCGCACGCCGCCGCCGACGGTGAGCGGGATGAACACCTGCTCGGCGGTGCGCCGCACCACGTCGTACGTCGTCTCGCGGTTGCCCGAGGACGCGGTGATGTCCAGGAACGTCAGCTCGTCGGCGCCCTCGGCGTCGTACACCTTGGCCATCTCGACGGGGTCGCCCGCGTCGCGCAGGTTCTGGAAGTTGACACCCTTGACGACCCGGCCGTTGTCCACGTCCAGGCAGGGAATGACTCGGACCGCCAGGGTCATCAGGTCACGGCTCCTCTGTATGCCTCTAGTTCCACTTCGACCAGGATGCGCGGGTCGACGAAGCCCTCGACGACCAGCAGGGTCGTGACCGGGCGCACGGAGTCGAACAGCTCCTTGTGGGCCCGCCCGGCGTCGTCCACGTCCCGCGCATGGGTCAGATACATCCGTGTACGGATCACGGACTCGGCGCCGAGACCGAACTCGGCGATCGCCTCCAGCGCGCTGGTGAACGCCACCTTGGCCTGTTCGTACGGATCGCCCTCGCCGTACAGCACGCTGCCCTTGAAGGACGTCGTGCCGCCCACCAGCACACGGTCGCCCACCGCGACGGCACGTGCGAAACCGAAACTCTCTTCCCAGGGACTTCCGCTCTGCACGCGCCGCGCGGCTTCGCTCATGACGACACAGCCTCCAAGGCCTCTTCCAGGGTGAACGCCTTCGCGTACAGCGCCTTCCCGACGATCGCGCCCTCGACACCGAGCGGGACCAGCTCGGCGATGGCACGCAGGTCGTCCAGCGAGGACACGCCGCCGGAGGCGACGACCGGGCGGTCCGTGGCCGCGCAGACGTTCTTCAGCAGCTCCAGGTTGGGGCCCTGCAGCGTGCCGTCCTTGGCGATGTCGGTGACGACGTAGCGGGCGCAGCCCTCCTTGTTCAGGCGGTCCAGCGTCTCGTAGAGGTCGCCGCCGTCGCGGGTCCAGCCGCGGCCGCGCAGGGTGGTGCCACGGACGTCGAGGCCGACGGCGATCTTGTCGCCGTGCTCGGCGATGACCTTGGCGACCCACTCCGGGGTCTCCAGCGCGGCGGTGCCCAGGTTGACGCGGGTGCAGCCGGTGGCCAGGGCGGCCGCCAGGGTGTCGTCGTCGCGGATGCCGCCGGACAGCTCCACCTTGATGTCCATGGCCTTCGCGACCTCGGCGATCAGCTCGCGGTTGTCCCCGGTGCCGAAGGCGGCGTCCAGGTCGACCAGGTGCAGCCACTCGGCACCGGAGCGCTGCCAGGCCAGGGCCGCCTCCAGCGGGGAGCCGTAGGAGGTCTCGGTGCCGGACTCGCCGTGGACGAGGCGGACGGCCTGGCCGTCGCGGACGTCGACGGCGGGGAGGAGTTCGAGCGTGCTCACAGTGTTCCGATCCAGTTGGTGAGGAGCTGGGCTCCGGCGTCGCCGGACTTCTCGGGGTGGAACTGGGTGGCCCACAGGGCGCCGTTCTCCACGGCGGCCACGAAGGGCTTGCCGTGCGTGGCCCAGGTGACCTTGGGGGCCGTCATCGCCGGGTTGTGCGCCTCCAGCGTCCAGTCGTGGACCGCGTAGGAGTGCACGAAGTAGAAGCGGGCGTCGGCGTCGAGGCCGGCGAACAGCTCCGAGCCGGCCGGGGCGTCCACCGTGTTCCAGCCCATGTGGGGCACGATGTCGGCCTGCAGCGGCTCGACCGTGCCGGGCCACTCGTCCAGGCCCTCGGCCTCCACCCCGTGCTCGATGCCGCGCGCGAAGAGGATCTGCATGCCGACGCAGATGCCCATCACGGGGCGCCCGCCGGCCAGCCGGCGCTCGACGACCCAGTCGCCGCGCGCCTGCTTCAGCCCCGCCATGCAGGCGGCGAAGGCGCCGACGCCGGGCACCAGCAGGCCGTCGGCGTTCATGGCCTTGTCGTAGTCGCGGGTGATCTCGACGTCGGCGCCCGCGCGGGCGAGGGCGCGCTCGGCGGAGCGCACGTTGCCGAAGCCGTAGTCGAAGACGACGACCTGCCGCCTCTTTCCGACTGAGCCGCTCATCAGCTCCACACCTCCAGCCGCATCACGCCCGCGACGAGGCACATGGCCGCGCCGATGGACAGCAGCACGATCAGGCTCCGGGGCATCTGCTGCTTGACGAAGGAGATGATCCCGCCGACCAGGAACAGGCCGACGACGATCAGGATCGTGGAAAGACCGTTCATCGCTTTTACAGCGCACCCTTCGTGGACGGCAGGATGCCCGCCGCGCGCGGGTCGCGCTCGGAGGCGTAGCGCAGGGCCCGGGCCAGCGCCTTGAACTGGCACTCCACGATGTGGTGCGCGTTGCGGCCGTAGGGCACGTGGACGTGCAGGGCGACCTGGGCCTGGGCGACGAAGGACTCCAGGATGTGCCGGGTCATCGTGGTGTCGTACTCGCCGATCATCGGCGCCATGTTCTCCGGCTCGGTGTGCACCAGGTAGGGGCGGCCGGACAGGTCGACGGTGACCTGGGCGAGGGACTCGTCCAGCGGGACCGTGCAGTTGCCGAAGCGGTAGATGCCCACCTTGTCGCCGAGCGCCTGCTTGAAGGCGGCGCCGAGCGCGAGGGCGGTGTCCTCGATGGTGTGGTGGGAGTCGATGTGCAGGTCGCCGTCGGTCTTCACGGTCAGGTCGAACAGACCGTGCCGGCCGAGCTGGTCGAGCATGTGGTCGTAGAAGCCGACGCCGGTGGCGATGTCGGTCTTCCCGGTGCCGTCGAGGTCGATCTCGACCAGCACCGAGGTCTCCTTGGTGGTGCGCTCTATGCGTCCAACGCGGCTCATGCCTCAAGCTCCTTCTTCACGTCACGGACCGCGTCCAGGAACGCGTCGTTCTCCTCCGGCGTGCCGGCGGTGACCCGCAGCCATCCCGGTACGCCGTTGTCCCGGACCAGGACGCCCCGGTCGAGGATCCTCCGCCAGGCGTCGTGCGCGTCCTCGAACCGGCCGAACTGCACGAAGTTGGCGTCCGACGCCGTGACCTCGTAGCCGAGGGCGAGCAGTTCGCGCACCAGCCGGTCCCGCTCGGCCTTGAGCTGCTCGACGTAGCCGAGCAGGGTGTCGGTGTGCTCCAGCGCGGCCAGCGCGGTCGCCTGGGTGACGGCCGACAGGTGGTACGGCAGGCGCACCAGCTGGACGGCGTCCACGACCGCCGGGTCCGCGGCGAGGTAGCCGAGGCGCAGCCCGGCCGCGCCGAACGCCTTCGACATCGTGCGGGAGATCACCAGGTGCGGGCGGCCCTCGAGCAGCGGCAGCAGCGAGTCGCCGTGGCTGAACTCGATGTACGCCTCGTCCGCGATCACGATGGACGGCTTCGCGGCCTGCGCGGCGTCGTACAGCGCGATCACGGTCTCGGGCGGGACGGCCGTGCCGGTGGGGTTGTTGGGCGTGGTGATGAAGACGACGTCGGGCCGGTTCTCGGCGATCGCCTTCTCGGCGGCCGCGAGGTCGATGGTGAAGTCGTCGTTGCGGGGACCCGAGATCCACCCGGTGCCGGTGCCGCGCGCGATGAGCGCGTGCATGGAGTACGACGGCTCGAAGCCGATCGCCGTACGCCCGGGCCCGCCGAAGGTCTGCAGCAGCTGCTGGATGACCTCGTTGGAGCCGTTGGCCGCCCACACGTTCGCCAGGCCGACCTCGTACCCGGCGGTGCGGGTGAGGTACTCGGCCAGACGCGTGCGCAGCTCGACGGCGTCGCGGTCCGGGTAGCGGTTCAGCTCGCGGGCGGCCTCGCGCACCCGCTCGGCGATCCGCTCGACCAGCGGCTCGGGCAGCGGGTAGGGGTTCTCGTTGGTGTTCAGCCGTACGGGGACGTCCAGCTGCGGCGCGCCGTAGGGGGACTTGCCGCGCAGCTCGTCCCGTACGGGGAGATCGTCGATGCCCGTCACTTGCTCTGCGGAACCTTCCAGTCGAACCTCGCCTTGATCGCCGCGCCGTGCGCGGGCAGGTCCTCCGCCTCGGCCAGCGTCACCACGTGGTGCGCGACCTCGGCCAGCGCGTCCCGGGTGTAGTCGACGATGTGGATGCCGCGCAGGAAGGACTGCACGGACAGGCCGGAGGAGTGGCAGGCGCAGCCGCCGGTGGGCAGCACGTGGTTGGATCCGGCCGCGTAGTCGCCGAGCGAGACGGGCGCCCAGGGGCCGATGAAGATCGCGCCGGCGTTGCGCACCCGGTCGGCGACCGCGGCGGCGTCGGCGGTCTGGATCTCCAGGTGCTCGGCGCCGTAGGCGTCGACCACGCGCAGGCCCTCGTCGATGCCGTCGACCAGGACGATCGCGGACTGCTTGCCCTTCAGCGCGGGCAAGATCCGGTCGTCGATGTGCTTGGTGGCGGCGACCTGAGGCTCCAGCTCGCGCTCGACCGCCTCGGCGAGCGACGGGGAGTCGGTGACCAGCACGGCCGCGGCCAGCGGGTCGTGCTCGGCCTGGCTGATCAGGTCGGCGGCCACGTGCACCGGGTCGGCCGTGGCGTCGGCGAGGATCGCGATCTCGGTGGGGCCGGCCTCGGCGTCGATGCCGATCTTGCCGGTGAAGTAGCGCTTGGCGGCGGCGACCCAGATGTTGCCGGGGCCGGTGACCATGTTCGCGGGCGGGCAGGACTCGGTGCCGTGGGCGAACATCGCGACGGCGGTGGCGCCGCCGGCGGCGTACACCTCGTCGACGCCGAGCAGGGCGCACGCGGCGAGGATCGTCGGGTGCGGCAGCCCGCCGAACTCGGCCTGGGCGGGCGAGGCGAGCGCGATCGAGGGCACGCCGGCCTCCTGGGCCGGTACGGCGTTCATCACCACGGACGACGGGTAGACGGACCGGCCGCCGGGCGCGTACAGGCCGACCCGCTCGACCGGCACCCACTTCTCGGTCACGGTGCCGCCGGGGACGACCTGGGTGGTGTGCGTGGCGCGGCGCTGCTCGCGGTGGACGAGGCGGGCGCGGCGGATGGACTCCTCCAGGGCCGCGCGCACGGCCGGGTCGAGCTCGTCGAGCGCCTTGGCGATCGCCTCGGCCGGCACCCGCACCTGCTCCAGCCGGACCCCGTCGAATTTCTCCGCGAAGTCGATCAGTGCCGCGTCGCCGCGATGATGCACGGCCTCGCAGATCGGACGCACCTTCTCCAGGGCGGCCTGAACGTCGAAGTCGGCTCGGGGCAGCAGGTCACGCAGGGCGGGTCCCTCGGGAAGGGCGTCGCCGCGCAGATCGATTCGGGAGATCACGGACTCAATTCTCTCAGACCCGGGACGCGTGCCGTGCGGCCGTATCAATGGCTGATACACGCCGTGATACGACCCGTGCGCCGCGTGCGCGGACTGACCGGAAGACGACCGTCACTTTGGGTGTTCGAAGGGTGACTCACCGGGCATGAACGGCTGTACGAAGGGCGGAACCCGCGAGTAGCCGGGGAGGAAGTGAGCGCCGTGACCGAGGAGGCGGGCCTCCACGCCGGCGATCTGCCGGACGACCTGACCGCCGCGGAGGCCGGCATGTGGCTGGCCTTCCGCAACGGCAGTGTGTACGACCTCAGCAGCGGCGATCCCGTCGTGGACGATCCGCACGGCGGGCATCCGTGGGGGCCGGAGCGCACGGTGCGGGCGCGGATCGTGGCGTGGCTGCTGCTGGACGGCCCGCCCGCCCTCGCGGGGCGGGTGTCGGCGCTGAAACTGGTCGGGGTGCGGCTCAGCGGGGTGCTGGACCTCGCGGGCGGCACCGTCGCGCCGTACGTCGAGCTGCGCGGCTGCCGCTTCGAGAGCGACGTGCTGCTGCCGGAGGCCCGCTTCACCACCGTGCGGCTGGTGGACTGCTCGGTGCCGCGGCTGGAGGCGGCGCGGCTGCACACCGAGGGCGACCTGCATCTGCCCCGCTGCCGGTTCCACCGGGGCATCCGCCTCACCGACGCGCACATCGGCACCGACCTGATGCTCAACGAGGCGGTCGTACGGCGGGACCGCACCGGCCGGTCCCTCGCCGGGGACGGCCTGAGCGTGGGCCAGGACCTGCAGGCGGAGCTGCTGCGGTCGGACGGCGAGCTGAGCCTGCGCGGCGCGAAGGTCGGCGTGTCGCTCAGCCTGCGCGGGGCCCGGCTGGCCAATCCGTACGCCCGGCACGCGCTGAACGCGCCGCAGCTGACCGTCGAGCGCACGCTGTACCTGACCCCGGCCGGGGTCGGCCAGGCGCTGATGGGGGTGACCCCGGCGCAGGGGACGCGGATCCAGGAGTTCGAGTGCCGGGGCGGGGTGCGGCTGGACGACGGACGGTTCGGGGACGCGGTGGACTTCGAACGGGCCCGGTTCACCCTCGGCGAGGGGCAGGAGCTGTCGCTGCGCCGGGTGCAGACGCCGGAGCTGCGCTTCCTCGGGGAGCGGCCGCCGGCCGGGCGGGTGGTGCTGTCGGGGGCCCGGATCGTCACCCTCATCGACCGGGCGGGTGCCTGGCCGGGCCCGGGGCAGCTGCAGATGGGCGGCTTCACCTACGAGAGCCTGGTGCCGCACGGCCCGTTCCCGCTGGCCGAGCGGCTGCAGTGGGTGGCGGCGGCGACCGCCGAGTTCAACCCGGAGCCGTACGAGCGGCTGGCGGCGGTGCTGCGGGGCGCCGGCGAGGACGAGGACGCGCGCGCGGTGCTGCTCGCCAAGCAGCGCCACCGCCGCCGGACGCTGCCGCTCGCCGCCCGGCTGTGGGGCTACGCGCAGGACTGGACGGTGGCCTACGGCTACCGGCCGGGGCGGGCCGCGGTGTGGATGGCGGTGCTGTGGGCGGCGGGCTCGCTGGCCTTCGCGCACGCCGGGCACCCGCCGGTGAAGGGCGACGAGCACCCGGCGTGGGACCCGGCGCTGTTCGCGCTGGACCTGCTGCTGCCGGTGATCGACCTGGGCCAGGTGGGTCAGTGGCAGCTGACCGACGGCTGGCAGTGGCTGGCGGCGGCGCTGGTGCTGCTGGGCTGGGTGCTGGCGACGGCGGTGGCGGCGGGGGCGACGCGGCTGCTGCGGCGGGCGTGAGGGGAGCGCGCGTGGGTTGCTTGCGTGGGAGCGCGCGTGGGGCGCTCGCATGGGGAGCGTGCGTGGGGCGCTGGCGTGGTGAGCATGCGTGGGGCGCGTGAGGGTGTGAAGAGGGTGTTCGCGGGGCGCGAGGGGGGCATAAAGGGCCCACCCGGTGCGGAACGGCGGTCCCGTCGCGGCAGCCGCACCAGGCCGACCTGCGGTTACCCCGGGTAGACAGGACACGGGTTCGAAAAGGTGAGGAAGGATCACGTTTTACCCTTCCTTGACCTGCGGGCGTACAACTTTCGGGAGGTTCCGTGTAGCCACTGGCGCCGTCGCGACCTGCGGCTTTTCAATGGTCGACACCATGGCTCTGCTGCTGCCGTTCATCCGCTCGGGCCGGATGACCCCCACCGCCGCGCACCCCGCCGCGCCCGACACGGACGCCCCCCACGTCCCCGACGACGAGGTGCTCCTCGACGCGGCCGACCCCCGGCTGGCCCCCGTGCTGGTCGCGGCCGCCCGCGGCGAACACGCGCCCGCCGCCGGGCTGCTCGGCGCCACCCGCGCCGCCCGCGAGTGGGAACGCCGTGACCGGTACTCCGTCCGGCTGGCCGCCTTCGCGCACTCCCGCCCCGAGTGGCTGCACACCTGGCGCACCGCCGACCCGCAGGACCCGCACGGCCTGGTCGTCGAGACCCAGCTCGCGGTGGACCGCGCCTGGCGCTCGCCGGCCCGCGTCGAGGCGCTGCGCGAGCTCAGCCCGCTGATCACCCGGGCCGCCCGCAGCGACGACCGCGACCCGGTGCCGTGGCGCATCGCGCTGGACCACGCGCGCGGGGCCCGCGCCGGGCACAAGTACTTCGAGGAGCTGTGGGAGGCGGCGGTGCGCCGCGCCCCGCACCACTACGGCTGCCACGTGGCCGCGCTGCGCTATCTGGCCTCCTGGGGACAGGACGCCCACCGCGCGTGCCTCGACTTCGCCGACCGGGCCGCCCAGGACGCGCCGGCCGACTCCTTCGTCCAGGCGCTGCCGCTGCGGGCGGCCTTCACCTGCCTGAGCGGGCCCCGGGGCGTCCAGGTGGAGCCGGAGCGGCTGCACGCGGCGGCCGACCGGGCCATCGCGCTGTCCGCGCTGCTCGGGCCCGCAGACCCGTGGCCCGCGCCCATCCGCAACCTGCTGATCCACGTCCTGGCCCGGCTGGAGCGGCCGGCCGAGGCGCTGGAGCAGCTCCGGCTGAACGGCCCGTACGCCACCTCCTTCCCCTGGGAGCGGGAGTCGGACGACCCGTTGGGGCGTTTTCTGCAGGTCCGCGAGGAGGTGCGGACGGCGGTCGCGGGGGCGGCGCGGCGTCCGCAGCGCGGGCACGGCGGTCACGCGCGCTGAGTCGGCCATTAGGCTGTGGCGCCGTGACCACCGTCCGGCTCCCCCTCTTTCCCCTGAACTCGGTGCTGTACCCCGGGCTCGTCCTCCCGCTGAACGTCTTCGAGGAGCGATATCGCGCCATGATGCGCGAGTTGCTGAAGACGCCCGAGGAGGAACCCCGCCGGTTCGCCGTCGTGGCGATCCGCGACGGCCGCGAGGTCGCGCCCAGCGCCCCCGGCATGCCGGACCAGACGGCGCTGCCCGAACGCGGGCCGGCCGCCGGTTTCGGCCCCGACCCCGCGAAGGCCCTCCACAAGGTGGGCTGCATCGCGGACGCGGCGACCATCCGGGAACGCGCCGACGGCACCTTCGAGGTGCTGGCCACCGGGACGACCCGGGTGCGGCTGCTGTCCGTGGACGCCTCCGGGCCGTTCCTGACCGCCGAACTGGAGGAACTGACCGAGGACCCCGGCGACGAGGCCGGCGCGCTCGCCGAGGGCGTGCTGAGGGCCTTCCGGCAGTACCAGAAGCGGCTGGCGGGCGCGCGGGAGCGGTCGCTGTCGACCGGGGCCGACCTGCCCGACGAGCCGTCGGTGGTGTCGTACCTGGTGGCGGCGGCGATGATGCTCGACACGCCGGCCAAGCAGCGGCTGCTGCAGGCCCCCGACACGGCGTCGCGGCTGCGGGACGAGCTGAAACTCCTTCGCAGCGAGACGGCGATCATCCGTACGCTGCCGTCGCTGCCCGCGGCGGACCTCACGCGCGGGCCGACGAGTCTGAACTGATCTCCGACAACGGCGGGAACGGCCGGCAATGGCGAAGAAGACGAAGAAGCAGCAGTCCGGCGGGACGCCGGCGACGGTGGCCCTGACGGCGGCGGGCGTGGACTTCACGGTCCACGCCTACGACCACGACCCCAACCACCCCTCCTACGGCGAG
Source organism: Streptomyces sp. NPDC014801 (assembly GCF_043082085.1). NCBI lineage: Bacteria > Bacillati > Actinomycetota > Actinomycetes > Kitasatosporales > Streptomycetaceae > Streptomyces > Streptomyces sp. NPDC014801. The sequence goes on along the minus strand of NZ_JBIBXG010000004.1, from coordinate 307,948 downwards.
GAGGCGGCCGAGGCGATGGGCGTCTCCCCGGAGCGGGTGTTCAAGACGCTGGTCGCGGACGTGGACGGCACGCTGACCGTGGCCGTCGTGCCGGTGGCCGGGCAGCTGGACCTCAAGGCGCTGGCCACGGCGGTCGGCGGCAAGCGGGCGGCGATGGCCGACCCGGCCCTCGCGGAGCGCACCACGGGGTACGTGCGCGGGGGGATCTCCCCGCTGGGGCAGCGCAAGCGGCTGCGGACGGTTCTGGACGCGTCGGCGTCGTCCTTCCCCACGATCTGCGTGTCGGCCGGCCGCCGGGGCCTGGAGGTGGAGCTGTCCCCCGAGGATCTGGCCAAGCTGACAGACGCCGTCGTGGCCCCCGTCGGCCGGACCTGACGGGTCCGGCCGGGGGCTGTTCTTCGTCTGCGGACGCGTGGGGGCCGGTCGCGCAGGTCCCCGCGCCCCTGGGGGGTCGCAGTCACCCCCGCCCCCGTGGCTGCGGGCAGTCGTGCCGCAGGGCACCGCATCCCCGGGCACCGGACCCCTACGCCGGAGGCACCCCGTACCCCCCGAAGTGTTCCGGCTCGCGGGGACCGAACAGCGCCGTGAGCCCCAGGTGCACGACCAGCCCGGCCAGCGGCCACGCGAGCAGCGCCCCCTTCGCCCCGAGCTTCAGCGGCGCCGAGAAGGTCACGCCCTCCCCCACGGCCTTCGCGTGCGCGATCACGTCGTCCGCCGGCCCGAGCCACACGCCCAGCCGCCACGCCACCAGCGACGCGAGCAACCCGCCGACCCCGACCGCGACGACCAGCGGCACACCCCCGCGCCGCCGCCACAGGAACACCGCGACCCCGCTGAGCGCCCCGAACGCCAGGGCGAGCAACGTGAACGTGCCGTCCACGCCGATCGCCTGCTCCCCCTCGCTGTCCTTGAGGTAGACCACCCAGCTGTCGTCCACCACGCTGCCCACCAGCGGCACGTGCGGCGCCAGCCACCACCACAGCACGCCGAGCAGCACCCCGGCGACCGTCACCGCCACGGTGACCACGGCGGCCTCACGCAGTTCCGTCTTCATCCCGGGCCCGTCCTGTCCGTACACGGCGTCCTGCGGCGCGGGAGTCCCGTACCCGTGTCCGTCGAACGCGGGCGGATACCCCTGATCGGCAGCGTGCGAGGAGCGGTTGTGCGGTCCGGAGGGCGGTGTCAGCGGTGCGGTCACCCCCACATCGTGCCAGGTGCGACCGCGCGCCGCGTCACCGGACGGCGGCCCGGCGGTACGCCCAGGTGGCCACGGCCAGGGACACGCCCCCGACCCCCGCGCACACGGCGAGGTCACCGAGCACGTAGGCCCAGTCGGGCCCCGCGGCGAAGGTCCGCGCGAGGGCTTCGACGCCGTACGTGGACGGCAGCAGATCGCGGGCCAGCCGGACGATCTCCGGCATCCGCTCGGGCGGCAGCACGCCCAGCAGCAGCGCCGCCGACATGCCCAGCTGGCCGAGCAGCGTCGCCAGTTCCGGCCGCGGCGCGAGCAGCCCGCAGGCCGCGCCCAGCCCGGACAGCGCGGCCCCGGCGAGCGGGATCACCGCGGCCAGCACCCACAGATGCGTCAGCGGCAGCCCGAACAGCGCGCACCCGAAGACGGCGGTAACCACCGTCCCCGGCACGGTGAACGACGCGTAGGCCGCCGCCGCGCCGAGCACCACCGCGGCGGGCGGCACCGGCAGCGTGGCGTAGTGGTCGAGCCCGCCGCTGGCGCGCAGCTGGCCGAAGTACTGGGCGAGCAGGTTCAGCGCGACGAACGCGACGACCAGCACCGCGGAGCCGGCGACGACGGACTCGGCCTCCCGGCCGCCGTCCACCACCCCGCGCATCATGATCAGGATGCCGACGGACTGGAAGGTCGCCACGAACAGCAGCGGGATCCGCGCCACCCGCGCCCGGGACAGCTGCGCCCGGTACACGGCGCCCAGCGCCGGCCACAGCCGCGCGCGCGGCCCGAGCGCGGCCGGTGCCGGGTCGGCGGCCTCGGCCACGCCGCCCCGGGCGCGGCCCGGCAGACTCTCGGCGGGTACGACACTCACGTGGAGCTGCTCCTTCTCCGTACGGCGGTCGCCGGGACCCCTACGGTCACGTGGACCCCTACGCAGGACACGGCCGGTGCGTTCACGCCTTCACCAGCCCCTGCCGTGCGGCGCCGCCGAGCGCCAGGTAGACGTCCTCCAGGCTCGGCGTGGCGAGGGTGAAGTCGTCCAGGGCGGCGAACGCGGCCCCGCCGGTGACGGTGGCGACGACCGCGCGGGCCTCCTCGGGCGCGAGCCGCAGCGTCCAGCGGCGCCCGGACTCGGCGGCCCGGTCGCGCAGCGCGGCCACCTCGGGCACGTCGAGCGGGGCGCGCTCGCGCCACACCAGCTCGACCCGCACCTCGTCGGCGACCTGTTCCTTCAGGCCGGCGGGCGTGTCGCAGGCGATGATCCGGCCCCGGTCGAGCACGGCGACCCGGTCGAGCACGGTCTCGGCCTCGATGACGTTGTGGGTGACCAGCAGGACGGTCGTGCCGCGTTCGGCGCGGCGGCGGTCGACGGCGGACCACACCGCGCGGCGGGCCACGGGGTCCATGCCGGTGGTCGGCTCGTCGAGGACGAGCAGCGGACGCTCGCCGACCAGCGCGGCGGCGAAGCAGGCGAGCCGGCGCTGCCCGCCGGACAGCTTCTTCAGCGGGCGCCCGGCGATCGGGGTGAGCCCCAGCTCCTCCAGGACGGCGTCCCGCTCGGCGCGTGCCTGCCGGGTGTCCAGGCCGCGCAGCCGGCCGGTGGTCTCGGCGGCGAGGGAGACGGTCAGTTCGTCGAGGGCGGAGGACTCCTGGCCGAGGTAGGCGAGGAGGCGGGCGGCCCGCTCGGGGTGGCGCACGATGTCGTGCCCGAGGATCTCCACCCGGCCGGCGTCGGGCCGCATCAGCCCGGTGAGCTGGCGGACGAGGGTGGACTTGCCGGCGCCGTTCGGCCCGAGCAGGCCGAAGATCTCACCGCGCCGGATGTCGAGGCATACGTCGTCGGTGGCGCGCACCTCGGGAGTGCCGGGGGCGCCGCGCCGGGCCCGCACGGCCGGATAGGTCTTGGTCAGTCCGCGCGCCGCGCACACGACCTCGCCGAGGGGCCGTTCCGATGCTGCCGTGCGCGTACTCACAAGGGACGAGACTACGGGGTCGGACCGCTTTACTCGCCGTTGGGGCGCTCCGCACGGCTTCCCGGCGCATCGTCTCCGCGCGCGGGGCCGCTCGCCGGGGCGCTCGCCGAGGTGCCCGCCGAGGTGCTCGCCCGGGGTTCAGTCCCCGGTCGTGGCCGGTTCCGTGGCCGCCGGGACGTCGATCTCGCGCCAGAAGCCCGCCCGGATGGCGTAGCGGTCGTGCTCGTCGATCTGGTCGTCCTTGTGGGCGAGCAGGCCGAAGCGGGCCGCGTAGCGCAGGAGCTCGCCGTCGATGCGGTGCGGGATGCGGGGGTACATGGCGGACAGCCGCTGCAGGTGGCCGGTGTCGCCGAGGCGGGAGATCCAGCGGCGGGCGAAGACCTGGCCGACCTCGTAGGGGTCGCCGCCGACGGTGGTGATGTCCTCCTCGCGGTCGGCCCAGCGCTGCTCGGCCGTGGTGAGCTGGGCGAGCGTGGGCATCGCGGCGACCTCGGGCGGTTCGGAGGGCACGCCGGGGCGGTCGACCCAGCCCTTGTCGGAGGACCACCGCAGGGTCGCGGTCGGGGGGTGCTGCGGGGCGTGCGCTCCGGCGCGCAGTTCGGCGAGGTCCTTCGGGGTGGGGACGCCCTTGGCGGTGGGCATGCGGTCCTGGGCGCCGTTCTGCGGGGCGGCCGCGGGCTGGTGCTCGGGCTCGGCCGGGGGCCGCTCGGCGGTGCTGCCGAGCGAGGACTCGGGCAGCGGCGCGGAGAGGATCGCGGCGATCTCGGGCCGTGGCGCGGGCGGCGGGGCGCAGATGCCGGTGAGTTCCTTGGCGCGCACGGCCTTGGTGATCCACGCCCGGTCGAGCACGCGCCGCTCGTCGGCCTCGGCGACCAGGTCCTCTGACTGGTTGTAGTCGCCGTCGGCGGCCTGGACGGCCCACAGGTGGACGGCGACGCCGTGCTCCTTGGCGGACATCATGCCGGGCAGCAGATCGCCGTCGCCGGTGACGAGCACGATGTCGGAGCAGGCGCGGTTGCGGGCCAGCTCGGTCAGCTCGGCGTGCATGGCGGCGTCGACGCCTTTTTGCGCCCACCGCCCGTCGCTGCGGGTGAGGGCGCCCAGGCGGACGGTGACACGGGGCATGACGCGCAGCCGGCGGTGCTCGGGCTGGGGAACGCGGTCGGGGGCGCCGTCGAACCAGTAGATGCGCAGCAGCGGCTGCTGGGTGTCGGCCTCGGCGCGGTCGCGCAGGCCCTGGATGAGGGCGGCGTGGTCGACGGTGATCCGGGACCGGGAGGGCTCTCCGGCGAGGAGGCTGGCGGCGGCCCCCAGCAGATACCCGGCGTCCACCAGGACGATGCAGCGGTCCACGCGACTCACCCTCTTCCTGGGAGGTTTGCTTCGGGCTTCCTTCGAGTCTGCCCGACCACGCGGGGGTTAACGGCCGGAACTCGATCTTCGGCGTGGCGTTTCGGGCCCGCACGGCTCAAGAGCCCGTGTCACGCACGGTAATTGTCCGATATGCGCTCTTTGTCAGTCTATGTGAATCTGGTCGCGGCCCTGGCCCCTAGATCCCCCACAGGAGGCATCACCATGGCCAAGAACAAGAACCGTGATCGTAAGCAGCGTCCGACCGAGCGCGGCCAGCAGGCGACCCGGCAGCCGGCGATGGACACCGAGTCCCAGGCCGAGGTGGAGGTCACCCCCGGCGACGTGGCGACCCGCAAGCGGAAGCGCAGCTTCGGCCACAACTGACGTCCGCCGGTGAAGGACCCCACGGGTCCCGGCACATGACGAGGGGCGCACCCGGGGATCCACGGGTGCGCCCCTCGCGCGGTTGCTCCGGTCAGCCCGCCAGGCAGGACGGGCCGAGCAGCACCTTCAGGTCGCCGAACAGCGCCGGGTCGGGCTTGACCCGGTGCCGGTCCAGACGCAGCACGGTCGTCTTCGTCGGGCCCTGGAGCTTGATCCGCACCTCGCTGTCGCCCTTGTGGTGGCTGAGGATCTCCCCGAGCCGGCTGACCATGGGCGGGGTGACCCGGGTGGCGGGGATGGTCAGGACCACCGGGGCGTTGGTGCCCGCGTTGGACAGGTCCGGCACCATCAGCTCCATCGCGACCAGCCGCGGCACGTCCTCCCGCTTGTCGAGCCGTCCCTTGACGAACACGACGGCGTCCTCGACGAGTTGGGTGGACACCAGCTGGTAGGTCGCCGGGAAGAACATGCACTCGATGGAGCCCGCGAGGTCCTCCACGGTGGCGATCGCCCAGGCGTTGCCCTGCTTGGTCATCTTGCGCTGCAGGCCGGAGATGATGCCGCCGATGGTCACCACCGCGCCGTCGGCGTGCTCACCGCCGGTGAGCTGCGAGATGCCCGCGTCGGCCTTGTCGGACAGGATGTGCTCCAGGCCGAACAGCGGGTGGTCGGAGACGTACAGACCGAGCATCTCCCGCTCCTGGGCGAGCAGATAGGTCTTGTCCCACTCCTCGTCGGTGAACTGCACGTCGAGTCCGAAGCCGGGCTCGCTGGACGTCTCCTCGCCCATCCCGCCGAAGAGGTCGAACTGCCCCTCGGCCTCCTTGCGCTTGACCGCCACCACGTTGTCGATCATCGGCTCGTACTGCGCCATCAGGCCCTTGCGGGTGTGGCCCATGGAGTCGAAGGCGCCGGCCTTGATCAGCGATTCCGTGGTGCGCTTGTTGCACACGACCGCCTCGACCTTGTCGAGGTAGTCCGGGAAGGAGGTGTACTTCCCCTTCGCCTTGCGGCACTTGATGATCGACTCCACGACGTTGGTGCCGACGTTGCGCACCGCGGACAGGCCGAAGAGGATCACGTCGTCGCCCTGCGCGGCGAAGTTCGCCTCGGACTCGTTGACGTTCGGCGGGAGCACCTTGATGCCCATGCGGCGGCACTCGTTGAGGTAGACGGCCGACTTGTCCTTGTCGTCCTTGACCGAGGTCAGCAGCGCGGCCATGTACTCGGCCGGGTGGTTCGCCTTGAGGTAGGCGGTCCAGTAGGAGACCAGGCCGTACGCGGCGGAGTGCGCCTTGTTGAAGGCGTAGCCGGCGAAGGGGACCAGCACGTCCCACAGCGCCTGGATCGCCTCGTCGCTGTAGCCGTTCTTGCGGGCGCCGGCCTGGAAGATGACGAAGTTCTTCTCCAGCTCCTCCGGCTTCTTCTTGCCCATCACGCGGCGGAGGATGTCGGCCTCGCCGAGCGAGTAGCCGGCGATGATCTGGGCGGCCTTCTGCACCTGCTCCTGGTAGACGATCAGGCCGTAGGTGACGTCCAGGACCTCCCTGAGCGGCTCCTCCAGCTCCGGGTGGATCGGCGTGATCTCCTGCTGCCCGTTCTTGCGCAGCGCGTAGTTCGTGTGGGAGTTCATGCCCATCGGGCCCGGGCGGTACAGGGCCGACACGGCGGAGATGTCTTCGAAGTTGTCGGGCTTCATCAGCCGCAGCAGCGAACGCATGGGGCCGCCGTCGAACTGGAAGACGCCGAGGGTGTCGCCGCGCTGGAGCAGCTCGAAGGTCGTCGGGTCGTCGAGCGGGAGGCTGAGGAGATCGATGTCGATCCCCTTGTTCGCCTTCACCATCTTGACGGCGTCGTCCATGATCGTGAGGTTGCGCAGGCCCAGGAAGTCCATCTTCAGCAGGCCGAGCGACTCACAGCTCGGATAGTCCCACTGGGTGATGGTCACGCCGTCGGTGTGCCGCACCCAGACCGGGACGTGGTCCACGATGGGCTCGCTGGACATGATCACGCCGGCCGCGTGCACACCCATCTGCCGGACCAGGCCCTCCACACCGCGCGCGGTGTCGATGACCTTCTTCACGTCCGGCTCGTTCTCGTACATCGACCGCACCTCGCCCGCCTCCGAGTAGCGGGGGTGGTTCGGGTCGGTGATGCCGGACAGCGGGATGCCCTTGCCGAGGACGTCGGCGGGCATGGCCTTGGTGATGCGGTCGCCCATCGCGTACGGGTAGCCCAGCACGCGCGCGGAGTCCTTGATCGCGTTCTTGGCCTTGATGGTGCCGTAGGTGCCGATCTGGGCGACCTTGTCGGCGCCGTACTTCTCGGTGACGTACCGGATCACCTCGGCGCGCCGGCGCTCGTCGAAGTCGATGTCGACATCGGGCATGGAGATGCGCTCGGGGTTGAGGAAGCGCTCGAAGATCAGGCCGTGCGGGATCGGGTCGAGGTCGGTGATGCCCATGGCGTAGGCGACGATCGAACCGGCCGCGGAGCCTCGGCCGGGGCCCACGGCGATGCCGTTGTTCTTCGCCCACATGATGAAGTCGGCGACGACGAGGAAGTAGCCGGGGAAGCCCATCGAGATGATGACGTCCATCTCGTAGTCGGCCTGGCGCTGGCGGTCCTCGGGGATGCCGTCGGGGAAGCGGCGCTCCATGCCCCGGCGGACCTCCTCCTTGAACCAGGTGACCTCGGTGTAGCCCTCCGGGATGTCGAACTTCGGCATCAGGTCGCGCTTTTCGAACATGCCCGTGGTGTCCACCATCTCGGCGACCAGGAGCGTGTTGGCGCAGCCCTCCTGCCAGGCGTCCGAGGAGTCGATGGCGTACATCTCGTCCGTGGACTTCAGGTAGTAGCCGGTGCCGTCGAACTTGAAGCGGTCGGGGTCGGAGAGGTTCTTGCCGGTCTGGATGCACAGCAGGGCGTCGTGCGCCTGCGCCTCGTGCGCGTAGGTGTAGTGCGAGTCGTTGGTGACCAGCGGGGGGATGCCGAGCTTCCTGCCGATCTCCAGCAGGCCGTCGCGGACCCGGCGCTCGATCTCGATGCCGTGGTCCATCAGCTCCAGGAAGTACTTGTCCTTGCCGAAGATGTCCTGGTAGTCGGCGGCCGCCTTGAGGGCCTCGTCGAAGTGGCCGAGGCGCAGCCGGGTCTGCACCTCGCCCGAGGGGCAGCCGGTGGAGGCGACGATGCCCTCGGACCACTGGGCGATGGTCTCCTTGTCCATCCGGGGCCACTTCTGCAGCCAGCCCTCGGCGTAGGCGTCGGAGGAGAGCCGGAAGAGGTTGTGCAGGCCGGTCTTGTTCACCGCCCACATCGTCTTGTGGGTGTAACCACCCGAACCCGAGATGTCGTCCCGCTTCTGGTGCGGCTGGCCCCACAGGATCTTGCGCTTGTTGCGCCGGGACTCGGGGGCGACATACGCCTCGATCCCGATGATCGGGGTGATTCCGGCCTTCTTCGCGGAGTGGAAGAAGTCGTACGCGCCGTGCAGGTTGCCGTGGTCGGACATGGCGATGTGCGTCATGCCCATCTCGTTGCACGCGTTGAACATGTCCTTCAGCCGCGCGGCACCGTCCAGCAGGGAGTACTGGGTGTGGACGTGCAGGTGCGTGAACGGCGGCTTCGACACGGTGTGCCCTCCAGCGGAAACACTCGGCGACGGATCGGCGGACGGTTGGGGATTCAGCGTCGAAGTCTATGCCCGGGGACTGACAGCGGCCGGGCACTACGGCGTACCTTCATCCGTTGGAAGCGGCAGAGACGCTTCGCACACCCACTGCACCACCTGCACCAGGAGGCATCCAGCGATGTCGGTACCCCAGCTTGGCGACGAGCAGCGCGGTGAGGAGATTCTCACCGTCTTCGACACCGCCTTCGGCGAGCTCCTGGCCGCCGACCCGGCGGCGTTCCGGGTGAAGTTCCGCAAGATGGCGGCTTCGGCGTTCGCCTTCTACCGGGGTACGGCGTGCCTCTTCTACCACGACGTGGACGAGGACAAGCGGGGTGGCCCGTTCCTGGACGAGCGCACCTCGCGCGTGTGGATCCACGGCGATCTGCACGCGGAGAACTTCGGCACCTACATGGACTCCAACGGCCGCCTGGTGTTCAACGTCAACGACTTCGACGAGGCCTACGTCGGCCCCTTCACCTGGGACCTGAAGCGCTTCAGTGCCTCCATCGCGCTCGTCGGGTACGCCAAGGCGCTCAGCGACGAGCAGATCACGGAGCTGGTGCAGATCTACGCGGCCGCCTACCGCGAGCGCATCCACGCCCTGGCGACCGGCGCCAAGAGCGACGAGGTGCCGCCGTTCACGCTGGACACCGCGCAGGGCCCGCTGCTGGACGCGCTGCGCGACGCGCGGGCGCTGACCCGGTTCGGGCTGCTGGACTCGATGACCGAGATCCGCGACTTCGAGCGCCGCTTCGCCGACGGCGGCGGCTCCGTCGAGCTGGACGCGGCCACGCGCTACAAGGTGCTGGCGGCCTTCGACGGCTATCTGGAGACGCTGCCGGAGACCTCCCTGGCCCGCCCGGACTCCTACCGGGTCAAGGACGTCGTGGGCCGGCGCGGGATCGGCATCGGCTCGGCCGGGCTGCCGTCGTACAACATCCTGCTGGAGGGGCACAGCGACGCCCTGGAGAACGACGTCGTGATCTACATCAAGCAGGCCCAGACGCCGGCGGTCTCCCGGCACATCACGGACCAGGCGATCCGTGACTACTTCCAGCACGAGGGCCACCGCACGGTGATCTCCCAGCGGGCGCTGCAGGCGCACGCCGACCCGTGGCTGGGCTGGACCGAGCTGGACGGCGCCGGGCAGCTGGTCGCCGAGGTGTCGCCGTACGCGGTCGACCTGGACTGGGGCGACATCGACGACCCGGAGGAGATCGCGAGCGTCGTCGCCGACCTCGGCCGGGCCACGGCCACCATGCACGCGGCCGCCGACGACCAGTCGGGCGAGTCGCTGGTGCCCTTCTCCACCGAGCGGGCCATCGACGCGGCGATCGCCGCCGACGAGGAGGGCTTCGCGCCGCTCCTGGTCGACTTCGCGCACGACTACGGCGCACGCGCGCGTGCCGACCACCAGATCTTCCTCGACCTGTTCCGCAACGGCCGCATTCCGGGGCTGTGAGCCCCACGATCACGGTGTGAGCTCTCACAGGGACCCTTTAGGGGTCCCTTACCGGAGCTCGTGCCACACTCTTGACTCGCTATGGACATATCCGGGACCCACCTCAGAGCGCTCCGCGCGGCGCTGTTCACGGCACTGGTCGTGACGCTCAGCTCCGCGTCGCACGTGCTGCTGTCCCGGGTCCCGCTGCCCGCGAGCACCGTGGCCGCGGTCGCGGGAGCCGTGTTCGCGCTCGCCTACGCGCTGGCGGGCCGCGAGCGGGGCTTCGGCCGGATCGCCGCGCTGCTGGTCCCGCTGGAGCTGGCCGCGGACACGCTGTTCACCACGGGCCAGCACCTGTGCTACGGCGCGGCGGGCGGCCCGGTCGCCGGCCCGCTGCGCTCGGTCGGCTGGGACGTGCTGTGCGGCAACCACGCGGCCGTGGGCACCCCGCTGGCCCGGATGACCGGCACGGACACCGACCGGCTGCCGGCCCTGCTGGCCCACGCCGACCCGGTCACCGCCTGGCTGCTGCTGGCCGCGCACGTGAGCGTCGGCCTGGTCGCCGCGGCCTGGCTGCGCCGGGGCGAGCGGGCCCTGGCCCAGCTGCTGCGGGCGGTGGCCGCGACCACGTTCCGTCCGCTGCTGGTGGCCGTCGCCGCGGTCACCGTCCGCACGCCCGGCCCGCACCGCCGGCTGCCGCGCCCCGTCCGCCGCACGGCCGCCGTCCGCGGCCCGCTGCTCGCGCACTCCCTGGGACGGCGTGGACCGCCCTGCCCGCCCGTGTTCGCCTGACCCCCCGCTCACCCGGGGCCGACCCCCGGTGAGCCGGGGCTCACCCGAGGCGAACACCCGGAGCACCGGCAGTCCCCCGAATTCGTCCCGCGCACCCCGAGCGTGCGCGTGTCCTCCACGGAGATCATCACCATGAGCAAGCGGAACACCCAGGCGGCCAAGACGGCGGCGCGCGAGCGGCTGCGGGCCGAGCGCGAGCGCGAGGCCAAGCGCGCCAAGGTCAAGCGGCAGGTCACCGTCGCGGTGTCGGTCGTCGCCGTCCTCGCGGCGGCCGGCGGCATAGGCTACGCGGTCGTCCAGGCCAACAAGCCGGGCCACTGGGAGGCCGTCAAGGACGAGAAGCTCGTCAAGCCGGCCAACACCACCGGCACGGACGGCACGACCGTCGTCATCGGCAAGAGCACCGCCAAGAAGACCCTCGCGATGTACGAGGACCCGCGCTGCCCGGTCTGCGCGGCCTTCGAGCAGACGGTGGGCCAGACCGTCAAGAAGGACGTCGACGAGGGCAAGTACAAGATCCAGTTCGTCGGTGCCACCTTCATCGACACCAACATCCCGGGCGAGGGCTCCCGCAACGCGCTCAGCGCCCTCGGCGCGGCGCTGAACGTCAGCCCCGAGGCCTTCCTGGAGTACAAGGCCGCCCTGTACTCGGCGAAGTACCACCCCGAGGAGCAGGACGACAAGTTCAAGGACGACGCCTACCTGATCAAGGTGGCGGACACGGTCGGCGCCCTGAAGAACAACGCCGCGTTCCAGAAGGCCGTCAAGGACGGGACCTACGACAAGTGGGCCCTGGTGATGAGCGAGAAGTTCGACAAGGACGGCCAGAAGTACGACTTCCAGGGCACGCCGACGCTCGTCATGGACGGCAAGAAGGTCACCGGGTCGGACGGCAAGAACGCCCCGATGACGGTCGAGGAGTTCACCACGGCGATCGACAAGGCGCTCAAGGGCTGACCCGACCGGAAACCCAACAGCGGGCGAACTTTTGCCGGTTCGCCCGCTGTCTCGCATACCGATCAGTAACCTGATCGGTCGTGACCAGTCGATACAGATCCCACACCTCGCCGGGAGACACCCCCTCCCCCGCCCCTCGCCGCCGTACGGTCGTCAAGGCCGCGGCGGCGACGGCTGTCCTGGCCGGCCCGCTCGCCGCCGCCCTGCCGGCCCGGGCCGCGTCCGCCGCGCCCGCCTTCCTGCACGGCGTGGCCTCCGGCGACCCGCTGCCCGACGGCATCCTGCTGTGGACCCGGGTGACGCCCGTCCCCGAGGCGATACCGGGTTCGGGGACCGGCCCGGACACCGAGGTCGCCTGGGTCGTCGCCACCGACCGGGCGCTCACCGACGTCGTCGCCCGCGGCACGGTCGTCGCGACCGCCGCCTCCGACCACACCGTCAAGGCCGATGTGCGCGGCCTGAGGCCGGCCACCGACTACTACTTCCGCTTCTCCGCCGGCGGCACCGACTCCCCCGTCGCCCGCACCCGCACGGCGCCCGCCGCCGACGCCCCGGTGGCGGGCCTCCGCTTCGGCGTGGTCTCCTGCGCCAACTGGGAGGCGGGCCACTTCGCGGCGTACCGCCATCTCGCGGCCCGCTCCGACCTGGACGCCTGGCTGCATCTCGGCGACTACATCTACGAGTACGGCTCGGGCGAGTACGCGGCCCGCGGCACGGTCGTCCGTCCCCACGCGCCCGCCCACGAGATCCTCACGCTCGCCGACTACCGGATCCGGCACGCGACGTACAAGACCGACCCCGACCTGCAGGCGCTGCACCTGAAGGCGCCGGTGGTGGCGATCTGGGACGACCACGAGTTCGCCGACAACGCCTGGTCGGGCGGCGCGGTCAACCACACCGAGGGCGCCGAGGGGACCTGGGCCGCGCGTCAGGCGGCAGCCAAGCAGGCCTACTTCGAGTGGATGCCGGTGCGCCCGGCGCTGGCCGGCACCACCTACCGCCGGCTGCGCTTCGGCAAGCTCGCCGACCTGTCGCTGCTGGACCTGCGCTCCTTCCGCTCGCAGCAGGCGGCGACGGCCTCCGGCTCGGTGGACGACCCGGACCGCACGATCACCGGCCGGGCGCAGCTGGACTGGCTCAAGGCCGGACTGAAGGCCTCCGACACCACCTGGCGGCTGGTCGGGAACTCCGTGATGATCTCGCCGTTCGCCGTCGGCTCGCTCTCCGCGGACCTGCTGAAGCCGCTGGCGAAGCTGCTCGGGCTGCCCCAGGAGGGCATCGCGATCAACACCGACCAGTGGGACGGCTACACCGACGACCGGCGCGAACTGCTGGCGCACCTGCGGGCCAACGCGATCCGCAACACCGTCTTCCTGACCGGCGACATCCACATGGCGTGGGCGAACGACGTGCCGGTGGATGCGGGGACGTATCCGCTCTCGCCGTCGGCCGCGACCGAGTTCGTGGTCACCTCGGTGACGTCCGACAACCTCGACGACATCGTCAAGGCGCCCGAGGGCACGATCTCCGCGCTCGCCTCGCCGGTGATCCGGGCCGCCAACCGGCACGTCCACTGGGTCGACACCGACCGGCACGGCTACGGCGTGCTGGACCTGACCGCCGAGCGGGCGCAGATGGACTACTACGTGCTGTCCGACCGCACCGATCCGGACGCGACCTCGGCCTGGGTCCGCTCCTACCGCACCCGCAGCGGCACGCAGAAGGTCGAGCGGACCTACGACCCTGTGTGACAGCTGTGCGTGAAGGACGATTTTCAGCCAGCGCAGCGCCTTCGTTGAACGGCTGACTTCTCGTCACGCGGGCCCCGCGGGTGGTGTGATCCGCGCGCGAATCCGGACACACCACCCGCCGCGGTACAGGGGTATCCCTATGAGCCGATGTGGCCTGATCACTGCTCTTCCCGCTTGGTCATGTGCACGTAATCTCCGGGCCACGGCACAGGAAACTCCCCCTGCGCCGCACCCCACCGCCTCCACCAGGAGACACTCATGCGTGCGCTTGCCCGGATATCCCCCTCCACGCGCAGACGCCTGCTCGGCACCGCGGCCGTGGCCGGAACCCTGCTGCTCTCCCCGCTCTCGGCCCCCACCACCGTCGCCGCCGCCGGCACCCCCGCCGCCGCGTGCGCCGACAGCGGCAACGCCGCCGCCCGTGAGGCCCGCCCGGCGGCCGGACAGCACGTCGCCGAGCCCAACGAGGTCACCGACGCCAAGGCCAAGGCCATGGACGCCGACCTGCACAAGAAGCTGGACCAGCTGCGCGCTAGCGGCCGCGCCTCGCTGGCCGCCACCTCGGCCACCGTCCCCGTGTACTTCCACGTCATCCACGACGGCGCCGCCGGCAACCTGAGCTCCAGTGACATCAGCGCCCAGATGAACGTGCTGAACGCGGCGTACGCCGGCCAGGGCACCGGCAACAACGACTCCGGCTTCCAGTTCACCCTGGCCGGCACCGACTACACCGACAACGCCGCCTGGTACAACCTCACCGACGGCTCCGCCGAGGAGAAGGCGATGAAGACCGCCCTGCGCAAGGGCGGGGCGAACGCGCTCAACATCTACACCGCCAACCTCGGCGGCGGGCTGCTCGGCTGGGCCACCTTCCCCAGCTCCTACAAGTCCAGCCCGTCCATGGACGGTGTGGTCATCCTGGACGCCTCGCTGCCCGGCGGCTCCGCCGCCAACTACAACCAGGGCGACACCGCGACCCACGAGGTCGGCCACTGGATGGGCCTGTACCACACCTTCCAGGGCGGCTGTAACGGCAACGGCGACTACGTCGACGACACCCCGGCCGAGAAGAGCGCCGCGTACCAGTGCCCGACCGGCCGCGACACCTGCGCCAACAAGCCGGGCGCCGACCCGATCCACAACTTCATGGACTACACGTACGACTCCTGCATGTACCAGTTCACCGCCGGCCAGGTGACCCGCATGCAGCAGAGCTGGGCCGCCTACCGCGCGGCAGGCTGAGCCCGCCGCACGGGCCGCTGAACCCGGCCTAGAGGCTGTCGAGGAAGCCGAGCGCCACCCGCCAGGTGGCCTCGGCCGCCTCCGCGTCCCAGTCCGGCAGACCGGGGTCGGTGTAGAGATGGCCGGCCCCGGCGTAGCGGTACACCTCGACGTCCGCGCCCGCGCGGCCCATCTGCAGATACCAGGCGTTCAGCCAGTCGTCCGACTCGAAGGGGTCCGGCTCCGCCACGTGCAGCTGCACCGCGAGGTCGTCCACCCGGGCGTTCGGCGCGATGTCCGAGGTGCCGTGCAGGAGCAGCAGCCCGCGCGCCTTGTCGTCGCCGAGGGCGAGGGTCTGCGCGATCGACGCGCCCAGCGAGAAACCGGCGTACACCAGCCCCCGCTCCGAGTAGGGAGCGGCGGCCAGCACGGCCCGCTTGAGCAGCTCGTCCTTGCCGATCTCGTCCTTGGCCGCCATGCCCTCCTCGACCGTGTCGAAGGTCCGGCCCTCGAAGAGGTCCGGGGTCCACACCTCGTGCCCGGCCTCCCGCAGCCGGTCGGCGGCCTCGCGCACCGCGGGGCGCAGGCCGTAGGTCGAGTGAAAGAGCATGATGTTCATGAACCCATGGTGCCGTACCCACGAAGGCCCGGAACTCACATGTTCATGAGCGCCCGGGCCCGGTTACGTTCGGAGGCATGGAAGACGTACTCCGCCCGCTGATCGTCATCGGCGGCTCGGTCGTCCTCACCCTGGCCGTCGGCTGGGCCACGGACCGGCTGCTGCAGAAGGCCGACGCACGCAACCCGCACACCCCGCTGTGGGAGCTGCTGCGCCGGGGCCGCATCCCCTACCAGCTCGTGCTGTGCGCGGCCCTGCTCAGAGGCTCGTACGTGCAGGCCGGGGTGCTGCCGCACCACCGGGCCGCGGTCGGGCACGTCCTGACCCTGGTGCTGATCGGCTCCGCCGCCTGGCTGGTGATCCGGATCGCCGCCGCCGTCGTCGAGACGTCCTACACCCGCTACGCCAGCGCCCGGGCGCACCGCGACCCCGCCCGGGTGCGCCGGGTGCGCACCCAGGTGACGCTGATCATGCGGGTGGTCTCCGCGCTCGTCGGCGTGGTGGCGGTCTCCGCGATGCTGCTGACCTTCCCCGGGATGCGGGCGGCCGGCGCCTCGCTGCTGGCCTCGGCCGGCATCATCGGCGTCGTCGCCGGTGTCGCGGCCCAGTCCACGCTGAGCAACATGTTCGCCGGCTTCCAGATCGCCTTCGGCGACATGGTGCGCCTCGGCGACACCGTCGTGGTGGACGGCGAGTGGGGCACGGTCGAGGAGGTCACGCTGACCTTCCTGACGGTGCGGACCTGGGACGAGCGCCGGATCACCATGCCGGTGTCGTACTTCACGTCCAAGCCGTTCGAGAACTGGTCGCGCGGCACGCCCCAGATGACCGGCACCGTCTTCTGGCACCTGGACCACTCCGCCCCGATCGACGCGATGCGCGAGCGGCTGCGGGACATCCTGCGCGAGTGCCCGGCCTGGGACGGCCGCGACTACAGCCTGGTGGTCACGGACTCCACCCCGAACACCCTCCAGGTGCGGGCCCTGGTCACGGCGAAGGACGCCGACGACATCTGGACGGTACGGGTCACCGTGCGCGAGCGCATGATCGCGTGGCTGTGCGCCGAGCACCCCTACGCCCTGCCCCGCGTCAACACCGCGGACGCCGTGTCACCGCCCGGCGTGCCGGCGGCCCGCACCTCGCCCGACGGCCACCACCGCCGCGCGTACGAGGCACCCCCGGCCAGGACCGGCCGGGGCTGACCCGCCGGGCGCCGCAAGGGTCAGTGACCCCGTTCCGCGCCCCCGTTGACCTGGATGATCTGCGAGGTGATGTGCGCCGCGCCCGGTGAGGCCAGCCAGTGCAGGGTGGCCGCCACGTCCCCGGGCGTCCCGGCGCGCCCGTTGGACGTCTCGGCGATCCGCTGCGCCCGCCGCTCCTCGGTCATCGTGTCGCCGAAGAAGTCGGTGTCCTCGATGTAGCCGGGCGCGACGACGTTCACGGTCACCCCGCGCGGCCCCAGCTGCCGGGCCAGGTCGTGGGCGTACGGGTGCAGCGCGGCCTTGGCCGCCGCGTACGCCCCGCTGCCGGAGCCGCGGTAGGCGGCGATGGAGCTGAGGAAGAGCAGCCGGCCGCCGGGATCGGCGAGCCGGTTCTTCAGCGCCTCGGTGAGCAGCACCGCGGTGAGCGTGTTCTGCCTGAAGTTGAGGTTCCAGTCGTAGGCGGCCTGCTCCAGCGGGTCCTCGCTGCCGCTCGAAGGCTCCAGGTAGCCCGCCCCGCCCGCGCTGTGGATCAGCACGTCCACGGTGCCGAACTCGGCGGCGACGAATCGCTCCACACGGCGCACGTCGGCCGGTTCGCCGAGATCCGCCGCGAAGGTGAGCGCCCTGGGCACCCCGGCCTTCTCCAGCACCTCGGGGCGCCGCCCGAGCAGCAGCACCCGGTCGCCGTCCCCGGCGAACACCCGCGCCGCGGCGAGTCCGATGCCGGTCCCTCCACCACTGATCACGACGTTGCGAGTCATGATCCGATCCTATGCACCGG
Source organism: Streptomyces sp. NPDC014801 (assembly GCF_043082085.1). Lineage (NCBI taxonomy): Bacteria > Bacillati > Actinomycetota > Actinomycetes > Kitasatosporales > Streptomycetaceae > Streptomyces > Streptomyces sp. NPDC014801. The sequence continues at coordinate 290,609 of NZ_JBIBXG010000004.1, read as the reverse complement.
GGGCGCCCCGCGGGGGCGTCAGCGCAGGGACCGCACGTCCAGGTGCCGCAGCACGCGGTCCACGATCTCCGGGTCGGCGCCCGGCTCGCTGCGCGCCGCCAGCACCTCGTGCCGCGCCGCGCTCAGCATCTCCTGCTGGATCCTGCGCACCCGCTTCAGCCGCCGCACCCGCTGCTCGTGCGCCTCGCGCCGCTCGTCCTCGCCGATGTCCGGGCTGATCCGCACCCCGATCTCGAAGGCGCGGCGCAGCATCTGCTCGGACAGCTCCTCCGGCAGTTCCTCCACGGACTCGATCTCCCGCAGCCGCTTCTTGGCCGCCTTGGCCGCGCGGACGGCCAGCTCCTTCTCGAACTCCTTCTCCCGTTCGGTGTCGGCCCGCACCCCGAGCCGCCTGACCAGCCAGGGCAGGCTCAGCCCCTGCACCACCAGCGTCGCCATGATCACGCCGAAGGCGATGAAGACGATCTCGTCGCGGTCCGGGAACGGCGCCCCGGAGTCGGTCTTCAACGGCACGGCCAGGGCCAGCGCGACGGAGGCCACGCCGCGCATCCCCGACCACCACATGACGACGGTCTCCCGCCAGGTCATCGGGATGTCCTCGTCGTAGTCGCGTCGGGCGTGCAGCCGCTTGGTCAGCCAGGTCGCCGGCAGCAGCCAGGCCAGCCGGACGACGACGACCACGCCCACCACGGTCCCGGCCCAGCCGAGCATCTCGCCCCACCGGCCGGAGGCGGTGCGGATCGCGTTGTGCAGCTCCAGGCCGATCAGCCCGAAGGCGACACCGGTGACGAGCGTGTCGACGATGTCCCAGAAGGTGTGCCCGGCGAGCCGGGTCATCACGTCGTCGGCGTCCGCCGCGTACTCGGCGAGGAAGAGGGCGGTCATCAGCACGGCGAGCACCCCGGAGCCGTGCAGCTCCTCCGCGAGCACGTACGAGGCGTACGGCACGAGCAGGGTGAGCCCGATCTGCAGGGTGGCGTCCTCCAGCAGGCTCATCAGCTTGTTGGCGCCCCACCCGAGCCCGACCCCGACGGCGACCGCGACGACGGCGGAGAGCAGGAAGTCCAGCCCGGCCCGCCAGGGCGAGAAGGTGCCGCTGACGGCGGCGGCGATGGCGACGTGGTAGAGCACGATGGCCGTCACGTCGTTGAACAGGCCCTCGCCCTCCAGGATCGACACCAGGCGGCGCGGCAGCCCCAGCTGCCCGGCGACGGCGGTCGCCGCGACCGGGTCGGGCGGCGCGACCAGCGCGCCCAGCGCGACCGCCGCGGCGACCGGCAGGCCCGGCACGATGGAGTGGGCGACGGCGGCCACGCACACCGTGGTGACGAAGACCAGCGCGACCGCCAGCAGGAAGATGGGCCGTCTGTTGTGCGCGAACTGCCGCCAGGACGTGCGCCGCACCGCCGCGTACAGCAGCGGCGGCAGCAGCGTCGGCAGGATCAGCTCGGGCGGGATGTCGACATTCGGCACGAAGTCCAGTACGGCGAGGACGACGCCCAGGATCGTCATCAGCACCGGTGCCGGCAGCCCCCACCGGTCCCCGACCGGGACGCTCACCACGGCCCCGAGCAACAGCACGAACAGCAGGGCCAACTGATCCACGGTCAGCGCTCCGGAGACGAGACGACGGGGTGCGGGACGATCAAGAGCGTCCGGGTGTCCAGCCTGCCACGCCTGCCGCTTTTGTCGTCCTCAGCACACGGGGTACCCCGGTCGCCGCCTAACCCCGCCGGTCACAGGGGCCGGCGCATCGCCCGGTGCGGGATACCGGCGTCCGGGAACTCCGGGCCGTACACCTCGTAGCCGAGGCGCTCGTAGAAGCCCAGCGCGTGCGTCTGCGCGTGCAGGTCCACCGCGCTCAGTCCCCGCGCGCGTGCCGCCTCCTCCACGGCCCGCACCAGCGCCGCACCGACGCCGAGCCCGCGCGCCTCCCGGGTGACGGCGAGCCGGCCCAGGGAGCCGACCAGCGGGTCGCCGCCGTTCTTGGCCGCGGCGGCCTCGCCGTGCAGCAGGCGGCCGGTGCCCAGCGGCATGCCGTCCGCGCGGACCGCGAGGACGTGCACGGCGTCCGCGTCGTAGGCGTCGTACTCGATGTCCTCGGGCACGCCCTGCTCGTGGACGAAGACCTGCTTGCGCACCGCGAAGCACGCCTCGCGGTCGGCCGGGTCCTCGGCGAGCCGCACCGCGAAGGAGGGCCGGCTCATGCGTAGGTCTCCTCGCGGACCTGGTCGAGGGCCCGCTGCAGGTCCTCGGGGTAGTCGCTGGCGAACTCCACCCACTCGCCGCTGCCGGGGTGCTCGAAGCCGAGCCGTACGGCGTGCAGCCACTGGCGGGTGATGCGCAGCCGCTTGGCGAGGGTGGGGTCGGCGCCGTAGGTCAGGTCGCCGACGCAGGGGTGGCGGTGGGCGGCCATGTGCACGCGGATCTGGTGGGTGCGGCCCGTCTCCAGCTTCACGTCGAGCAGGGAGGCCGCGCGGAACGCCTCGATGAGGTCGTAGTGCGTGACGGACGGCTTGCCCTCGGCGGTCACCGCCCACTTGTAGTCGTGGTTCGGGTGGCGGCCGATGGGCGCGTCGATGGTGCCGCTGGTCGGGTCCGGGTGGCCCTGCACCAGCGTGTGGTAGCGCTTGTCGACCGTGCGCTCCTTGAACTGGCGCTTGAGCGAGGTGTACGCGTACTCGGACTTGGCGACCACCATCAGTCCGGACGTGCCCACGTCCAGGCGGTGCACGATGCCCTGGCGCTCGGCGGCGCCGGAGGTGGAGATCCGGTAGCCGGCCGCGGCCAGCCCGCCGATCACCGTGGGCCCGCTCCAGCCGGGGCTGGGGTGGGCGGCGACGCCGACCGGCTTGACGATCACGACCACGTCGTCGTCGTCGTGCACGATCTCCATGCCCTCGACCGGCTCGGCGACGACCTGCACCGGCGCGGGCGCCTGGGGCATCTCGACCTCGAGCCAGGCCCCGCCGTGCACCCGCTCCGACTTGCCGACCACCGCCCCGTCGACCGTGACCTTCCCGGCCGCGGCCAGCTCGGCCGCCTTGGTGCGGGAGAAGCCGAACATGCGGGAGATGGCGGCGTCGACGCGCTCGCCCTCCAGGCCGTCGGGCACGGGCAGGGTACGGATCTCGGGAATCGTGCTCACCCGTCGAGTATGCCGGACGGGTCCGGCAGCCCCGCACGCCCGTCCTGGCGGCCCGGTCCCTGTGGCTCGGTCCCTGTGGCTCAGTCCGTGTGGCTCAGTCCTTGTGGACGGTGCCGTCCGGGTCCAGCCCCCGGAAGGACAGCAGCACGATCAGGATGCCGCCGCACACGATCGCCGAGTCGGCGAGGTTGAACACGGCGAAGTGCTTGGGCGCGATGAAGTCGACGACGGCGCCCTCGAACACGCCCGGCGCGCGGAAGATCCGGTCGGTGAGGTTGCCGAGCGCGCCGCCCAGCAGCAGGCCCAGCGCGATCGCCCAGGGCAGGCTGTACAGCTTGCGGGCCAGCCGGGCGATGACGACGATCACCGCCGCCGCGATCACCGTGAAGATCACGGTGAATGCCTCGCCGAAGCCGAACGCGGCGCCCGCGTTGCGGATCGCGTCCAGCTTCAGCCAGTCCCCGACGATCTCGATCGGCGCGTGGTGCTCCAGCTTGGCGACCACGAGCAGCTTGCTGCCCAGGTCCAGCAGGTACGCGAAGGCGGCGACCGCGAACAGCACGGCGATCCGCCGCCTGCCCCGGGGCCGCGCGTCGGCGCCGGCCCGCCCGTCCGCGCCGGACGACTGCTCCGGTCCGGATCCCGGCGCCTCAGGAGTCTCCGGCGTACCGATGATGCGCTCCGCCTCTGCCACGTGAGTCCCTCAACCTAGGTACCTGACTGAGGACGAGGGTACGGCACGCCCACCGGCGCCACCCGTCCCCGTCAGTACCTGCGCTCCTGCTTCTGCTTGCACTCCACGCACAGGGTGGCCCGCGGGAACGCCTGCATGCGCGCCTTGCCGATCGGGTTGCCGCAGTTCTCGCACAGGCCGTAGGTGCCCGCCTCGAGCCGCTCCATGGCGTGCTCGATCTGGGTGAGCATCTCGCGCGCGTTGGCGGCCAGCGCCAGCTCGTGCTCGCGGGTGATGTTCTTGGTGCCGGTGTCCGCCTGGTCGTCGCCCGCGCCGTCGCCGGAGTCGCGCATCAGGCCGGCCAGCGACTTCTCGGACGAGGTGAGCTCGGCGCGCAGCCGGTCCCCCTCGGCCTGCAGCTCGGCCCGGGCCTCGGCGACCTCCTCAGGGGTCCACGGGTCCTCTCCGGGGCGCACCGCCAGGTCGCCGGGCTCCGCGGCGCCGGCGCGGGCCTTGGGAACGGCGGTCGTGGCCGCCGTGGCCGTGGAGTGAGTCTTCTTCGCAACCACCGTCGTGGCTCCCGTCTGCTCCGCGGCCGCAGCCGCGCCCACCTTCTTGGCCGTGCTCTTCCTACGGGTCGTGCTACGGGTCGTGCCGGTGCCGGCACCGTCGGCACCGGCGGGCGCTGCGCCCCCGGTCGCTGCCGTGGCCGCCGGGGTCTTCCCGGCCGGGGCCGATCCGGGCGCGGTCCGCTGCGCGGCGGCCTTCCCGGCCGGGTTCTTCCCGGCGGACGCCTTGCGCGCACCCGCCTTCCCGGTGCCCTCGGCCGCCGCAGCGGTCTTCGCCGCTGGGGTCCTGCTCTCCGTGGTCTTCGCCGTTGTGGTCCTGGTCGCCGCCGCCTTCTTCTCCGCCGTCTTCTTCTCCGTGGTCTTCTTCTCCGTGGTCTTCTCGGGGGGCGCCTTCTTCGCGGCCGTCCTCTTCGCGGGTGCCGTGTCCGTCGTCGCCTTCCTCGCCGGGGCCTTCTTCCTCGCCGTCGTCTTCTCTGCCCCCGAGGAGCCGACGGCAGCCCTCTCCTTCGCCGTTTTCGCCGGGGCGGCCTTCTTGGCGGGCGCCTTCTCCGCCGCCTTCCTCACCACGGCCGTCTTCGCCGCGGCCTTCCTGGCAGGGGCCGCTTCCGCCGCGGTCTTCTTCGCCGTGGCCTTCCTCGCGAGAGCCTTCTTCGCGGGGGCCGCCTTCTTCGCGGGAGCCTTCCGGGTGGCGGCCTTCTGCGTGGCGTCCTTCTGTGCGGCGGCCGTGCCGGTGGCCGCCTGCTCGGCGCCCGCCCGTGCCGCGACCGACTTCTTCCCGCTCACGTCCTTGGCCGCACCGCCGGAGGCCTGTGAGGACCGGCGGGACGCCGACTGCTGTACGGCGGTCTTTTTCGCCATGGCCGCGGCCCCTTCACATATTGTGATCTTGCTCGCGAATCGTGCTGGGACGATAAATCGACTCGAGTCCCGCGGCAACGGGGCACGCCGCCCGATTCGCCCTCCCCGCGCCCCCCGCGCGGCAGGTCTGCATGCGTTGTGCCCAGCTCTTGGCCGGGTATGCCGCGCGGCGGCAGCCTGCGGTATCCGGCCACCGGGCACCTGCCCATTCGGGTCACCCCGGGCGGCCCCGTCCGCGGCCCGCCGGGGCGCGGCGAGGCGCTCGCCGGGGACCGGTCGCCGTAAATGCGGTCGGCCGCTGTCCGCGCGGCGCCGTACACTGGGCGCAGCGAAAAGCGTGGATGGGGACGAGTAGCGGCGTACGCAGCCCAGAGCGACCCGGGGACGGTGTGAGCCCGGGGGCGAGCGCGACGTGAAGATCACCCCGGAGCCGCCGGAAGAACACCCCGTGGGGGCCAGTAGACCCGGCATCGCGACCCTAATGAGGGGGCTCACCGGTACGCACGACGTGCCGGGGGGCCAAGGAGGGTGGTACCGCGGGAGCCCGCCGACAGCGGCGTACAGCACGACGAAGGCTCTCGTCCCTCCGACGGAAGGCAGAAAGTCCGTTGGAGGAAGCTCGCAGATGACAGCGCCGACGTACCGCCAGGTACCCGCCCAGGTCGACCTGCCCGCGCTCGAGCACGCGGTGCTCGACTTCTGGCGCGAGCAGAAGATCTTCGCCAAGAGCCTGGAGCAGTCCGAGGGCCGCCCCGAGTGGGTGTTCTACGAGGGCCCGCCCACCGCCAACGGCATGCCCGGCGCCCACCACATCGAGGCGCGCGTCTTCAAGGACGTCTTCCCCCGCTTCCGCACCATGCGCGGCCACCACGTGGCCCGCAAGGCCGGCTGGGACTGCCACGGCCTGCCGGTGGAGCTGGCGGTGGAGAAGGAGCTGGGCTTCTCCGGCAAGCAGGACATCGAGGCGTACGGCATCGCCGAGTTCAACGCCAAGTGCCGCGAGTCGGTGACCCGCCACACCGACGCCTTCGCCGAGCTGACGACCCGCATGGGCTACTGGGTCGACCTGGACGACGCCTACCGGACCATGGACCCGGAGTACGTGGAGTCCGTGTGGTGGTCGCTGAAGGAGATCTTCAACAAGGGCCTCCTCGTCCAGGACCACCGCGTCGCCCCGTGGTGCCCGCGCTGCGGCACCGGTCTGTCCGACCACGAGCTGGCGCAGGGCTACGAGACGGTCGTCGACCCGTCCGTGTACGTCCGCTTCCCGCTGACCTCGGGCCCGCTGGCCGGCGAGGCCGCGCTGCTGGTGTGGACGACCACCCCGTGGACCCTGGTGTCCAACACGGCGGTCGCCGCCCACCCCGAGGTCACCTACGTCGTCGCCACCGACGGCGAGGAGAAGCTCGTCGTCGCCGAGCCGCTGCTCGGCAAGGCGCTCGGCGAGGGCTGGGAGACCACGGGCCAGACCTTCACCGGCGCCGAGATGGAGCGCTGGACGTACCAGCGGCCGTTCGAGCTGGTGGAGTTCCCGGAGCCCGCGCACTTCGTGGTGAACGCCGACTACGTCACCACCGAGGACGGCACGGGTCTGGTCCACCAGTCCCCCGCCTTCGGTGAGGACGACCTCAAGGTCTGCCGCTCCTACGGCCTGCCGGTCGTGAACCCGGTCCGCCCGGACGGCACCTTCGAGGAGGACGTCCCGCTGGTCGGCGGCGTCTTCTTCAAGAAGGCCGACGAGAAGCTCACCGAGGACCTCCAGCAGCGCGGGCTGCTCTTCAAGCACCTGCCGTACGAGCACAGCTACCCGCACTGCTGGCGCTGTCACACCGCGCTGCTCTACTACGCGCAGCCCTCCTGGTACATCCGCACCACGGCGATCAAGGACCGCCTGATCGCGGAGAACGAGAAGACCAACTGGTTCCCGGAGACCGTCAAGCACGGCCGCTACGGCGACTGGCTGAACAACAACATCGACTGGGCGCTCTCCCGCAACCGCTACTGGGGCACGCCGCTGCCGATCTGGCGCTGCGAGGACGACCACCTCACCTGCGTCGGCTCCCGCGCCGAGCTCACCGAGCTGTCCGGCACCGACCAGTCCGAGCTGGACCCGCACCGCCCGTACATCGACGACGTGACCTTCGCCTGCCCTCACGAGGGCTGCGGGAAGACGGCCACGCGCGTGCCCGAGGTCATCGACGCCTGGTACGACTCGGGCTCGATGCCGTTCGCGCAGTGGGGCTACCCGTACAAGAACAAGGACCTGTTCGAGAGCCGCTACCCGGCGCAGTTCATCTCCGAGGCGATCGACCAGACCCGCGGCTGGTTCTACACGCTGATGGCGGTCGGCACGCTCGTCTTCGACAAGTCGTCGTACGAGAACGTCGTGTGCCTCGGCCACATCCTCGCCGAGGACGGCCGCAAGATGTCCAAGCACCTGGGCAACATCCTGCAGCCGATCCCGCTCATGGACCAGCACGGCGCGGACGCGGTGCGCTGGTTCATGGCGGCCGGCGGCTCCCCGTGGGCGGCGCGCCGCGTGGGCCACGGCACCATCCAGGAGGTCGTCCGCAAGACGCTCCTCACCTACTGGAACACGGTCGCCTTCCAGGCCCTGTACGCGCGCACGTCCGGCTGGGCGCCGAGCGAGGCGGACCCGGCGCCGGCCGAGCGCCCGCTGCTGGACCGCTGGCTGCTCAGCGAGCTGCACGCGCTGACCGACCAGGTCACCCAGGCCCTGGAGGCGTACGACACCCAGCGCGCCGGCAAGCTGCTGTCCGCGTTCGTCGACGACCTCTCCAACTGGTACGTGCGCCGTTCGCGCCGCCGGTTCTGGCAGGGCGACAAGGCCGCGCTGCGCACGCTGCACGAGGTGCTGGAGACGGTCACCAAGCTGATGGCGCCGATCACCCCGTTCATCACCGAGCGGGTGTGGCAGGACCTGGTCGTCCCGGTGACCCCGGGCGCGCCGGAGTCGGTGCACCTGGCGGCCTGGCCGGAGGCGGACCTGGCGTCCATCGACCCGGAGCTGTCGCGGCAGATGGTCCTGGTGCGCCGACTGGTGGAGCTGGGCCGGGCCACGCGCGCGGAGTCCGGCGTCAAGACGCGTCAGCCGCTGTCCCGCGCGCTGATCGCGGCGGCGGGCTTCGACACGCTCGACCCGGAGCTGCACACGCAGATCACCGAGGAGCTGAACGTCTCCGCGCTCGCCTCCCTGGCCGAGGTCGGCGGCTCGCTGGTCGACACCACGGCCAAGGCCAACTTCCGGGCGCTGGGCAAGCGGTTCGGCAAGCGGGTGCAGGACGTGGCGAAGGCCATCGCGAACGCCGACGCGGCGGCGCTGTCGCTGGCGCTGCGCGAGGGCACGGCGTCGGTGGAGGTCGACGGCGAGACGGTCACCCTCGCTCCGGACGAGGTGATCATCACGGAGACCCCGCGTGAGGGCTGGTCGGTGGCGTCCGACTCCGGTGCCACGGTGGCGCTGGACCTGGAGATCACGGAGGAGCTGCGGCAGGCGGGCCTGGCCCGTGACGCGATCCGCCTGATCCAGGAGGCGCGCAAGAACAGCGGCCTGGACGTCGCGGACCGGATCGCGCTGCGGTGGGTCTCGACCGACCCGGCGGTGATCTCCGCGCTCACGGCGCACGCCGGTCTGATCGCGGAGGAGGTCCTGGCGACCGACTTCGCCCAGGGCGAGGCCGAGGACGGCGCCGGCTTCGGTGAGCCGTTCACCGACGAGGGGCTGTCGCTGACGTTCCGGCTGCGCAAGGCGTAGCACGGTCGTGTGAAAGGGCCCGGTCTCCGACGAGGAGGCCGGGCCCTTCTTCATGGGTGCCGTCGGATCGCGTGCCGTACGCCCGCCGGAGCGCATGCCGTGCGCCCGCGCCGCGGAGCCGCACATCGATCCAGCCTCGCGCCCCCACCGAGGTGGGGCACCTGCGCCGGTGCTCCCGGACGCAACCCGCGTAAAAAGGGCGGGCCCCCGGGACCGAAGTCCGGGGGGCCCGCCCTTATGACGTTGCCGACGCCGTTGTCGTAACCGTCTCAGCGCGCTGTCAGTTGTCGTCCTCGTCGATCAGGAACCCGCGCATCGGCGACGGGGCCTGGCCCATCGGGGACGGACCCTGCGGGCGGACCGGCGCCATCGGCTGGGTCATCGCCGGGGACATCTGCTGCTGACCGCCGTAGGACGGCGCGGACGGGCCGGAGTTGCCGCCCATCGTCTGGTTGCCGCCGTACGACGGGGCGCTCGCACCGGCCGGGGCCATGGAGGGCGCCGGGGACGGCGGCAGCGACGCGGTCGCCGGGGTGCGCGGCGGGGCCAGCGAGTCGTCGGCCTGGGTCTCCAGCTGACGCAGCTGCGACTCCAGGTACGACTTCAGACGCGTGCGGTACTCGCGCTCGAAGCCGCGCAGGTCCTCGACCTTGCGCTCCAGCGTGGCGCGCGCGGACTCCAGGGAGCCCATGGCGACGCGGTGCTTCTCCTGCGCGTCCCGCTCCAGGGCGTCGGCCTTGGCACGGGCGTCACGCTCGAGACCCTCGGCACGCGAACGCGCCTCGCCGACGATCTTGTTGGCCTCCTGACGGGCCTCCGCGATCGCCTGGTCGGCGGTCTGCTGGGCCAGCGACAGGACACGGGCGGCGCTGTCGCCACCGGGACCCTGACCGGGGCCGCCCATCGGACCGCCCATGGGGCCGCCCATCGGACCGCCGGGGCCCATCTGGCCCTGCATCGGGCCCTGGCCCATCGGACCCGGACCCATCTGGCCGGGACCCTGCGGACCCTGTCCGCCCGGACCGGCCGGAAGCTGCGGGGCACCGCTCGGCAGCTGGGGCGGGCCACCCATGGGGCCGCCCATCTGCTGCTGCGGCGGACCCGATATGCCGGCGGGCACCGGCTGGCCGGGACCTCGCATGCCCTGCGGCGGCTGCTGCTGGTCCTGCTGCTCCGGGGGCTTGCGCATGTTCTGCTGGTTCTGCGCGGCCGCGCGCGTGGCGGCGGCCAGCTTGGCGCGCAGGTCCTCGTTCTCGCGGAGCAGGCGGGTCAGTTCGGCTTCGACCTCGTCGAGGAAGGCATCGACCTCGTCCTCGTCATAGCCTTCTCGGAGGCGGACGGTCGTGAACTGCTTGTTCCGCACGTCCTCGGGGGTCAACGGCATCTCTTCACCTCAACGTAGTCATCGGCAGTCGGCAAGACCGTATCGTCCACATTCACCTCGCGAAGCTGCCCACGATGGAGATCAGGATGTAGACGATGATCATCAGTACGAAGAAGGACAGGTCGAGCGCCACGCCCCCGAGACGCAGCGGCGGAATGAACCGCCGCAGAAGCTTCAGCGGTGGATCGGTGACAGTGTAGGTGGCCTCCAGGACGACCACCATCGCCTTGCCGGGTTGCCACGAGCGGGCGAACTGGAAGACGTAGTCCATGACCAACCGGAAGATGAGCACGATGAGGAACACCATCAGCGCGATGTAGATCACCTGCGCGAACACGCTCATGGCTGGTGCTTCCCTCTCCCCTGTTTCGTACTGCGTTTCCGGTCGTGCGTCTCAGCTCTGGTTGAAGAACCCGCCTTCTGCGATGCGGGCCTTGTCCTCCGCCGTGACATCGACGTTAGCAGGCGACAACAGGAACACCTTCTGCGTCACCCGCTCGATGCTGCCGTGAAGACCAAACACCAGACCGGCCGCAAAGTCGACAAGTCGCTTCGCGTCTGTGTCATCCATCTCAGTCAGATTCATGATCACCGGGGTGCCCTCACGGAAGTGTTCCCCGATGGTACGGGCCTCGTTGTAGGTCCGCGGGTGAAGTGTGGTGATCCGGTACGGCTCTCGTTCCGACACGACCTTGGGCATGATCACCGGTGCGTTCTTCTCCAGGGACTGACGTTCTTGTGTGATGGATGACACGGGCGCGATGCGCGCCGGGCGGCTGGATTCCGCGGGGAGCGAAGCGGCCCGCGCCACCGGCTCGCGCGGGGCGGGCGGTTGGACGACTCGTACCTCTTCGTCCCTTTGTGACTGATGTGTACCATGCGACTGGTGGGACGGCTCGTGCCGTCGGTGATCCCGCTCGGGCTCCGGGTCCAGCTCGGGCTCGAAGTCGTCGTCGGGGTCGAATCCCCGGCCGTCGTACCCATCGTCCTCCACGAGGCCGAGGTAGACCGCCATCTTGCGCATCGCGCCGGCCATGCTCTGAGTCCTCCGCTCTGTGGTGGATCGGCTGACGCTGCCGAGTGCCTGCGATCCACGTGGTCCTTCTGCCCGCCTTTCAGCGGAAATGACCATATTTTCTGCTGTGGTCCGACTTCTTGGCGACGTTACCCGAGCCTGGGGCGGACTCCGAGTACCGCGGTGCCGACGCGTACATGTGTCGCCCCGGCCGCCACGGCCTCCTCGAGGTCCGCACTCATCCCTGCCGAGACCATGGTTGCAGCCGGATGGGCTCGGCGCAGGTCAGTCGACAAATCCATCAACCGCTCGAACGCCGCGCGTTGGCGGCCGGCGTACTCCCCGGTGAGCGGGGCGACGGTCATCAGGCCGTCGAGCCGCAGCCCCGGCGAGGCGGCGACCAGACCGGCCAACTCCTCGATCCCGGCGGGGGCCACACCCCCGCGCTCCCCCCGGGCGCTCTCGCCCGCGTCCAGCGCGACCTGGATCAGGCAGCCGATCTCGCGCCCGGCCCGCTCGGCCTCCTTCGACAGCGCCGTGACGAGCCTGGCGCGGTCTACGGACTGCACGACATCGGCGTAACCGACCACGGAACGCACCTTGTTGGTCTGCAACTGACCGACGAAGTGCCACGACAGGGGCAGATCCGAGCATTCCGCGGCCTTCGGCGCCGCGTCCTGGTCACGGTTCTCGGCGACATGGCGCACCCCGAGCTCCGCCAGGATGCGCACATCGCTCGCCGGGTAGGTCTTGGTGACCACGATCAGGGTCACCTCGTCGCGCCGGCGCCCGGCCGCGGCGCACGCGGCGGCGATGCGCTCCTCCACCTTCGCCAGGTTCCCGGCGAGTTCGTCCTTACGGTCCGTCATGCCCCATCAGTCCAGCCACACATAGCCCGCGAGCCGCCCGGTGGTGCGGTCGCGGCGGTACGAGAAGTGGTCGCGCGACTCGCGCGTGCACACCGGCGACTGCTCCCGGTCGCGCACCCCGAGCCGTTCGAGCTGCGCGTGCACGCCGGCGCTCACGTCGACCGCCGGCGTGCCCCAACTCGTCTCGGCGTACGCCGCCGGCTCGACGGCGGCCACCTCGGCGCGCATCTCCTCGGGCACCTCGTAGCACCGGCCGCACACCGCGGGTCCAGTGCGGGCGACGATCCGGGACGGATCGGCACCCAGGTCCATCATCGCGCTCAGCGCCGCGGGCACGACCCCGGCGACCATGCCGGGCCGGCCGGCGTGCGCCGCGGCCGCGACCCCCGCGACCGGGTCGGCCAGCAGGACCGGGGTGCAGTCGGCGGTGAGCACGGCGAGCGCGAGTCCGCGCCGGGCGGTGACGATCGCGTCCACCCGCGGGACGGGCGCGTCCCCCCACGGCTCCTCGACGACGGCGACGTCGGCGCCGTGCACCTGGTTCATCCACACCACCCGCGCCGCGTCCAGTCCGAGCGACTTCGCGGCCAGCTCCCGGTTGGTGGTGACGGCGTCGGGGTCGTCGCCGACCGCGCCGCCGAGATTGAGCTCCTCGTACGGAACGGCGCTCACCCCGCCCCACCGGTCGGTGAAGGCGAAGTGCGCGCCGTTCACGGTGTCGCGCTGTCCTATCACTTCAGGAAGTCCGGGACGTCCAGTTCCTCGGCCGCGCTGTCCGAGTAGCTCCGCGGCGCCGGGGTGATGGGCGGGGCCACCGGGATCTCGGGCGCGGGCTCCGGAGCGGGCACCGGCTCGGGCTCCTCCTTGGGCTTGACGCTGCCCAGCGAGCCGAAGGTCGGGCGGCTCTCGGGCTGCCGTACCGGAGCGGGCTCCTCGCGCTTGGCCGAGGAGGAGCCGAGGACGTTGTCCCGCTTGGCCGGGGGCTGGCCGCCGTCGAAGCCGGCCGCGATCACGGTGACCCGGACCTCGTCGCCGAGCGCGTCGTCGATCACCGCGCCGAAGATGATGTTGGCCTCGGGGTGGGCGGCCTCGCTGACCAGCTGGGCGGCCTCGTTGATCTCGAACAGGCCGAGGTCGGAGCCGCCGGAGATGGAGAGCAGCACCCCGCGGGCGCCGTCGATGGACGCCTCCAGCAGCGGGGAGGAGATCGCCATCTCGGCCGCGGCCACCGCGCGGTCGTCGCCGCGGGCCGAGCCGATGCCCATCAGGGCGGAACCGGCCTCGGACATGACCGACTTGACGTCGGCGAAGTCGAGGTTGATGAGGCCGGGGGTGGTGATGAGGTCGGTGATGCCCTGGACACCGGAGAGCAGGACCTGGTCGGCGGACTTGAAGGCGTCCAGGACCGAGACCTGGCGGTCCGAGATGGACAGCAGCCGGTCGTTGGGGATGACGATGAGGGTGTCGACCTCTTCGCGGAGTTCGGCGATGCCGTCCTCGGCCTGGTTCGCGCGGCGCCGCCCCTCGAAGGTGAACGGGCGCGTGACCACGCCGATGGTGAGGGCGCCGAGCGAGCGCGCGATGTTGGCCACGACGGGCGCGCCGCCGGTGCCGGTGCCGCCGCCTTCACCGGCCGTCACGAAGACCATGTCGGCCCCCTTGAGGACCTCCTCGATCTCCTCGCGGTGATCCTCGGCGGCCTTGCGGCCGACGGCCGGATTGGCTCCGGCGCCGAGTCCCCGGGTGAGTTCACGGCCGACGTCGAGCTTGACGTCGGCGTCGCTCATCAACAGAGCTTGCGCGTCGGTGTTGATGGCGATGAACTCGACGCCCTTGAGACCGACCTCGATCATCCGGTTGATGGCATTGACACCACCGCCGCCGACACCGATGACTTTGATGACTGCGAGGTAGTTCTGCGGTGCTGCCACGTCGAAGGCCTCTCGCCTCGAGTTACGTGTCGCCGTCTCGCGTTGCTGGCGCGCTCCGGCGACTGATGCCGAATGGGACGGTCCGAATCGCCGACCCGAACCCTAACCCTGAAGTTTAGGGTTACCAGTGTGTCCGTTCCTTGGAGTCTTCTGAACAGGACACTAAGTCGACAAGTGGCGCACGTTCAACGAACACGCCGAACCTCCCGTTTTTCTTTTCACCCTATGTGATCAGCCGTAGCGGTGCCCAACCAGGGTGCTGGCCTGCGCGGATGTGCGTCAACTCCCCGCTGACGCAGGGGCCGTGGGAACGCTCACGTCGAAGTGCCGTGCATGCGGGGCCGCTTTCATGAGAGCGGTGAGAGTGCGGGCCTTCAGCGCCCCCTTCTCGGCACTCCCCCACGCCACCGCGCGGCCCCCGCTCAACTCCAGCGAGATGTCGTCGTAGGAACGCACCTTGACCGCCCGGGTGTCGTGGGCGACGGCGGCCGGCAGGTCGGCGGCCACGGACACCGCCGCGCGCACCAGCCGGCTCTCGCCGAAGCGGCGCAGACTCGCGGTCGCGGAACCCGGTGCGGCGGTCGTCAATTGCAGCAGCGGAACGCCATTAATCGGCTCGGAAATCGTGGCAAAACGGACGCCCTCCGCGTCCACTTCCATGAAGTTCCGGCCCTTTTGCACAAGAAGAACCGGAGTCCGCTCCGTCACTTTCAGCGTGATTCCGTGCGGCCAGGAACGCTCCACGGCCACGGTGTCGATCCGCGGCAGTTTCCGGCGCAGCCGCGCCTCGATCCCGTCGGTGTCGACCGACGCCAGCGGCGCCCCGAGCGGCACCTTGGCCGCGTCGCGCACCTGCTGGGGGGTGAGCACCCGGGTGCCCGAGACGGTGACCCGCTCCACGCGCAGCCACTGGGAGCCGTACAGCGTCCACAGCGCGCCCGATCCGGCCAGGACGAGCACCAGCGCGAGAATGATGATCATACGAAGCCGGCGCCGCCCCAGCCTGCGGACCAGGGGCGGGCCGGACGACTCCTGCTGGCGTTCACCGCGCTCGGCGGTGGTGGGTCCGGCCACGCTCCCTGCCCTTTCGTCATACGTGCCTATCGGTGTGCACGATGGGCGGCGATCGCCTCGTACACCATGCCGACGAGGAGGTCGTCGGCGTCCCGGCGGCCGAACTCGGCGGCGGCGCGGGACATCTGGTACAGCCGGTGCGGGTCGGCGAGCACGGGCAGGACGTTCTGCTGCACCCACTCCGGGGTGAGCTCCGCGTCGTCGACCAGCAGACCGCCGCCGGCCTTGACCACCGGCTGGGCGTTCAGCCGCTGCTCGCCGTTGCCGATGGGCAGCGGGACGTAGGCGGCCGGGAGTCCGACGGCGGAGAGTTCGGCGACGGTCATCGCGCCCGCGCGGCAGAGCATCATGTCGGCCGCGGCGTACGCGAGGTCCATCCGGTCCAGGTAACTTACCGGGATGTAGGGGGGCATCCCCGGCATCTGGTGCACCTGCGGCAGTTCGTTCTTCGGGCCGACCGCGTGCAGGATCTGGATGCCGGCCTGCTGCAGCCAGGGCGCGACCTGCTGGACGACCTCGTTGAGGCGGCGGGCGCCCTGCGAGCCGCCGGAGACCAGCAGCGTGGGCAGGTTGGGGTCGAGACCGAACATCGCGCGGGCCTCGGGGCGGGCGGCGGCCCGGTCCAGGGTGGCGATGGAGTGGCGCAGCGGGATGCCGATGTAGCGCGCGTTGCGCAGCTTGCTGTCGGGGGTGGCCACGGCGACCTGGGCGGCGTACCGCGAGCCGATCTTGTTCGCCAGGCCGGGCCGGGCGTTGGCCTCGTGGATCACGATCGGCACGCCGAGGCGCTTGGCGGCGAGGTAGCCGGGCAGGGCGACGTAGCCGCCGAAGCCGACCACGCAGTCCGCCTTGGTGCGCTCCAGGATCTGCTCGGCGGCCTTGATCGTGCCGCGCAGCCGGCCCGGGACGGTGATCAGCTCGGGCGTGGGCTTGCGCGGCAGCGGCACCGCCGGGATCAGCGCGAGCTCGTAGCCCCGCTGCGGCACGAGCGTGGTCTCCAGGCCGCGCTCCGTGCCCAGGGCTGTGATCCCCACGGTCGGGTCCTGCCTGCGCAGGGCGTCCGCGAGGGCGAGCGCGGGCTCGATGTGGCCCGCGGTACCCCCGCCGGCGAGTACGACATGCACCGAAATTCACCGCTCTCCGGACGAGCGCACCGCCGAGGTGCGCCGTCGCATCGTGTTCCATCTCCGGGGTCCCGCGGGACCCCCGGCCCCCCGCTTTCTACCAAAGCGGGGTTGCCGCATCGCAAGCGCCGCCCGCGCAGCGGGATCGTCACGCGCGAAGGCGATCAGCAACCCGATGGCGAACATGGTCGGCAGCAGGGCGGATCCCCCGTAGGAGAACAGCGGGAGCGGGACACCGGCGATCGGCAGCAGGCCGAGCACCGCACCGATGTTGATCACCGCCTGGGCGGTGATCCAGGTGGTCACGCCTCCCGCGGCGTACCTCACGAAGGGGTCCTCCGTGCGTCCGGCCACGCGGATACCCGCATAGCCTAGAGCCGCGAACAGGGCGAGCACCGACAGCGTCCCCGCCAGGCCCAGTTCCTCACCGGTGACCGCGAAGATGAAGTCGGTGTGCGCTTCGGGGAGTTGGCCCCATTTTTCCACACTGGCACCGAGCCCGGAACCGAACAGTCCGCCCGAGGCGAGGGCATAGATGCCGTGCACGGCCTGCCAGCAGCTGTCGCCCGGCCCGGGATCGGTGGCGCCGATGCAGGCCAGCCGGGCCATCCGGTTCTGGCTGGTCTTGATCAGCACCACCCCGATCAGGGCGGCGATCGACAGCACGCCGACGAACATCCGGGTCGGCGCCCCCGCGAGCCACAGCAGTCCGAACAGGATCGCGGTGAGGATGATCGCCGTGCCCATGTCGCCGCCGAGCATGATCAGCCCGAGCAGCAGGAAGGCCATCGGCACCAGCGGGACCAGCATGTGCTTCCACTGGTTGAGCAGGTTCTTGTCCTGCTTGCGCGCCAGGAGGTCGGCGCCCCACAGCACCAGCGCCAGCTTGCCGAACTCGCTGGGCTGGATCTGGAAGGAGCCGCCGAGCGAGATCCAGTTCTGGTTGCCGTTGACCGCCATCCCTATCCCCGGCACCTGCACCAGGGCCATCAGGAAGACGGCACCGGCCAGGATCGGATAGGCCAGCGCCCGGTGCAGCTTGACCGGCATCCGCGAGGCCGCGTACAGCAGTCCCGCGCCGATCACCGCGGCCAGCAGCTGCTTGCGGAAGAAGTAGGAGCCGGTCAGCCCCATCTGCAGCGCGGTGATCTGCGAGGCCGAGTAGACCATCACCAGGCCGAGCACGGTGATCAGCGCGCTGCCGCCGAGGACCAGGTAGTAGGCGGTCAGCGGCCGGTCCCAGGCCCGCCGGGCCCGCGCGTACGCCCGTGTGACGGGGTTGTCGCGCGGCGGGCGGGGGGCGGGGGGCCGGCGCACGGCCCGCTGCACGGGCGGCCGGCCGGTACGGCTACTGGGCATCAGCGCCTCCGCTGCGCATCGCGCGTCCCACGCGTTTCTCCCGAGGTCGCCCGGCGCCAGGCGGCCGGGTCAGCTGCCGAGTTCGGACACGGCCTGGGCGAACGCGTCGCCGCGCTGGTTGTAGTTGGCGAACATGTCCATGGAGGCGCAGGCCGGGGCGAGCAGCACCGTGTCGCCGGGCTCGGCGAGCCGCTGGGCCTCCTGGACAGCCTGGAGCATCGCCCCAGTGTCGGTCCGGTCGAGGTCGACGACGGGTACTTCCGGGGCGTGTCGCGCGAGGGCCTCACGGATGAGGGCACGATCGGCGCCGATCAGGACGGCGCCGCGCAGCCGCTTCGCGGACTTCGCGACCAGTTCGTCGAAGGTCGCGCCCTTCGCCAGGCCGCCGGCGATCCACACGATCGACTCATAGGCCGCCAACGAGGCTTCCGCGGCATGCGTGTTGGTGGCCTTGGAGTCGTCGACGTAGGCGACGCCGGCCACGTCCGCGACGTGCGCGATGCGGTGCGCGTCGGGGCGGAAGTCGCGCAGGCCGTCGCGTACGGCCCGGGGCTCCACACCGAAGGCGCGGGCGAGGGCGGCCGCGGCGAGGGCGTTGGCGATGTTGTGCGGGGCCGGCGGGTTGACGTCGGAGACCTCGGCGAGCTCCTGGGCGTTCTTGTGCCGGTTCTCGACGAAGGCGCGGTCGACCAGGATGCCCTCGACGACGCCGAGTTGGGAGGGCCCGGGCGTACCGAGGGTGAACCCGATGGCACGGCAGCCCTCCTCCACGTCGGCCTCGCGCACCAGGTCCTCGGTGGCCTTGTCGGCGACGTTGTAGACGCAGGCGACGCGGTTGCCCTCGTAGATGCGGCCCTTGTCGCGCGCGTACGCCTCCATCGAGCCGTGCCAGTCCAGGTGGTCCGGCGCGAGGTTGAGGACGGCGGCGGAGTGGGCGCGCAGCGAGGGCGCCCAGTGCAGCTGGTAGCTGGACAGCTCCACGGCGAGGACGTCGTAGGTCTGCTCGCCGAGGACGGCGTCCAGCAGGGAGACGCCGATGTTGCCGACGGCGGCGGTGCGCAGCCCGGCCGCCTTCAGGATCGACGCGAGCATCTGGACGGTGGTGGTCTTGCCGTTGGTGCCGGTCACGCACAGCCAGGGGGCCGCGTCGGGGCCGCGCAGCCGCCAGGCCAGCTCGACGTCGCCCCAGACCTCGACGCCGGCCTGCTCGGCGGCCCGGAACAGCGGCTTGGTGGGCTTCCAGCCGGGTGCGGTGACGATCAGCTCGGTGCCCTCGGGCAGGGTGTCGCCGTCGCCGAGGCGGACGGTGACGCCGAGCTTCTCCAGCTCGGCGGCCTGCTCACGCGCGCGTGCGTCGTCGCCGTCGTTGACGACCGTGACGATCGCGCCGCGCGCGTTCAGCACCTTGGCCGCCGGGACGCCGGAGACGCCGAGTCCGGCGACGGTGACGTGCTTGCCGGTGAAGTCCGGGGACACCGAGGAGGTCACTTGTCCGCTGCCCATCCCGCGTAGAAGAGGCCCAGTCCGACGATCACACAGATGCCCTGGATGATCCAGAAGCGGACCACCACCAGGACTTCGGACCAGCCCTTGAGTTCGAAGTGGTGCTGCAGTGGCGCCATCCGGAAGACGCGCTTTCCGGTGAGCCGGAAGGAGCCGACCTGGATGACGACCGACATGGTGATGAGGACGAACAGGCCGCCGAGGATGGCCAGCAGCAGCTCGGTGCGCGAGCAGATCGCGAGCCCGGCGAGCACACCGCCGAGCGCCAGCGAACCGGTGTCGCCCATGAAGATCTTGGCGGGTGAGGTGTTCCACCACAGGAAGCCGAGGCAGGCGCCCATCAGCGCCGAGGACACCACGGCGAGGTCGAGCGGGTCGCGCACCTCGTAACAGGCGCCCGGGTTGGTCAGGGTGAGCGCGTTGGCGCACGACTCCTGGAACTGCCATACGCCGATGAAGGTGTAGGCGCCGAAGACCAGCACGGAGGCGCCGGTGGCCAGACCGTCCAGACCGTCGGTGAGGTTCACGCCGTTGGACATCGCCAGGATCATGAACAGCGCCCAGACGACGAACAGCACCGGGCCGATCGTCCAGCCGAAGTCGGTGATGAACGACAGCTTCGTGGAGGCCGGGGTGTTGCCGCGCGCGTCGGAGAACTGCAGCGCGAGCACCGCGAAGGCGATGCCGACGATGAGCTGGCCGGCCATCTTCGCCTTGGCCCGCAGACCCAGCGAGCGCCGCTTGACGATCTTGATGTAGTCGTCGAGGAAGCCGACCAGGCCCATGCCCACCATCAGGCCGAGGACCAGCAGACCCGAGTACGTCGGCGCGTAGCCGGTGATGACCTTGGCGAGGAAGTAGGCGGCCACCGTCGCCAGGATGAACGCGATACCGCCCATGGTCGGCGTACCGCGCTTGCTGGCGTGCTCGCGCGGTCCGTCGTCGCGGATGTACTGGCCGTAGCCCTTGCGGGCGAGCAGCTTGATCAGCAGCGGGGTGCCGACCAGGGTGAGGAAGAGGCCAATGACTCCTGCGAACAGGATCTGCTTCATCATCGGGCGGCAACCTCACCCTCGGCACCGGTCTCCAGCAGCGCCTGCGCGACCGCCTCCAGACCGACCGAACGCGACGCCTTCACGAGTACGACGTCCCCCGGGCGCAACTCGCTGCGCAACAGGTCGACCGCCGCCTGTGCGTCGGACACGTGCACCGACTCCTCACCCCACGAACCCTCGTTATATGCGCCCAGTTGCAGCCAGGCGGCTTCCCTGCCCCCGACCGCGACGAGCTTGCTGACGTTGAGCCGGACGGCGAGCCGTCCGACCGCGTCGTGCTCGGCGAGCGCCTCGTCCCCGAGCTCGGCCATCTTGCCGAGCACCGCCCAGGTCCGCCGCCCCTTGCCCATGGCCACCAGCGCGCGCAGAGCGGCCTTCATGGACTCGGGGTTGGCGTTGTAGGCGTCGTTGACGATGGTCACGCCGTCCGGGCGCTCGGTGACCTCCATGCGCCACCGGGAGAGGGATCCCGCCTCGGAGAGCGCGGTGGCGATCTCTTCCGCGGACATGCCCAGCTCATGGGCGACGGCGGCCGCGGCGAGCGCGTTCGACACGTGGTGCTCACCGTACAGGCGCATGGTCACATCGCTTGCACCGGAGGGTGTGTGAAGCCTGAAGGAGGGCTGTCCGGTGTCCGTGAGTCGCACGTTCTCGGCGCGTACGTCCGCTTCGTCGGCCTCGCCGAAGAGGACCACTTTCGCCTTCGTACGGGAGGCCATGGCACGGACGTAGGGGTCGTCGGCGTTGAGAACCGCGACACCGCCGTCCCCGGCGGACGGCAGGGACTCCACCATCTCGCCCTTGGCCTGGGCGATCTGCTCGCGGCCGCCGAACTCGCCGATGTGCGCGGAGCCGACATTGAGGACGAGTCCGATCCGCGGCGGGGTCAGCTCGGTGAGGTAGCGGATGTGCCCGATGCCGCGCGCGCCCATCTCCAGCACGAGGAACTTCGTCTCCTCGGTGGCGGACAGGGCGGTCAGCGGCAGCCCGATCTCGTTGTTGAGCGAGCCGGGCGTGAACACCGTCGGCGCCTTGCGCTGCAGCACCTGCGCGATGAGGTCCTTGGTGCTGGTCTTGCCCGCCGAGCCGGTCAGCGCCACGAGGGTCGCGCCGAGGCGCTGGACGACATGGCGGGCGAGGGCGCCGAGAGCGCGCGGGACGTCGTCGACGACGATCGCGGGCACGCCGACGGGGCGCGAGCCGAGCACGGCGGCCGCGCCCGCCTCGACGACCTGCGCCGCGAAGTCGTGGCCGTCCACGCGCTCGCCGACGAAGGCGACGAAGAGGCTGCCGGGCTCCACCTCGCGGGAGTCCCGGACCACCGGCCCGGTCACCTGCACCGACGGATCCGGTATGTCGTACGTCTGCCCGCCGACGACACGTGCGATCTCGGCGAGGGAGAGGGCGATCACTGGTTCATCCCTGGGTCTTCTGGATTGCTTCGCGAAGCACCTGGCGGTCGTCGAACGGACGGACCACCCCGGCGATGTCCTGCCCCTGCTCGTGGCCCTTGCCCGCGACCAGCACGGTGTCGCCCGGCTGCGCACGGTCGACGGCCGCGGCGATCGCGGCGGCCCGGTCCTCGAAGAGGACGACCTCGCCGCGCTCGTGCGCGGGCACGGAGGCCGCGCCCTGGAGCATGGTCGCGAGGATCGCGAGCGGGTCCTCGGAGCGGGGGTTGTCGGAGGTCAGTACGGCGGTGTCGGCGAGCCGCGCCGCGGCGGCGCCCATGGGGGCGCGCTTGGTCTGGTCCCGGTCGCCGCCGCAGCCCAGCACGACGTGCAGCCGGCCCTTGGTGACCTTGCGCAGCGCCTTGAGCACCGACTCCACGGCGTCGGTCTTGTGGGCGTAGTCGACGACCGCGAGGTAGGGCTGCCCGGCGTCGACGCGCTCCAGGCGGCCCGGCACACCGGGGACGGCGGCGATGCCGTCGGCGGCGGCCTGCGGATCCAGGCCGGCCGTGGCGAGGGCGACGAGGGCGGCGAGGGTGTTCGCCACGTTGAAGGGGCCCGGCAGCGGGGACTTGGCGTTGACGCGCTGCCCGTCGGGGCCGACGACGGTGAACGTCGAGTCCATCGGGCCGACCTGGACGTCCTCGGCGCGCCAGTCGGCGTCGGGGTGGCCCTCGGCGGAGTAGGTGACGACCGGGACGGTCGCCTCCTTCGCGAGCCGGCGGCCGTAGTCGTCGTCGAGGTTGACCACGCCCCGTTTGCTGCGCTTGGGCGTGAACAGCTGCGCCTTGGCCCGGAAGTAGTCCTCCATGTCGGAGTGGAACTCCATGTGTTCCGGGCTGAGGTTGGTGAAGACGGCGATGTCGAAGACACAGCCGTCGACCCGGCCGAGCACCAGCGCGTGGCTGGAGACCTCCATGGCGACGGCCTCGACGCCGCGTTCGCGCATGACCGCGAACAGCGCCTGCAGATCGGTGGCTTCGGGCGTAGTGCGCTCGGACTTGATGCGCTCCTCGCCGATGCGCATCTCCACCGTGCCGATCAGACCGGTGCTCTTCACGGTCTTCAGGCCGCCCTCGACGAGGTAGGCGGTGGTGGTCTTGCCCGAGGTGCCGGTGATGCCGATCTGGAGCAGCTCCCGGCCCGGGTGCCCGTAGAGGGTGGCGGCCAGTTCGCCCATCCGTCCGCGCGGGTCGTCGACCACCAGGACCGGCAGGCCGGTCGCCGCGGCGCGCTCGGCACCGGTCGGGTCGGTCAGCACCGCGGCCGCGCCCAGGCTCGCGGCCTGGGTGACGAAGTCGGCGCCGTGCGCACGGGCGCCCGGCAGCGCGGCGTACAGGTCGCCGGGGCGGACGGCGCGCGAGTCGTGGGTGATGCCCGTGACCGCGGCGGTGCTCTCCGGCTGCTGGACACCCAGCTGGCCGGCGAGGTCCGCGAGGGGTGTGGCGGAGACCTCGGTCGGCCGGGGCGGTCCCGGATATGTCACGGAAGCGCCCTTCTGGGTGGTTTGGGACTGATCAGCGTGTGGCACGGCGGTGAGCGTACCGGGCGCACCCGCCTCCGGGCGAAGTGAGGGGGCGGGGGTGCCCTGGTTCCCGGGCTGGGGAGTGATCATGGTCACGGATCGTTCCTGGCTGGTCGCGCTGATCGGCAGGGGGTCGGTTCCGGGGTCTCGTGGCGGTCGGGGGACGGTCGGCGGGGTGTCGGTTCCGGGGACGGCCGGCGGTCAGGGCCGGTAGGAGACGGGCAGGTTGGCGGGCGGCGCGCCGGTCGGCGGGACCTGCAGGGTCTTGAGCGCGAACTCCATCACCTGCTTGTAGATGGGGCCGCAGATCTGGCCGCCGAAGTAGCTGCCCGCCGTCGCGTTCTGGATCGCGCAGTAGACGGTGATCCGCGGGTTGTCCGCGGGCGCGAACCCGGCGAACGACGACGTGTAACCCCGGTAGCGGCCGGTGGCCGGATCCACACGGTTCGCGGTGCCGGTCTTACCCGCCACCCGGTACCCGGGGATGCGCGCCTTGATGCCCGTGCCCTGCTCGTCGTCCACCACGGACTCCAGCATCTGGGCGAGCGTCTTGGCGGTCTTGGCGCTGACGACCCGTGTCTGCCGGGGCTTCGCGGCGGGGGTGAAGCGCCCGTCGGGTCCCTTGGTGCCGCGCACGAGGGTGGGCTCGACGCGGACTCCGCCGTTGGCGATGGTCGAGTAGACCGACGCCGCCTGGATGGCGTTGATGGAGAAGCCCTGGCCGAAAGGGATCGTGAACTGCTGCGAGGTCGACCACTGGCCGGGCGGCGCGAGGATGCCCTTGGTCTCGCCGGGGAAGCCGAGCCCGGTGTAGCTGCCGATGCCGAACTTGCGCAGGTAGGAGTAGAGCACCTGGTTCGCCTGCGGCTGGGTCTTGCCGAGCTGGCCGGTGGCGAGGATGGTGCCGATGTTGGACGACTTGGCGAGCACGCCGTTGAGGGTGAGGTACCAGGTGGCGTGGTCGATGTCGTCCTGGAAGAGCCGGTCGCCGCGGTGCAGCCGGTTCGGTACGACGACATGGGTGAGCGGCGTGGCGACGTTCTCCTCCAGGACGGCCGCCATCGACATCACCTTGGCGGTGGAGCCGGGTTCGTAGGCGTCCTGCACGGCCGCGTTGCCGAGCGCGGCCGGGTTGGCGTGCCGCAGGTCGTTCGGGTCGAAGCCGGGCGAGTTGGCCATGGCGAGGATCTGGCCGGTGCGGGTGTCCTGCACGATGACGTAACCGCGGTCGGCCTTGGACTTCTTCACCTGCTCGGTGATGGCGTTCTGCGCGGCCCACTGGATGTCGCGGTCGATGGTGAGCTCGACGTCGCTGCCCGGCACGGCGGGGGTCTCCGTGGAGCCCGCGGTCGGGACCTGGCGGCCACCGGACTGGGCGTAGCGGATCTTGCCGTCCTTGCCGGAGAGCGTCTTGTTCAGCTGCTGCTCGACACCGCCGCCGCCCTGGCCGTCGGCGTTGACCCAGCCCAGTATCCCGGCGGCGAGGTCGCCGTTGGGGTAGACCCGCTTGCTGCTGGGGTCGGCGAAGACGCCGGCGAGGACGTTGACCGTGGTCTTGTCGGTCGAGGCCTTCTTGGCGAGGGCGAGCTTGAGGTCCTTGATCTGCGTCCACACCTGCGGGGTGCGGCTGAGGGCGAGCCGCACATAGCGCAGCTCCTTGTCCTTCGGGTGCAGCTTCTTGACCAGGTCGGCCTGGCTCTGGCCGAGGATCGGGGCGAGCAGCGCGGCGGCCTGCTCGGGGCCGTCGTCGATCTTCAGCTGCTTGCGGCTGAACATGGTCGGGTCGGCCGTGATGTCGTACGCGTCCACGCTGGCGGCCAGCGCCACGCCGTTGCGGTCGGTGATGCCTCCGCGTTCGGCCGCGAGGGTGTGCACGACGTAGCGGTTCTGCTCGGCCTTGGCCGCGTAGGTGCTGGCGTCGACGGCCTGCACCTGGAGCAGGCGGAACACGAACGCCGCCATGACGAGGGTCAGGCCGAGGCCGACCAGGCGCAGCCGCGGGCGGGGGCTGCCGAGCCGGAGCGTGCGCGGGGGCGCGGCCTGGCGGGCCGGGGCGGGACGGCGGGCCGGCCGTCCGCCGGGGCCCGGACGGCGGCCGCCGGCACCGGGCCGGGCCGGCCGTGCGGGGCCGGGCACGCGGCGGCGCGGTGGTTGCCTGCCAAAACCATCGACCACTTCCGTCACCTGCCGGGGGTTGTCGTGGGAGCCGTCTGGGGTGTCCGGTCCGCCTCGGCCGCCCCTTGCGGCGGGAGCGAGGCCGACTGGGACGAGGCCGTGGCGGCGGCCGTGGGCGCGGTCGCCGTCGCTGTCGCCGTCGCCGTCGCCGTCGGGGAGGCGGTGTCCGCGGGCGTCGCGGTGGGGCTCTGTGTCGGTGCGGGGCCGGCGGGGATGACCTCGGGGGCGAGGACCAGCGGGGCGTCCTCGGGCTGCGCGGCGGGCGAGGGGAAGCCCTTCACGGTGCCGTCGAGGCCGAGGAAGGCGGGGTCGCCGCCCGGGACCATGCCCAGCTCATGGGCGCGGCGCTGCAGGGCCTCGGGGGCGGAGTAGGCGTCCACGTCCCGTTGCAGGGCCTGCTCCTCGTCGGTGAGCGACTTGGTCTCCTTCTGCAGGTCGTCCAGCTTGAAGGAGCCCTCGCTGAGCGCGGAGTTCAGCACGAGGAGCCCGATGAGGCCACCGCCGAGCAGCAGCACGACGAGCAGCACGAACGGTGTCCGGGCGGCCTGCCCGCGCCGGGCCGGGAACATCCGCGCCAGCCGCGCGGCCCGCCCCTTCACCTGGGGTTTCCTGCTCACACACCCTCCCCCGCCGTCACGCCCCAGCGCACCACGCGGCGAACGGCCCACGAACGCGACACGCCGAGCCTTGGCCCCGGGACACGGTCCGGGCCTGGGACCGGCCTGCCGCCGCCGGCGGCTACAGCCGATGCGACGGACGCGAGCCCCCTGCCCCGTCGCAGACCCGAGCCCCCCGTGACCGTGGTCGGCGCGGCGTCCATGCGTCGCCGCAAGCTCGCGGCTCCCATGGCCGTGGTCGGCGCGACGAACCCACCTCCCCGCAGGCCCGAGCACCCCGCGACCGTGGTCGGCGCGGCGAACCCCCGCCGTCGTGGGCTCGGGTGTCGCAGAGTGGTGGGCGACGTGGCGGGACGGCCGTGGCGCGGGCCGTCGGGTTCGGTCGGTGGTGTCGTCGTTGTCGCCGGCCCTGGCCGCCGGTGACCGCAGGGGTCCCCGGGCGTCCGCCCCGTCGCCTGGCTCACTCCACGTCCTCCCTGATGCGCTCCGCGCCGCGCAGCCGCGCGGGGGCCGCCCGGCGGTTCTCGGCGACCTCTTCCTCGGTGGGAAGTTCGGCACCACGGGTGAGCAGCTTGAGCCGGGGCTGGTAGCGCTCGGGCACGACGGGCAGCCCGGGCGGGGCGGTGGTGGCGGCGCCGGCCGCGAAGACCTGCTTGACGAGCCGGTCCTCCAGCGAGTGGTAGGAGAGCACGGCGATACGGCCGCCCACGGCGAGCGCCTTCACCGCGGCCGGGATCGCCCGCTCCAGCACGGACAGCTCGCCGTTCACCTCGATGCGCAGGGCCTGGAAGGTCCGCTTGGCCGGGTTGCCGCCCGTCCGCTTGGCGGCCTGCGGCAGCGCGTCCCGGATCAGCTCCACCAGCCGCGCGCTGTTGCTGAACGGCTCCTTCTCCCGCTCGCGCACGATCGCGGCGACGATCCGCTTGGCCTGCTTCTCCTCGCCGTACGCGCGCAGGATGCGGACGAGTTCGCCCGGCGGGTAGGTGTTCAGCACCTCCGCGGCGCTCATGCCGGTCGTCTGGTCCATGCGCATGTCGAGCGGCGCGTCCTGCGCGTAGGCGAACCCGCGGTCGGCCTCGTCCAGCTGCATGGACGACACCCCGAGGTCGAACAGCACGCCCTGCACGCGTGCGACGCCGAGCCGGTCGAGGACGTCGGGCAGTTCGTCGTAGACGGCGTGGACGAGGGTGGCGCGGTCCTGGTACGGCGCGAGCCGCTCACCGGACAGCCGCAGCGCCTCCTTGTCCCGGTCGAGGCCGATCAGCCGGGCCCCGGGGAAGCGGGTCAGCAGCGCCTCGCTGTGTCCGCCCAGGCCCAGGGTGCAGTCGACGACGACCGAACCGGGCTCCTGGAGGGCGGGCGCCAGCAGGTCCAGGCACCGCTGGAGCATCACCGGGACGTGTCGACTCTGGCTCAAGGGGCCCTCTCAGGTCCGGCGCGAACGCTCCGCACCGCCGGGTCCCCGCCCGCTCCGGAAGGGGAGGCCGACCGGCGCCTGACGGCGGCGGCCGACCGGGAGCGGGAGGAGGCCGAGCCGTACGTACGCGCCGCGCACGTGGGATCTCCGGACAGCACGCCGGGGTCTTGCAGGGGTTCTCGCGGGGGACGGGACGTCCGTGGGGAGGGCCTCGCCTCCCGCTTCGCGTCACTTTAGTCCACCCTGTCTCGCGGTCAATCAACCGGCCTGCGCGTCGCGCACCGGCACGCGCGCGTAGCGCCGGATCCGCGGAATTCACTCGTACGGGCCCGTCCGCTTTACCCGAGTGGGTCACGGCACCGGAGTGACGCGATGACGGTCCCGCTCCCCCGCGCGGACTCCTGCCCACGTCCCGCCCGGATCTCTTTCCCACGTCCCGCGTGCGCATCGTTCTCACGCATCGTTCGCGAAATCCGGCGTTCCCGGGGCCGAAAGGCCGCAAGCTCCGACATATCGCAGCCAGTTGTCCACAGGCGAGTGACACGAACCGGTAACGGCAACAAGAATGCGGTGGTGACGCCGCGGGGAACCTTTTTCGCGTGGTGTCCGTGATTCGGGGTGGGCCGGTTTCGCATCACAGAGCGGCGGCCCAGAGAAAGAACGGGCCGAGGAGGGCCGGGTGACGACCTATGACGAACGAGCGAGCCTTACGGATCTGACTGCCACCGCCGAGCGCGTGCGCAGCTCGGTGGAAGGAGTGATCGAGGGCAAGCCCGAGGTCGTTCGGCTGGCACTGACCGTGCTGCTCGCCGAGGGACACCTGCTGATCGAGGACGTCCCCGGTGTCGGCAAGACGATGCTCGCCAAGGCGCTGGCACGGTCGATCGACTGCTCCGTGCGGCGGATCCAGTTCACCCCCGACCTGCTGCCGTCGGACATCACCGGTGTGTCCATCTGGGACCAGCAGCGCCGGGACTTCGAGTTCAAGCCGGGCGCGATCTTCGCGCAGATCGTGATCGGCGACGAGATCAACCGCGCCTCGCCCAAGACCCAGTCGGCGCTGCTGGAGTCGATGGAGGAGCGCCAGGTCACCATCGACGGGCAGACCTACGAGCTGCCGAGCCCCTTCATGGTCGTGGCCACGCAGAACCCGGTGGAGATGGAGGGCACCTACCCGCTGCCCGAGGCGCAGCGCGACCGCTTCATGGCCCGGGTCTCCATCGGCTACCCGAGCCCCGAGGCCGAGCTGCAGATGCTGGACGTGCACGGCGGGATCAGCCCGCTGGACGACCTCCAGCCGGTGGCGCACGCGCACGACGTGGTGAAGCTGATCGACGCCGTCCGCGGCGTCCACGTCGCCGAATCGGTCCGGCGCTACGCGGTGGACCTGGTCGCCGCCACCCGCACCCACCCCGACCTCAGACTGGGCGCCTCGCCGCGCGCCACGCTGCACCTGCTGCGCGCGGCGAAGGCGTCCGCGGCCCTGGCCGGCCGGGAGTACGCGCTGCCCGACGACGTGCAGGCCCTCGCCGTCGCCGTCCTCGCGCACCGGCTGCTGCCCACCGCCCAGGCCCAGCTCAACCGCCGTACGGCCGAGCAGGTCGTGCTGGAGATCCTGCAGCACACCGCGGTCCCGGCGGCGCCCCAGCAGCACGGCTACGGCCTGGGCGCCACGGCGGCCCCGGGCTACCCGCAGCAGCCGCCCCGGAGGCTGTGATGACGGCGGACGGGGGGACGGGACGTCCGGCGGCCGACCGCGGGGAGAAGGGCGGCATCCGGACGGCCCTGGCCGGGCTGACCACGCGCGGCCGCTCGTTCCTGGCCGCGGGGATCGCCGCCGCGATCTGCGCCTACGTCCTCGGCCAGGCCGACCTGCTGCGGGTCGGCCTGCTGCTGGCGGCGCTGCCGCTGGTGTGCGCGGGCGTGCTGTACCGCACCCGCTACCGGGTCGCGGGCAGCCGCCGGCTCAGCCCCGCGCGCGTGCCCGCCGGCAGCGAGGCCCGGGTCCATCTGCGGGTGGACAACGTCTCGCGGCTGCCCACCGGCCTGCTGATGCTCCAGGACCGGGTGCCCTACGTCCTCGGCCCGCGCCCGCGCTTCGTGCTGGACCGGGTGGAGGCGGGCGGGTGCCGCGAGGTGTCCTACCGGGTCCGCTCCGACCTGCGCGGCCGCTATCCGCTGGGCCCGCTGCAGTTGCGGCTGTCGGACCCGTTCGGCATGTGCGAGCTGACCCGGTCCTTCTCCTCGTACGACACCCTGACGGTGATCCCGCGGGTGGAGGCGCTGCCGCCGGTCCGGCTGACCGGCGAGGCGACGGGGTACGGCGACGGGCGGCAGCGGTCGCTGGCGCTGGCCGGCGAGGACGACGTGATCCCGCGCGGCTACCGCTACGGCGACGACCTGCGCCGGGTGCACTGGCGCTCCACGGCCCGCTACGGCGAGCTGATGGTGCGCCGCGAGGAGCAGCCGCAGCGGTCGCGCTGCACGGTCCTGCTGGACACCCGGGGGCTCGCCTACCGGGGCGCCGGGCCGGACGCGGCGTTCGAGTGGGCGGTGTCCGGCTGTGCCTCGGTGCTGACGCACATGCTCCAGCGAGGCTTCTCCGTGCGGCTGCTGACCGACACCGGCAGTTCGGTGCCCGGCGAGGGCGCGGACGGGTTCGCGGGCGCGAGCCAGGAGACCGCGGACGCGGCCGGGCTGATGATGGACACCCTCGCGGTGATCGACCACTCCGACGGCGCGGGCCTGTCCCGGGCCTACGACGTGCTGCGCGGCGGCAACGAGGGGCTGCTGGTGGCCTTCTTCGGCGACCTGGACGAGCAGCAGGCCGCGGTGGCCGCCCGGATGCGCCGGCGCAGCGGGGCCGCGATCGCCTTCGTCCTGGACAGCGATGTGTGGCTGCGTGAACCGACCGACGTCTCCCGTCCGATGAACAGGACGGAGGAGCGGTTGCGGCTGCTGCGCGAGGCGGGCTGGACGGCGCTCGGCGTCCCGCGCGGCGTGACACTGGCCGAGCTGTGGCACCAGGCGGACCAGGAGCGCACGAGTCTGGCGGCCGCGGGCGGCGCGGGCGGTACGGGGGAGGCGCGATGATGAGCGGACGGGCACGGCTGGCGCTGTGCGCGTGGTCGGCCACCGTGATGGCGTCCTGCGCGCTGCTGCCCCTGGTCGACCCGGCCACCTGGATCCTGCAGGCGGCGGTCCTGCTGGCGATCCAGTCCGGCGTGGGCGCGGCGACCCGGCGGGTGCCGCTGGCCCGGCCGCTGACCGTCGCCTCGCAGGCGCTGGTCACGCTGCTGCTGCTCACCCTGGTCTTCGTCCGCGGGCAGGCCCTGGCCGGGTTCGTGCCCGGACCGCAGGCGATCGAGCGCTTCGGCGAGCTGCTGCGGCAGGGGTCGGACGACATCGCCCGGTACGCGATCCCGGCGCCGCTGGAGTCGGACGGCATCCGGCTGATGCTCGTCGGCGGTGTGCTGGTGATCGGTCTGCTGGTGGACACGCTGGCGGTGACGTACCGCAGCGCGGCCCCGGCGGGTCTGCCGCTGCTCGCGCTGTACTCGGTCGCGGCGGGACTGTACGACGGCGGCATGGACTGGCTGTGGTTCCTGGTGGCGGCGGCCGGCTATCTGATGCTGCTGCTCGCCGAGGGCCGCGAGCGGCTGTCGCAGTGGGGCCGCGTCTTCGGCGGCACGCCCCGGGATCCCGGGATGCCGGACGGCCCGCCGGCCCCGGTGCGCACGGGCCGGCGGATCGGCGCCGTCGCGCTCGGCATCGCGCTGGTGGTGCCGATGCTGCCGCTGCCGGCGATCCAGGGCGGGCTGCTGGGCGGGGCCCGCGGCGGCGTCGGCGCGGGCACGGGCGGCGGGGGCACGATCTCCGCGGTCAATCCGCTGGTGTCGCTGCGGGACAGCCTGAACCAGGACGAGGACCGCACGGTCATGGTCCTGCGCACCAACAGCGACGACATCTCCGACCTGTATCTGCGGATCGTGTCGCTGGACGACTTCGACGGCACCACCTGGAAGCCGGCCAAGCGGCACATCACGGCGGTGCCGGACGAGTTCCCGACGCCCGCCGGCCTCGGCGCCGACGTGCGGCGGGCGCAGGTCACCACCCGCATCTCGGCCGCCGACTGGTACGCGCAGGACTGGCTGCCCATGCCCTACCCGCCGAGCGGGGTGTCCGTGGGGGGCAAGTGGCGCTACGAACCGGTCGGCATGACGCTGGTCGGCGACCACGGCCAGACCACGCGCGGCGAGACGTACGAGGTGCGCAGCCTGGACGTGCGCCCGACGGCCGAGCAGCTGGCCTCGGCCCCGCGCTCGCCGGAGCGGATCAGGCAGGAGTACACCAAGGTGCCGGGTTCGCTGCCGGCCGTGGTGGCGCGCACGGCCCGGCAGATCACCCGGGACGCGACGAGCGACTACGGCAGGGCGGTGGCGCTGCAGGACTATTTCGCGGTCACCGGCGGCTTCCAGTACGACACACAGGTGGAGGTGGGCAGCGGCCCCGACGCGATCGCCACGTTCCTGCGGGACAAGCAGGGCTTCTGCGTGCACTTCTCCTTCGCGATGGCGGCGATGGCCCGCACCCTGGGCATACCGGCCCGGGTCGCGGTCGGTTTCGCGCCCGGTTCGGTGCAGGCGGACGGCTCGGTGGCGGTGGGGCTGAAGGACGCGCACGCCTGGCCCGAGCTGTACTTCGAGGGCGTGGGCTGGACCCGTTTCGAGCCGACCCCGTCGCGCGGTACGACGCCGACGTACACGCGGCCGGACAGCCCGGGCAACAACCTGCCCGACGTTCCGCAGGCCACGCGCTCGGCGGGCGCGGCCCCGTCGGCGGCGCCCTCGGCGAGCACGAGCTGCTCGGCGCAGGCGAAGAAGCTCGACGAGTGCGCGGCCGCGGTGCCGCTGAACCCGGCCCGGGGTGAGGGCGGCTCCACCCCTTGGTGGGCGCTCGCCACCTGGTCGCTGCTGGGCCTCGCGGTGGTGATCGTCCTGCTGCTGCCCATGCTGTGGCGGGTGCGGCGGCGGGCGGTCCGGCTGGCCTCGGCGCAGCACGCCCCGAGCGGACCGGAGCCGTCCGGGGAGGGCCGCGCGGGCGGGACGGGGGCCGTCGAGGCCGGCGCCGGGACGGGGCAGCTCGCCGGGCAGCAGGCGGCCGGGCATGTCCTCGCGGTGTGGCGCGAGCTGACCGACACGGCGTGGGACTACGGCATCCCGCCGGACGAGGCGCTCACCCCGCGCAGGGCGGCGGCGCGGATCGTGCGCCTGGGCGAGCTGGACGAGCCGGCGGCGGCGTCGGTGCACCGGGTGGCGGGCGCCGTGGAGCAGGTGCTCTACGCGCCGCGGCCGCGCGCGGAGGCCGGTCTCGCCGACGACGTGCGCCGGCTGCGGAGCGCGCTGCGCGCCCGCGCGGGCCGTCGCACCCGTCTGCGGGCCCTGATCGCCCCGCGCTCGGCGGTGCGGGCGGCCTGGGCGCTGTCCGACCGCTGGACCGCCGTGAAGGCCCGCTGGTCGGCCCGCTGGTCCCAGCTGCTCCGCCGCCCCACGGGCGAGCAGACGGGCTGAGCCCCCGGCGCCCGTCCGTGGCCCGCTGCCACGGCACCCGCCGAACACCCGGCCCCCGGCCGCTGCGACCGCAGTGACCGGGGGCCTCGTGCTCAGGGGGCGAGAGGACGGGAGACGAGAGGTCGGGAGACGACCGAGGGGTGACCACCTGGTGGTGGTCACCCCTCGGGAGGTCGTCGAAAGACCGTGGGACTCAGTGGCCCTGTTCGTCCCGGCGGCGCTGCCAGCGCTGCTCGATGCGATCCATCATGGAACGCTTCGGACCTCGCTGCCGCCGCGCCTGCGGACCGGCGCCGGGTTGCTCCCCCGGCTTGGGTGCCTTGCGCCAGCCGGTCACGGCGAGGACGGCGCAGCCCAGCATCACGAGGAAGCCGACGACACTGAGCCAGACCTGCTTGGCGACCATTCCGGCCATGAGGAGCGCGATACCCACGAGGAAGCCCGCGACCGCCTGGTAGACCCGCCGCCGGGTGTACGTACGCAGCCCGCTTCCCTCAAGCGCCGACGCGAACTTGGGATCTTCGGCGTACAGCGCTCGCTCCATCTGCTCGAGCATGCGCTGCTCGTGCTCCGAGAGCGGCACGGAGTCCTCCTCATCGTGCAGTCGCCGGGGCGACCCGGGGGGTCCCTTCAGGATAGGCAGGGAATCGCCCCCGTGAAACCCGCCCCTCTGCGCCAATTGGCCAACCGGAGTCCGTCATGGGCGTCCCGGCTCGCTGAGGCTTCCATTCCCCGGCGGCCGACCCGTCATGCCGGGTGGTCTCCCTCGATCATACGGCGACAAGCCCCCGAACGGGGGGTCTGTGGCGGACTCCATGCCCCCGCCGACGCGCTGATCAACGGCACCCGGCGGGCCGGCTCGCAAGCGGGCTCAGCCCTCCTGCGTCCCGCGGGTCTCGCCGAGCACGTGCAGCTGGGTCGCGACGGAGTGGAACGCGGGCAGCTCGGCGGCGGCCTCCTCCAGCTTCAGCAGCGCCTCCAGGGCGCCCGGCTCGGTGTCGACGAGCACCCCGGGGACGAGGTCGGCGAAGACCCGCACGCCGTGCACCGCGGCGACCGCGAGGCCGGCGCTCTCCACCAGCCCGGTGAGCTGCTCGGCGGTGAAGCGCCGCGGCACCGGGTCGCCGGCGCCCCAGCGTCCGGCGGGGTCGGTGAGGGCCTGGCGGGCCTCGGTGAAGTGCCCGGCGAGCGCGCGGGCGAGCACGGCTCCGCCGAGGCCGGCGGCGAGCAGGCTGAGCACGCCCTCGGAGCGCAGCGCGGCGACGGCGTTGCGCACGCCCTCGGCCGGGTCGTCCACGTACTCCAGGACGCCGTGGCACAGCACCACGTCGTAGCCGCCGCGCTCCACCACGTCGAACAGGCCGTGGGCGTCGCCCTGCACGCCGCGCACCCGGTCGGCGACGCCGGCCTCGGCGGCGCGGCGCTCCAGGGCGAACAGCGCGTTGGGGCTCGGGTCGACGACGGTGACCTGGTGGCCGAGTCGGGCGAGGGGCACCGCGAAGTTGCCGCTGCCGCCCCCGGTGTCGAGGACGTCCAGCGCCTGCCGTCCCGTGGCCTTCACCCGGCGGTCGAGGGCGTCCTGGAGGACCTCCCAGACCACGGCGGTACGGAGGGAGGCTCGGGGTCGCATCGGGTCCGACACGGTGGTTGACTCCTCGGCGCGGCACCGCCACGTCCCGGCGGCGCGATTCGGGCTGCCGTCCGGCCCGGGGTGCGGGACGGAAGGCTTCAGGCGTGCTCCACCCTATTGCCTCCCAGGTCGCCCCAGGCCACCGCGGTCAGCCCGCGTCGGGCATGTCCGCGCCCCTCACCTCCCCGCGGGCCGCTTCGCCGGGGTCCTGGCGCGGCTGCGGCAGGACCGGCTGGAGGACCAGCATCCGCTCCACGAGGCGCAGGAACATCGCCACGTCGCGTATCAGGTCGTCGGCGTCCCGGTTGCTCGCCGCGCCCTGGATGCCCGCCTCGGCCCGGGCGCGGCGCCGGGCGCCGGAGGCGAACAGGGCGCTCCACTCGGTCAGTTCGGGCGCGATCTCGGGGAGCACTTCCCAGGCGCTCCGGATCCTGGCCCGCTTGCGCGGACTGGACTCCGGCCGGCCGCGCGCGGCGAGCACGGCGGCGGCGGTGCGCAGGGCCGCGAGGTGGGCCGTGGCGTAGCGCTCGTTGGGGGTTTCGAGGACGGCGGCCTCGTCGAGGCCGGCGCGTGCCTGGGCGAGCAGGTCGAGGGCGGCGGGCGGGGCCGAGGCCCGGCGCAGTACCGGGTGGACGTCGCTCGCCGGGCCGTTCAGTGAGGGGGCAGGGCCGCCTGCGCGGCGCCGGTGGGCGGCGGCTGCGGAGTAGCTGGCCATGACGAACCTCCTGTCGTCTGCGTGACGGCACTGCCCTACGGGGTGCCGTATGTACCCATCGTGAGGTATGGCACTGACAATCCGTTCTGACCTGGGCTTTTGCCTCGCTCGCCCGTTCGCGTTAGTTTTTGCACTGACCAGTCAGTTCAAAAATGCAGGGGGTCAGCGTGGACGACGACGCGCCCGGGCTCGCGGTGGCGGCCCGCGGCCTCGGACTGAAGGGGCCGCGGGGCTGGGCGTTCCGCGGCATCGACATCGACGCGGAACCGGGGGCGCTGATCGCGATCACCGGGCCGTCGGGTTCGGGCCGTACCTGTCTTCTGCTCGCGCTCACCGGACGTATGCGCCCCACGGAGGGGAGCGCCACCGTCGGCGGCCACCGGCTGCCCCGCGGGATGGCCGCCCTGCGCCGGGTCAGCGCTCTGGCCCATGTGCCCGGTGTGACCGACCTCGACCCGGCCCTCACCGTCGGCGAGCACCTGCGGGAACGGGCCCTGCTGCAGCGGCGCTTCGGCGACGGGCTGCGCTCCCTGCTGCGGCCGCGCGCCGAGCGGGCCGCGACCGCCGCCGGGCGCGTCGACGCCGCGCTGGCCGCCGCCGGGCTCGACCTGCGGGACCTGCCCAAGGGCCCGCGCACCGCCGTACGCGATCTGGAGCGGCTGGAGGCGCTGCGGCTGTCGATCGCGCTCGCGCTGATCGGGCGGCCCGGTCTGCTGGGAGTCGACGACGCGGACCTGAAGCTGGCGGACGCCGAACGGGCCGAGGCCTGGGCGCTGCTGCGGTCCCTCACCGAGTCCGGCACGACCGTCGTCGCCGTGTGCAGCGAGGCCCCCGAGGACGCCGTCACCGTGACGACCGCCGGCGACCGGACCACCGGCGCCGGCACCCCGGCCGAGGGCGACGAGACCCCCGACGACGAGAGCGCCCCCGACGAGACCCCCGGCGGCGAGACCACCCACGACGAGAGCACCGACGACGCGAAGGAGGCGGCGGACGATGCGCTCGCCGAAACTGGCCGCTCTTGAGCTGCGGCGCTTCGGCCGGGGCAAGCTGCCACGCGCCGCCCTGGTCGCGCTGCTGCTGCTCCCGCTGCTGTACGGCGCGCTGTACCTGTGGTCCTTCTGGGACCCCTACGGCCGCCTCGACCGCATCCCCGTCGCCCTGGTGAACGACGACCGGGGCGCCACCGTCGACGGGAAGAAGCTGACCGCCGGCGACGACATCACCGAGCGGCTGCTGGACAGCCGCACCTTCGAGTGGCACCGGGTGAGCGCCGAGCAGGCCCGCCGGGGCGTCGAGGACGGCACGTACTACCTGTCGCTGACCATGCCCGCCGACTTCAGCCGGCGCATCGCCTCCAGCGCGGGCGACCACCCCGAGACCGGCGCCCTCCAGGTGCGCACCAACGACGCCAACAACTACATCGTGGGGCAGATCTCGCGGACCGTGTTCAGCGAGGTGCGCTCGGCCGCGTCCACCAAGGCGTCGCGCTCCTTCCTGGACAAGATCTTCATCTCCTTCTCCGACATCCACGACAAGACCGTCCAGGCGGCGAGCGGCGCGGACCGGCTCAGCAGCGGCCTCGGCAAGGCGGAGAAGGGCTCCAAGGACCTCGCCGACGGGCTGAAGGAGGCCAAGGCCGGCAGCGGGAAGCTGGACACCGGGCTCACCAAGCTGAACCGGGGCGCCGGCGACCTGGAGACCGGCTCGCAAGCGGTGGCCGACGGCACCCAGGCGCTCGCCGACAAGGTCAACGGCACGGCCGGCCAGGTCCGGCCCTTCCTGCAGGCCAACCAGAAGACGATCGGCGACACCGCCCGGCTCGTCGCCGACTCGGCGGCCGCCGTCCAGCGCAACCTCGACGACCTGGTGAAGCGGGCCCCGCTCGCCGCCAAGGGCGCCCATCTGGCCGCCGACGCGCTGGACGCCTACTACCGGGAGCACTGTGAGAAGGCGCTGCTGCCGGACGCCGGCTGCGCCAAGCTGAAGGACGCCAAGCAGTCCGCCGCCGACGTGGCGGGCATCGCGGACGACCTCAACACCCTGATCGCCGACCAGAACGGCGACCTCACGACCATCCGTGCCAACCTCGCCACCCTGCAGAAGCAGGCGCAGGCCCTCGCGCGGCGCGCCCCGCACCTGACCCAGGACCTCGACGACGCCGTATCGAAGATCAACAAGCTGAACGACGGGGCCGCCAAGGTCGCGGCGGGCGCGAAGAAGCTGCACAGCGGGCTCGGCACCGCCTCGACCGGCGCGGGCGCGCTCGACCAGGGCGTCGGCAAGCTCAAGACCGGCGCCGAGACGCTGAACGGCGGCATGTACAAGCTGGTCGACGGCTCCGGCAAGCTCGCCGGCGGGCTGCACGACGGCGCCGGGAAGATCCCCGACTACGACCGGGGCGAGCGCGACCGGCGCACCGGCGTGATGGCCGACCCGGTCCGGCTCGCCGCGCACGACCTGCATGACGCGCCGAACTACGGCACCGGCTTCGCCCCGTACTTCATCCCGCTGTCGCTGTGGGTGGGCGCGATGGTGGCGTACATGCTGATCCCGCCGATGAACCGGCGCGCGCTCGCCGCGGGCGCCCCGGCCTGGCGGATCGCGCTGGCGGGCTGGCTGCCGGTGGTGGCCGTCGGCGTCCTGCAGACGGCGGCGCTGATGGCCGTGCTGCACTGGGCGATCGGCCTGCAGATGGCCCGCGCGGCCGGCACGGTCGGCTTCCTGTTCCTGGTGACGGCGTGCTTCGGGGCGATCGTGCAGTGGCTGAACGCCCGCTTCGGCGCGGCCGGCCGCATCCTGGTGCTGGCCCTGCTCATGCTCCAGCTGACCTCGGCGGGCGGCACCTATCCCGTGCAGACGTCACCGGGCTTCTTCAACGCCCTCCACCCGTTCCTGCCGATGAGCTATGTCGTGGAGGCCCTGCGCCGGCTCATCAGCGGCGGCGGGCTCGGCCCGGTGTGGACGGCGTGCGCGGTGCTGGCGGCGTTCACCGCCGGGGCGCTGGCTCTGACCGCCCTGTCGGCCCGCCGCCGCCAGGTGTGGACCCTGGACCGGCTGCATCCGGAGCTGAGCCTGTGACCACGCGCGCGTGCCGGGCCGCCGGACCTGTGAGAATCAGCGCCATGGACAGCAGCACCACGCGGGGCGCCGGCTCCCGCCGCGAGGCCACCCGGCAGAAGCTCTACGAGGCCGCCGTCACGCTCATCGCCGAGCAGGGGTTCTCCGCCACCACGGTGGACGAGATCGCCGAGCGGGCGGGCGTCGCGAAGGGCACGGTCTACTACAACTTCGCGAGCAAGTCCGTCCTGTTCGAGGAGTTGCTGCGGCACGGCGTGGGCCTGCTGACCGCCTCCCTGCGCCAGGCGGCGGAGACGACGGTGCGCGGCGGCGGCTCCCGGGTGGACGCGCTGGACGCGATGATCCGCGCGGGGCTCGTCTTCATCGACCGCTACCCGGCCTTCACCCAGCTGTACGTGGCGGAGCTGTGGCGCACCAACCGGGCCTGGCAGTCCACGCTGATGGTGGTCCGGCAGGAGGCCGTCGCGGTCGTCGAGGGCGTGCTGCGCGAGGGGGTGGAGCACGGCGAGTTCAGCGAGGAGATCGACATCCCGCTGACGGCCGCGGCCCTGGTGGGCATGGTGCTGGTGGCCGCGCTGGACTGGAAGTCGTTCCAGCCGGAGCGGTCCCTGGACGACGTGCACGCGGCGCTCTCCCGCCTGCTGCAGGGCCGGGTGAGCGGCCGCCGCTGACGTAGGGGCGGCCGGGCGCACGGAAAGCGCCGGTCCGACGTGGCCGCGTCCCCCGCGGGCCATGCCGGAACCGGCGCTTCCTTGTGCTCCCCCGTGACGTCCCCCCGTGGAACCCCCGTTGCGGTCGTCCCCCGGGTCTCCCCCGTGCCTCGCTCCCGCCGGCGTCCGCCGGCGGAAGGAGCGGATCGAGGGCCGCTCCGTTCCGGCGCCCCGTGTCGCCGGTACCGGAGCCGTGCCCCGTCTCCGTGTCTCCACTGTCTCGTTCCCGCAGGTCGGGGCCCATCCGCGCAGCTACTCATCTCACCGGCTGAGTACGGATACTCAGACCTGCGCGCTCGGGCCTACGGCGGCCGGGGTGTGCACAGGGGCGAGGGTCCCGGCCCGCGGCGGGAGTGCCGGTGGCGGCGGATAAAGTCGCAGGCATGGCACGGATTGCGGTGATCGGCGCCGGGATGGGCGCGATGGCGGCCGCCGCCCGGCTGGCCGTCGCGGGCCACCGGGTGGTGGTGTACGAGCGGTCGGACACGTACGGCGGGGCGGTGCGCCGTTTCGAGCGGGGCGGGTTCCGCTTCGACACGGGCCCGGGGCTGCTGCCGCTGCCCGCGGTGTGGCGGGACCTGTTCGTCAAGACCGGCAAGGAGCCGCTGGAGGCCTGCGTCGATCTGACGCAGGTCGACCCGGCCTCGCACCACCTCTTCCCGGACGGCACGCGCGTGTCCCTGCCGAACGCCTCTCGCGCGGGCGTCGTCGCCGCCCTGGACGAGGCGCTGGGCCGGGGCGCCGGAGAGCGCTGGGGCGACTTCCTGGTCCGGGCCCGTGAGACTTGGGACCGCACCCGCCGCCCCCTGCTGGAGGAGCCCCTGTGGCCGAACTGGCGGGTGCTGGCGGACAAGGAGCCGTACCCGGCGCTGGAGCGCAAGCGGCTGCTGCGGACGCGGAAGGCGGCGACGCTGGAGCAGATCGGCGCCTGGGAACTGGGCGACGAGCGGCTGGCGGCGCTGCTGGACAGCCACGCCCTCGCCCACGGCCTCGACCCGCGCCGTACGCCCGCGAGCGCGGCGGTGCTGCCGTACATGGAGCACGCCTTCGGGCTGTGGTACGTCCGCGGCGGCATCCGTGAGCTGGCCCGCGCCGTGTACGAGCGGTGCCTCGCGCGAAAGGTCGAGTTCGTCTTCGGCGCCGAGGTCACCGGCATCGTGGACAAGGACGGCCGGGCGGCGGGCGTGGAGCTGGCGGACGGAACGGTGGCGGACGCGGATCACGTGGTGGCCGGGGTCGATCCCGTGCGGCTCGGCGGGCTGACCGAGCGGCTGCTCGACGCGGACGGCGACGTCCGGCCGGACACGGTGACCGCCCGCCCCGGGCGCTTCACGGTGCTGCTCGCGCTGCGCGGGGCGCGTGCGGCCGGCACCCCGCACCGGACGGTGGTGCACGCCCCCGACCGGGTCGCCGAGCTGGAGTTCCTCACGTCCCGCCCGGACGAGCCGGTACGCCCCACGGTGACCGTGCTGCGGCCCGACGACCCGGCCCTGTGCCCGGACGGCGACCACGAGTCCGTCGTCCTGTCGGCCGCCGCGCCCACGGAGGCCGGCCGGGACGCCGACGGCTGGGAGGAGCGGTTCGCGGACCTCCTGGTCGAGGCCGCCGAGGCGGCGGTCCCCGGGCTGGGCGAGCGCGTCCTGTGGCGCGAGGTGCGCGGTCCCGGCCGTACCGAGCAGGAGACGGGCGCCCGCTTCGGAGCCGTACCCGCCCCCGCGCTCGCCGCGGGCGACGGGCGCCTGCTGCACCCCGGGAACGCCACCGCGCTGCCCGGCCTCTACCGCGTC
The DNA here is from genome assembly GCF_043082085.1 of Streptomyces sp. NPDC014801. Taxonomy (NCBI): domain Bacteria; kingdom Bacillati; phylum Actinomycetota; class Actinomycetes; order Kitasatosporales; family Streptomycetaceae; genus Streptomyces; species Streptomyces sp. NPDC014801. The sequence goes on along the minus strand of NZ_JBIBXG010000004.1, from coordinate 249,594 downwards.
GGCGGCTGGGCGCACCCCGGCGGCGGGCTCCCCCACGCGGGGATGTCGGGTGCGCTGGTCGCCGGGCTGATCGTCGAGGGGCCGCAGTTCCGCGGCTCCCAGTGAGAACCGCGGGGCGGCGTCAGAAGCGGTACTGCTCGTCGAAGCCGTGCCCGGCCTGCTGCTGGCCGCCGTGCGGCTGGGCCGTGCCCTGCTCGTAGGGGTAGGGCTGCTCCGGCGGCAGCTCGGCGCCGTAGGTGTCGTCGGTGCGCTGCTGCGGCACCCACACTCCGCCGGGCGGGGTCTGGCCGTAGCCGCCGGTGTACGCGTCCTGCGCGTAGCCCTGCTGGTCGTACCCGCCGCCGTAGGCGGTGTCGTACGCGGCCCCGCCGTACGTCTGGGTGCCGATGTACGGGTCGGAGTAGGCGGCGTACTGCTGCTGGCCGGTGGTGTCGTAGCCGTACTCGCCGTAGCCGGAGTAGTCGTAGCCGTAGGACGCCTGGTCGCCGCCGGTGGGCTGGGCGGCCGCGGCGTACGCGGAGGAGGCCGCGGTCTCGCCGTAGACGCCGTAGGAACCGGTGTCGTCGGGCAGCGGCTGCGGCTCGTAGACCGTGGTCGCGTCGGCGGCCGCGGGCGGGCGGACCGGGGTGAACACGTCGTCGTGGTCGTCGTCGGGGCCGTAGGACATGGTCTCCGCGGCGAAGGCGGCGGCGGGGGCCTCGTCGCCCTCGGCCGGCTCCAGGCCGGAGACCTCCAGCGTCGGGTCGCGGCGCTCGGCCCGGCCCCGGCGGCCCTTCACGGCCTCGGCGCCCCGGCGGCTGACCGCCCAGCCGGCCGCGAAGCCGCGCCGGAAGGACAGCGTGACGTAGGTCTGCCCGACCGCGAAGGCGGCCGCGCCCAGTGCGATGACGACGACGGAAGGAATCAGCACACCGAGCACGACGCCGAGGAAGCCGACGAACGCGAGCAGCCGCCAGCGAAGCCGTGCCTTGTACTGCAGCAGCACTTCACCGAGCAGCCACAGCGCGACGACGCCGAACGCGATGTAGAGGACCGTCCAGCCCATGTACGCCCCTCTCCCAGTGGCCGCTTCGCAGTGTGTCGTACAGCGGTGCGACCGGTCTAGGCCTGCGGAGGGTGGTGCAGGCCCAGGTTCTCGTAGATTTCCAGCGTCGCCGTGGAGTTGTTGAGCGTGATGAAGTGCAGACCGGGCACACCCTCGGCCAGCAGCCGCGCGCAGAACTCCGTGGCGAAGTCGATGCCAATGGAGCGTACAGCGGCCGGATCGTCCTGTGCCGCGAGGATCCGGTCTTTCAGCTCGTCCGGGAAGGCCGCGGTGCTCAGCTTGGGCACCCGCTCCAGCATCTTCACGCTGGTGACCGGCAGGACCTCGGGGATGACGGGGGTCTCGCAGCCGGCCGCCGCCACGCTGTCGCGCAGCCGCAGATAGGACTCCGGGTGGAAGAACATCTGTGTGATGGCGTAGTCGGCCCCGGCGCGGCACTTGTCGACGAAGTGCCGCACGTCGGTGTCCCAGTCGGGCGAGCGCGGGTGCATCTCCGGGAAGGCGGCGACGCCCACACAGAAGTCGCCCGACTCCTTGATGAGCCGGACGAGCTCGGCGGCGTAGGTCAGGCCCCGCGGGTGCGGCACCCAGTCGCCCATGGGGTCGCCGGGCGGGTCGCCGCGCACGGCGAGCATGTTGCGGATGCCGGCGTCGGCGTACTGGCCGATGATGTTGCGCAGCTCGGCGATGGAGTGGTCGACGGCGGTGAGGTGGGCGACCGGCGTGAGCGTGGTGTCCACGACGATCTGCTCGGTCTCCCGGACCGTGCTGGTGCGGGTCGAACCGCCCGCGCCGTAGGTGACGGAGACGAAGTCGGGGGCCACGGCCTCGACCCTGCGCAGGGCGTTCCACAGGTTCCGCTCGCCGGCCGGCGTCTTGGGCGCGTAGAACTCGAACGAGTACGTCGTCTTGCCGGAGGCGAGGATGTCGCGCACGGTACGCGCGCGATCGGTCCTGGTGGACGGTGTTCCGAGGGCCATACCGGCAGGTTAGCCAGGGGTGGACGGTCCCCCAACCGAAGGGGGGAAATTTGCCCGAATTGCCGGGTTGTTGTCCACCCCTTGGACAATCCTCCGAGCGCGGCCCCGGAAAAGGGACCCCGCTCAGGCCTGCCGCAGCCGCTTGGCGAACTCGGCGGCGGCGGCACCCGGGTCCTCCGCCTCGGTGATCGCCCGCACCACGACGACCCGGCGCGCGCCCGCCTCCAGCACCTCGTCGAGGGTGCCGAGGTCGATGCCGCCGATGGCGAACCAGGGCCGGTCGGTGCCCAGCGCGGCGGTGTACCGGACCAGGTCGAGACCGGGGGCGTGCCGTCCGGGCTTGGTGGGCGTCGGCCAGCAGGGGCCGGCGCAGAAGTAGTCCACGCCCTCCTGGACGGCGGCCGCCCGGGCCTCGTCCTCGGCGTGGGTGGAGCGGCCGATCAGCACGTCCTCGCCGAGGATCGCGCGGGCCGCGGGCACGGGGAGGTCGCCCTGGCCGAGGTGGAGGACGTCCGCGCGGGCCGCGTGCGCGACGTCGGCGCGGTCGTTGACGGCGAGGAGCTTGCCGTGGCGGGCGCAGGCGTCGGCGAAGACGCTCAGGTGCTCCAGCTCCTCGGCGGCCTCCATGCCCTTGTCGCGCAGCTGCACGACGTCGACCCCGCCGGCCAGGACCGCGTCGAGGAACTCGGGCAGGTCGCCCTGGCGCCTGCGGGCGTCCGTGCACAGGTAGAGGCGGGCGTCGGCGAGGCGGGCGCGTGCGGTGGCGGCGGCGGTCATGCGGGTCCCCCCAGGGATGGGTGCGGAAGTCCGTGCCGTACGGGCCGCGGCAGGGCGGGCCGGTGGACGGATGCGGGCCGCGGTCGCGGGCCGCACCCGTCCGCGACCGTGGCCTGCGCGGCCGCGGCCCGTACGTCGGACGGTGTTCAGCCTGTACGGATCAGACGGCGAGCGCCTGGGCGCGGCGCTTCACCTCCGTGCCGCGATTCTCGCTCAGCGCCTGCGCGGGGGTGCCGGGCAGGGTCGGGTCGGGCGTGAAGAGCCACTCGATCATCTCTTCGACCGTGAACCCGTCGTCCCGCAGCAGCGTCAGGGTCCCGGCCAGGCCCTTGACGACCTTGTCCCCGTCGATGAAGGCGGCGGGGACGTGCAGCGCGCGGTTCTCCCCACGGCGTACGGCGATGAGCTGGCCCTCCTTGACCAGCTGCCGGACACGCGTCACCTCGACGCCGAGCATCTCGGCGATGTCGGGAAGGGTGAGCCAGGCGGGGACGAGAGCATCGATCTTTGCGTCAATCTCGGTCACGGAACAAGCCTGCCATCTGCCACTGACAGTCGGAAGCCGGGGCCGTCCAGCCGGGCCGTCCGCCTGGGACGACACCCCCCGGGCGGCTCAGGCCGCGGCGGCCTTCAGCGGCCTGGCCGGATCCGTCAGCAGCCGTGCGTCCATCCGCGCGCCCGCCTCGATCAGCCGCCGCCCCTGGGCCAGGTCGCGCGGGCGGCCCACCGCGAGCAGGGCGACCAGCCGGTCGTCGCGCAGCCAGCACACCGTCCAGGCCGGGCCGTCCGGCTCGCCGCGCCACAGGATGCGGTCGGCGGCGGTGTGATGCCCGGCGTACTGCACGAAACGGCCGAACTGCTCGGACCAGAAGTAGGGCACCGGGTCGTAGGCGGCGGGCGTGTCGCCGGCGATGTTCGCGGCGACCGTGCGGGGGCCCTGCAGGGCGTTGTCCCAGTGGTGCACGAGCAGCCGCTCGCCGTAGCGGGCGGAGGGGAAGGAGGCGCAGTCGCCGACCGCGTACACGTCCGGCACCGAGGTGCGCAGGTGCGCGTCGGCGAGCACCTCGCCGTGCGTGCCGAGCGCGATGCCGGACCCGGCCAGCCAGCCGGTGGCGGGCCGCGCCCCGATGCCGACGACGACCGCGCCGGCGGGCAGCCGGGTGCCGTCGTCGAGGACCACGCTGCCCGGCTCGACGGCCGCCACGCGCGTGTGCGTGCGCAGCTCGGCACCGGCGTCGGCGTACCAGGCGGTCATGGGCGCGGCGACCTCGGCGGGCAGCGCCCCGGCGAGCGGGCGGTCGGCGGCCTCGACGACGGTGACGGCGCAGCCCGCCTCCCGCGCGGCCGTGGCGAACTCGGCGCCGATCCAGCCGGCGCCGACGACCACGATGTCGTGCTGCCGCTCCAGCACCGGGCGCAGCCGCTCGGCGTCGTCCAGGGTGCGCAGCAGGTGCACGCCGGGCACCCCCTCGGCGCCGGGCAGGGTGACCGGTTCGGCGCCGGTGGCGACGACGAGGACGTCGTAGGCGACGGGGCCGGCCTCGGTGTCCAGTTCGTGGTCGGCGGGGCGGACGCCCAGCACCTCGCAGCCGAGCCGCAGCTCGATGCCGAGGGCGTCGAAGTCGACGTCGAAGGCGGAGCCCTCGGCGGTGCCGAGCAGCACGGCCTTGGACAGCGGCGGCCGGTCGTAGGGCTGGTGGGGCTCGGCGCCGATCAGGGTGACGGTGCCGGTGAAGCCCTGGTCGCGCAGGGCGACCGCGGTCTGCACCCCGGCCATGCCCGCGCCCACGACGACCACGCGCCGCGTCTGTGACGTGCCCCGTTGCTGCGTCTGCTCGCTCACCTGATCACCATAGACACCTGACAGACCGTCAGTCAGCGGTCCTGCGCCGTGAGCTGCTCCACATGCGCGGGCAGCTCCTCCACCACGCTCGTGCCGCTGCCCTCCTGGGACTCCCACTCCCAGGTCTCCTCCAGCCGCACCCGCCCGTCCGGCAGCTCCACGACCGTGGACGCGCAGTGGCCGGAGGAGGTCGTCCCGTCCTGCTTCAGCTGGACGTACCGGAAGTCCAGCCGGTCCCCGTCCCGGGTGCCCACGAGATACCCGCGCACCACGTCCCCGCCCGCGTATTCGGCCCAGATCCGGCCCTCGCGCTCGTGGTAGGCGAACCGGGTGCGGGTGCCCACCTGACCTGGGGCCTGGTCGGCGACCGGGGCGAGGACGAGACCGTCGAGGGACCGGGTCATGACGGAAGGCTCCCTTACAGACACACAGCGGCACGGGCTAGGGTGGCCACCGTAAAGCACTCGCGGGAGCCCGGACGCACCGGGCTGAGAGGGAGGCTGGGACGGCCTCCGACCGTACGAACCTGATCCGGGTCATGCCGGCGAAGGGAGGGGCTGGACGCCCATGTCGCCTACGCGTACGTCAGACGTCCTCGTCATCGGGGGCGGGATCATCGGCCTGGTCACGGCCTGGCGGGCCGCACAGCGCGGCTTCACCACCGCGGTCGTCGACCCCGGGCCCGGCGGCGGAGCCGCCCAGGTGGCGGCCGGGATGCTGGCCGCCGTCACCGAACTGCACTACGGCGAGCAGACCCTGCTCGGCCTCAACCTGGCCTCCGCTCGCCGCTACCCGGACTTCGCGGCCGAGCTGACCGAGGCCACCGGAGAAGACCTCGGCTACCGGCGCTGCGGCACGCTCGCCGTCGCCCTGGACGCCGACGACCGCGCCCACCTCAAGGAACTGCACGCCCTGCAACGGCAGTCGGGCCTGGAGTCGGAGTGGCTGTCGGGCCGCGACTGCCGGCGCCTGGAGCCGATGCTGGCGCCGGGGGTGCGCGGCGGGCTGCGGGTGGACGGCGACCACCAGGTGGACCCGCGGCGGCTGGCGGCCGCGCTGGTCACCGCGTGCGAGCGGGCCGGGGTGGTGTTCCACCGGACCTGGGCCGAACGGCTCATGCTCGCGCACGGACGCGCGGCCGGCGTCGTCACCCGCGACGGCCAGGAGCTGGGCGCGGGCCGGGTGGTGCTCGCCGCCGGCAGCCTCAGCGGGCGGCTGGGCGGCGTGCCCGAGGACGTGCTGCCGCCGGTGCGGCCGGTGAAGGGCCAGGTCCTGCGGCTGACCATGCCGGACCACGGGACGCCCTTCCTGAGCCGGACCGTGCGCGCGGTGGTGCGCGGCGGCGCGCTCTACCTGGTGCCGCGCGAGAACGGCGAACTGGTGGTCGGCGCGACCAGCGAGGAGATGGGCTGGGACACCACGGTGACCGCCGGCGGCGTCTACGAGCTGCTGCGCGACGCCCACGAGCTGGTGCCCGGGATCACCGAGCTGCCGCTGACCGAGACCCGGGCCGGGCTGCGCCCCGGCTCCCCCGACAACGCGCCGCTGCTCGGCCCGACCGCGCTGGACGGCCTGCTGCTGGCCACCGGGCACCACCGCAACGGCGTCCTGCTCACCCCGGTCACCGGCGACGTCCTCGCCCACGCCCTCGTCACCGGTGAACTGCCGGACGAGGCCCGCCCGTTCACCCCGAAGCGCTTTTCCACCGCGGCAGGAGCCCCGCAGGCCGCACGCACCCTCACGGAGCAGCCCGCATGAACATCTCCGTCAACGGCGAACCCCACCGGATCGAGCCCGGCACCGCGCTCGACGCCGTCGTGAAGTCCCTCACCGCGGCCCCCTCCGGGGTGGCCGCCGCCCTCAACGAGACCGTCGTCCCGCGCACCCAGTGGTCCGCCACGGCCCTCGCCGAGGGCGACCGCGTCGAGGTCCTGACCGCCGTCCAGGGAGGCTGAACCATGGCTGACGACCCCTTCGTCCTCGGCGGTACGGCCCTGTCGTCCCGCCTGATCATGGGCACCGGCGGCGCGCCCAGCCTGGACGTGCTGGAAAGGTCGCTGGTGGCCTCCGGCACCGAGCTGACGACCGTGGCGATGCGCCGGGTCAAGGCCGACGTGCACGGCTCGGTGCTGTCGGTGCTGGACCGGCTCGGCATCCGGGTGCTGCCGAACACCGCCGGCTGCTTCACCGCCGGGGAGGCGGTGCTCACGGCCCGGCTGGCGCGCGAGGCGCTCGGCACCGACCTGGTCAAGCTGGAGGTCATCGCCGACGAGCGCACGCTGCTGCCGGACCCGATCGAGCTGCTGGACGCGGCGGAGACGCTCGTCGACGACGGGTTCACCGTGCTGCCGTACACCAACGACGACCCGGTGCTGGCGCGCAAGCTGGAGGACGTGGGCTGTGCGGCGATCATGCCGCTGGGCTCGCCCATCGGCTCCGGGCTCGGCATCCGCAACCCGCACAACTTCCAGCTGATCGTCGAGCAGGCGCGTGTGCCGGTCATCCTGGACGCGGGCGCGGGCACCGCCTCCGACGTGGCGCTCGCGATGGAGCTGGGCTGCGCCGGTGTGATGCTCGCCTCGGCGGTGACACGGGCGCAGGAGCCGGTGGTGATGGCGGAGGCCATGCGGCACGCGGTGGAGGCGGGCCGGCTGGCGTACCGGGCGGGGCGCATCCCCAAGCGGCACTTCGCGGAGGCGTCCTCGCCGACGGACGGCATCGCCCGGCTCGACCCGGAGCGCCCCGCCTTCTAGACGCCCCCTGGCGGCCGGACCGGGGTCTCCGCAGCGTCACAGGTCGGCTGCAGTCACCCCTCTGGTCGGGTGAAACGGCGGGCGTGTCGGTCGTGCCTCGTAGACTCGCTGCGTGGATACGACCCTCTCGGACCCTCTCGTCGGGCAGGTGCTCGACGGCCGGTATCGCGTCGACGCGCGGATCGCGGTCGGTGGGATGGCCACGGTCTACCGGGCCCTGGACACCCGCCTGGACCGCGTCCTCGCGCTGAAGGTGATGCACCCGACGCTCGCGGCCGACGGCTCCTTCGTCGAGCGGTTCATCCGGGAGGCGAAGTCCGTCGCCCGGCTGGCGCACCCCAACGTGGTGCAGGTCTTCGACCAGGGCACCGACGGCGCCTACGTCTACCTGGCGATGGAGTACGTCGCCGGGTGCACCCTGCGGGACGTCCTGCGCGAGCGCGGGGCGCTGCAGCCGCGAGCCGCCCTGGACATCCTGGAGCCGGTGCTGGCCGCGCTGGGCGCCGCGCACCGGGCCGGGTTCGTGCACCGGGACATGAAGCCGGAGAACGTCCTGATAGGGGACGACGGCCGGGTGAAGGTCGCCGACTTCGGGCTGGTGCGCTCGGTGGACACCGTCACCAGCACCACGGGCGCGGTGCTCGGCACCGTCTCCTACCTGGCGCCGGAGCAGATCGACCAGGGCGCCGCCGAACCGCGGGTGGACGTGTACGCGTGCGGGGTCGTGCTGTACGAGATGCTGACCGGCGGCAAGCCGCACGACGGCGACTCGGCGGCCGTGGTGCTCTACAAGCACCTCCACGAGGACGTCCCGCCGCCCTCGGAGCAGGTGCCGGGGCTGGCACCCGCGCTGGACGAGCTGGTCGCGGCGGCCACCGCGCGTACGCCCGACGCCCGTCCGCTCGACGCGGTGGCGCTGCTGGCGCGGGTGCGCGAGGCGCGGGCGGGGCTGAGCGAGGAGGAGCTCGACGCGCTGCCGCCGCAGGCGCTGACGGCGCAGCACGACAACGCCGACGACCGCACGAGCGTGATCCCGCGGTCCCTCACGGTGCCGCGTCCGCTGCCGGTCAACGAGGACGACCCGGCGCTGCTGCACCGCACCAGCCGCTTCGAGACACCGCCGCCGGCTCCCGCGCGGCCTGCCTCCCGCTCCCCGCGGCGGCTGATCACCCTGCTCGCGGCCGTGCTGCTGGTGCTGGGCGTGGGCGCGGGCGTCTGGTACATCAACTCCGGGCAGTTCACCAAGGTGCCGCCGCTGCTGGCGCAGAGCGAGGAGCAGGCCCGGCAGCGGCTGGACGAGGCGGGTCTGGAGGTCGGCAAGGTCACCTACGCCTACAGCGACACGGTGAAGCGGGGCACGGTCATCAGCACCGACCCGGAGCCGGGCGCCCGGATCCGCGACCACGACGCGGTGCGGCTGACCGTGTCCAAGGGCCCGGAGACGGTGAAGGTGCCCGATCTGCAGGGCTACCGGCTGGACAAGGCCCGCGCGGTGCTCAAGGACAGCGGTCTGGAGCCCGGCATGATCACCCGGGAGTTCAGCGACGAGGTGACGCGCGGCTCGGTGATCGGCACCGACCCGGAGGCGGGCACCTCGCGGCACGCGGGCTCGGCCGTCGCGCTGACCGTCAGCAAGGGCAGCCCTGTGGAGATCCCGGACGTGACCGGTTCCGACCTGGCCGACGCCCGGTCCGAGCTGCAGGACGCCGGCCTGAAGGTGAAGGTCGCCCCGGAGCGGGTGAACTCCGAGTTCGACGCCGGACAGGTCGCCGCGCAGTCCCCGGACCCCGGCGGCCAGGCCGCCGAGGGCGACACGGTGACGCTGACCCTGTCCAAGGGGCCGGAGCTGATCGAGGTCCCGGACGTGGTCGGTGACAGCGTCGACGACGCCAAGCAGGCCCTGCAGGACGCCGGGTTCAAGGTCAAGGAGGACCGCGGGTTCTTCGGGCTGTTCGGCGACACGGTGAAGAAGCAGTCCGTGGACGGCGGCAAGAAGGCACCGAAGGGCTCGACGATCACGCTCACCATCCGGTGACGGAGGGCCGCCGACGCTCCCGTTCACCGGCGGTGACGGAGGCCACCACCGCCGGGTGACCGGCGGCACCGGGGCCCATGGCAGGCTGAACGGGTGACACCTGCATCCCCCTTGCGCAACCCCGTCGGCTCGCACGTCCCGGTGGCCGGCGGCCTGCACTCCGTCGGCCTGTCGTACGCCCGTGAGCTGGGCGCGGAGACCGTGCAGGTCTTCGTCGCCAACCCGCGCGGCTGGGCCACGCCCGCCGGGAACCCGCGCCAGGACGAGGCGTTCCGCGCGGCCTGCGCGGCGGAGTCGATCCCGGCGTACGTCCACGCGCCGTATCTGATCAACTTCGGCTCCCACACCGAGGCGACCGTCGAGCGGTCCGTGGCGTCGCTGCGGCACTCGCTGCGGCGCGGGCGCGAGATCGGCGCGCTGGGCGTGGTGGTGCACACCGGCAGCGCGACCGGCGGCCGGGAGCGGGAGGTGGCGCTGCAGCAGGTGCGCGAGCACATGCTGCCGCTGCTGGAGGAGCTGACCCACGAGGACGACCCGTTCCTGCTGCTGGAGTCGACGGCCGGGCAGGGCGCCTCGCTGTGCTCGCGGACCTGGGACTTCGGGCCGTACTTCGACGCGCTGGAGCACCATCCGAAGCTCGGCGTGTGCCTGGACACCTGCCACATCTTCGCCGCCGGGCACGACCTGACCGGGCCGCACGGCGCCGGGCAGACGCTGGACCTGCTGGTGGAGACGGTCGGCGCGGGCCGGCTGAAGCTGATCCACGCCAACGACTCCAAGGACGTGGTCGGCGCGCACAAGGACCGGCACGCGAACATCGGCGCGGGGCACATCGGCGAGGACGCGTTCCGCGCGCTGATGGAGCACCCCGCGACCGAGGGCGTCCCGCTGGTCATCGAGACGCCCGGCGGCAAGGAGGGGCACGCGGCGGACGTGGAGCGGCTGAAGAAACTCCGCGAGCGGTAGGCGTTGAGGGAATACCCCCAGGGGGTATACGGTTCCTGTGGTCGCAGGAACCGTCACCTGACCATGGGGGCAGTCATGCAGCACGAGGCGCACACCGAGCACACCCACCAGCACCACACGGAACCCGGCCGCGGCGGGCACGCCGTCCACGGCCACGGCGGGCACTCCGACCACGGTCACGGCGGGCACGCCGCGCCCGGCGCCGGCTGGGCCATGGCGGCGCAGGCCACCCTGCACTGCCTCACCGGCTGTGCCATCGGCGAGGTGCTGGGCATGGTGATCGGCACGTGGCTCGGCTGGGGCAACGTGGCGACGATGGTGATGGCGATCGTGCTGGCCTTCTTCTTCGGCTACTCGCTCACCCTGCGCGGCGTGCTGAAGGCCGGCGTGGACTTCCGTACCGCCTTCCGGGTGGCGCTGGCCGCGGACACCCTGTCGATCGCCGTGATGGAGCTGATCGACAACGGTGTGATCGCGCTGTGGCCGCAGGCGATGGACGCCCACCTCGACGACCTGCTGTTCTGGGGCGCGCTGGCGATCTCACTGGCGCTCGCCTTCGTCGTCACCACCCCGGTCAACAAGTGGATGATCGGCCGCGGCAAGGGCCACGCGGTGGTGCACCACTACCACCACTGAGGGGACCCGCCGGCGCGTCACCAGCGGCCGGCGGGCATCGGCAGGACTCAGAGCTCGGGGCCGTCCCCGGGCTCTTCCTGGTAGGAGTAGCGCTGCTCCTTCCAGGGGTCGCCGATGTTGTGGTAGCCGCGCTCCTCCCAGAAGCCGCGACGGTCGGCGGTCATGTACTCCACGCCCCGGACCCACTTGGGACCCTTCCAGGCGTACAGATGGGGGACGACCAGCCGCAGCGGGAAGCCGTGCTCGGCGGTCAGCAGCTCGCCGTCCTTGTGGGTGGCGAAGAGCGTGCGCTCGGCGGTGAAGTCGGCCAGGCGCAGGTTGGAGCTGAAGCCGTACTCCGCCCACACCATCACATGGGTGACGTCAGGGGCCGGCGGCGCGATGTCCAGGATGGTCCGGGCGGGGATGCCGCCCCACTCCGCGCCGAGCATGCTGAACTTCGTCACGCAGTGCAGATCGGCCACGACCGTGGTGTACGGCAGGGCCGTGAACTCCTCGTGGGTCCAACAGTGCTTCGCGCCGTCGGCCGTGGCGCCGAACACCCGGAACTCCCAGCGTTCGGGCCGGAACTTGGGCACCGGCCCGTAGTGCGTGACCGGCCAGCCCCGCTGCACTCGCTGCCCCGGCGGAAGCTCTGACCGTGCTGCTTCTCCTGATTCCCGCTCCACCGGATGACCCATGTCTCCATCCTGACAGACCGGGAGCAGTGCACCCGACCAGCCCGCCCGCGAACCGGACAACTCATCCTCAAATCGACCAAGCATTCACTAACTTACTAAGTGCGCACTTACTGGACGATCTCCGGGCCCGGTGCAATCATGCGGCCGCAACCTCCCGATCCCCCAGGTGGAAGGAGCCCGCCGCGATGCAGGGCGACCCCGAGGTCATCGAGTTCCTCAACGAGCAGTTGACCGGTGAGCTGACCGCGATCAACCAGTACTTCCTGCACGCGAAGATGCAGGAGAACTTCGGCTGGACGAAGCTCGCCAAGTACACGCGGCACGAGTCGTTCGACGAGATGAAGCACGCCGAGGTGCTCACCGACCGGATCCTGTTCCTGGAGGGGCTGCCGAACTACCAGCGGCTGTTCCACGTCCGGGTCGGGCAGACGGTCACCGAGATGTTCCGGGCGGACCGGGAGATCGAGGTGGAGGCGATCGACCGGCTGCGGCGCGGCATCAAGGTGATGCGCGAAAAGGGTGACATCACGTCCGCGAACATCTTCGAGGACATCCTCGCCGACGAGGAGCACCACATCGACTACCTGGACACCCAGCTCGAGCTGATCGAGAAGCTCGGCGAGGCGCTGTACATCGCGCAGCTGATCGAGCAGCCGGAGAGCTGAGGCACCGGCCCAAGAGCCGGGGCAGCCGGGAGACGCGCGGGCGTCGCCCGGACGGGCGGCTAGGCCGCCTCCTCCAGGCCGGGCAGCGTGGACAGCACCGGCTTGCCCTGGTCGGCCAGCTCACGGCGCGGGCAGGAGCCGCGGCCCAGCAGCGCCTGGATGCGCCGGACGCACGAGCCGCAGTCCGTGCCGGCCTTGCACGCGGAGGCGATCTGGCGGGGCGTACAGGCGCCGTTCTCCGCGTGCTGCCGGACCTGCGCCTCGGTCACGCCGAAGCAGCTGCAGACGTACACGCGGTTCACCTCCCGCCGGATCGGAGCGTCGCGCCCCCCGACTTCCCGATGATCGGTGAGGCAAACCTAACCTTACCGGCGACCCGAGGGGCGGAAAAGAGCCAGGGGCGCGGATCGTATGTGATCCGCGCCCCATCTCTTGGCCGAAAACAACCGGTACGCGGTGGCCCCGTCACTGGCCCCCGCGCCGGCCGCTCACTGGTCCCGGTACATCTCCGCGACGAGGAAGGCCAGGTCCAGCGACTGGCTGCGGTTGAGCCGCGGGTCGCAGGCCGTCTCGTAGCGCTGGTGCAGGTCGTCGACGAAGATCTCGTCGCCGCCGCCCACGCACTCCGTGACGTCGTCGCCGGTCAGCTCCACGTGGATGCCGCCGGGGTGCGTGCCGAGCGCCTTGTGCACCTCGAAGAAGCCCTTGACCTCGTCGAGCACGTCGTCGAAGCGGCGGGTCTTGTGGCCGGAGGCCGCCTCGAAGGTGTTGCCGTGCATCGGGTCGGTCACCCAGGCCACCGTCGCACCCGACGCCGTCACCTTCTCCACCAGCTCGGGGAGCTTGTCGCGGATCTTGTCGGCGCCCATGCGGACGATGAAGGTCAGCCGGCCCGGCTCCCGCTCGGGGTCGAGGCGGTCGATGTACTGCAGCGCCTCCTCGGCCGTGGTCGTCGGGCCGAGCTTGATGCCGATCGGGTTGCGGATCTTCGAGGCGAACTCGATGTGCGCGTGGTCCAGCTGGCGGGTGCGCTCACCGATCCACACCATGTGCGCCGAGACGTCGTACAGCTTGCCCGTGCGCGAGTCGACGCGGGTCAGCGCCGTCTCGTAGTCGAGCAGCAGCGCCTCGTGCGAGGAGTAGAACTCGACGGTCTTGAACTCCTCCGGGTCCGTCCCGCAGGCGTGCATGAAGTTCAGCGCGTTGTCGATCTCGCGCGCGAGCTGCTCGTAGCGCTGCCCGGACGGCGAGGACCGCACGAAGTCCTGGTTCCAGGCGTGCACCTGGCGCAGGTCGGCGTAGCCGCCGGTGGTGAAGGCGCGCACCAGGTTCAGCGTCGAGGCCGACGCGTGGTACATGCGCTTGAGCCGCTCCGGGTCCGGGACGCGGGCCTCTTCGGTGAAGTCGAAGCCGTTGACGGAGTCGCCGCGGTAGGTCGGCAGCGTCACCCCGTCGCGGGTCTCGGTCGGCTTGGAGCGCGGCTTGGAGTACTGGCCGGCGATGCGGCCCACCTTCACCACGGGCACGGAGGCCGCGTAGGTGAGGACGGCACCCATCTGGAGCAGCGTCTTGAGCTTGTTGCGGATGTGATCGGCGGACACCGCGTCGAACGCCTCGGCGCAGTCGCCACCCTGGAGGAGGAACGCCTCTCCCTTGGCGACGGCCGCCATCCGGGCGCGCAGCTGGTCGCACTCGCCCGCGAAGACGAGCGGCGGATACGACTCGAGGTCCGCGATCACCTTGCGCAGAGCCTCGGGGTCGGGGTACTCGGGCTGCTGCGCCGCGGGCAGGTTTCGCCAGGTGTTGCCAGCGCTGGGGCTGGTTGCGTTCACGGTCACGCCCTCAACATTACGGGGTCGCCGCACCCGTCCATGCCCTGGCTCACAGGATGAGACGGACGGGTCCGCCGCGTGACCTGCGCGCGGGGGACCCGTCCGGGTGGCCGGCGCGCCGTGGCGCACCGGCGGGTCGGGCCGTCAGTGGAGGTTCTGCACCGCCGGGTCGGTGAAGCCGACGGAGAAGACGGCGCGCAGGGACAGGTTGTCCGTGCCCGCGTACTTCCAGCACACGTCGGTCTCCTCGGTGGCGGCCTTGAACTCGGGGTGCGCCGCCGTGAGGTCGCTGCCCGGGCAGATGCCCTCGGTCAGCCCCCACAGCTCGTCGACCTGCTCGGTGCCGAGCTTCGGCCAGTAGCTCAGGGCCTGCGGCGGGCCGGCCGACCAGTTGCCGCCGTCCCCGCAGGTCGTCCCGGCGCGGGTGTCGCCCTCCCAGGTGTGCGAGTAGACGCCGGGCTTGGTGCCGCAGCCCTTGTGGAAGGCGAAGTTCAGCACGCCCTGGGAGTCGGTCCAGGTCATGCCGCCCTGCAGCCCCCGGTAGCGGGAGGCGGCCCAGGCGTCCTCGATCACCGTCTTGCCGCCGGACAGGTTCAGCAGCCCGGGGTAGGAGGCGGAGCCGGACGGGTTGAGCTGGTAGCGCACCACGCGGCCGCCGTCGACGTAGCCCTGCCACTCGCCGGCGACCAGCTTGTACGGGGCGCCGCCGCTCTTGTCCAGGGACAGCCAGGAGAAGCACAGCTGCTCGGGGTCGATGGTGTTGCCCGAGCAGTCCGACGGCGTGCCGGCCTGCTTGTAGTAGTGCACCTCGGGCAGCACGTACGGGTAGCCGCAGGCGCTGGAGCGGCCGGCGGAGTCGATGCCGTAGGTGGAGACGCCGGAGCCGTAGGTGTCGACCTTGGCGAGCTTGTTGATGTCGAAGACGCGGATGCCGTGGGAGGTGTCCGTGACGTAGAGGTAGTTGGCGTACCAGACGATGCCGCCGCCGTGGCCGGTGACGAAGGTGAAGTCGGCGCCCGCGTCGGTGGGCTCGGCGAGCAGTACATGGCGGTACTTGCCGGTGTCCCGGTCGAGGAAGGTGACCTTGAGCAGGTTGTTGGTCTTGCAGCCCGCGGAGGTCTCGTCGCTGAGCGTGCGGTAGTGCCAGGAGACGGCCGTGACGCGCCGGCCCTGGATGGCGCCGTCGGAGCCGTCGGCGGTGCCGGTGGTGCTCAGGCCCTGGGGCCACCAGTGCGCGTTGGTGTCGTCGGTGTGGTCGTGCGACCAGCACCAGGCGGTCTTGGTGGCCGCCGGCGGGAGCGCCTTGGTCTCGGTGCCGGTACAGGCCCGCATCGAGCGCAGGTTCATCCAGGGGTCACTGGCACCGGCGGAGTTCTTGGTGAAGTCGGTGGTGACCACGTCGGTGAGGCTGGCGTGGCTGGTGAGGTGGTTGTTGTAGAGCGTGTTGGCCGCCGACGCGAAGCTGGTGTCGGTCAGCTTGAACTGGTCGGTGCCGAGCGAGAGTTTCGTCATCGTCGGCGAGTCCGCCGCCGAGGCGGGCTGCGCGGTGAGGGCCGTGAGCAGCGCCGCGGTGGCCGCGATCCAGGCGAGCAGCCTGGATCCCCGTATGAGTCCCATGCACACCTTCCGTGTCATCGATGGGGACATGCCAAAAGGCAGACGAGGATCGTAACCGGCCGTGGCATCGGGTAAGGTGCCGGGCATGTTCGCGCAACTCGTCCAGAACTGGTGGTGGACCGCTCCGTCGGCGGCCCACTGACTGCGCGTACGCATCACTTCGCGAAGGCCGCCCGAGGGGCGGCCTTCGGTGTGTCCGGGGTCGTTCCTCTCCATCGACAGATCGAGAAGGATCACCCATGAACCCCACGGACCTGCTGTCCGACCCCCGCCCCTTCGCCCTGCTGCACCGCCGCACCCCCGGGCACCGGGCCGACACGGTCGAGCTGCTGGTCGGCCCGGTCACCCACCACGACCGCCTGGCCGGCCTGCCCGACGAGTGCCTGGCGCTGGTGCCCTTCCGGCAGATCCGCGAGCGCGGCTTCGACGTCCGCGACGACGGCACCCCGCTGGCCGTGCTGGTCCCCGAGGAGCGGCACACGCTGGCCCTCGACGAGGTGCTCGACCTGCTGCCCGCCCACGAGGTGCGGGTGGAGCGGGGCGGCTTCGACGTGGGCGACGAGGAGTACGGCGAGATCGTCGGCCGGGTCCTGCGCGAGGAGATCGGCCGCGGCGAGGGCGCCAACTTCGTCATCCGGCGCACCTACGAGGGCGAGATCCCGGGCTTCGGGCGCGCCGACGCGCTCGCGCTGTTCCGGCGACTGCTGGCGGGCGAGCGGGGCGCGTACTGGACGTTCGTGGTGCACACCGGGGAGCGGACGCTGGTGGGCGCGAGTCCCGAGGTGCATGTGCGGATGTCGGGCGGCACGGTCGTGATGAACCCGATCAGCGGGACGTACCGCTATCCCGCCGAGGGCCCCACCCCGGAGCACCTGCTGGACTTCCTCGCCGACTCCAAGGAGATCGAGGAGCTGTCGATGGTCGTCGACGAGGAACTGAAGATGATGTGCACCGTCGGAGACCGGGGCGGGGTCGTCGTCGGCCCGCGTCTGAAGGAGATGGCCCACCTCGCGCACACGGAGTACGAGCTGCGCGGCCGGTCGTCCCTGGACGTGCGGGACGTGCTGCGCGAGACGATGTTCGCGGCGACCGTGACCGGCTCGCCGGTGCAGAACGCCTGCCGGGTCATCGAGCGCCATGAGCCCCTCGGGCGGGACGGTGTCGGGCGCGGCTACTACGCCGGGGCGCTCGCCCTGCTCGGCCGGGACTCCGGCGGCGCCCAGACCCTCGACTCCCCCATCCTGATCCGCACCGCCGACATCTCCGCGGACGGGCGGCTGCGCGTGCCGGTCGGCGCGACGCTGGTGCGCGGCTCGGACCCGGCGGGCGAGGTCGCCGAGACGCACGCGAAGGCGGCGGGCGTGCTGGCCGCGCTGGGCGTGCGCCCGGCCCGGCCGCGTGCGGAACACTCGCGCGTGCGTCTCGCCGACGACCCCCGCGTGCGGGCCGCGCTCGACGGGCGGCGTGCCTCGCTCGCGCCGTTCTGGCTGCGGATGCAGGAGCCGTCGGCTCAGCTGAGCGGGCACGCCCTGGTCGTCGACGCCGAGGACACCTTCACGGCGATGCTCGCGCACGTCCTGCGCGCCGCCGGCCTCACCGTCACCGTGCGCCGCTACGACGAGCCGGATCTGCGCCAGGCGGTGCTGACGCACGAGGGCCCGCTGGTCCTCGGCCCCGGCCCGGGCGACCCCTCGGACCTGGAGGACCCCAAGATGCGCCTGCTGCGCGAGCTGACCGCGACCGTCGTGCGCGAGCACCGGCACGGCGTGCTCGGCGTCTGCCTCGGCCACGAGCTGATCGCGGCCGAGCTGGGGCTGGAGATCGTCCGCAAGGAGGTGCCGTACCAGGGGGCGCAGACGGTGATCGACCTGTTCGGGCGCGAGGAGACCGTCGGCTTCTACAACAGCTTCGTCGCCCGCTGCGACGACGAGGCGGCCGGGGAGCTGGCCGCGCACGGCGTCGAGGTGAGCCGCACCGCCTCGCACGAGGTGCACGCGCTGCGCGGGCCGGGCTTCGCGGGCGTGCAGTTCCACCCGGAGTCGGTGCTGTCCCTGAACGGGGCCGCGGTGGTGCGCGACCTGCTGGGTCAGCTGCGCGGCACCAGCACGTTCTCCGAGCGGCGGCCCGCCGTGTAGTCGAGGACGTTGCGGACCGTGGTCTGCACGATCTGCCCGACGGCGTCCTCGGTGTAGTACGCCTGGTGGGACGTGACCAGCACGTTCGGGAAGGTCATCAGGCGGGCCAGGGTGTCGTCCTCGATCGGTTGCAGGGACTTGTCGAGGAAGAACAGGCCCGCCTCGGCCTCGTACACGTCGAGGCCGACGCCGGTGAAGCGGCCGGCGCGCAGCTCGTCGACGAGGGCCGCGGTGTCGATCAGGCCGCCGCGGCTGGAGTTGACGAGGATCGCGTCGTCCTTCATCGCCTTCAGCGCGGCGGCGTCGAGGAGGTGCCGGGTTTGCGGCATCAGCGGCACGTGCAGGCTGACCAGGTCGGACTCGGCGAGCAGCTGGTCCTTGGAGACGTACCGCATCCCGAGGTCCAGGCAAGCGGGGTTCTCGGCGATGTCCCAGCCCAGCAGCCGCATGCCGAAGCCGTGGGCGATCCGGGCGAACGCCGCGCCGATCTTGCCGGTGCCGAGGACGCCGGCGGTGCGGCCGTGCATGTCGCGGCCCATCAGCCCGTCGAGCCGGAAGTCGAAGTCGCGGGTGCGGGTGGAGGCGCGCACGATCCGCCGGTCGACGGCCAGGGCGAGCGCCCAGGCGAACTCGGCGACGGAGTACGGCGAGTAGAACGACACCCGGGCCACGGTGAGGCCGAGCCGCTCGGCGACGGCCAGGTCGATGTTGTTGAAGCCGGTGGAGCGCTGGGCGATCATCCGGGTGCCGCCGGCGGCGAGGGTCTCCAGCACCCGCCGGCCGAGGTCGGCGTTGACGCTGGTGGAGATCACCTCGTAGCCGGCGGCGATGGGGGCGGTGTCCTCGTTGAGGAACACGTCCAGGCAGCGCACCTCGTGGTGGCCGGCGAAGGCCGCCTCGACGAGGGGCTTCTCATCGGCCTGCACACCGAAGGCCAGGATCTCCACGGTTGTGTCCCCTTCCGTCCGGGTCGGCTCGGCGTCGCAAGCGAGGGCGCCGGGCCGCGGGCTGGGGCGCCGGGCGCCCCGGGTCGCGTCCTTCCGGTCAGCCGAAGAACACGCCGACCTCCTCGTACAGGGCCGGGTCGACCTTCTTGACCCGGGCCGTCGCCTCCGAGATCGGCACCCGGACGACGTCCGTGCCGTGCAGGGCGACCATCGTGCCGAAGGCGCCGTCGTGCACGGCGTCGATGGCGTGCAGGCCGAAGCGGGTGGCCAGCCAGCGGTCGAAGGGGCTCGGCGAGCCGCCCCGCTGGATGTGACCGAGGACCGTGGTGCGGGCCTCCTTGCCGGAGCGGTGCTCGATCTCGCGGGCCAGCCACTCGCCGACCCCCGACAGCCGCACCTGCCCGGGGCCGCCGTCCGGGCCGTGCCTGAGCACCATCGAGCCGTCCCGGGGGCGCGCCCCGTCCCCGACGACGACGATCGGCGCGTACGACGCCCGGAAGCGGGAGGTCACCCAGGCGCACACCTGGTCGACGTCGAAGGGCTGCTCCGGGATGAGGATGACGTTCGCCCCGCCGGCCAGGCCCGAGCGCAGCGCGATCCAGCCCGTGTCCCCGCCCATGACCTCGACGACCAGGACCCGCTTGTGGGACTCGGCGGTGGTGTGCAGCCGGTCGATGGCCTCCGTCGCGACGGAGACGGCCGTGTCGTAGCCCACCGTGCAGTCGGTGCCGGACAGGTCGTTGTCTATCGTCTTCGGTACGCCGACCAGGGGCAGCCCGTACTCGTCGGCGAGGCGGGCGGCGGTGCCGAGCGTGTCCCGGCCGCCGATCGTGATGAGCGCCTCGACCTCGTGCTTGGCGAGGTTCTCCCGGATGCGGCGCACTCCGTCGGGATGCTCCAGCGGGCGGGTGCGCGAGGAGCCGAGGATGGTGCCGCCGCGCGGGAGGGTGCCGCGCACGGCCGGGATGTCCAGCGGGACCGTGTCCCCGTCGAGCGGTCCGCGCCAGCCGTCCACGAAGCCGACGAACTCGTCGCCGTACTCCTGGACGCCCTTGCGGACCACGGCCCGCACCACGGCGTTGAGTCCGGGGCAGTCCCGGCCTCCGGTCAGTACTCCGACGCGCATGGGCTGTCCCTCCGCGAGTCTCGAACTGCTGCCTCCACGCTAGCGGGGCGAGCGGCCCGGGCGCGGGCGACTCACGCGTCGTCGTCGAGGCCCCGCTCGATCGCGTACCGCACCAGCTCGACGCGGTTGTGCAGCTGGAGCTTGCCGAGGGTGTTCTGCACGTGGTTCTGCACGGTGCGGTGGGAGATGACGAGGCGTTCGGCGATCTGCTTGTAGCTCAGGCCCTTGGCGACCAGCCGCAGCACCTCGGTCTCGCGCTCGGTGAGCCGGGGCGCGCGCGGCTCGTCGGTGTCCGGGGCGGGCGCGGGCTCGGAGGCCAGGCGCCGGTACTCGCCCAGGACCAGTCCGGCCAGGCCCGGGGTGAAGACGGGGTCGCCGGCCGCGGTGCGGCGCACGGCGTCCAGCAGCTCCTCGGTGGAGGCGGACTTGAGCAGATAGCCGGTGGCGCCGGACTTCACGGCCTCCAGCACGTCGGCGTGCTCCCCGCTCGCGGACAGCACCAGCACGCGCAGCTTCGGGTCGGCGGCGACGACCTCCTTGCACACCTGGACGCCGGGCTTGGCGGGCAGGTTGAGGTCGAGGACGAGCACGTCGGGCGCGGCGGCCCTGGCGCGGCGCACGGCCTGCTCGCCGTCGCCCGCAGTGGCGACCACGTCGAAGCCGGACTCGGCGAGGTCGCGGGCGACGGCGTCGCGCCACATCGGGTGGTCGTCGACCACCATGACCTTGATCGGGTCCTGCTGCTCGCTCATCGGTGTCCCGCCTTCCCCCGTGCGGCCTTCGCCTTCGGTACTTTCAGTTCCACTTCGGTGCCCTGCCCGGGCACCGAGATCAGCTCCGCGCTGCCGCCGAGGTCGCGCAGCCGGCCGCGGATCGACAGGGCGACCCCGAGCCGCCCCTCCCCCTCGGCCTGCGCGAGCCGCCCCTCGGGGATGCCGGGGCCGTCGTCACGGACGGTCACGACGATCTCGTCGGCCTCGTCCTCCAGCAGGATCCAGGCGCGGGCGCCGGGGCCGGCGTGCCGGCGCACGTTGTCCAGCGCCGCCCCGACCGCGGCGGCCAGCTCCCGCGCGGCGGGCGGCGCCAGCAACACGGGCGCGCCGGGTTCGGCGAAGGACACGCGGTCCCCGGCGTACGGGGCGAGCAGCGTGCGCAGGTCGACCGGGCCGGCATCGTCGTCCGGTTCTTCCACGGCCCGCACGAACGCCCCCTCGGCGGCGTCCTCGGACACCCGGGAGACGGGCACCAGACCGCCGGAGACCAGGGTGCGCAGCGCCACCTCCTGCTCGCCGGCCAGCCGGCCCAGCTCACCGGCCTCGCCGCCGAGCGCGGCGCCGCGCCGCTTCACCATGGCGAGCACCTGCAGCACGCTGTCGTGGATGTCCCGGGCGAGCCGCTCCCGCTCCCTGGTCGCGGCCTCGATCTCCAGGGCGCGGGCGAGGGTGCGCTCGGAGGCGCGGGCCACCTCGACGACGTAGCCGATGGCGATGGAGGCGACCCAGACCAGGATCACGTTGTGGACGGTGTCGCGGGCCGGGCGGCCGCGCTCGGCCAGGTTGGCGAGGGCGACCAGGGTGGAGGCGTACGCCGCCCAGCGCCAGCCGCCCTTGACGGCGAACGCCAGCACCGAGCCGGCGGTCCATATCGACGGCAGGGTCGGGCCGCCGTCGACGATGCGCTGGTGGGCGTCGGCGAGCGGGGTGAGCAGGATGCCGGCCAGCGCGACGGTGAGGTCGGCGGCGAGGAAACGGCGGGTGCAGGCCTGCGCGTTCGCCACCTTGGGCAGGGTGGCCAGGGTCCAGCCGCACAGCACCACGTAGTAGGCGACGGCGAGCCAGGGGCGGGGGAAGCGGTCGTAGGCGGTGGCGAACAGGCCGACCGCGTACAGCATGGTCAGCACCCGGTAGGCGGTCAGCGCACGCCACAGCGGTAGCTCGACCGACATGCGCATGACTCTCTCGCGCCTGGCCATGTCCCCCACCCCCGTGCCGGTGCGCCTACTGCGCCTTTTCCTTCTTCTCCTGCTCCTTCTCGGCCTTGGCCAGCGCGGCCTTGGCCTCCTTCTCCGCCTTCGCCGCCTCCGCGATCTGCCGCTTGGCGGCGGTCGCGTACATGTCGACGTACTCCTGGCCGGAGAGCTTCATGATCTCGTACATGACCTCGTCGGTCACCGCGCGCAGCACGAACCGGTCGTGCTCCATGCCCTGGTAGCGGGAGAAGTCGAGCGGCTTGCCGATGCGGATGCCGGGCCGCATCACCTTCGGGACGACCTTGCCCGGCGGCTGGATCTTCTCCGTGTCGATCATCGCGACGGGGATCACCGGCGCGCCGGTGGCGAGCGCCACGCGCGCGAGGCCGCCCGGCTTGCCGCGGTAGAGGCGGCCGTCGGGCGAGCGGGTGCCCTCGGGGTAGATGCCGAACAGCTCGCCGCGCTCCAGCACCTCTATGCCGCTCTTGATCGCGGCCTCACCGGCGCCGCGGGCGCCGGAGCGGTCCACCGGGAGCTGGCCGACGCCCTTGAAGAACGCCGCCGTCAACCGGCCCTTGACCCCGGGGGTGGTGAAGTACTCGGCCTTCGCGATGAAGGTGACCTTCCGGTCGAGCACCGCGGGCAGGAAGAACGAGTCGGAGAAGGAGAGGTGGTTGCTCGCCAGGATCGCCGGGCCCTCGGCCGGGACGTGCTCCAGGCCTTCCACCCAGGGCCGGAAGACGAGCTTCAGCGACCCTCCGATAGAAACCTTCATCGCGCCGTACAACAACCGAGTGCCTCCTGTATGTGTCGAACAGACCTTAACCCGGAGGGCCGCGAAGAGCCCGACGCCCCTGGTCGGTGTCAGTGCCGTCGCGTACGGTGAAGCTCACCTGGAAGTCCTGCGAGTAGTTCACACCCTTCTCACGAACAGGAGACCGACCGTGCCGGTCCTTCCTGGAGCCGAGCCGTACCGCCACGAGGGCGGGGAGGTGGGGGTCCTCCTCTGCCACGGCTTCACCGGTTCCCCGCAGTCGCTGCGCCCCTGGGCCCAGTATCTCGCCGAGCACGGCCTGACCGTCTCGCTGCCGCTGCTGCCCGGGCACGGCACCCGCTGGGAGGACATGCAGGTCACCGGCTGGCCCGACTGGTACGCGGAGGTGGACCGCGAGCTGCGGTCCCTGCGCGAGCGGTGCGCCCGCGTGTTCGTGGCCGGTCTGTCCATGGGCGGGGCGCTCGCCCTACGGCTCGCGGCCCGGCACGGCGACGCGGTCGAGGGTGTCCTCGTGGTCAACCCGGCCAACAAGGTGCACGGGCTCGCCGCGCACGCCCTGCCCGTCGTCCGGCACCTGGTGCCGGCGACGAAGGGCATCGCCAGCGACATCGCCAAGCCGAACAGCGCCGAGCTGGGCTACGACCGGGTGCCGCTGCACGCGGCGCACTCGCTGCGGACCTTCTTCCGGCTGGTCGACGGCGAGCTGCCGCAGGTCACGCAGCCGCTGCTGCTCCTGCGCAGCCCGCAGGACCACGTGGTGCCGCCCGCCGACTCGGCGCGCATCCTCAGCCGCGTTTCGTCCACCGACGTCACGGAGATCCTGCTGGAACAGAGCTACCACGTGGCGACGTTGGACCACGACGCGGACCGCATCTTCGCCGAGAGCCTCGCGTTCATCGGCCGGCTCGCACCCAGCTTCGGCAAGGAAGGGACGGCGGCAGGTGGCTGAGCACGACTCGGAGCGCGAGGAGCGCGAGGAGCGCGAGGGCCGCGACGAGCGCGACGCGCGCGAGGGCCAGGAGCAGGGCGTCCCCTTCGACGAGGAGGCCGCCTGGAAGGCGATCGTCGCCGCCTACGGGGACGAGCCGCCGGACCCGCCGGGCAGCCGCCCGTTCCGGTCGGTGGAGGACCTGGCGCTGCCGGCGACGGCCGCGGACGACGACACGCCCGAGGAGCGCAAGCCGGGCCGCCCGCTCGGCAGCTCGATCTCCTTCGCGCCCGGCGTCGGCCCGCGCGACTACACCGCGCCGGAGCCGGCCGACGACGACTTCGACGAGGACGACGAGGGCCACTTCGTCCCGCCGGAGCCGCCGCCGCTGCCGGAGGCGGACGCCACCGCGAAGTTCGCCTGGCTCGGTGTGATCGGCGGCCCGCTGCTGCTCCTGCTGGCAGTGCTGCTGCGCTGGGAGATGACGTGGTGGCTGGCGACCGTCGCGGTCGGCGGCTTCCTCGGCGGCTGCGTGACGCTGGTGATGCGCATGCGCACGGACGACGAGGACGACGGCGACCCCGGGCGCGGGGCCGTCGTCTGACGCTCAGGCAGCGGGGATCCTGAGGGCGGCCAGCACCGGGAGGTGGTCGGTGGCCGCCCTCAGGTCCGCCTCCGTGACGCCCGGGAGGCCGTCGGGCACGCCGCAGCCGAGGACCTCGACGCCCTTGGTGGCGAAGATCGCGTCGATGCGCTGGTAGGGGTTGCCCGGCGTCCAGGTGTCCGTACCGCCCCAGGGGGCCACGGCGTGGCAGTCCTGCAGGGCCTCGGCCAGGCGGCGGAAGGTGGGGCCGTCGGGGCGCTCGTTGAGGTCGCCGCCCGCGATCAGATGCTCGACGCCCATGGCCGCGAGCCGGTCCAGGAGCAGGCCGCCCTGCGCGGAGCGCTCGTCCGTGTCGAGGGACAGATGGCAGCTGACGACGCCGAGCCGGGCCCCGGCGAAGCGGACGACCGCCGTGGCCAGGCCGCGGCGGTGCAGCCCGGGGGTGGGGGGCAGCAGGACGTCCTCGGTGCGTTCGACGGTGGCGCGCAGGTCGCTCAGGATCGCCGGTCCCGTGGTCGTCGCCCCGCCGGTGACGATCACGAGGTCGGCCGCGCGGGCCAGGCGGGCCAGCTTCTTGCGCCAGCGGAAGAAGCGGGGGGCCTCCTGGATCAGGACCAGGTCGGGGGCGCAGGCCCGGATGACGCGGGCGAGGGCGTCGGTGTCGTCGCGCATCGAGCGGATGTTGTAGCTCAGGACGCGGATGACGGCGGAACCGTCGGGCTCGGTGCGGGAGTTGGGGAGCAGCGGGGTTGCCATGCCGTCCATTTAAGCGGCCGGCGGCGCCGGGGGGCGCGAGATGACCCGAGGGGCGCGGGGTACGTGCGCGACGGCCGGTTCGTCCTGGCCGGTCGCGCCCACGCGGCCGAGCCGCATGGTCGTACGGTCCCGCGCCCCTCGGGTGGGCTTCAGTGGCCGCTCGTCACATGATCGGGTCGGGTTCGCGGGCCAGGTCGGCCGCGCCCACCAGGCCGGCCTTGTTGCCCAGTTCCGCGGCGCGGACCTCGGCGACCGGGCGCCAGTTGCCGCCGACCAGCCAGCGCTTGTACGACTTGCGGATCGGGTCGAGGACCAGCTCGCCCTCGTCGGACAGGCCGCCGCCCACGATGAAGGCCGACGGGTCGAAGAGGGAGGCGAGGTCGGCGAGGCCCGCGCCGACCCAGCGGGCCAGCTCGCGGTAGGAGTCGACGGCCACCTTGTCGCCCTGGCGGGCGGCCACGGAGATGTGCTTGCCCTCGATGCCCTCGGGGGTGCCGTCGCCGAGGCCGAGCAGGATCTCGGCGCGCTCGGGGGTGGCGTTGGCGCGCTGCCGGGCGTACCGGACGAGGGCGCGGCCGGAGGCGTACTGCTCCCAGCAGCCCTGCGAGCCGCAGCCGCACAGCAGGCCGTCCGGCACCATCCGGATGTGGCCGAACTCTGCGGCCACGCCGAAGTGGCCGCGGCGCAGCTTGTTGCCGATGATGATGCCGCCGCCGAGGCCGGTGCCCAGCGTGATGCAGATGACGTTGCGGTGGCCCTTGCCGGCGCCGAACTTGTACTCGCCCCAGGCGGCGGCGTTGGCGTCGTTCTCCACGACGACGGGAAGGCCGGTGCGCGCCTCGACCTTCTCCTTCAGCGGCTCGTTGCGCCAGTCGATGTTGGGCGCGAAGTAGACCGTGGAGCGCTGCCGGTTGACGTATCCGGCGGCACCGATGCCCACGCCGACGATCTCGTGCCCCGCGCGTGCGCCCTCCACCGCCGAGGCGATGGCGTCGATGATGGCCTCGGGCGTGGTGGGGGTCGGCACCTTGAAGGTCGAGAGGATGTTGCCTTCCTCGTCGACCACGCCGGCCGCGATCTTCGTGCCGCCGATGTCGACGCCGATGGTGAGTCCCATGAATCCCTCAGTTTCGGTCGAGCCCCGCTACGGCCAACGGTACCCGAGGCGTTCGGCCTCGGGTCGCCGTCGTCCGCCCGGTGGACCGGCGCCGACCCGTGAGGGGGCTCAGTCCAGGTCGATGCGCTGGCCGGGGCCGCCGTCGTCGCCGCGCCTGCGCAGCTCCTCGTCGAGATCGCTCGCGCCGGCCGTCCAGCGCTTCTCCTGGGCCTGGACGGCGGAGCGGTAGGCGGCGAGCAGCTCGTTGCCGGCCGCGGCGAGATGGTCGAAAACATCCGGATTGCGCTCTATGACCGGCTCGACGGCTGCCTTGGCCTGCTGCACGATCTGGCGGACCATCTGCTGGGCGGCCGGTCCGGCGACCGTGCCGAGCAGCGGCGAGGGGAGGCCGGACAGCTTCTCGGCGACCGTGTCGACGAGCTTCTTCAGCTCCTCGGCGGCCGAGCCGGGCGGTGTGCCCTGCTCCGCGCGGCGTCGGGCCTTCTCCTGGGCGAGATCCTCGGCGCAGGCGGTCGACCAGGCGTCGGCGTCGGTGGCGCGGGGCTCCTCGCCGACGGTCTCCTGCTCACCGGCACCGGACGGGGGGCGCTCTTCGCTCATGACGCACTCCTGACTACGGCTCGTCCTTACGACGGTACCCGAACGGCGGTACGTCGCTCACCGCTCGCGCGGCCACAGCGCGGGGTCCGGGGCGCACCGCACCCGCAGCTCGCCGTCGCGCAGCGCGGCGCCCTCGACGGTGCAGCGGCGCAGGGCGGAGGGCAGGGCGACGATACGGCGGAAGGGGCCCGCCGTGACGACGAGTTCGTCGCCGCGCCGCACGAGGTCCAGCTCGTCCCGTATGGCACCGGGCAGCGGCAGGTGCCAGACGAGGACGCCGTCCTCGGCGATGCGGTCGGTGAGCGTCCACTCGACCGGGGCGGGCGCCGGGTTGACGCCGGGGGCGGCGAGGGCCGTGAGGTCGTCGGTGCCGCGCGGGTCGCGGCCGAGGTGGGCGACCTCGTGGACGGGGCCGGCGTGGCCGGCGTGCCACTCCTGAAGGGCTTTGCGCTGCTGGGCGAGGGGGCCGGCCAGCCAGGTGCCGGCGTCCTCCGGCAGGACACGGTTCGCGACCACGGACTCCACGGGCAGGGCGCGCAGGGCGAGGCCCAGCGCGGCGGTGCGCAGCGCGTCGGTGCCGGCCGGGCCGGGCTCGGCGACCAGGCGCACGGCGGTGTGCCGGTCGGCGAGGACGGCCTCGACGGCGGCCAGCTCGGTGTCCCAGCGGGCGGCGGTGTCGTACAGCCAGTCGGCCGGCATGGGGACGCCGGCCAGCCGCCCGAGGACGGGGCGCAGGGCTCGCGCGGCCTGCCGCTCCGGCGGGAGCAGGCGGCGCAGGTAGCGGCGCAGCTCCTCGGGGAGGGCGAGCAGGGCGAGGGCCTGCGGGGCGGGGGGCAGGTCGACGACGAGGAGGTCGTGGGTCTCGGCGAGGGCGGCGTCGCGCAGGGCGCGCAGCAGGGTGAGCTCCTCGGCGCCGGGCAGCGGGGTGACCTCCTCGGGGTCCAGGCGGGAGGCGCCGAGCAGGTCCAGGACGGTGGCGGCGCGGTCCTGGAAGCCGGTGAGGTCGTCGCGGAAGCCGGCGGTGGGGTCGGGGCGCCAGGCGGTGAGCGTGTCGGTGACGCGGGTGGGGGCCGGTCCGGTGGGGGTGCCGAGGGCGGCGCCGGGGGTGTCGGTGCGGTCGGCGCTCAGGAGGAGGGTGCGGGTGCCCTCGCGGGCGGCGGCGAGTGCGGTGGC
This sequence comes from Streptomyces sp. NPDC014801, assembly GCF_043082085.1. NCBI lineage: Bacteria > Bacillati > Actinomycetota > Actinomycetes > Kitasatosporales > Streptomycetaceae > Streptomyces > Streptomyces sp. NPDC014801. The sequence goes on along the minus strand of NZ_JBIBXG010000004.1, from coordinate 221,635 downwards.
GGCCGCCAGGGTGGTACGGCCGCTGCCGCCGGGGCCCGTGATCAAGAGGGTGCGCATGGGGGTGAACGGTAGTGGAAGTTGTCGTTCACCCTCGTCTCGCGGGTGCGCGGTGTTGCCGGGACCGCCGTGGAGTGCGACTGCCACGCCCCAGGGGCGCGGGGAACGGCGCGATCAGCCGGCCACTCGCCCGCGCCCGGCGACGATCCGCGCCCACCGGGGCGGTTGCCGTTACCGGTCCGACTCGACGCGCTTCTTCAGGCCGGCCAGGGCCCTGTCGATGATGACCTTCTCCGCCTTGCGCTTGATCATGCCCAGCATGGGGATCTTGACGTCGACCGTCAGCGAGTACGTGACCTCCGTCGACCCCGTGCCCACCGGCTTGAGCAGGTAGGAGCCGTCCAGCGACCGCAGCATCTGGGACTTGACCAGCGTCCAGGAGACCTCGTTCGCGCCGGTCCAGGTGTACGCCAGCGTCTGGTCGTCCTTGATCGCTCCCGCGTCCATGACGAGCCGGACCTGCTCCGCGCGCCCCGCCTCGTCGGTCTTGAGGACCTCCGCCTCCTTCACCTCGCCGGTCCAGTCCGGATAGCGGGCGAAGTCGGCGATGACCGCCATGACGTCGGCCGGTGCCGCCTCGATCACGATGCTCGAGCTGGTGTGTTCCGCCATCGCCGTGGCTCCTCCAGATGCGGGCCGGTAAGTCGGGTTACAGGTGCGGTGTGAAGGCTACCGCGCCTCCGACCAGCCGCCTTCACCGCCGGTCACCACTGCAGTGCCCACGGCTTTCCCGTCCCCGCGAAGTGCCCGACGTTCACGCACTCGGTGGCCCCGATCCGCATCCGCTTCACCAGCGGCTGGTGCACGTGCCCGAACAGCGCGTACCGCGGCCGGGTGCGCCGGATGGCGTCCAGCAGCGCCCGGCTGCCCCGCTCGAAGCGGCGCGCGACGGTGTCGTAGACCAGCTCGGGGACCTCCGGCGGGATGTGCGTGCACAGCACGTCGACCTCGCCGACCGCCTCGATCTTCGCGGCGTACTCCTCGTCGGAGATCTCGTACGGCGTGCGCATCGGCGTGCGCAGGCCGCCGCCGACGAAGCCGAAGGTCCGGCCGCCGATCTCGACACGCTCGCCGTCGAGGACGGTGGTGCCGGGCCGGGCGTACTCCTTCCACAGCGGCGGCATGTCGACGTTGCCGTAGGTGGCGTACGTCGGTGTCGGGAAGGCGGCGAAGAGCTCGGCGTACTGGCGCCGTACCGCCTGCTCGACCACGGTGGCGCGGTCGCCCTCCAGGCCCGCCCACAGCCGGGCGCCGAACGCGCGCGCCTCCTCGAAGCGGCGGGCCGTTCGCAGCGCGACGATCCGGTCGGCGTTCTCGGTCCCGAACAGGTCGGGGAAGATCCCGCGGGAGTGGTCGGCGTAGTCGAGGAAGAGGACGAGGTCGCCCAGGCAGATCAGGGCGTCGGCGCCGTCCCCGGCCCGGGCCAGGTCCCGGGCGTTGCCGTGCACGTCGCTCACCACGTGGACGCGGGTCCCGCGCCTGGCGGCCGGTGTGGATGACATGGCGATCAAGCGTAGGCGCAGCGGTGCAGGTGTGAACAGTGGCAGCCGGACCTGCGGTTACTGGCCAGTCAGGAAAGCCGTGGACTACTGTGCGCGAAGGAACACCAATCTGTGTGACGCAGCGAACATCTCGCCGGGACCCCCTGTCGAAGAAGCCATACCGGCGGGTAACGTCCGGGCAGTCCAGTCGTGCTCAGGATTTCAACCAGTGGGCTCCCCATCCTCCTGGCGGCCTCCCGAGCACCTGCCCGAGCCTTGGACCGGACCGTCGCATCACACAACGTCGTGGCGCCGGCGCCCTATGAGGAGCAGCAGTCTTGCGCGAGTTCAGCCTTCCGGCTTTGTACGAGGTCCCTGCGGACGGCAATCTGACCGACATCGTCCGCAGAAACGCCGCGCAGCACCCGGACGTCGCCGTCATCGCCCGTAAGGTCGCGGGGGCCTGGCAGGACGTGAGCGCCGCGGCGTTCCTGGCCGAGGTGCGCGCCGCCGCCAAAGGCCTGATCGCCTCCGGTGTGCAGCCGGGCGACCGGGTGGGCCTGATGTCCCGCACCCGCTACGAGTGGACGCTGCTGGACTTCGCGATCTGGAGCGCGGGCGCGATCACCGTGCCGGTGTACGAGACCAGCTCCCCCGAGCAGGTGGAGTGGATCCTGTCCGACTCGGGCGCCACCGCCTGTGTCACCGAGCTCGACAACCACACGGCCGCGGTGGAGTCGGTGCGCGAGAAGCTGCCCGCCCTCAAGCACGTCTGGCAGATCGAGGCCGGCGCCGTGGAGGAGCTGGGGCGGCTCGGCCGGGACGTCTCGGACGAGACGGTCGAGGAGCGCAGCTCGCTCGCCCGGGCCGACGACCCGGCGACCATCGTCTACACCTCCGGCACCACCGGCCGCCCCAAGGGCTGTGTGCTCACCCACCGCAGCTTCTTCGCCGAGTGCGGCAACGTGGTCGAGCGGCTGCGCCCGCTGTTCCGCACGGGCGAGTGTTCCGTCCTGCTCTTCCTCCCGCTCGCGCACGTCTTCGGCCGTCTGGTGCAGGTCGCGCCGATGATGGCGCCGATCAAGCTGGGCTGCGTCCCGGACATCAAGAACCTCACCGACGAGCTGGCCGCCTTCCGCCCCACGCTGATCCTGGGCGTGCCGCGGGTGTTCGAGAAGGTCTACAACTCGGCGCGCGCCAAGGCGCAGGCCGACGGCAAGGGCGCGATCTTCGACAAGGCCGCGGACGCCGCGATCGCCTACAGCAAGGCGCTGGACACCCCGGCGGGCCCGTCCTTCGGCCTGAAGGTCAAGCACAAGGTCTTCGACAAGCTGGTCTACAGCAAGCTGCGCGCGGTCCTCGGCGGCCGCGGCGAGTACGCCATCTCCGGCGGCGCCCCGCTCGGCGAGCGCCTCGGCCACTTCTTCCGCGGCATCGGCTTCACCGTGCTGGAGGGCTACGGCCTGACCGAGTCCTGTGCGGCGACCGCGTTCAACCCGTGGGACCGGCAGAAGATCGGCACGGTCGGCCAGCCGCTGCCCGGCTCGGTGGTCCGCATCGCCGACGACGGCGAGGTGCTGCTGCACGGCGAGCACCTGTTCAAGGAGTACTGGAACAACCCGGGCGCGACCGCCGAGGCGCTGGCCGACGGCTGGTTCCACACCGGAGACATCGGCACCCTCGACGAGGACGGCTACCTCCAGATCACCGGCCGCAAGAAGGAGATCATCGTCACCGCGGGCGGCAAGAACGTCGCCCCGGCGGTGATCGAGGACCGCATCCGGGCGCACGCGCTGGTCGCGGAGTGCATGGTGGTGGGCGACGGGCGGCCGTTCGTGGGCGCGCTGGTCACCCTGGACGAGGAGTTCCTCGGCCGCTGGTGCGCCGAGCACGGCAAGCCGGCGGGCTCCACGGCCGCGTCCCTGAAGGACGACCCGGACCTGCTCGCGGCGATCCAGGCGGCGGTCGACGACGGCAACGCGGCCGTCTCCAAGGCCGAGTCGGTCCGCAAGTTCCGTGTCCTGGCCCAGCAGTTCACCGAGGAGTCCGGCCATCTGACCCCGTCGCTGAAGCTGAAGCGGAACGTGGTGGCGAAGGACTACGCGGACGAGATCGAGGCGATCTACGCCAAGTAGAGCCCGGTACGGCGAACGGCGCGGCCCCCTCTGGGAAGGGGCCGCGCCGTTCGTCGTGTGCCGAGGGCTACAGCAGCTCCTCGAGGCGCTCCGCGAGCAGGTCCCAGCGCCACTTCTCCTCGATCCACCGCCGCCCGCGCTCCCCCATCCGGCGGCGCAGCTCCGCGTCGCCGAGCAGGGCCACGATCCGCTCGGCGGCCTCCTCGGGCGAGCCGCCGCGCACCACCCAGCCGGTCTCGCCGTCGAGGACCGCGTCGGGCGCCCCGCCGGAGTCGCCGGCGACAACCGGCAGTCCGGTCGCGGACGCCTCCAGGTAGACGATGCCGAGGCCCTCGACGTCCAGTCCGCCGCGCCGGGTCCGGCAGGGCATGGCGAACACGTCCCCGGCCCCGAAGTGCGCGGGCAGGTCGGACCAGGGCACGGCGCCGGTGAAGCGCACGGAGTCCGCGACGCCCTTCTCGGCGGCGAGACGGCGCAGGTCCTTCTCGTACGGGCCGCCGCCGACGATCAGCAGCACCGCGTCCGGTTCGGCGGCCAGGATGCGCGGCATGGCCTCGATGAGGGTGTCCTGCCCCTTGCGCGGCACGAGCCGTGAGACGCACACGACGACGGGCCGGTCGGTGAGCCCGAGCCGGGCGCGCACCTGGTCGCCGCCCGATGCGGGGTGGAAGGTCTTCTCGTCGACGCCGGGCGGCAGATGCGCCATCCGCGCCGCCGCCTGCGGGGTCAGCGCGCCGGCGATCCGCGAGCGCGTGTACTCGCCGAGGTAGGTGATCGTGTCGGTGGTCTCGCCGATCCGGCGCAGCAACTGCCGTGCGGCGGGCAGCTGGGCCCAGCCGGCCTCGTGCCCGTGGGTCGTGGCGACCAGCCGCTCCGCCCCGGCCCTGCGCAGCGCCGGCGCCATCAGCCCGAGCGGCGCGGCCGCCCCGAACCACACCGCCGTGCACCCGTGCTCGCGCAGCAGCCCCACCGCCCGCCGGGTCGCCCCGGGCGTGGGCAGCAGCATGGTCGTGGTGTCGCGTACGACGGTGAAGGGCTGTTCCGCGTCGAAGGCGGCCGTGGCCTCGGCGCCCTCCCGGCCGCGCTTCCAGGTCGAGGCGTAGACGACGATCCGCGCGGGGTCCAGCCGGAGCGCCATGTTGTGCAGGAAGGCCTGGATGCCGCCCGGCCGGGGCGGGAAGTCGTTGGTCACGATCAGGGTCTTGCGCACGCCGCCGACCCTACACAGCCGGGGCGGGCGCGGCCGCACCCCCGGTGCCTGTGGCACGCACCCCGCCGGGCGCGCCATCATGTGCTCTCAGACAGGTTTGCGAACGGCAGGGGATCACGTGAAGACGACGGGCACCAGGTGGTCCCTGGCCGGACTGCTCGCCGCATGGGCGGTGACCCGGCTGTTGCTGCTGCTGTGGGTGTTCAAGGTGTACGTCTTCCCCGGCCCGGACGTCACCAGCGACGTGTCGGTGATCTACCAGGGCTGGTACGACGTCCTGCGCGGCGGAACGTTCCCGCTCGAGGACGTCACCTGGCAGTACCCGCCGGCCGCCGCGCTCGCGATCCTCTCCCCCGCGACGCTGCCGTTCCTCGGTTACGCGCACGCCTTCTTCGTTCTGGCCTTCCTCGCCGACCTGGTCACCCTCGCTCTGCTGGTGTCCGCGGCCCGGCGCCCCGGCAAGTCGCTGTGGGGCCCGTGGACCTGGGTGGTGGGCGTCCCGCTGCTCGGCCCCACGGTGTACGCCCGCTACGACGTGATGGTGACCGCGGTGGCCGTGGCCGCGGTGCTCGCCGGGGTCCGCCGGCCGCGGCTGATGGGGGCGCTGGCCGCGTTCGGGGCGATGCTGAAGGTCTGGCCGGTGCTGCTGCTGCTCGGTGTGTGGGGCGCGGCGCGGCGCCGGGCGTGGGTGACCGCGGCGGCGACCGCGGGCCTCCTCGCGGCGGCCTTCGCGCTGTGGATGCCGGGCGCCTTCGCCTTCCTGACGTTCCAGCGGGACCGGGGCACCGAGGTGGAGTCCCTCGGTTCGCTGGTCTTCCATGTGGCCCGGCACTTCGGCTGGGACGGGCAGGTGCTGCTGAACTACGGCTCGGTGGAGTTCCTCGGCCCCTACGTGCAGGCCGTCAGCACGGCCGCGCTGGCGCTGACCGGGGCGGCGTTCGCCTGGCTGCTGCTGTGGCGGGTGCTGGCGGCGCGGTTCGAGGCGCACTCGCTGGCGGACGCGGCCTTCACCGCGGTGCTGCTGTTCACCACCACCAGCCGGGTGATCAGCCCGCAGTACCTGGTGTGGCTGATCGGTCTGGCGGCCGTCTGCCTGTGCTTCCGCTCGACGCGGATGCGCCTGCCGGCCGCGCTGGTGCTGGCGGCGACCCTGTTCACGGTGCTGGAGTTCCCGGTGCACTTCGGGAACGTGGTCGCCAGCGACTCCCTCGGCATGACGCTGCTGTTCGTGCGCAACGGCCTGCTGGTGGCCGCGTCGGCCATCGCCGCGGTCACCCTGTGGCGGTCGACCGTGCCGCCGGCGCCGAAGAAGGCGGTCCCCGCTCAGGCCGCCCGGACCAGGGAGACCCCGGTCTCGTCCTGAACGCCGGCGCGGCGCAGCAGCACCGCGACCGCCGCGCACTGCACGGCCATGGCCGACGCCAGCGCCAGGCACACCCCCGGCAGGCCGAGCCCGGCCAGGGCCCAGGCGAGCGGCAGTTGCACGGCCGTACCGGCGAGGGTGACCCGCAGCAGCGCGGGCGCCCCGCCGCTGCCCTCGAAGACCCCGCCGAGGGCGATGAAGCAGGCCATCAGCAGCAGGTAGGGGCCGACGCAGCGCAGGAAGAGCACGCCGTCGTGGGCCACCGCGGGCCCGGCGCCGAAGGCGGCCATGACCCAGGGCGCGGTGAGGGCGAGCAGCGCGGAGGCGGCCATGCCCACCGTCCCGGAGACCAGCACGGCCTGCCGGCCGATCGCCCGCCGCGCGTCGCGCCCCTCGCCCCGGGTGTGCGCGGTGTGGATCGAGGCGGCCTGGCGGACCGCGTAGAAGGCCATCGTCGCCCCGTACATGACCTTGTAGGCGATGGCGTACGCGGCCACCGCCGTCACCCCGATCCGCGCCACGATCGCGACCAGGACGAGCGCGCCGGCCTGGCGCACGGTGAAGTCGGCGGACATCGGCAGCCCGGTGGCCAGGGTCCGGCGCAGCGCGGCCGGGACCGGCTCGGCGGCCGGTACCGCGCGTGCCGTGCGCAGCAGGGCGTTGCGGCGCAGCGCGACGAGTCCCACGGCGAGGGCGGCGCAGCGGCACAGCACGGTCGAGGCGGCGGCGCCCCGGACGCCGTGGAAGTGGATCAGCAGGGGGTCGACGGCCAGGATCAGGCCGTTGGCCAGCAGGGCGAGCCGCATCGGGGTGCGGGTGTCGCCGGTGCCCTTGAGGATGCCGTCGACGAGCTGCTGGGCGAAGAAGACGGCGACGCCGGGCAGGGAGACGGCGAAGTAGCCGCAGGCGAGCGGCACGGCGGCGCCGTCCCCGCCGCCGAGCACCAGGCGGGCCAGCGGTTCGCGCAGCAGCAACCCGCCCACCACGACGACGGGTGTCACCGCCGCGCACAGGGCCCAGCCGCCGTGGACGGCCGAGCGCACCGCGCCGGGGTCCCGCGCCCCTCTGGCGTGGGCGACCAGCACGGTCGTGCCGGAGGCGAAGACGAGGGCCACGCCCAGCAGGACGTTCTCGGTGTTGGTGGCGACGGCCACGGCGGCGACGGCCGCGCCGCCGAGCCGGGAGACCCAGACGGTGTTGATGATTCCGGCGGCGACGGACGCCAGCAGGGAGAAGTACACGGGGTGGGCGAGGGCGATCAGCTGCTTGCGATGGGCGTCCACGACAGGGCCTCCGGAGATCCGCCAACTGCGTACCTCGAATCGAGGTAGCTCGACCAGAGGTACCATGGCCCGGAGATCACCCGCAAGGAGGACGCGTGCTGGAGCTGTCGATCCTGGGTTTCCTGGCCGAGGAGCCGCTGCACGGCTACGAGCTGAAGGAGCGCATCAAGGCCCTGCACGGCCATGTCCGCCCGGTCAGCGACGGCGCGCTGTACCCGGCGATCACCCGGCTGGGCGACGCGGGCAAGCTCGGCCAGCACACCGAGGAGGGCGCGAGCGCGGCCCCCCGCCGGGTGCTGTCCCTCACCGAGGCCGGCCGCGCGGACCTGCTGGAGCGGCTGCGCCGGCCCAAGCAGGTGGAGATCACCGACCAGGTCCGCTTCAACACCGTCCTGGCGTTCCTGCGGCACCTGCCGGACCCGGTGGAACAGGCCGCGGTGCTGCGCCGCCGCCTGGACTTCCTCCAGGCCCCGTCGAGCTTCTTCTACCGGGACGGCACGCCCGTGCGCGCCGAGGAGGCCGGTGATCTCTTCCGCCAGGGCATGCTGCGCGTGGCCCGGGCGACCGGCGAGGCCGAACGCGCCTGGCTCAGGGAGGCGATCGCCCGGCTGGACCCCGAGGGCCCCTCGGTCTAGGGGGTGTCTCACGGGCCGGGCTCAGCCCAGCTGCACGCGCAGGTAGTCCCGCCACTCGGTGGTGAAGTCCGCGAGGGTGGTGCCGAGGACCGTGCGCATCGCGTCCTCCACGGCCCCGGCCCGCTCCCGGTGCTCCCCCACCGCGCCGTAGAACTCCTTCAGCCGCGGCTCCCCCCAGCGCTCGGCGATCATCCGGCAGGCCAGCCAGCCGCCCTCGTACGCCCGCGCCAGCCGCCCGGCGTCCCCGGCGAAGCCGAAGTCCGCATCGCTCGGCAGCGCCGCCGGCGACTCGCCGTCGGCCACGGCCCGCTGCAGCTCCGGAGCGGCCTCCGCGGCCGTGCGCCCGCTGCCCCGGTAGCCGACCCAGTCGGCGTAACCCTCCGACAGCCACAGCGGCGTCGCCGCGTCGGTGGCACGGCGGGTGGCGACATGGGTCGTCTCGTGGGTGAGGACCACCTGCCGCCCCAGCGAGCCGAGCATGCCGTAGGCGTCGGGGTTGACGATGACCCGGTCCGCCGCGGCCTTCGCCGGGGCGCCGGTCTCCCCGGTGGTGACGGCGGCGATCCCGCGGTAGGAGGAGGCGGGCGACCCCAGCAGCCGTGCCATGCCGTCCAGCGACTCGGGCACCAGCACGACCACCCGGCCCGGCCAGTCGGTTCCCCAGGCGTCGGTCACCGCGGGCACCGCGCGGTCGGCGAGCGCGGCGTAGGAGCCCAGTTGACCCTCGGACTGCCCGACACCGAGGACCAGGCTGTGCCGGCCGCGCACGACCCGTACCGCGCCCTGGTCCCACAACTGCTCGGCGGACTTCGGCGCGGGACGGTCGCCGGCCACCCGCCAGCGCCCGTCCGCGTCGCGGGTCAGCCGCAGCGTGCGGCCCGCGGTCACCGGCGCCTGGTCGTATCCGGTCAGCCGGTAGCGCAACTCGGCGTCGGCGACGGCCGAATCGCCGCTCGCACGCACGCCGGTGACCCGGTACGTGAACGACGCCAGCGGCACCGAGCGCACCTCGGCGAACCCGGCCCGCGTGCCCGTGTCCCCGTAGGCGGCGGCGTCGTGGCGCAGCACCGCCGCCGCGCGCCGGTCGAGCAGCCGCTGCACCTGCGTGCGCACCGGGTCGGTGCCGGACCGGCTGCCGCACGCCACCGGCGACACCAGCAGCAGGCACAGCGAGACGAGAACCGACACCCCCGACACACGCCCTCGACCAGCCACGTTCTCGAGGGTACGGCGACCGGGCCGGTTCAGACCCGGGTCACCGACGAGATCGGCATCATGCCGACCGGGTCGTAGCGCACCGGGGCGCCCGGGTAGGGAGCGTGGATGACCCGGCCGTTGCCGACGTACATGGCGACATGACTGGCGTCGGAGCGGTAGACGACCAGGTCGCCGGGGCGGGCCTGGGACAGCGGCACCTGCCGCCCGGCGAACCGCTGTTCCTGCGAGGTGCGCGGCAGATGCACCCCGGCGCGCGCGTACGCCCACTGCATCAGGCCCGAGCAGTCGAACCCGGAGGGCCCGTTGGCGCCCCACACGTACGGCCTGCCGAGGGCCGCGCGGGCGGCGGCGACCGCGGCGGCGGCCCGCCCGGAGGCCGGGACGGCGCCGCCGAGGTCCGGCAGGTCGATGCGGTCGGAGCGCGAGGCGCGCGCGTAGGCGGCGCGTTCGGCGTCCGGCAGGGAGTTGAGCAGCTGCCGCGCCTTCGCGAGCTTGGACTCGACGGTCTTCTTGTGCCGGGCGACGGTGGCGCGGCTGCGTTCCAGTTCGGTCAGGCGCCGGGTCGCCTCGGCGCGCTCCTGGGCCAGCTCGCGCAGCGCGCCCTGCAGTTCGTGCAGTTGGCCGGCCTGGTGGGCGGTGATCCGGTCGAGCACCGACGCCTTGTCCAGGTAGTCGTCGGGGTCGGCGGAGAACAGCAGCGCCACGGCCGGGTCGAGGCCGCCGGAGCGGTACTGGGCGCCGGCCAGCGAACCCAGCTCCTCCCGCAGGGAGTTCACCTTCTGCTGCTGCCGGGCGATGAGGTCCTGGCTGTCGCTCAGCTGCCGGCGCAGCGCGTCGGCCCGCTCGTCGGCCTTGTTGTACGCCTCGGTGGCCTGCTCGGCCTCCTGGTAGAGGCGGTCGACCTCGGCCCGCGTGTCGCCGTGCGGCGCGGCCACGGCCGAGCCGGCCGGCACGGCACCGAGGGCCGCGGCCGCGGCGGACAGCACACTGAGGGCGGCGCACGCGCCCCGGTCGAAGCCGGGGTTTGCCGCGCGACGGCGATGGGAACCCACGGGAGGCCGCGCTCCTTCCACTGGGGAACAGGACTGCTCCCCGCGGCACAGCACGGCGCCGTGAACGGCGCGGGCCGGGGGAAACGCGGCAGACAGTAGCCCCGCCACGGGCCGGCGGCCAAAGACCGCCGCGGGCACGGACGGTGACGCCCCGCCGCTGACGCAGGTCACCGGCGGGGCGTGGGGTCATTTCCCGTCATCGTGATTCGCCCGTTCGGGCGTCACGGCGTGTTGATCTTGTGGTGAGCGGGACGCCGCCCGGCGTCAGATCCGCACGCCGAACTGGAACGGCATGTTGTTGATGGACTCGTAGCGCACGACGGTGCCGGTGCGCGGGGCGTGCAGCACCTGGCCGTTGCCCGCGTACAGGCCGACGTGGTGCAGGTCGCCGTAGAAGAGCACCAGGTCGCCGACCTGGAGCTGGCTCATGGAGTAGATGCGCGTACCGGCGTTGGCCTGGGCCTGCGAGGTGCGCGGGATGGAGACGCCGGCCTGGGCGTAGGCCCAGGAGGTCAGGCCCGAGCAGTCGAAGGAGGACGGGCCGGAGGCGCCGTAGACGTACGGCGAGCCGAGCTTGGACTGGGCGGCGGAGAAGGCGGCGGCGGCCCGGCCGGAGGCGGCCTTGGAGTTGCCGAGGTCGACGCGGTCGCTCGCGGAGCGGCTGGCGCGGGCGTCCTCGGCGGCGAGGGCGGCCTTCTCGGCGGCCGTCAGGGAGTTGAGCAGCTTCTGCGCCTCGGCGAGCTTGCCCTGGACTTCCTTCTTCTTCTTGCCCAGTTCGGTCCGGGTGGCGGCGAGGTCCTTGAGCTTCGCGGCGGCCTCGGAGCGCTCCTGGGCGAGCTGGCGCTGCTTTTCCTGGATCTTCCTCAGCGCCTCGACCTGCTGGCCGCTCAACTGGTCGAGCGTGGAGGCCTTGTCGAGGTAGGAGTCCGGGTCGGCGGAGAGGAACAGCTGCACCGAGGAGTCGATGGTGCCGGTGCGGTACTGGGCGGCGGCGGCCTGGCCGATGCCGTCGCGGAGCTCGTTGAGCTCCTCCTGGCCGCGGGCCACGTTGTCCTGGATGGTGGAGATCTCCTTCTGGAGGCTCTCCTGCTTCTCCTTGGCGCCGTTGTACTTCTCGGTGGCCTGCTCGGCCTCCTCGTAGAGCTTGTCGACCTTGGCCTTGACCTCGTCCTTGCTCGGCTTCTCGCTGGGCGCGGCATTGGCCGCCTGCGCACTGATGGCGACGGCAGCGGCGGCTGCGGTGGTCAGCACGGTCACACGTGCACGGCTCGGCTGCTTGGGTCGACGGTGGGACGCCACGGAGGCGAACTCCTTCTTGTGAGTAATCACCCGTTCGGAGGTTCGAAGGCAGACCCTAGTGACCTTCTTGTGATCATTCAAATCCTCACAGAAAAAAATCCCGCCCCACCGTGCATTCTTTGCACACAACTCACCAGGGGTGACGCGGGATTGACCGTCCGTTGAGCGCGCCGCACCTCAATTCGGGCATTGGGCCCGTGCGTTCACCTTCTAGGACAGTCGCTTGAGGAGTACCGCAGAAGCGACCGGACGGGCACCGGCCCGCGCGACGCCGTCGGCCACCTCCCGGTCGGTGGAGGCGACGATGACCGGCCGGCCCGGCGGCTCGGCGCGCACCAGCTGACGGATCAGCTCGTCGGCCGTGACGCCCGGCTTGGAGAACAGCACCCGCACCCCGCGCGGCGGCGCCAGCAGCACCGGCGCGGCCAGCTCGGCCCCGTCGAAGACACAGGTGACCTCCGCGCCGGTCTGCGCGGCGAGCGCGGAGAGCTGCCCGAGCAGCCGCAGGCGCTGCTTCTCCAGCGGCATCTGCGGATAGCCGGTCTTGGTGACGTTGTAGCCGTCGACGACCAGGTGCGCCTGCGGCAGCGCGAGCAGCTGGTCGAGGATCGCCGGGTCGTTCTCGGACAGGGCGCGCGCCGCGATGTCCTTCGGCGTCATCCGGCCCGGCTCCACGGCGTCCACGGTCTCGGCCGGGCGCACGGACACCGGCGGCAGGGCGAGTTCGCGCCGCAGCCCCTGGGTGGCGTCCAGCAGGGTGTCCAGCAGCAGCCGGACCCGCATGTCCTCCACGCTGCGGCCCTCGCGCGCGGCGCGGCGGGTGGCCTCCAGGGCCGCCTCCGCCTCGCTCAGGCGCGCCTTGAGCCGGCGTGACTCGCTCTCCGCCGCGGACAGCTGCGCCTGCCCCTCGGCGCGCGCGGCCTCGGCCTCCGCCTGGACCTTGCGCAGGGCCGCCTCGCCGCGCTTGACGTCGCTGAGCGCGGCGCGCAGCTTGCGGTGAAGCGATTCCGCTTCCCTCTTGGCCTGGTCCAGCTCGGCGCGCAGCCGGTCCGTCTCGCCGCGGGTCTGCTCGCGCATCTGCGCCAGCTGCTCGCGCAGCCGCTCCAGCTCGGCGCGGCTCTCCTCGCCGGCGCGCTCGGCGTCGGCGCGCTGTGCCTCCTCGCCGGCCGCGGTGACCAGCTTCACCCAGCCGGAGGGCCGCAGTACGTAGGCCGCGGCCGCCACGTCGAGCGGGTCCGCGGCCGGGGGCGGCGTGCCGGAGTCCAGGGCGCCGGAGAGTTCCGGCTGCGCCTCTCTGAACTTCTCCCCGATCCGCTGGCGGAACAGCGGATCGGTCTCCAGTGCCGCCGCCATCGCGTTCCCGGCGAACTTGGCCCGCCGGTTCGGTGCGAACCGGGCGTACTGCCGAAGCTGTGCGGGCAGTTCGCCGACGGTGAGCCCGCCGAAGCCGTCCGCGACGATCTGGACGACCCTGCGGCGCACGCCGTCGGGCAGCGGACGGTCGAGCACCTCGGCGGCGCCGTCGCCCGGCCCCCCGCCCGTGGTCTCCGCCATCCGTCACCCCTGTAGCTGTCGTACGTCTTTCCCTGCCGGCCGTGAGCGGGTGCGCCGCTCAGGACTCCGGAGCCGGCCGCTCGACGAGCTCCACCTGGTCCACGGCGTTGCACCAGCGGCAGCGCACCGACTCGATGGTCTCACTGAGGACCTCGCGCTCCTCGACCTTCGGCTCGCCCGCCAGATCGAGATGGACGTACTCGACCACCTTCGACGAGCGGGTCACGTCGAAGCGGGTGAGGTTGCCGCAGAGCGTGCAGCGCCACCGCGTCGTGGCGGTCGGCAGGGGAACCGTCATCGTGACTGTTCGCTTTCTTCCAGTGTCCGTGACGCACCGGGCTCCCCGGTGCGTGTGGCTCGTAACCCTACGGCCTGGCGGTCACTCGCCGCTGGTCCGTCCACGGCGGCGAGGCGGTCTGGGCGGATGCGTCCGGTTACGTCATGCTCTGTAGCCATGATCGGCAACTGGGCGACCACGGTCGGTACGGCGAGCAGGACCCTGCGGCACACCTCGGCACCGGTGACGAACGCACTGATCGTCCTGTGCTGCCTGGTCTTCCTGCTCGGGCCGGCCGCGGGGCTGAACCCGGCGTACGGCCACGGCGACGAGCTGCTGACCACCCAGCGGGCGTACTTCCGCCGCTGGGGCGTGGTCCCGGCCGAGCTGTTCAGCGGCGCCCCCGGCGCGGCCCTGACGCCCCTGACGGCTCTGTTCGTCCACGGCAGCTGGGTGCATCTGCTCGGCAACATGCTCTTCCTCCACGTCTTCGGAGCGATGACCGAGGAGCGGATGGGCCGCGGCCGGTACCTGCTGTTCTACGCCGGCTGCGGCGCCCTGGCCCTGCTGGGCTACGCCGTCGCGCACGCCGGCTCCGAGCAGTCGCTGGTCGGCGCCTCCGGAGCGATCTCGGCGGTTCTCGGCGCGTTCCTCTACCTCTTCCCCCGGGCCCGGGTGACCAGTCTCCTGCCGTTCCTGTTCTTCCTGCCGCTGCGCTTCCCGGCGTGGGTCGTGCTGCCGTTCTGGGCGGCGCTGCAGTGGCTGGCGGCGGGGCACGCCGCGCAGGGGCCGGGGGTGGCCTATCTGGCGCACCTGATCGGCTTCGGGCTGGGGTTCCTGGTCGCGTGGGGCGTCTTCCGCCGTGCCACTAGAGTGAAAGCCGCCCCTGCTCCGGCTCCCGAGGGAGAGAACCAGCCGTGATCACCGCGATCGTCCTCATCAAGACCAGCGTGGACCGGATCCCCGAGATCGCCGAGCAGATCGCCTCGCTGGAGAGCGTGAGCGAGGTCTTCTCCGTGACGGGCACCTACGACCTGATCGCCATGGTGCGGGTGCGGCAGCACGAGGACCTGGCGGAGGTCATCCCGGGGCGGATCAGCAAGATCCCGGGTGTGGAGGCCACCGACACGCACGTCGCCTTCCGTACCTACTCCCAGCACGACCTGGAGGCGGCGTTCGCCATCGGTCTGGACTCCTGACCGGGCGGACACCGCCTCACCGGGCGTCACGGCACCTCACACCGCCGGCACGCAGCGGCCGTCCTCCGTCCGGTACGTCCACTTCGCGCCCTGGGTGACCAGTTCCCGCACCGCCGTGACGAAGCGCTCCACGTGCTCGTCGGGGGTGCCGGCGCCGAAGCTGACCCGGATGGCGTTCAGGGACTTCTCGCCCGGGGCCGCCTCGGGGGCGCCGCACTCGCCCTGGGTCTGGGGGTCGCTGCCGAGCAGGGTGCGCACCAGCGGGTGGGCGCAGAAGAGGCCGTCGCGGACACCGATGCCGTACTCCGCGGAGAGGGCGGCGGCGAAGTGGGAGCTGTTCCAGCCCTCGACGACGAAGGAGATCACGCCGACCCGGGGGGCGTCGTCGCCGAAGAGGGAGAGGATCCTGACCTCGGGCACGTCGGCCAGGCCCTCACGGACCCTGGTGATCAGGTGCCGCTCGCGGGCGACCAGGGTGTCCCAGCCGGCCTCGGTGAGCGCCTTGCAGGCGGAGGCGATGGAGTAGGCGCCGATCACGTTCGGGGAGCCGGCCTCGTGGCGGGCGGCGCTGTCGTGCCACTCCACGTCCACTCCCCCGTCCTCGCGGCGGGCGACCTTGCGGCTGGCGCCGCCGCCGGCCAGGTAGGGCTCGGCGGCCTGGAGCCAGTCGGCGCGGCCGGCGAGGACGCCGGAGCCGAAGGGCGCGTACAGCTTGTGGCCGGAGAAGGCGACCCAGTCGACGTCGAGGTCGCGCACGCTCACCGGGTGGTGCGGGGCCAGCTGGGCGGCGTCCAGGACGATCCGGGCGCCGTGGGCGTGCGCGGCGGCGGCCAGCTCGCGCACCGGCCACAGCTCGCCGGTGACGTTGGAGGCGCCGGTGACGCAGACCAGGGCGGGGCCGTGGGGGTCGCGGTCGGCGAGGGCGCGCTCCAGGGTCTCGACGGCCTGCCGCGGGGTGCGCGGGGCGTCGAGGTAGGTGACCTGGGCGTGCTGCCAGGGCAGCAGCGAGGCGTGGTGCTCGGTCTCGAAGACGAAGACCCGGCAGTCGGCCGGGATGGCCCGGGCCAGCAGGTTCAGCGAGTCCGTCGTGGAGCGGGTGAAGACGACCTGGTCGGCCTCGCGGCAGTCGAGGAACTCCGCGACCGTCCGGCGGGCGTTCTCGAACAGGTCGGTGGACAGCTGGGAGAGGTACCCGGCGCCGCGGTGCACGCTGCCGTAGTACGGGGCGTAGGCCGCCACGTCGTCCCAGACGCGCTGCAGGGCGGGGGCGCTGGCGGCGTAGTCGAGCGCCGCGTAGGTGACCTCGCCGCCGGTCACGAGCGGGACGGTGACATCCCGGCCCAGAACGGGCAGCGGGGCACAAACGGACTGGTCGGCGGCAGCGGTGGAGACGGACATGGAGCAACTCCCGTGAAGGCAGGTGGAATCCGCCCGCGAGCCGGCACGGGGGCAGACGCGACCCGTACGGCCACCAGCGGGTGGTGAAGGAAGAAAGGGGATGCGGAGGCGGGGCTCTGCGGCCCTAACGCATTCGCTTGCTCACGGAAGGCACTCCCTCGAACGACCCAGGACCCCTGGTTTCGCGAGGGGTCCGCGCTTGCCGTAGGCCTTGCTGCCGTACGACCTGGTCTTCACCCGGGGCACCCCGCCACGGACGGAGGGTTGCCGGACAGTCGGCCGGGGCCTCATGACTGTCACTCATGACCTGGACAGGAACGTAACCGAAGTGATCGTGGCCTCGCAACCCGTGTCCGGATGGCGGGACCACGTCACCTCGCCGCTATGCGTTGCTCGCCGCCACCCAGCGGTCGAGGGTGTGCTTGGCGGCGCCGGAGTCGATGGACTCGGCCGCCTTCGCCATGGCGGCGCGGATCTGCTCGGTCAGCGGCGCGTCACTCGGGTGCAGGGCGACCAGGGCGGCCGCCGAGTTCAGCACGACGGCGTCGCGCACGGGCCCCTGCTCGCCGTCCAGGACGCGCCGGGCGACCTCGGCGTTGTAGGAGGCGTCGGCGCCGCGCAGGGACTCAACCGGGGCGAGCTCGATGCCGACCTCGCGCGGGTCGAAGGTCTCCTCGGTGACCTTGCCGTCGCGGACGATCCACACCCGGGACGTGGAGGTGATGGTCAGCTCGTCCAGACCGTCGTCGCCTCGGAAGACCAGGGAGGAGTTGCCGCGCTCGGCGAAGACGCCGGCCACGATCGGGGCCATCCGGGCGTCGGCGACACCGACCGCCTGCGCGCGCACCTTCGCCGGGTTGGTCAGCGGGCCCAGCACGTTGAACGTGGTGCGGATGCCCAACTGGCCGCGGGCTGCGGCCACATGACGCAGCGCCGGGTGGAACTTCACCGCGAAGCAGAAGGTGATCCCGGCCTCCTCGGCCACCTCCGGCACTCGGTGCAGCGGCAGGTTGAGGTTGACGCCCAGCTTCTCCAGCACGTCCGAGGCGCCCGAGGCCGAGGAGGCGGCCCGGTTGCCGTGCTTGACGACCTTCGCGCCGGTGCCGGCGACCACGATCGAGGACATGGTGGAGATGTTCACCGTCTTGGCGCCGTCGCCGCCCGTGCCGACGATGTCCACGGTCTGCCCGGGCACCTCGATGACGTTGGCGTGGTCGTACATCGCGCGGACCAGGCCGGTGATCTCCTGGACCGTCTCGCCCTTGGCGCGCAGCGCCACCGCGAACCCGGCGATCTGCGCGTCGGTGGCCTCGCCGCGCATGATCTGGTCCATCGCCCAGGCGGTGTCCTCGGCGCTCTGGTCGCGGCCCTCCAGCAGCCCGTTCAGCACGCGGGGCCAGGAACGGCCCGCCGCGGTGTCGCCTCCAGCGGGGGTCACAGCGCTCATCAGCCGCTCCTGGTCGTCGTCACTGTCCTTGGACGCCTCCACCCTATCGACCCCGGCACCCGCCGAAGCCGCGCGTCCGCACACCGGGACACGGGCGCCCCGGTGGGCCCGGGGAGCGCCCCGGGCCCGGGCGCAAGGCGTCGAGGGGGCACGGCGAAGGGCCCCGCCCGGAAAACCGGACGGGGCCCTTCGACCGTGGCACAGCTGGCGGTGATCAGTGGTGGCCGTGGCCGCTCGTGATCTCCCGGTACTCCTCGACGGTCGGCTTCGGAATCTGCGACTCCTCGCCGAAGTAGGCCTCGCTGAGCTTCGCGCGCAGCTTCTCGGAGGCCTTCACCTTGCGCTCGACACCGTTCTCGTCGACCGTGGGGCCGATCTCGGCCGGCTTGTACTGCTCGTGCGCCGTGAGGGTGTGCAGCGCCTCCTGGCTGAGCGGCTCGTGGACCTCGATGAACTCACCGTGCGGCAGGCGCTTGATGGTGCCGGTCTCGCGACCGTGCAGCACCTTCTCCTTGTCCCGGCGCTGCAGGCCGAGGCAGATGCGCTTGGTGAGGATGAAGGCCAGCACCGGGCCGACGAAGAAGCCGATCCGGACGAACCAGGTGACCGCGTTGATCGACAGGTGGAAGTGGGTGGCCCACAGGTCGTTGCCACCGCCGACCAGCGTGATCATGTAGACGGTGATCCAGGCGACACCGAACGCGGTGCGCGTCGGGGCGTTGCGCGGACGGTCCAGGATGTGGTGCTCGCGCTTGTCGCCGGTGATCCAGGACTCGATGAACGGGTAGACCGCGATCAGCGCCAGGACCAGCGGGAAGAGCACCAGCGGGATGAACACGCCGAGGACCAGCGTGTGACCCCAGAAGTTGACCTCCCAGCCCGGCATGAAGCGGATCAGACCCTCGGCGAAGCCCATGTACCAGTCGGGCTGGGCGCCGGTGGACACCTGGTCCGGCCGGTAGGGGCCCATCGCCCAGATCGGGTTGATCTGCGCGATCGCCGCGATGACCGCGATGACACCGAAGACCAGGAAGAAGAAGCCGCCCGCCTTCGCCATGTACACCGGCAGCAGCGGCATGCCGACGACGTTCTTGTTCGACTTGCCGGGACCCGCGAACTGCGTGTGCTTGTGGTAGAAGACCAGGATCAGGTGGGCCACCATCAGGCCCAGCATGATGCCCGGCAGCAGCAGGATGTGGATCGAGTAGAAGCGGGCCACGAAGTCGCCGCCCGGGAACTCGCCGCCGAAGAGGAAGAACGACAGGTACGTGCCGACGATCGGCACGGACAGGATCGCGCCCTCCATGAAGCGGACACCGGTGCCGGAGAGCAGGTCGTCCGGGAGCGAGTAACCGGTGAAGCCGGTGAACATGCCCAGGACGAACAGCAGGAAGCCGAACAGCCAGTTGATCTCACGCGGCTTGCGGAACGCGCCGGTGAAGAACACGCGCATCATGTGCACGAACATGCCCGCGAGGAAGATCAGCGCGGCCCAGTGGTGGATCTGCCGGATGAGCAGGCCACCGCGCACGTCGAAGGAGATGTGCAGGGTCGACTTGAACGCCTCGGACATCATCTGTCCCTGCAGCGGGACGTAGCTGCCGTGGTACTCCACCTCGTTCATCGACGGGTGGAAGAACAGCGTCAGATAGACACCCGTCAGGATGATGATGAGGAAGCTGTACATGCACACTTCGCCCAACATGAACGACCAGTGGTCGGGGAAGATCTTGCGCATGTTCGCCTTGGCGAGGGAGTAGATCCCCAGCCGGCCGTCGGCCCAGTCGGCGACGCGTTCGCCGGCCGGTGCCTTCCCGCGAGAGCGGGGTGCTTGGTTCGCTGCAGTACTCATCCGCGCTCCCAGAAAGCAGGACCGACGGGCTCTTCGAAGTCGCCGAGCGCCTCGAGGTAGCCCTCGTCGTTCACGCCGATGCGCAGCTGCGGCAGGGCGTGACCGGCGGGACCGAAGATCACGCGGGCACCGTCGGAGAGGTCGAAGGTGGACTGGTGGCAGGGGCACAGCACGTGGTGCGTCTGCTGCTCGTACAGCGAGATGGGGCAACCGACGTGGGTGCAGATCTTGGAGTACGCCACGATGCCTTCGTGCGACCACTCCAGCTCGCGCTTGTCCTTGATGTTGTCCGGCTGGAGCCGGACGATCATCAGGGCCGCCTTGGCGATCTCGGTCTGGAAGTCCTCGTCGTGCTCCTCCAGGCCCTCGGGCTTGGCGAAGGTGAGCGAGCCGACGGCGACGTCCTCGGGACGCAGCGGCTCGTTCGTGTTCATGTTGACGAGCAGCTTGCCCTTGGACCACAGCGTGTGACGCAGCTTCGTCCCGGGCAGCGGACCGAGGTCGCGCAGCAGGAACAGACCGGACAGCGGCACCAGGGTGAGGGCGCCGACCATCGTGTTGCGGATCAGCTTGCGCCGGCCGAGGGCCGACTCCTTGGCGCCCTGGCGGAAGTCCGCGTGGACCTTGGCCCGGACCTCCGGGGAGGCCTCGATCGGGTGACGCTCGTCGGCGACCTCCACGTCGGACATCAGGGTGCGGGCCCAGTGGACCGCGCCCGCGCCGATGCAGAACAGCGCCGTGCCGAGGGTCAGACCGAGCGCGAAGTTCAGCGCGCTGAGGTGACCGATCGGGAAGACGAAGATCGACTTCTCGTGGGGGATGGTCACGTACGAGACGATGAAGCCGATGGTGGCCAGCATCGACACCGTGAACAGCAGGGCCACCACGCGCTCGGACCGCTTGGCGGCCCGCTCGTCGATGTCCTGGATCCGGTGCTCGTGGGGCGGCAGGCCCGGGTCGGCGAACGGGTTGTCGTCCGCGACGCCCACCGCGCCGTGCGCGTGCTCCTGCTCAGCGGGCAGGTTCTCTTCTGGAATGTCTTGGCTACTCATGACTTCTTGGCCTTTGCGGTCCGAGCGGCGACCCAGACGGCGACCGCGATCAGGGCACCGAGACCGAAGATCCAGGCGAACAGACCCTCACTGACCGGCCCGAGGCCGCCCAGCTCCAGACCGCCCGGGTTCTCCGTCTCACTGCCGTTGACCGCGTGCAGGTACGCGATGATGTCCTTCTTGTTCTGCTCCGACAGGGTGGTGTCGGGGAACGACGGCATGTTCTGCGGGCCCGTCTGCATGGCCTCGTAGATGTGCTTCGGGTCCACACCCTCGAGCGTCGGGGCGTACTTGCCGTTGGTCAGCGCGCCGCCCTTGCCGGTGAAGTTGTGGCACTGCGCGCAGTTGGTGCGGAACAGCTCGCCACCCTTGGCGATGTCCGCGCCCTCCGGGCCGTACTGCTGCTTCGTCGGGACGGCCGGGCCGGCACCGAGCGAGGCGACGTAGGCCGCGAGCTGGTCGATCTGGGCCTGCGTGTAGATGTTCTTCTTCCGCGGGATCTGGGCCATCTGCGAGGTGGAGGCCGGCATACGGCCGGTGCCCACCTGGAAGTCGACCGCCGCGGCGCCCACGCCGACCAGGCTCGGACCGTCGGAGGTGCCCTGACCGCCGGTGCCGTGGCAGCTGGCGCAGCCCACGGTGTAGAGCTTCTTGCCCTCGTCGATGGCGAGGGACTGGGAGGTTTCATCGGCCTGCGCCTTGCCCGCGGGCGCGAACGCGGCGTACAGACCCCCCGTGGCCGCCAGCGCGAGGAGTAGGACGACGACCGCCGCCAGCGGATGGCGTCGTCGTGCGGAAAGCTTTTTCACGGATTACCCCGGTGTCAGGATCTTCTGCGTCGATGCTTCTGGTGTGCGTTGCGGGAACGCGCGTGGGATCTTCTCCGACTACTTGATCAGGTAGATCGTGGCGAAGAGGCCGATCCAGACGACATCGACGAAGTGCCAGTAGTAGGACACGACGATGGCGGCGGTCGCCTGCTCGTGCGTGAACCTCTTCGCCGCGTAGGTGCGGCCGAGGACCAGCAGGAAGGCGATGAGACCGCCTGTCACGTGCAGGCCGTGGAAGCCGGTGGTCAGGTAGAAGACCGAGCCGTACGGGTCCGAGGACAGCGAGATGCCGTCCTTCTTCACCAGCTCGGTGTACTCGTAGATCTGACCGCCGATGAAGATCGCACCCATGATGAAGGTGACGATGAACCAGCCCCGGAGCTTCTTCACGTCACCGCGCTCGGCCGCGAACACGCCGAGCTGGCAGGTGAGCGAGGAGAGCACCAGGATCGTGGTGTTCGTCGCGGAGAAGGGCACGTTCAGGGCGTGCGCCATCTCCTTCCAGTGCTCGGCACCCGTCACCGAACGCAGGGTGAAGTACATCGCGAAGAGGGCCGCGAAGAACATCAGCTCGGAACTCAACCAGATGATGGTTCCGACGCTGGTGAGGTTCGGCCGATTGACCGACGGGTGCGCGTGCCCGGTTTCTACTGTCGTTGCTGTCGCCACGACCGACATTATGTCGGTCGCTTATCCCGCCCTCACTCCGGGGGGTGCCGTTCGGAGTGTTCCCAGCGTGTGTAGGGCCCGTATGGCCCATCGCAGAGGTGTTCCCACAGGTGTTGACGGACTGCCCGAGGGAGTAGCATCCGGCGCAACGGGCTTGTCTCTACGACGCTGACGTCTCGGAGGAACCATGCGGCCGACCGCCACGGTGCTGGTCTACAGCGACGACTCCAACACGCGGGAGCAGGTACGGCTCGCGACCGGACGGCGGCCGGCGCCGGACGCCCCGGTGGTGGAGTTCGTGGAGTGCGCGACGCCCGAGGCGGTCCTGCGGGAGCTGGACAAGGGCGGCATCGACGTCTGTGTGCTGGACGGCGAGGCGGTGCCGATGGGCGGCATGGGGATGTGCCGGCAGATCAAGGACGAGATCTTCCGCTGCCCGCCCGTGCTGCTGCTCATCGGACGGCCCCAGGACGCCTGGCTGGCCACGTGGAGCCGCGCGGACGCCGCGGTGACGCTCCCGGTGGACCCGGTGGAGTTCGCCTCGGCGCTGGCGTCCCTGCTGCGCCAGGAGCGGCTGCAGAGCGCCTGAGGCCCCTGCCCCGCCTGAGGGGCTGCTGCCGCCCCGGCTGTGGGGCGGCCGCGGGCCCGTGGTGGCCGGCCGCACCCCCACGGGGTGCGGCCTCCCTCCCCGGGTCCGCCGCCTGCGGGTCTGAAGACTCTGCGCGTCTGGAGACTCTGCGGGTCTAGAGACTCTGCGGGCTGAGCCGGGCCTGGTCCTGGGTGCTCGTCGTGTTGGTCTTGGCGCCGGTGACGGCGCTGCCGGCGCGCCACTTCTTCCAGTCCAGGTTCCAGTCGCCGAAGCCGTTGCCGAAGGGCTCCATCGTCTCGCCCTCGGAGTTCACGACCTGAACGACGTCGCCCTCACGGACGTGGTCGAAGAACCACTCGGCGTTGGCGGTGCTCATGCCGGTGCAGCCGTGGGAGACGTTGGCGGAGCCCTGGGAGCCCACGGACCAGGGGGCGGCGTGGACGTACTCTCCGCTCCAGGTCACCCGGGTGGCGTAGTAGACCGGCAGGTCGTAGGAGTCGGCGCTGCCCTCGGCGATGCCGATGGTGGTGCCGCGCATCCGTACGAAGTACTCCTTGCCCAGGACCACCTTGACGCCGTTGCGGGTGTCGAAGCCCGGCTTGCCCGTGGTGACCGGGAACTGTTCGACCTCCTCATCGTTCTTGTAGTACGTCAGCGTGTGGGCGGCGGCGTCCGTGACGG
Source organism: Streptomyces sp. NPDC014801 (assembly GCF_043082085.1). NCBI lineage: Bacteria > Bacillati > Actinomycetota > Actinomycetes > Kitasatosporales > Streptomycetaceae > Streptomyces > Streptomyces sp. NPDC014801. The sequence continues at coordinate 198,354 of NZ_JBIBXG010000004.1, read as the reverse complement.
CGACGACCTTGTCGCCCGTGGTGAGCTTCACGGCAGGGGACTTGCCGCCCCAGAGGCGGTCGCCGATCTTGATGCCGTCCAGGTTGCTGCGCACCTCGATGGTGGCGTGGGCGGGCCAGTACTCCTCGGGCCGGTAGTGCAGCTGCTTGTCGTCGACCCAGTACCAGGAGCCCTGCACGGCGGGCGTGGAGGTCACCTTCAGGGCGCGCTCGACGACGGCCCGCTGGTTCTTGTCCTTGATGGGCTGGCTCAGCTCCGCGGTGACGGGCTGGCCCACGCCGTAGGTGCCGGACTTGGGGCCGAACTTCACCGTGAGCGTCTTCTTCGCCGTGGGCTTGCCGGTGTCGAAGGTGAGGACCTTGCGCCCGGGGGCGCCGTCGTCGTCCTCGGTGCTCACCCGGACCGTGTAGTGGGCGCCTGCGGCCAGCGGCTCGGTGCTGTGCCAGCGGGAGCCGTCGGCGGAGAGTTCGCCCGCCACGAAGCGTCCTGTGGCGTCCACGGCGGTGACGTCCGTGATGCGGTCGTCGTCCTCCGCGGTGATCTCCAGAGGCTTGTCGGGGTCGGCCTTCTCGCCGTCCCCGGAGGGACCGTTGAAGGCGATCTGGTCGGCCGCGTCGTAGGGACGGTCGGCGAGCGGGTTGCCGTCCGAGCCGCAGGCGGTGGCGGCCGCACTCAGGGCGATCACCAGCAGCGTGCAGCCGACGGCTGTGCGGGGACGGATAGGCGTGCTCATGGCTTCACGCTAGGAAGCTTCGTCAAGGGCGGCGCGCGCAGTCAGCCGTCCGGGTGACGGCGATTACGGCGAACGGGTAACCGGGCCCCCGCGAACGCGTGAGCCCGGACGCTCCGTGAGGAGTGTCCGGGCTCATCGGCGCTCGGCGCGTGTTACTGGGTGCGGTTCTCACCGCGGTAGTACTCGAAGACCCAGCCCCAGATGCCGATCAGGATGATCGGGGCCGCGAAGTACAGCAGCCACCAGCCGACCGCGACACCGAGGAACGCGATCGCGCCGCCGACGCCCAGGGCGAGCGGCTGCCAGCTGTGCGGGCTGAAGAAGCCCAGCTCGCCGGCGTCGTCCGCGACATCGGCCTCCTTGTTGTCCTGCGCACCGGTGTCCACCCGCTTGGCCGTGAAGCCGAGGTAGAAGCCGATCATGATGGACAGGCCGAAGGCCAGGAAGAGAGCGGTGGTACCGGCCGGCTCCTTCGACCACACGCCATAGACACACGCCATGACGAGGATGAAGACGCTCAGCCAGATGAACATCTTGCCCTGGATCTTCACTTGCCGGCCTCCTTGCCGCCCGCGATGGCCTTCTCACCGTGGCCGGCGTGCGCCAGCTGGTCGAGCTCGGCGATCTCCGGGTGGTGCAGGTCGAACGCCGGGGATTCGCTGCGGATCCGCGGCAGGGTGAGGAAGTTGTGGCGCGGCGGCGGGCAGGAGGTCGCCCACTCCAGGGAGCGGCCGTAGCCCCACGGGTCGTCGACGCCGACCGGCTTGCCGTACTTGGCCGTCTTCCACACGTTGTAGAAGAACGGCAGGATCGACAGGCCGAGCACGAAGGACGCGATGGTCGAGATCGTGTTCAGGGCGGTGAAGCCGTCCGCCGCCAGGTAGTCGGCGTAACGACGCGGCATGCCCTCGGCGCCCAGCCAGTGCTGCACCAGGAAGGTGCCGTGGAAGCCGACGAACAGCAGCCAGAAGGTGATCTTGCCCAGGCGCTCGTCGAGCATCTTGCCGGTGAACTTCGGCCACCAGAAGTGGAAGCCGGAGAACATCGCGAAGACGACGGTGCCGAACACCACGTAGTGGAAGTGCGCCACCACGAAGTACGAGTCCGAGATGTGGAAGTCCATCGGCGGCGAGGCCAGGATGACACCGGTCAGACCACCGAAGGTGAAGGTGATCAGGAAGCCGGTCGCCCACAGCATCGGGGTTTCGAAGGACAGGCTGCCCTTCCACATCGTGCCGATCCAGTTGAAGAACTTCACACCGGTCGGGACCGCGATCAGGAAGGTCATGAAGGAGAAGAACGGCAGCAGCACACCGCCGGTGACGTACATGTGGTGCGCCCACACCGTCACGGACAGACCGGCGATCGCGATGGTGGCCGCGATCAGACCCATGTAGCCGAACATCGGCTTGCGGGAGAAGACCGGGATGACCTCGGAGATGATGCCGAAGAACGGCAGGGCGATGATGTACACCTCTGGGTGGCCGAAGAACCAGAAGAGGTGTTGCCACAGCAGTGCGCCGCCGTTGGTGGCGTCGAAGACGTGGGCACCGAACTTGCGGTCCGCCTCCAGGGCGAACAGCGCGGCCGCGAGGACCGGGAAGGCCAGCAGGACCAGGACACCGGTCAGCAGCACGTTCCACACGAAGATCGGCATGCGGAACATCGTCATGCCCGGAGCGCGCATGCAGATGATCGTGGTGATGAAGTTGACCGAGCCGAGGATGGTGCCGAAGCCGGAGAAGGCCAGACCCATGATCCACATGTCGGCGCCGATGCCCGGCGAGCGGACCGCGTCCGACAGCGGGGAGTAGGCGAACCAGCCGAAGTCGGCGGCGCCCTGCGGGGTGAGGAAGCCACCCACGGCGATCGTCGAGCCGAACAGGTACAGCCAGTAGGCGAACATGTTCAGCCGCGGGAAGGCGACGTCGGGGGCACCGATCTGCAGCGGCATGATCCAGTTCGCGAAGCCCGCGAACAGCGGCGTCGCGAACATCAGCAGCATGATCGTGCCGTGCATCGTGAACGCCTGGTTGAACTGCTCGTTCGACATGATCTGCAGACCCGGACGGGCCAGCTCGGCGCGCATGAACAGCGCCATGACGCCACCGATGCAGAAGAACGCGAACGACGTGACCAGGTAGAGCGTTCCGATGGTCTTGTGGTCGGTGGTGGTGAGCCACTTGACCACGACATTGCCGGGCTGCTTGCGCCGCACCGGCAGCTCGTCCTCGTAGTACGGCTTGTCAGCCGCCGAGGCACCCTGAGGTTCGTTGACGATGCTCACAGGACGTTCGACTCCCGGTTCTTCTCGTGCCCCGTCTGCGCGATGCCGGCGGGAACGTAACCGGTCTGCCCCTTCTTGACGAGGTCCTTCAGGTGCTGCTCGTAGCGCTCGGGGGAGACGACCTTCACGTTGAACAGCATCCGGGAGTGGTCGACGCCGCACAGCTCGGCGCACTTGCCCCGGAAGGTGCCCTCCGCGTTGGGAGTCACCTGGAACGAGTTGGTGTGGCCCGGGATGACGTCCTGCTTCATCAGGAACGGCAGCACCCAGAACGAGTGGATGACGTCACGCGAGGTGAGGATGAAGCGGACCGTCTGGCCCTTGGGGAGCCAGAGCGTCGGACCGGGGTTGCCGTTCTGCGGGTTCCGGGTGGCCGGGGTGCCGCAGTCGTAGACGCCGCCGGCGTTGGCCGGGTACGCCTTGGTGAACCGCTCCGGGATCGCGTTCAGTTCCGGGGCGGTCTTGGCGTCACCGGTGGAACCGGGGACGTTCTCGATGTAGTTGAAGCACCAGCTCCACTGGAAGCCGACCACGTTGACCGTGACGTCCGGCTTCTTGTCGAGGCTGAGCAGCTTCGACTCGTCGCGAGCGGTGAAGTAGAACAGCACCGAGACGATGAGGATCGGAACGACCGTGTACAGGGCCTCGATGGGGAGGTTGTACCGGGTCTGCGGAGGAACCTCGACCTTGGTGCGGCTGCGCCGGTGGAAGAAAGCACTCCACAGAATCAGACCCCACACCAGCACGCCAACGGCGAGCGCGGCAGCCCAGGAGCCCTGCCACAGGGAGAGGATCCGCGGAGCCTCTTCCGTGGTCGGGGTGGGCATACCAAGGCGGGGGAAGTCCTTGTATGTGCAACCGGTTGCGGTCGCCAGGACCAGGCCCGCGGTCAGTGCCTGCAGCAGCTTCCGCCGCATCGGGCGCCGCGGCGAGCGGTCGGAGCCGTTGGGACTCACGTAGCGCCTTCCCGAGAGTCTCGCCCGCGCGGTTCGGCTGCGGCCTTCTCGCTGGTCGGTCGCCGCCCTGCGTCGGGCAGGGGTTTGGATGTTTATGCGGACCAAACCCTAGCCGACGCTCTCCGAGGGTTCGCGGGGAGGGGTGCCTAGTAACTCGGGTGGTTCGCTGGATTGGCGGCTGCGGGTTCGTTGTGGCTGGTCGCGCAGTTCCCCGCGCCCCTTGGGGCTGGCTGCTTCACCGGCGGTCTAGCGTTGCCGTATGGGCTACTTTGACGCTGCTTCCGCCACCCCCCTCCACCCCGTTGCACGTCAGGCGTTGTTGGCCTCTTTGGACGAGGGGTGGGCTGATCCTGCGCGGTTGTACAGGGAAGGGCGCAAGGCGCGGATGCTGCTGGACGCCTCGCGGGAGGCGGCGGCCGAGGCCGTGGGGTGCCGGGCCGACGAACTGGTGTTCACCTCGTCGGGGACCCGGGCCGTGCACACCGGTGTGGCGGGGGCGCTGGCCGGGCGGCGGCGCGTGGGGCGTCACCTGATCGTGTCCGCCGTCGAACACTCCTCTGTCCTCCATTCGGCCGAGGCGCACCAGGCCGGCGGCGGTGCGGTGACCGAGGTGGCCGTGGACCGGGGCGGGCGGGTGGACCCTTCGGCGTACGCGGCGGCGCTGCGCGAGGACACGGCGCTGGCGTGTCTGCAGTCCGCCAACCACGAGGTGGGCACGGTGCAGCCGGTGGCGGAGGTGGCCGAGGCGTGCCGGGCGGCCGGGGTGCCGCTGCTGGTGGACGCGGCGCAGTCGCTGGGCTGGGGGCCCGTCGAGGGCGACTGGTCGCTGCTGGCGGCGAGCGCGCACAAGTGGGGCGGGCCGTCCGGGGTGGGACTGCTCGCCGTGCGCAAGGGGGTGCGGTTCGCGGCGCAAGGGCCGGTGGACGAGCGGGAGTCGGGCCGGGCGGCCGGCTTCGAGAACATCCCGGCGATCGTGGCGGCCGTCGCCTCCCTGCGGGCGGTGCGGGCCGAGGCGGCCCAGGAGGCGGTACGGCTGCGGGAGCTGACGGGCCGGATCCGGGCGGCGGTGCCGCGGCTGGTGCCGGACGTGGAGGTGGTCGGCGACGCCGAGCGGCGGCTGCCGCACATCGTCACCTTCTCCTGTCTCTATGTCGACGGGGAGGCGCTGCTGCACGCCCTGGACCGGGAGGGTTTCTCCGTCTCGTCCGGTTCGTCCTGTACGTCGAGCACGCTGACGCCGAGCCATGTGCTCAAGGCGATGGGCGTGCTGAGCGAGGGCAATGTGCGCGTGTCGCTGCCGCCGGGCACCCCCGGGGAGGACGTCGACCGCTTTCTGGAGGTGCTGCCGGGCGTGGTGGCCGGCGTGCGCGAGCACCTGGGGGCGCCCGCGCCGGCCGCCGCGACGGCCGTGGCCGGCGGCGAACTGGTCGTGGACGCCCTCGGCAAGCGCTGCCCCCTGCCGGTGATCGAGCTGGCGAAGGTCATCGGCACCGTGCCGGTGGGCGGCACGGTGCGCGTCCTGTCCGACGACGAGGCGGCCCGGCTGGACATCCCGGCGTGGTGCGAGATGCGGGGGCAGGAGTACGCCGGTGAGGAGCCGGCGGACCGGGGCACCGCGTACCTGGTCCGCCGGGTGAGCTGAGGGCGGCCCTCAGGCCAGGTGCTTCTGCACCTCGGAGGCGGCCTCGTCGCCGTAGGCCTTGGTGAACCGCTCCATGAAGTGGCCGCGGCGCAGCTGGTACTCCTGGGTGCCGACCGTCTCGATGACGAGGGTGGCGAGCATGCAGCCGATCTGCGCGGCGCGCTCCAGGGAGACGCCCCAGGCCAGGCCGGAGAGGAAGCCGGCCCGGAAGGCGTCGCCGACGCCGGTCGGGTCGGCCTTGCGCTCCTCCTCGGGGCAGCCGACCTCGATCGCGGACTCGCCGGCCTTCTCGATGCGCACGCCGCGCGCGCCGAGCGTGGTGACGCGGTGGCCGACGCGGGAGAGGATCTCGGCGTCGCTCCAGCCGGTCTTGGTCTCGATCAGGCCCTTCTCGTACTCGTTGGAGAACAGGTACGTGGCGCCGTCCAGCAGTATCCGGATCTCGTCGCCGTTCATCCGGGCGATCTGCTGGGAGAAGTCGGCGGCGAAGGGGATGTTCCGGGAGCGGCACTCCTCGGTGTGGCGGAGCATCGCCTCCGGGTCGTCGGCGCCGATCAGGACCAGGTCGAGGCCGCCGACGCGGTCGGCGACGGTCTTGAGCTCGATGAGGCGGGCCTCGCTCATGGCGCCGGTGTAGAAGGAGCCGATTTGGTTGTGGTCGGCGTCGGTGGTGCACACGAAGCGGGCGGTGTGCAGGGTCTCGGAGATGCGGACGGAGCCGGTGTCGACGCCGTGCCGGTCCAGCCAGGCCCGGTACTCGGCGAAGTCGGAGCCGGCGGCGCCGACGAGGACGGGCCGGGTGCCGAGCTGGCCCATGCCGAAGGCGATGTTCGCGCCCACCCCGCCGCGCCGTACGTCCAGCTGGTCGACCAGGAACGACAGCGAGACCGTGTGCAGCTGGTCCGCGACGAACTGGTCGGCGAAGCGACCGGGGAAGGTCATGAGGTGGTCGGTGGCGATGGAGCCGGTGACTGCGATGCGCACGGCGTGGACGCTCCTGTGTGGAGGGGATTGACAGTTCACGCTACCCGGTCGCGGGGATCCTCAGTAGCGGAGGAAACTACCCGATAGTAGATCTTTCCCGGCGGGCCGGGCGGTGCCTAACGTGCCGTTATGACGAACCTCGAGTACCCCCCGACCGTGCGGACCGACCCCGAGGGCGGCCTGGCCGCGCTGATCGGTGACGGTGCGCGGATGGCTCCGCACTGGGCGGCGCCCGAGCGGGCCGCGTCCCGTCCGGTGCCGCCGTCGCACATCCACGGCGTCACGGTTCCGGACACCTCCGCCCGGCTGCTGGAGGCGATGTCGGAGTACGGCGACTGAGCCGTCCGGGGCACAGCCGACCCCTCCGGCGTACGGAGGGGAACCGTGCGCTCCCCTGCTGCGTCCCATCGCCGTCCCCCATGGAGGGGAGACGGGATACGACCCTCCGGCCGGCCGTTTTGACAGGGCCTGGTCAGGGTTGAGGGACAGCGCGCAGCCGAAGGAGCGATGCGGTGAACACCGAGCGACCCGACAACGACGACGCGGCCGCCCCGACCGGCGCCGACGGGACCGCGGGTGCCGCCGACGGGTCGGCACCGCGGGACCCGGCGGGACCCGGGGAGAAGGCCACTGACGGGAGCCGGCCCGGCGAGACCGCCGCGGACGGCGGGAGCCGGCCCGGGGCGACGGCCGGAGCGGGCGCGGAATCGCCCGGACCCGGTGGGAGCGCCGCCGCAGAGTCGGCCGTGGACGGGGCGGACACGCCCGGAACCGGCGGGAGTGCGTCCGGAACGTCGGCCGGAGCGGGCTCGGACGCGCCCGAACCCGGGGCGAGCGCGCCCGGAAAGTCGGCCGGAAGTGATCGGTCCGTTCCCGGGGACGCCACCGGCGGGCACCTCACCGGCGAGGACCCGGCCGAGGACGGTCGGCACGGGGGCGGGCGGCGGCGGTCCCCGCTCGCCGTCGCCTCCGTGGCCGCGGCCGTGCTGCTGGTCGGGGGCGGCGGGGCCTACCTCGCCGCGAACGCCACCGGCGGCCCGGCCGGGGCGGGCGCGCCCGGCAAGAACGGCTCCCCCACACCGCTGGCGCTGGACGACTACGCCACGGGGACCGGCACCGGTGGCACCAACGGCATCGCGCCCGGCGAGCCGAACCCCTACGGCGTGACCTACCGCGCCGACGGCAAGCTGCCCGAGGGCCCCGCCTCCGCCCCGGCCTACCGGGCGCGGGGCGAGGTGTCCCGGGAGGACGTGGCCCGGCTGGCGAAGGCGCTCGGCGTGGACGGGGCGCCCGTGGCCGAGGGGCAGACCTGGCGGGTGGGCACCGGAGCGGACGGCGCGGGACCGATGCTGCAGGTGAACCGGCAGGCGCCGGGGACCTGGACGTTCACCCGGTTCGCGCCCGGCACCGACAACTGCAAGGGCGCGGTGTGCACGCCGGGGCAGGGCGAGCCGTCCGGGGAGCCGGTGAGCGTGGCGGCGGCCGAGAAGGCGGCCGCGCCCGTGCTGAAGGCGGTCGGCCAGGACGACGCGAAGCTGGACGCCCGGCAGGTGATGGGCGCCCGCCGGGTCGTCAACGCCGATCCGGAGATCGGCGGGCTGCCCACCTACGGCTGGACGACGGGCGTGATCGTCGACGCCCGGGGGCAGGTGGTCGGCGGCAGCGGCCTGCTGAAGACACCGGTCGAGGCGGACACGTATCCGGTGCTGAGCGCGCAGCGGACGCTGGCGCTGATGAACGCGGCGCCCGGGACGAGCACCGAGCACCGGATGGGCATCGGCGGCTGCGCGAGCCCGGTGCCGCTGAAGGACCGGCTGGAGCAGCCGTGCGGCCGGTCCACGGACGGTGGGCAGCGCGAGGTGGTCACCGTGAAGAAGGCGGTGTTCGGGCTGGCCACGCACTACTCCGCCGGGCGGCAGGTGCTGGTCCCGTCCTGGCTGTTCCAGGTACGGCCGACGGGCGCCCGGGACGATCTGACGGTGACGTTCCCGGCGCTGGACCCGAAGTACCTGACCTCCGCCCGGCCCTCGACGCCGCCCTCGGCGCCCCCCGGTGAGCCGACCGGGCGGCCCAGCCCCCGCCCGACCGGCCCGGGCGACGGATCGGCGCCGGCTCCCGCGCCGCACGGCGTGAAGGTCGACGGTTACACGGCCGAGGGCCGGGAGCTGACGGTGACGTTCACGGGCGGGGTGTGCGCGTCGTACGACGTGACGGCGGCCGAGAGCCCCCAGCAGGTGGAGGTGACGGTGACCGCCACGCCCTTCAAGGGCAAGATCTGCCCCATGATCGCGAAGTTCTACCACCGAACGCTGGAGCTGAAGGAGCCGCTCGGCGCTCGCAAGGTGGTCGGCTCGGACGGCCGGGGCATCCCGCTGGAGAAGCCGGGGGCGCGGCTGCCGGCCGATCCGCGCTAGCCGGCGAGGAGCGACGGCCGGCCGGCCGGTGCGGCGCAGGCTGGGACGACGGAAGGCGGCGGCCCCCCGAGGGGGACCGCCGCCTTCCGTCGCGTCAGTCGAGCGGGCGCGGATCAGCTGAAGGAGTCACCGCAGGCGCAGGAGCCGGTCGCGTTCGGGTTGTCGATCGTGAAGCCCTGCTTCTCGATGGTGTCCACGAAGTCGATGGTGGCGCCGCCGAGGTACGGAGCGCTCATCCGGTCGGTGACGACCTTGACCCCGCCGAAGTCCTTCTCCACGTCACCGTCGAGGGACCGCTCGTCGAAGAAGAGCTGGTAGCGCAGGCCGGAGCAGCCGCCGGGCTGGACGGCGACACGCAGCGCGAGGTCGTCACGGCCTTCCTGGTCGAGCAGGGCCTTGACCTTGGCCGCGGCGGCGTCGGTCAGGATGATGCCGTCGGTGACGGTGGTGGTCTCGTCCGATACGGACATCTACATCTCTCCCGGGTTGTACGGAGACTGCTTGCCGACGTGTGCAACCGGCAGGACCGCGGATTCATTCCGGGGCGGGCCCGGTTCTTTCGTCCTCGGCTCCTTTTCATGCTCGCACACACACCGGTGAGCGCACAGCGTCCCAGGGGGCGAGTAGACGTCCGGGCATCGGGATTCACGTCACATCGACACGATGGCCATCGTCAAACTGACGTGAAGCGGTTATGATAGATAGCGTCAGTTAGACGAAAAGTAGAAAGGGTGCGTGTCGTGACCACCGCCCAGACCCCGGAGCTCGACGTGCAGCCGACTCCGCTCGCCCTGCTGCTGCTCGGCCGCGAGGCCGACCCGAAGAGCGAGCGGGGCGTCGAGTGTCCCGGTGACCTGCCGTCGCCCTCCGACCCCGACCTGGTCGAACGTGCCCGCGCGGCCAAGGAGAAGCTCGGCGACAAGGTCTTCGTCCTCGGTCACCACTACCAGCGCGACGAGGTGATCCAGTTCGCGGACGTCACGGGCGACTCCTTCAAGCTGGCCCGCGACGCGGCCGCCCGGCCCGAGGCCGAGTACATCGTCTTCTGCGGTGTGCACTTCATGGCGGAGTCCGCGGACATCCTCACCTCCGACGACCAGAAGGTCGTCCTGCCCGACCTCGCCGCCGGCTGCTCCATGGCCGACATGGCGACCGCCGAGCAGGTCGCCGAGTGCTGGGACGTCCTGACCGAGGCGGGGGTGGCCGAGCAGGTGGTCCCCGTCTCGTACATGAACTCCTCCGCCGACATCAAGGCCTTCACCGGCAAGCACGGCGGCACCATCTGCACCTCCTCCAACGCCCAGCGGGCCCTGGAGTGGGCCTTCCAGCAGGGTGAGAAGGTGCTGTTCCTGCCCGACCAGCACCTCGGCCGCAACACCGCCGTCCGCGGCATGGGCATGTCCCTGGACGACTGCGTGGTCTACAACCCGCACAAGCCCAACGGCGGCCTGACCGCCGAGGAGCTGCGCGCGGCGAAGATGATCCTGTGGCGCGGCCACTGCTCGGTGCACGGCCGCTTCTCGCTGGACTCGGTCAACGACGTGCGCGAGCGCATCCCGGGCGTGAACGTCCTGGTGCACCCCGAGTGCCGGCACGAGGTGGTCGCGGCCGCCGACTACGTCGGCTCGACGGAGTACATCATCAAGGCCCTGGAGGCCGCCCCGGCCGGCTCGAAGTGGGCCATCGGCACGGAGCTGAACCTGGTCCGCCGTCTGGCGAACCGTTTCGCTCCCGAGGGCAAGGAGATCGTCTTCCTCGACAAGACGGTCTGCTTCTGCTCCACGATGAACCGCATCGACCTGCCCCACCTGGTGTGGGCGCTGGAGTCCCTCGCCGACGGCAAGCTCGTCAACCGCATCGAGGTCGACCGGGAGACCGAGGAGTTCGCCAAGCTCGCCCTGGAGCGCATGCTCGCGCTGCCGTAGCCCGCGAGGCACCCGGGATTTCCCTCCCGGCACGCACGAGAAGGGGGCCGCACCACGTGGTGCGGCCCCCTTCGGCGTACGGCCGGCCCTGCGCCGGGCCGTACGGAAGGCCCTGTGCCGGGCGTACGGCCAGACCTGCGCCGGGCATACGGCCAGACCTGCGCCGGGCGTACGGCTAGACCTGCGCGGGCTCCGGCTCCTCGGGGGAGACCTCCGGCTTCGGCTCGCGCTTGGCGGCGCGCTTCTTCGCGCGGCGCTCCTTGCGCAGCTCCAGCATCGCGTAGAGCGTCGGCACGAGCAGCAGGGTCAGCAGGGTGGAGGTGATCAGACCGCCGATCACGACCACGGCGAGCGGCTGGGCAATGAAGCCGCCCTCCCCGGTGATGCCGAGCGCCATCGGGAGCAGGGCGAAGATCGTCGCCAGTGCCGTCATCAGGATCGGCCGCAGACGGTGGCGGCCGCCCTCGATCACGGCCTCCACCACCCCGTGGCCCTGGCGGCGGTACTGGTTGATCAGGTCGATCAGGACGATCGCGTTGGTCACCACGATGCCGATCAGCATCAGCATGCCGATCATCGCCGGGACGCCCATCGGGGTGCCGGTGGCGACCAGCAGGCCGATCGCGCCCGTCGCCGCGAACGGGACGGACACCAGCAGGATCAACGGCTGGGCCAGCGAACGGAACGTCGCCACCAGCAGCATGAACACGATCGCGATCGCCGCGAGCATGGCCAGGCCGAGGTTCTTGAACGCGTCGTCCTGGTCCTGCGTCACGCCGCCGATCTCGGCCGTCGCGCCCGCCGGGAGCTTCAGCGCCTTGATCTTCGACTGCAGGTCCGCGCTGACCGCGCCGGTGTTGTCAGCGGTCGGCTTGGCGGTGACGGTCGCCGCGCGCTGACCGTCGATGCGGGTCATGGAGACGGGGCCGTCCACCAGCTTCACGTCGGCGATGTCACCGAGCTTCACCGGGCCGAGGCGCAGGCTGCGCAGCTCGTCCAGGGTGCGGGCGGGCTTGGCGGACTTGATGACGACGTCGCGCTCGGTGTCGTCCAGGACCGCCTTGGCGGCCGGGGTGCCGCGCACGGCCTGCGCGACCGCGGCGCCCAGGGTCTGGTCGTCGAAGCCGGCCGCGGCCGCCTTGGCGTTCGCCTTCACCGAGATGCGCGGCACGCTCTGGGAGAGGTCGCTGGTGACGTCGGTGACGTCGTCCAGCGAGGCGACCGTCTTGCGCACCTGCTCGGCGGCGGTGCGCAGCACACCGGCGTCGGCGGCCTTCACGACCACGCTGAGGTCCTGGCTGCCGAAGCCGTCGCCGGCCGAGACGGTGGTCGTGCCGATGCCGTCGAGCTTCTTCAGGCCGGCCTCGACGCGGTCCTGCACGTCGTCGTAGGAGGCGGAGTCCTCCAGCATGACCTGGTAGGAGGCCTGGTTGGAGTCGGTGCCGCCGCCGAAGGCCGCCATGAAGCCGGAGGAGCCGATGGTGACCTGGTAGTCCTTGACGCCCTTGGTGGCGGCGAGCAGCCCCTCGACCTTCTTCGCCTGCGCGTCGGTCGCGGACAGGCTGGTGCCCGGCGCCAGCTTCTGCTTGATCGACATGACCTTCTGGTCGCCCTGGTCGAAGAAGTTCGTCTTCAGCAGCGGCGCCATGCCGAAGGTGGCGACCAGCACGACGACCGCGATCAGCACACTGGTCACACGGCGGCGGGTGGCGAAGCGCAGGACGGGGACGTAGAAGCGGGTCAGGCGGCTGTTCGCCTCCTTCTCCTCGGCCTTGCGGCGGGCCTCGTCGGCGTCCTCGGGGGTGCCCTTCGGGGCGCGCAGGAACCAGTACGACAGCACCGGCACGACCGTCAGCGACACCAGGAGCGAGGCCAGCAGGGCCGCCGTCACGGTGATGCTGAACGAGCCGAACAGGGCGCCCACCATGCCGCCGACCAGGCCGATCGGCAGGAACACGGCGACCGTGGTGAGCGTGGAGGAGGTGACCGCGCCCGCGACCTCGCGCACCGCGTTCAGGATCGCGGCCTGGCGCTCCTCGCCGTAGCCGAGGTGGCGCTTGATGTTCTCCAGCACCACGATCGAGTCGTCGACGACCCGGCCGATGGCGATGGTGAGCGCGCCCAGGGTGAGCATGTTCAGGGACAGGTCGCGCGTCCACAGCACGATCAGCGCGAGCACGACCGACAGCGGGATGCTGACGGCGGTCACCAGCGTCGAGCGGATCGACGCGAGGAAGACCAGGATCACCAGCACGGCGAAGAGCAGGCCGAGGGCGCCCTCGGTGGTCAGGCCGGAGATCGACTTGGACACCGCCGGGCCCTGGTCGCTGACGACGGTGATCCTCGCGTCCGCGCCGAGGTCCTTGCGCAGGTCCGGAAGCTTGTCGTTCACGGCGTCGGAGATCGCCACCGCGCTGCCGTCGTGGTCCATGGTGACCATCACGGCGAGGCTGGGCTTGCCGTCGGTGCGGGTGAGGGAGTCGGCCGGGGCCTCCTGCTGCGTCACCGTGGCGACGTCGCCGAGCCGGACCGGCCGGTGGCCGTCCTTGCCGGGGATGGACAGGTTCCGGATCTGCTCGATGCCGGTGAAGCCGCCGCCGACCTGGACGGTGCGGTTGTGGCCGCCCTCGTCGAAGGCGCCGGCCGGCAGCGCGACACCGCCCGCCTGCAGGGCCTGGGCCAGGGACTGCACGGTCAGACCGGCCCCGGCCAGCTTGGCGTCGTCGGGGGTGACGGCGACCTGCAGGTCGCGCACGCCGCTGACGGTGACCTGGCCGACGCCGTCGATGTCCTTCAGGGCCGGCACGACGGTCTTGTCGAGCTGGTCGGCGAGGGCCTGCTGGTCCTTGCCGGAGGTGACGGCGAGCACCACGGTCGGCATGTCGTCGGTGGAGCCGGCGACGACCTGCGGGTCGACGGAGTCCGGGAGCTGGACGCGGGCACGGTTCACGGCCTGCTGGACGTCGGCGACGATCCGCTTGGTGTCGTTGCCGTAGTCGAAGGACGCCATGATGACGGCGTTGCCCTCGCTCGCCTTGGAGGTGACGCCGCTGATGCCGTCGACGGCGTCCAGGCGGTCCTCGATCGGCTCGACGACCTGCTTCTCGACGACGTCGGGCGAGGCGCCCTGGTAGGGGGCGATGACGGAGACCATCGGCAGTTCGATGGTGGGCAGCAGCTGCTGTTTGAGCTGCGGGATGGCGATCGCGCCGAAGACGAGCGCGACGATCGATATCAGGCCGATCAGGGCACGCTGCGCGAGGCTGAATCGTGACAGCCAGGACATGGGCTTTGAGGTCTTCCTTCTGTGAGCGGCAGAAGCGTGGCAGAAGTGTGGCCCTCTCACCCTGAGCCATGGCCGGGTGCCGTTCCGTAGGCCGCAGGTCCCGTTCCTTATCCGGGGCATACTCCGGGTGCAGTACGGCCGGGTGGGGCTCACTCCACCCGTGGACGGACCAGCCCGGACTCGTAGGCGATCACCACCAGCTGGGCGCGGTCGCGCGCGCCCAGCTTGGCCATGGCCCGGTTGACGTGCGTCTTCACCGTGAGCGGGCTGACCTCCAGGCGCTCGGCGATCTCGTCGTTGGAGTGGCCGCCGGCGACCTGGACGAGGACCTCGCGCTCGCGGACCGTGAGCGCGGCGAGACGGTCGGAGCGCACGGGGTCGCGGTCGCCGTCGGCCGGGTCGGCCTGCGCGAGGAAACGCGCGATGAGGCCCTTCGTGGCGGCCGGGGACAGCAGCGCCTCGCCGCCGGCGGCCACGCGGATGGCGTTCAGCAGCTCGTCGGGCTCGCTGCCCTTGCCGAGGAAGCCGGAGGCGCCGGCCCGCAGCGACTGCACGACGTAGTCGTCGACCTCGAAGGTGGTGAGGATGACGACGCGTACGCCGGCCAGGTCCGGGTCGGCGCCGATCATCCGGGTGGCGGCGAGGCCGTCGGTGCCGGGCATGCGGATGTCCATGAGCACGACGTCGGCGCGGTGCTCCTTGGCGAGCCGGACCGCCTCCGCGCCGTCGGCGGCCTCGCCCACGACCTCCATGTCCTCCTCGGAGTCCACGAGCACGCGGAACGCGCTGCGGAGGAGGGCCTGGTCGTCGGCGAGGAGGACGCGGATGGGAGTCATGGCGGCAGGATCCCACGGGGGCCTGTGGCACTGTGCGGGGTCTTGGTGGGTGGGTGGTGCGGGTGGGATGCGGGTGTGGGGTGGTGGGTGGGTGGTTGCGGGTGCGGTGCCGGGTGCGGGTGGGTGGTGGGCTGGTCGCGCAGTTCCCCGCGCCCCTGAGGGGGTTGCAGTCCCGCCTGCTCAGGCCGCCTCCGGCCCCTACGCCCCGTCCACCGGCAGCGTCGCCAGGACGCGGAAACCCCCTCCGTACCGCGCCCCCGTGCTCAGCGTGCCGCCGAGGGCCGTGACCCGCTCCCGCATGCCCAGCAGCCCGTGCCCGCCACCCGACGCGTCGCCCACCGCCTCCTTGCCCGCACCGTCGTCCAGCACCGTGATCTCGATGCGCGGCCCCACCCGCACCACGCTGACCTCCGCCTTCGCCCCCGCCCCGGCGTGCTTCTGGACGTTCGTCAGCGCCTCCTGGATGACCCGGTAGGCGGCCAGCCCCACCGCCGCCGGCAGCGTCGTGCCCTGGTCGGCGCGGGCCACCTCCACGTGCAGCCCGGCGTTGCGGAACGTGCCGGCGAGTTCGTCGAGACGGTCGAGGCCGGGCGCCGGCTCGGTGGGTGCCTCCGGATCGCCGGACTGCCGCAGCAGCCCCACCGTCGCGCGCAGTTCGTTGAGCGCGCTGCGGCTGGCCTCCCGGACGTGGGCGAGCGCCTCCTTCGCCTGGTCGGGGCGTTTGTCCATGACGTGCGCCGCGACCCCCGCCTGCACGTTGACCAGCGCGATGTGGTGCGCGACCACGTCGTGCAGGTCGCGGGCGATGCGCAGCCGCTCCTCGGCGACGCGGCGGCGGGCCTCCTCCTCGCGGGTGCGCTCGGCCCGCTCGGCGCGCTCCCGGATGGCGTGCACGAAGGCGCGCCGGCTGCGCACGGCGTCCCCGGCGGCCGCGGCCATGCCGGTCCAGGCGAAGATGCCGAGGTTCTCCTGGGCGTACCAGGGCAACGGCCCGGCGAGCATCGCGGCGCCGGTGAGGACGGTCATCGTGGCGAGGCCGACCCGCCAGGTGGTGGGGCGGTCTGTGGTGGCGGCGACCGTGTAGAGGGCGACGACCGCGGACATCGCGACGGGGGCGCGCGGGTCGCCGGTGACGCACTCGACGACGGAGACGGTGCCGGTGACCAGCAGGACCCGCAGCGGGGCGCGGCGGCGCAGGACGAGGGCGGCGGCGCCGAGGATCATCAGCAGCAGGCTGAGCGGGTCGGGGCCGCGCATCCCCCAGGTCACGCCGTTCTCGCCGTGCGGATCGACGAAGGAGCCGGCGACCATGCAGAACAGCACCCCCGCGGCCAGCGCCGCGTCGAACGCCGCGGGGTGCGCCTTGAGTCGGCATCGGGCGCGGTCGAGGGTGCTCGGGGTGCTCACGCCTGAGTACGGTACGGCGTCCCGGTCGCGCGCGGTACGGCCTGCCGGTGCGACAGCGGTACGGCGAACCGGTGCGATCGGCGTACGGCGTGGCGGACCCGTCCGGCGCGGGGGGCGCGCCGGGCGGGGTCTCAGCCCGGGATCAGGCCGTCGTCGCTGAGCAGTTCCCGGACCTCCTCCAAGGTCGCCTCGGCCGCGGGCAGGATCAGGTCCGACGGCTCCAGGGAGTCGTCGGGCAGCGGCGTGCCCAGCTCGCGCACCTTGGTCAGCAGGGCCGTCAGGGTGCGGCGAAAGCCGGGGCCGTCGCCGTTCTCCATCTCGGCCAGGAGCTCGTCGTCCAGCTTGTTGAGCTCGGCGAGGTGGCTGTCCTCCAGCCTCACCTGCCCCTCACCCATGATCCGTACGATCATGTCGGCCATCTCGCCCTCCGGGCTCTCGGCGCTCACGGCGGCGGCCCGGCTCCCTGGGAGCCGCGCCTACTGCTTGTCGAAGCGCGGGGTGTCCTGCGGCTGCTGCTGGGGCTGCGCCTGGCCGTTGCCGCCCTCGATGGCCTGGCGGTCGGCGGACGTGCCGCCGGCCAGTTCGGCCTTCATGCGCTGCAGCTCCAGCTCTACATCCGTACCACCGGAGAGCCGGTCCAGCTCGGCCTGGAGGTCGTCCTTGTGCATGCCGGAGGGGTCGTCGAGGGCGCCGGAGGCCAGCAGCTCGTCGAGCGCGCCGGCGCGGGCCTGCAGCTGCGCGGTCTTGTCCTCGGCCCGCTGGATGGCCAGGCCGACGTCGCCCATCTCCTCGGAGATGCCGGAGAACGCCTCGCCGATCCGGGTCTGGGCCTGCGCGGCGGTGTAGGTGGCCTTGATGGTCTCCTTCTTGGTGCGGAAGGCGTCGACCTTCGCCTGCAGCCGCTGGGCCGCCAGGGTGAGCTTCTCCTCCTCGCCCTGAAGGGTGGCGTGCTGCGTCTCCAGGTCGGTCACCTGCTGCTGGAGGGCGGCCTTGCGGGACAGCGCCTCGCGGGCCAGGTCCTCGCGGCCCAGCGCGAGCGCCTTGCGGCCCTGGTCCTCCAGCTTGGACGACTGCTGCTGCAGCTGGTTGAGCTGGAGCTCCAGGCGCTTGCGGGAGGTGGCCACGTCGGCGACGCCGCGGCGGACCTTCTGCAGCAGCTCCAGCTGCTTCTGGTACGAGTAATCGAGGGTCTCGCGCGGGTCCTCGGCCCGGTCAAGGGCCTTGTTCGCCTTCGCGCGGAAGATCATCCCCATACGCTTCATGACACCGCTCATGGGCTTCGCGCGCCCCCTTCTGACGGACTCCAGCTCCAGCTCTGCGACAAGACCCACAGTACGGGCCCTGCCTCCATTGACGCACTGTTCCGGGTCGGATGCGCTCATCCCCAAGGACGACTGCGTACGGCCCCGCTCCGGCGCAAGGAGTAGGTGGATCCCGCAACCGGTCCGCGCCGGTCCGTGTGCGGACCGGCACCGGGCGCGCCCACCGTGCCCCTTCTGTCCTTCTACAGACGACTGGTGTTGCGGGATCGTTCCCCACCGGGCTGGGGTCCATGCGGGTCATGCCCTTACCCTTGGATTTTGTGTTCCGTAGCCGTGCCAAGGAAGAGAAGGCCCCCGTCGCCGATCAGGCGGCGGTGAACCTCTCCAAGCAGCCCCGCGACCCGCAGGCCCCGAAGGGCAGGCCCACTCCCAAGCGGAGTGAAGCCCGCTCGCAGCGCCGCAGCGTCGCCACCACGCCGACGAATCGCAAGGAGGCCGTCAAGCGGCAGCGCGAGGAGCGACGCGCCCAGATGGAGCGCCAGCGCCAGGCGCTGGCCAGCGGTGACGAGCGCTATCTGCCGCCCCGGGACAAGGGCCCGGTGCGCCGCTTCGCCCGCGACTTCATCGACTCGCGCTTCAACATCGCGGAGTTCTTCCTCCCGATGGCCGTGGTCATCCTCGTGCTGAGCATGGTCCGGGTGGGTGCGCTGCAGAGCATCGCGCTGCTGCTGTGGCTGGTGGTGATCGTGCTGATCGTGCTCGACTCGATCGTCTCGGGCTTCCGGCTGAAGAAGCGCCTGAACGAGCGCTTCCCCGACGTGAACAAGCGCGGCGCGGTCGCCTACGCCCTGATGCGTTCCCTGCAGATGCGCCGGCTCCGGCTGCCCAAGCCGCAGGTCAAGCGCGGAGAGCGGCCCTGAGCACGACGCCGTTCACCGGGGGCGCGGCCGAGGCCTGGCTGAGCAAGCTGGGGGGGCTGCGGGATGTCGTGCGCCAGGAGTTGGTGGCGCGGCAGCTGGACGAGCAGATAGCCGGGCGGTTCCCGGTCGGGCAGCGGCTGCGGGTGCTCGACGTGGGAATGGGGCAGGGCACGCAGGCCCTGCGGCTGGCCCGGGCCGGGCACAAGGTGACCGGCCTGGAGCAGGACCGCACGATGATCGCGGCGGCCCGGGAGGCACTGGCCGGCGAGCCGGAGGGCATCCGGGAGCGGATGCGGATCATCGAGGGCGACGGCCGGGACACCGGCGTGCACTTCCTGCCCGGCAGTTTCGACGTGGTGCTGTGCCACGGCGTGCTCATGTACGTCGAGGAACCCGACCCGCTGCTGGCGGGCCTGGCCCGGATGCTCGCGCCGGGCGGCCTGCTGTCGCTGCTCGTGCGCAACGCCGACGCGCTCGCTATGCGGCCCGGCCTGTCCGGCGACTGGACGGGCGCGCTGGCCGCGTTCGACACCACCGCCTATCGCAACCGCCTCGGCATGGACGTACGCGCCGACCGCCTGGCGACCCTCACCGCGACCCTGGCGGGGATCGGCGCGCCCCTGCACAGCTGGTACGGGGTGCGGGTCTTCACCGACACGGCGGCGGACGGCGCGCAGGCGCCCGCCGACCTGGAGACGCTACTGGCGGTGGAGGAGCGGGCCGGCCGCACCGATCCCTACCGGGGGGTGGCGGCGCTGCTGCACCTGTGCGGGGTGCGGGGCTGAGGCCCTACCCGTTCGGGTGAGCAGCACGGGACGGGGTGTCACCCAGGCGTGAGACTCGGGCCATGGACGTTTCCCGTGGCCCCGCCCGTCTCCGGTACGCCGTCGCCGCGTCCGTGTGCGCCGCGGTCCTGGTGGGCGGGTGTTCCGCCGGGTCCTCGGGCGGCAGGCAGGGCGCGACGACGCAGGCCGCGCAGCCCGCCGCCCCGGCCAGGGCCGCCTCCGACCTGCAGAGCGACTACCTGAGGGTGATCAAGGAGGCGCTGCCGTCGGTCGTGCAGATCCAGGCGAGCAACGACCTGGGCTCGGGCGTGGTGTACGACGACAAGGGACACATCGTCACCAACGCGCACGTCGTCGGCGACGAGAAGACCTTCCGGGTGACGACGGCCAACAGCGGTGAACCGCTCACCGCGACCCTGGTCTCCTCCTATCCGCAGCAGGACCTCGCCGTCGTGAAGCTGGACCGGGTGCCGGCCGGGCTGCGGGCCGCGAGGTTCGGCGACTCGTCCACCGTGGAGGTGGGGCAGATCGTGCTCGCCATGGGATCACCGCTCGGACTGTCGTCGAGCGTGACGCAGGGCATCGTCTCGGCGACCGGACGGACCGTCACCGAGGGCAGCAGCGGCGGGGGGACGGGCGCCACCATCGCCAACATGGTGCAGACGTCGGCGGCCATCAACCCCGGCAACAGCGGCGGCGCGCTGGTGAATCTGAACGGGGAGGTCGTCGGCATCCCGACGCTCGCTGCCACCGACCCGCAGCTGGGCGGCAGTTCGGCACCCGGCATCGGGTTCGCGATCCCGGCGTCGATGGTGAAGACGATCGCGGGCCAGATCGTCAGCCACGGGAAGGTGACCGACTCGGGCCGCGCGGCCCTCGGCATCACCGGGCGCACGTTCGTCGACGACAGTTTCCAGCCCGCCGGGGTCGTGATCGTCGACGTCAAGAGCGGCGGCGCCGCCGACAAGGCGGGACTGCGGCCCGAGGACATCATCACCAAGCTGGGCGGCACCCCCGTCACCACCATCACCTCGCTGGCGGAGGCGCTGGCCTCGGACAAGCCCGGTCAGCGGACGACGGTGACGTACACGCGGGGCGGCGGCCAGAAGACGGTGGACGTGACGCTCGGCGAGCAGTGAACCGCCCCGGGCCGGTGGCGCGGGGGCGGTGGCCGGGAGCGGCCGGTGCCGCCCCCGGCTCACCGGGTTCCTACGACTCGTCCGCGTGCAGGCTCATCGGGCCGTAGATCTCCGTGGCGTCCTCGAACAGCCGCACCTGGTCCGCGCCGCCCTCCAGCAGCGCCTTCCAGTTCTCCCCGATCCAGGACTCGGCGTCCCCCTGCGTGGTGAACTCCTCCGGCTCCACGCCCGGCTGGACCTGAGTCCCGTCGGCCTTCTCGAACCGCCACGTCCATGCCGCCATGTACGCCTCCCGGGTGTGAGTACCTGCTCCGGCGGACGCCGGATCTTGATCCGGCTCCAGCCCGCAGCGTATGCGCTCCGCCGGGTGAGCCGCCAAGAGGTCGCGGGGATCGGCCGAACCACGCGGCCCCGCCGGACGGATCGGCCCCCACCGCGACGCCGCCCTCGCCCTTCGACCTTCCCGGAGCCGCTCCCCGCCTTCCCGGCCGCGCTCCCCCACCTTCCCCGCGCCGCTCCCCCGCCCGACCGGCATCCGCCCCGCAGGCCGGTCCCCGTCGCCGTGTGCCGTGCCGTGCCGTGCCGTGCCGCAGTGTGGCTTCGCGCCCCCTTGGGGGTCTCCATCACGCGGCACACGCGGCGACCGGCGAAAATCGGTGCGTGGATGTGACTCTGCTCGGCACCGGTGCCCCCGCGGGGCTGCCCCGCCCCGACTGTCCCTGCGCGGTGTGCGCGACCTCGCTCGGCGATCACGCGCGGGCGGCGACCGCGGCGCTGGTCGACGGCACGCTGCTGCTCGACCTGACGCCGGGCGCGGCGTTCGCGGCGGCCCGGGCCGGGCATTCGCTGGGCGGGGTGCGCCAGGTGCTGCTGACGCACCCGCACGACGGGCCGCCGGTGGAGGTGCCGGCGGGGCTGCCGCAGCCCGGGCGGGTGCCGGACGGGCGCGAGCTGGCGCTGCTGACGGGGCATCGGGTGCGGGCGCTGGCGATGGACTCGCCGGGCACGGGCTACGCGGTGACCGGTCCGGACGGGCGGCGGCTGCTGTATCTGCCGCCGGGCTGCGCGCCGGCGGGCCTGGAGGAGGGGGCCGCGGAGGCGGCGCCGTACGACCTCGTGCTCGCGGACGTGGTGGGGCGGCCGGACGCGCTGGCGCGGCTGCGGGCGGTGGGGGCGGTGGGGCCGACGACGGACGTCGTCGCGGTCCATGTCGACCACGACGTGCCGCGCGGCGCCGAGTTGCTGCGCCGGCTCGCGGCGGCCGGGGCGCGGGCGGTGCCGGACGGGACGACGCTGGTGGCCGGGGCGTACGAGGACGTGCCGGACGTGCCGCGGCGGACGCTGGTGCTGGGCGGGGCGCGCTCGGGCAAGTCGGTGGAGGCGGAGCGACGGCTGGAGGCCTTCCCGCAGGTGCTGTACGTGGCGACGGGCGGCACGCGGGAGGGGGACCCGGAGTGGGCGTCGCGGGTGGCGCTGCACCGGGAGCGGCGGCCGGCGTCGTGGCGGACGGTGGAGACGCAGGACCTGGTGCCGCTGCTGGGGCAGGAGGGGCCGCCGGTGCTGATCGACTGTCTGTCGCTGTGGCTGGCCTCCGCGATGGACTCCGTCGGGGCGTGGGAGGAGGAGACCTGGGCGGGCGGGGGCGAGCGGGCCCTGCGCGGGCGGGTGACGGTGCTGGCGGAGGCGGTGCGCTCGGCGCGGCGGACGGTGGTGCTGGTGTCGAACGAGGTGGGGTCCGGGGTCGTCCCGGCCACGGCGTCGGGCCGGCGCTACCGCGACGAACTGGGCCGTCTGAACGCGGCGGTGGCGGCCGAGTGCGAACAGGTGCTGCTGGTCGTGGCGGGGCAGGCGCTGGTGCTGCGCGGCTGAGTCCCGGTCAGTTCTTCCGGGCGACGACGCGGTGCGCCGGCGCCCAGGGCCGGGGTCTTGCCGTGAGCAGGGTGCAGTCCCGGTCCTGAAGGTCCCGGTGGACGTCGGCCGGGCGGAACGGGCTGTTGCGGGCGTGCAGTTCGAGGACGAGGTGGCCGCCGGGGCGCAGGGCGGTGAGGGCGGCGGTCAGTTCGCGGCGGGGGTCGGCGCTGTGCTCCAGGTGGTGCAGCAGGCTGACGACGTCGTAGCGGGCGGTCAGGCCGGTGGCGGCGAGCGGGCCGACGTAGGCCTCCTCGACGCGTTCGGCGGCCCGTGCTTCCAGCACGCGCGGGCCGGGGTCGACGCCGTCGAAGGAGGTGTACGGGAAGAACTCCCGGGCCGCGTCGGGGAACGCGCCGTCGCCGGTGCCCACGTCCAGCCAGCTCTCGGGCTCGGCGACCAGGCGGGCCAGGCGGCGGGCCAGCGCCCGCAGGCGGCGCCGGCCGGTCAGGAGCGCGGAGGCGCACCACGCGCACTCCGCCCGGGGCACGGGGGGCGCGGGCAGGGCGGGCGGCAGGGTCGGCATGGGTGGCACGGCCGGCAGGGGCGGAACGGTCGACATCGGCGGCTCCCGTACGACAATCCATGGCAAACCGGAACGTACGGGACCGCGTTCCGGGGTGCAACGACGCTGCGCCCGCGCGGTCACGGCGTGGCGCGGTCGTGTTCGACCGGTGCCGGTACTGTTCGGCGAATGAGCTCGCTTAATCTCGACGACTTCACCGATCTCATCGAGCGCCCCGACGGCGGGGTGCGCCGCGACGCGGAGGCCCGCCGCGAGCGTCAGGTCGTGCCGCCCGGAGCGCTGGGCCGCCTGGACGAGCTGGGTGAGTGGCTGGCCGCGGCGCAGGGCACCGTGCCGGTGCGTCCCGTCGAACGGCCCCGCGTCGTGCTGTTCGCCGGCGACCACGGGATCGCCGAGCTGGGTGTCTCGGCGCGGGCCGCCGGTACCGCCGCCGAGCTGGTCCGGGACGTGCTGGAGGGCGCCCGGCCGGTGTCGGTGCTGGCCCGGCGGCTCGGCGTGGGCGTGCGGGTGGTCGACATGGCGCTGGACTGCCCGCCGGAGGAGCTGCCCGCGGACGTCGTACGGCACCGGGTGCGGCGCGGCAGCGGCCGTATCGACGTCGAGGACGCGCTCACCCCGGAGCAGGCGGAGGCCGCGTTCCGGGCGGGTGTGGCGGTGGCCGACGAGGAGGCCGACTCCGGTACGGACCTGGTGGTGCTCGGGGACGTCAGCGTCGGCGGCACCACGGCGGCCGGGGTGCTGATCGCCGCCCTGTGCGGGACCGACGCCTCGGTGGTGACCGGCCGGGGCGGGCAGGCCATCGACGACCTGGCGTGGATGCGCAAGTGCGCGGCGATCCGCGACGCGCTGCGCCGGGCCCGCCCGGTGCTGGGCGACCAGCTGCAGCTGCTGGCGACCGTCGGCGGGGCCGACCTGACCGCGATGACCGGGTTCCTGCTGCAGTGCGCGGTGCGCAAGGTGCCGGTGATCCTGGACGGCGTGGTCACCGCGGCGTGCGCGCTGGTGGGGCAGCGGATCGCGTTCCGCGCGCCGGACTGGTGGCTGGCCGGGCACACCGGCGGGGAGCCGGGGCAGGCCAAGGCACTGGACCGGATGGCGCTGGAGCCGCTGCTGGACCAGGGCGTGCGGGTCGGCGAGGGCGCCGGCGCGCTGCTGGCGCTGCCGCTGGTGCAGGCAGCGGCGGCGCTCGCGGCGGAGCTGCCGGAGCGGGACGGCAAGCCGGGGGACGAGGACGCCGTCGAGGACGCCCCGGAGGGGGACGGCCAGGTCGCCGGCCCGGAGGAGCCGGAGCGGGCCGGGGAGGCGTAACCGACGACCCCGGGGCGGAGCAAATAGGGCGGTTTACCCCAAGGGCGGCCATATGATCCCCGGTCATGGGAGAGAGCCGCATCGCACCCCGGGCCGCCGCCTTCGCCGTCTGGTACCTGCGTGCCGTCGCCTTCGTCAACTTCCTGAGCGCGGTGTGGGTCTCCCTCGGGCAGGACGTGCGGCGGCACAACCAGGAGAACCTCTTCACGCCCTATCTGCTGACGGCCGGGTTCGCGTCGGGTGTCTTCACCGCGTTCCTGGCCGTCACCATGCGGCGCCGCAAACGGGCCGCGTGGATCCTCAACCTGGTCCTCGCCGGGGCGTTCCTCACCCTGTTCGCCCTCGCCATGGTGCTGCCGGAGATCCGCCGGTACCCGCAGAACTGGGTGTCCCTCGGCCTGACCGCGTCCTTCGTCGGGGCGCTGCTCGCCGGGCGGCGGGAGTTCTACGCCAAGGGCGACCGGTCCAATCCGAAGCTCGCCGCCGCGGTCGCCGCCGGGGGCGGCCTGGCCGCCTCGCTGCTGGCGGCGCTGCTGGTGACGGTCACCAACCAGGCGGCGGACGCGGGCCGTTCCACGTTCGCCTCCCGCTGGTGGTACGGCACGCTGCGGCTGGTCTCGGTCGCCGCGGACGACTCCCGCTTCCCCGGCCTGTCCACGCCGACCTGGGTGGACGTGGCGGTCAACGTCATGAGCACGGCCCTGGTGCTCGGCGTCCTGTACGCCGCCTTCCGCTCCCGGCGGGCCGTGGACCCGCTCGGACCGGAGGACGAGAAGCGGCTGCGGGAGCTGCTGGAGCGGCACGGGGAGCGGGACTCGCTGGGGTACTTCGCGCTGCGCCGGGAGAAGAGCGTGGTGTGGTCGCCGACGGGCAAGGCGGCGGTGGCCTACCGGGTGGTCGGCGGGGTGTCGCTGGCGGCCGGGGACCCGCTGGGCGATCCGGAGGCGTGGCCGGGCGCGATCGAGCCGTGGCTGGCGCAGGCCCGCGCGCACGGCTGGATCCCGGCCGTGATGGGGGCGAGCGAGGAGGCCGGGACCGTGTACGCGCGGCACGGCCTGGACGCGCTGGAGCTCGGCGACGAGGCGGTGGTCGAGGTCGCCGAGTTCACCCTGGAGGGGCGGGCCATGCGCACGGTGCGCCAGGCCTGCAACCGGGTGCGGCGGGCCGGGTACACGGTGCGCATCCGGCGGCACGAGGACATCCCCGCGGACGAGATGACGTACCTCGTGCGGCGCGCGGACGACTGGCGCGACGGGGCCACCGAGCGGGGTTTCAGCATGGCGCTGGGCCGGCTCGGGGACGCCGGCGACGGCCGGTGCGTGATGCTGGAGTGCCATGACGCCGAGGGGCGGCTGCGGGCGCTGCTGTCCTTCGTGCCGTGGGGGCCCGAGGGGCTCTCGCTGGACCTGATGCGCCGGGACCGGGACTCCGACAACGGGCTGATGGAGTTCATGGTGATCGAGCTGCTGCGGCGGGCGCACGAGATCGGGATCACGCAGGTCTCGCTCAACTTCGCCATGTTCCGCTCGGTCTTCGAACGTGGCGCACGCCTCGGCGCCGGGCCGGTGCTGAGGCTGTGGCGGTCGCTGCTCAGCTTCTTCTCACGGTGGTGGCAGATCGAGTCGCTGTACCGCGCCAACGCGAAGTACCGGCCCATCTGGGAGCCCCGGTTCCTGCTCTTCGAGAAGAGCGCGGACCTTCCGCGCATCGGTCTCGCTGCGGCGCGGGCGGAAGGGTTTCTGGGGGGCCTGTCGTCGGATTCCCGTCGTCCGCCCGGAGGGCGGGCACGGCGGCGTCTGGTGCGTGCGATCGCAAGGCGCCGGAGCGCCCTCGATGGGGGTCCCCCCTGCTCGAGCGAAGCCGAGAGCTTGGGGGAGGAGCCACGTGGGCGGTTCGGCAACGCGGCGAGCGTGCGTGCCAGACGCCGCCGTGCAGACGGGAATCCGACGACAGGCCCCACGGCGCCCGGGCTGCCGAAGTGGCTGCACCGCCGGCAACTGGAGAACCGTGGATGAAGACCCTCGCCCGCTGGGCCCGCGCCGAATGGGGGCTGCTGTACGTCACCGCGCGCGAGCCGCTGCTGCGCCAGCGGTGGCGGGCGATCCCGATGACGCTGGCCGCGGTGTGCCTGACGGCCGCGCTGCAGTTCGTGCAGAACCAGTCGTGGGGCTTCCGCCTCGTGCAGGACGCCGGCGCGGTGCGGGCCGAGGACCCGCTGTGGCTGGCTCTGCTGCGCACCCCGTTGTCGCTGTTCGTGCCCGCGCTGGATCTGCCGGTGTGGGGGGCGTTGGCGCAGATCCTGCTGGTGTTCGGCCTCGCGGAGCTGTGTCTGGGCTGGTGGCGGACCCTGGTCATCGCCTACGCCGCGACCCTGGCCGGCACCCTGTACGCCCGGGTCGGCATCCGGCTGGGCCCGGACGCCCCGCTGGGGCTGCCCGCCTCCGACGCGAAGGTCGTGGACACCGGTCCGTCGGCGGCCGTGGTGTGCCTCGCGGTGTACGTGGCCTGGCGCTACGGGGCGTACGTCACGGCGGGCGCGGTGACCGTGTCGATGATCGCCGAGGTGCTGGTGAAGGAGAACCTCGCGGGCAAGGAGCACCTGGCGGCGCTGGCGGGCGTGGTGGTGCTGTGCGCGGTGGCGCAGTGGCGGCGGTGGTGGCGGCGTCAGCGGCGTTCGACGGCCCGGGCGGGCTCCGGGTCGGGTTTGCCGCCCAGCCAGTCCTGCACCGCGCGGCGGGGGCGGGACCAGCGGCGGTCGTGGTGGTACGCGCGCAGGCCGGCCTTGGCGCGGGCGCGGGGGCGGCGGCGGTAGAAGCGTTTGGCCCACGGTGAGCCGGGGCGGGCCAGGCGGATGGCGCCGACCAGCGCGATCACGGGGATGACCACACCGAAGACGGCCATGCGGGCCTTGCCCTTGCTGAGGGCGATCAGGGAGAAGAGGAAGTTCACCGCGATGGTCGAGACGACGGTGCCGCGGTCCTGGGACTCCTGCGCGCTGAGGTCGTTGACGCCGAACGGCACGAACCCGGCGAGCAGCAGCAGGACCAGCGCGGCGGTCAGCACGACCATCTCGACGCTCTTGCGGCCCGCCGCGCTCCAGTAGACGTCGTCGAGGTGCAGGATCAGCGCGAACTCGTCCAGCACGAGCCCGGCGCCGATGCCGAAGAGGACCGCGGACACGTAGGCGCCGAAGCCGCTGCGCCCGGCGGCGACCGCGCCGAAGCCGCCCACGACGGTGAGCACGACCCCGGGCACGACGTGGTGGACGTGCACCCCGCCCGCCTTGACGTTGCCGAAGGGCCCCTTGCCGGCCCGGATGAGCCGGGTGATGGCCCGGGTGATCAGGAACGTCAGCACGAAGGCGGTGAGGGCGAGCAACAGGGGCAGCTTGCCCGGCTCCACGATGTTGCGCACCCACCAATGCCCCATATACGCACTTTAGTCGTGCTCGTTCCCGGCCGCCGTCCGTGCCCGCGCCGCCCCCGGATACCCTGCGCCGGTGTCCACGACCCCTTCCCCCGCCGACGGCCTGCGCTTCGCCTTCGGCACCCTCACCGTCCTCCCGGTCACCGTCACCCGCTGGGACCGCGGGGCCGCGCGCGGCGGCATGCTCGCCGCGCCGGTCGCCGGCCTGGTCGTCGGCGCCCTCGCCGCCGGCGGCGGGCTGGCGCTGCTGGCGCTCGGGGCCGGGCCGCTGCTCGCCGCCGTCGCGGCGGCGGCCGTCCCCGCCGCGCTGACCCGGGGACTGCACCTGGACGGGCTCGCCGACACCGCGGACGGGCTGGGCAGCGGCAAGCCGGCCGAGGACGCGCTGCGGATCATGAAGCAGTCCGACATCGGTCCCTTCGGCGTGCTGACGCTGGTGTTCGTGCTGCTCGCCCAGGCCGCCGCGCTCGCCCAGCTCTACGGCGGTTCCTGGGCGCGCGGCACGCTCGCCGCCGTCGTCTCGGCCGCCGCCGCCCGGCTGGCGCTGACGTCGGCCGCCCGGCACGGGGTTCCCCCCGCCCGCCCCGAGGGGCTCGGCGCGGCGGTCGCCGGCGTCGTCCCCACCGGCGGCGCGGCGCTCGCGGCCGCCCTGGTCACCGGGGCCGCCGCGGCGGGCGGCGCTCTCCTCGGCGCGTACGACGCGCTGCGCGCCGCCCTCGCGGTGCTGTGCGCCCTCGCCGTCGCCGAACTCCTGTTGCGCCGCTGCGTCCGCCGCTTCGGCGGGGTGACCGGGGACGTCTTCGGCGCCCTGGCGGAGACGGCGGCCACGGTGGCGCTGCTGGTGTTCTGCCTGGGGCGCTGAGCCGCCGGTCCCGGCGCTCCGCCCGGTGCCGGCCGCTCCCCGCCCTCAGGGCCTCAGCACGGCCGGCGCCACGCCCCCAGGTCGTACTTCTTGAGCATCGAGCTCAGGCCCAGGGCGCGGGAGGCCGGGCAGAAACGGGTCGTCGGCAGCTCGTACTCGACGTGGAAGACGGCCTTGCCGGCCTTCACGAACGGGGTGAGCCGCGCGCACTCGCCGTACTGGGCGCACTGCTCGTTGACCGCGAAGTCGAAGTCCCCGGCCAGTTCCGGGATCTGGTCGAGGTCGTTCTTCAGGCCGACCGCGAGGCCCCGGTCGTGGGCCAGCCGCGCGATCAGCCGGTTGTAGCGCAGCTGGTCGGCGGCGGTGAGCGGGAAGCCGGTGGTGTTGGCGTAGCCGTCCATGTTGTCCGGCTCCACCGCGTCGAAGCCCTTGTCCCGGCACAGGTCGAGCCGGGCCGCCATCAGCGGCCGCAGCACGTCCGTGCGGCGGATGTCGAGCCAGCGCTCGCCGTCCCAGCCGTTGCCCTTGCCGAGCACGGAGGCCGGGAACTGCGCGGCGTCCGGCCGCCAGTCCTCGTAGGCGCCCGTGGACAGGTAGCAGACGACCTTGCGGCCCTTGGCGTGCAGCGCCGCGACGGTCGCCGCCGGGTGGTCGAAGCCGTCGATGTCGTACACCGGGACGTCGACGGAGGTGTCCAGGCGGCCGCTGAGCTGCCACTGCCAGGGCGTGCCCGGCCGCGGCTGCCAGCGGGCGGGCGCGGACGGCCCCCCGGGCGGCCGGGCGGGCCGGTCGTCCGAGGCGGACGTGCAGCCCGCCAGCAGCAACAGCAGGGCGGCGACGAGCGGCAGGACGCGTTTCACCGGGCGGTCTCCAGAGCGTGCGGCAACGTACCCCAGGGATGATGCCCGCTGCCCGGCACCGCGCAGTGCAGGCCGGCGCCCCGGGCCCGGGCGAGGGCCGCGCAGTCGGCGCCCGGCGGCACCCCGTGCACCAGGTGGCAGGTGAGCACCCCGTCGTGGCGCGGCTGCGCGGGCAGGTCGCGGTACGTCGCCCAGGTGCCCTCGAAGGTCACCAGGACGTCGGCGATGCGGGCGTACGAGGGGTGCGGGTCGGTGCCGTGGTTGAACACCAGCGTGCCGCAGCCGGCGCGCCACGCGGCGGCGGCCACGCCCCGGTAGTGCGCCTGGGCGTGCGGGCCGGCGGACACCTGGTCGAGGAAGGCGCCGTCGACGCCGTACCAGTCGCGGTGGCGGGCCAGGTCCGCGGCCACCTCGGCGACCGGCCGCATCGCGTAGCCGGTGTCGGCGTAGCCGAGCACCCGCACCCCGGCCGCCCGCAGCCGCGCGGCCGCCTCGGCGAACGCGGGGTCGGGCGCGGTGCCGGGGCCGCTCGCCGGGTTGAGCACCACGCCGTACAGGCGGGGCGCGGCGGCGATGAGGGCCTGCCAGGCGGCGGGACGGTCCGCGGGGTGCTCGTAGTACGGGACCAGCAGCTCGGGCGCCGGCGCGTGGATCGGGGTGCTCATCGGTGCGCGGTCGCCCTTCCCAGCAGGACGCAGGTGAGGACCGCCTGCACGGCCGCTGCCGTGCCGTACACGGCCACGCCGACCTGGTGCGGTCCGGCCGCGTGCGTGGCCAGGGCCAGGCTCTGCGCGAGGGCGGCCAGGCAGCACACGGCGACCGCGCTGTGCACCGCGCCGAACGACTGCAGCAGCAGACCGGTCCACAGCACCACGCCCAGCAGGAGCAGCCCGGCCAGGCGCATACCGGTCGGGCCGGCGGAGTGCGGCCACAGCGCGGCCGTGGCCAGCGCGAGGGCCAGCAGGACGGCCAGGTAGCCGGCCAGGCACTCGGCGACCGTGCGCGCGGTGCGCCGCCAGAAGGCGCGCGGGCTGCTGGTGGAGCGCAGCCCGGCGAGGCTGCCGCTGCGGAAGCGGTACAGCAGCCACTCGGCGGGCCCCATGCTCAAGGTGAGCGCGACGGCGGCGGGCGCGGCGACCGCGCTGTGCTCCTGGCCGGCGAGGACGTCCCCGAGCGCCGCGTACAGCACCAGCACCCCGCTGCCCAGTCCGAACAGCGCGTACGGCAGGGAGCCGGTCAGCCACAGCGGCGCGCCGCGCTCCCGTGCGGGGGCCGCGCCGAGGCCGCCGAAGGGCAGCAGCGCGATCAGGCCGGCCGTCCAGCTGCCCTCGCCCAGGTCCCGCACCGCGGGGGCGACGTCGCGCAGGGCGAGGGCGGCGACCGCGGTGAGCGAGCCCAGCAGCAGGACCAGCCGGACGGCTGCGGGGACCGGTGCGGCCAGGGACACGGCGGCGCCCGCGGCCATCGGCAGCAGCGCGGCGAGCAGCAGCCGTTCGCGGCCCATGACCAGCAGGACGGTGGCCGCGCCGAGGTAGCAGGACTGCCCGGCGGCGAAGGCGACCGCCGCCGGGTGCCCGGTGCCCGCCTGCGCGACGGCGACGAGCGTGCCGAGCAGCGCGCCCGCAGGGGCGCCGAGCAGCAGCGAGCGGCGCGCCGCGGCGTCGTCGCCGAGCCCGAGCCAGGAGTACGCCCGGTGGGCCAGGCCCTGGTTCCACGTCCAGCCGGTCAGCGCCCCCGCGAGCAGGGTGAGCGTGCCCGCGGGCAGGCCGAGGCCGTCCCGCGGGCCGGCCAGCAGGGGGCCGCCGAGGACATAGGCGAAGCCGGGCAGGGCGAAGACCACACCGCGCAGCAGGCAGCCGAGCAGGCCGACCTGCCAGGGGTCGTGCGGCGGGCCCTCGGGCTCGGGATGGCGGCGTTCGACGCGGTCGTAGAGCTCCTCGGCGAGCGCGAAGGAGTCCTTCACGCCGTAGCGTTCGCGTATCCGGTCGTCGGACAGGCCGTCGGACTCCAGCAGGGCGGCTATCTCGTCCGGGTGGACGGCGGCCGCTGCGAAGTCCTCCAGCTGTGCGGCGAGCGCGTCGACCGGGTCGGGTTCCGCCCAGCCGGGGGTGGTGCGCCCGCGCGGGACGGCGGGCACGGTCCGCGGGCGGGCGCCGGGCGGCAGCCAGATCGATCCGCTCACCGGCCGGTCCCTCCCGCGGACTCCGCGCGGGCGGTCCCCCATACCGCGGGGGAGACGTACCAGGGGTCGCGCAGCTCGGCGGTCCAGTCGGCGACCGTCTCGATGGTCGGCTCGTACACCTCGGGCAGGCCGGCGAGTTCCTGGTAGATGGTGCGGAAGTTGTCCACCGAGCGTTTCAGGGTGAACCGGTCGATGACCCGCTGCCGGGCCAGCGCGCCCAGGTCCAGGCGCCGCCGGTCGTCCTTGAGCAGGGTGAGCGCGGCGGCGGCCATCTTCTCCGGCTCGCGCGGCGGCACGACGATCCCGGTGTCGCCGACGGCCTCGCGCACCCCGCCGACGTCGGTGGAGACGGTCGTCCGGCCGCAGGACATGGCCTCGATCATCGAGAACGGGAAGCCCTCGGAGATGGAGGACAGCATGACGACGTGGCCGGCCGCGTAGGCGCGCCACACCTCGCCGATGCGGCCCTCGAAGGTGAGCCCGTCGGTGACGCCGAGTTCGGCGGCGAGCTTCTCCAGGCGGGTGCGGTAGGCCTCGCCGCCGGGCGGGACGGGGCCGAAGAGCCTGAGGCGGGTCTCCGGGAGCTCGGCGCGCACCAGGGCGTACGCCCGCAGCAGCGTCTCCAGGTCCTTGATCGGGTCGATCCGGCCGCACCAGGTGAGCGTGGGGACGTCCGGTTCGGGGCCGGCGTGCGGGAAGGCGTGCGGGTCGACGCCGTTGTACACCGTGCGGATCTTGTCCGGGTCGGCGCCGCCGCGCTCCTCCCAGCGGCGGTTGTACTGGTTGCACGGCGTGATCAGGTCGGCCGTGCGGTAGCCGTGGGTGTTCAGCTCCCGGTAGAAGCCGAGCATGAACGCCTTCACCGGCCAGCGCTGGGTGTCCCCGCGGTAGCCGAGGTAGCGCTCGCGCAGGTAGATGCCGTGCTCGGTGAGCAGGAACGGCACCCCGTCCAGGGCGCGGGCGGCGACCGCCGGGAGGGTGGCCAGGCCGCTGCTGACGGCGTGGGCGACACCGTCCTGCGGGACCCGCGTCCCGAGCGGGCGCAGCGCGTGTTCCAGCAGGTCGGTGGCGGTGAGCGCGTCGTGCACGGTGGGGCGGGCCCGCGCCGTCGGCAGGTGCGGCATGGTCCATATCCACATCAGCGAGCGCAGCGCGCCCTCCGTGCGCAGCGCGGCGGAGAGCCGGCCGGCCCGGGCGACGCGGGCGAGGTCGGTCAGCGCCTCCCCGAAGTCGCACCCCGCCCGCGGGTCGAGGAAGGACAGCAGCAACCGCTCGTAGGCGTCGGCGAAGTGGCGCCGGGCCTTGCCGTACGGGGGGCTCTTGCGGCCGGGGCGCGGGCCCCAGGTGGGTACCGAGAGGTGGTGGCGGACGTTGGGCGGCAGCTCCCAGGTGACGGGCTCGCGGCCGGTGCCGGTGAGCGAGATCAGATGGAAGTCCACCTCCGGCATGCCCCTCACGAGCTGGTCGCACCAGGTGCTGACCCCTCCGTGGACGTGCGGGTAGGTGCCTTCGGTGAGCATGGTGACGCGCATGGCTGCGCCGCTTCCCCCCTGTTGTGCGGAATCCGTCCGTCGGCTGCGGCTGCGGCTTCGGCCGCCGGGCCCGAGTGCCGGTCGCGCCCACGCGGCGAAGCCGCCTGCCGATGCAGCTCCGCGCCCCTGCCGGGGCGCTCCCCCTACGGCAGCTTCAAGGTGACCGACGACTGCAGCGGCTCCGGCGCGGTCCACGCCGAGCGGCGGCCCGCGTACGGCGTGCCGAACGTGCTGGTCCCCAGCAGGAGTTGCTTCTTCGTGCCCTCCGGGACCGTCACCGGGATCTGGACGCCGGAGGGCGCGGTGACGGTGACCGTGCCGCCGACGCGGTAGGCCGTGACCCTGTTGTTCGCGAGGGCCGTCTGCCAGGCGGCCCGGCGCTGGAGTTCGGTGCCGATCGCGCTCTGCCGCGGGTTCTCCAGCGGGGTGCTGTCGGCGAACAGGGCCCGGTAGTCGGCGAGGACCTTGTCCAGGACCGGGTAGAGGATGCGGTCCTCGGCCAGGTTGGACTGGTGGGCGTAGTGCGGGCGCGGGTCGTTCGAGAGGGCGTGGCCGAGGTCGGTGCGGGCCTCCTGCGGCACGATCACGTCGTCGTAGCCGGTGGCGGTGTCCAGGGGCGCGGGCAGGCAGGTGGAGCTGGCGTTGTTCTCGCACACGCCGCTGCCGCCGTCGGCGCGGGAGGTGTAGATCCAGTTGTACTCGTCGGCCATCTCGGCCTTGGTGCCCACGTTGTAGTACACGTTCATCGGGTAGCGGGGCACGGTCAGGGCGGAGCCGACGGGGCGCTGCCCGGGCTCGCGGGAGTTGTCCGAGGCGGTCCACTTCACGCCGTTGTCGGCGAGCGCGCCGGCCAGGTTGGGGTTGTCGGTGGGCTGCTGCGGCAGGGTCTTCAGGCCGGAGTGCTCGCCGGTGACCAGTTCGGTGCGGTCGAGGGGCAGGCCCTTGGCGACGGCCCAGTCGTGGTCGTTGCGGATCTCCGCGGAGATGGCGGAGCGGCTCATCCACTGCGTGGTGCCGTCGGCGTTCTTCGCGCAGCTCCACGGCACGGTGGTGGTGTCCTGGACGCAGCCGAGATACTGGTGCGTCCAGGTGTGGTTGATCCAGCGGTACTGCGCCTTGTCGGCGAGCAGCCGGTCCGCGAGGGCGTCGGTGCCGCCGTGCTCGCTCTTCCACTCCTCGCCGGAGCCGGCGTTGAACACCATGTCGAGGGTGAAGCCGTGGTCGCGCTGCCACTGCGCGGCGTAGGCGGCGTCGTCCGCCGTCATCCGGATCGGGGTGGTGCCCGGGCCGTCGCCGCCGGCGCAGTCGAAGTCGCCGGGGGTGCAGTTGCGCGCGGTGTCCCAGCGGCTGTCCGGGGCGAGGACGTCGTCGACGTGGACGGCGAAGTAGTTGCGGGCCTGCCCCAGGTGGACGCCCTGGGTCAGCCACTCCACGATGCCCCGGGCGAGCAGCCGGAACTGCTGCTGGTAGCCGTTGTAGGCGAACGTCACCACCAGTTCGCGGCGCCCGTCGTGGGCGTACTCCCCGAGCAGGCTGCCGCGCCCGGTGCCGCCCGGCACGGCGGTGTCGACGTAGGAGGTGAAGCCGGCCCGGGGGCGGGCGACGTAGCCGTAACTCTCGGGAACGGACGGTGAGTTGTCCTCGAAGGCGAACGCGCCGTCGAGGTAGCCGAACCAGCCCGCCTTGCCGGCGGCTGTGACCTCGGCCGGCTGCCCGTCGAGGGTGCCCGCCCAGCCGCCGTCACTGGTGTAGTCCAGGCCCACCTCCGGGTGCGCCCAGGTGTAGGCGTCGACCTGCGGGATGCCGTAGGTCCGCTCGTACGCCTCCAGCGCCTGCTGCTCGGCGGAGGCCGGGGAGCCGAACGGGGCCTCGTCGGGCAGCACCACGCCCTGGTAGCGGGCCCGGGGTGTGGTGCCGCCGGTGTCGGCGAGGAAGGCCGCGTCGATCACCGGGCGGCCCGGGTCGCGCAGGTCGACCGTGGTGTACGGGATGCCGGTGCTGCGGAGCTGGTCGGTAAGGGCGGCGACGGTGCCGCTCCCGTCGTCGACGACCAGCACCCGCAGGTCGATCCGCGGTGTCGGGGCCGCCGCGGCGCCGGGCGCCCCCAGCCCGAACGCCATCGTGGCCGCCGCCACCAGGGCGGCCGTGTTTCTCCTGCCGCGCGCCTTGTGCGCCATGTGGTCCTCTCCCCCCAGGGGATCCCCGCCCGGCGCGCGGGCGCCCGGAACGTGCGGCGCCGCCTGCGGCCGGTCAGCGGGGGATCCGTGGAAATCATGCGAAGCGGTGAGGTCGGTGCTCACCGGAACCCGATGAGTGTGACTCAGGTCATCGGATGCGAGGATCAGGAAATGGCCACGACGCCACCGACAGGTGAACGCTCGAAGGAGTGAGCGAACGGGTCCGCGAGCGTAGTCTCGTGCCGGGTGTCCCGCCGGTTCGCCGCGCCGGTACGGACCCCCGGTGGAAACCGCGTGCCGGGCCCGGATCTAGTGTCGGCCGTCGGGTCCGGTCGAGCCCACCGCATTCGGCCGCAGGAACTTCACATCGGAAGCGAGATATCACCACCGTGACTGCTCTCACTCTCAGCACCGCCGCGGCGCCCGGTCTGCGGGCCGACGCGATCGTGATCGGTGTCGCCAAGGGCGCGAAGAGCCCGGTCGTCGCACCGGGCGCCGAGGCCGTGGACAAGGCCTACGACGGGCGGCTCGCCGCCGTCCTGGAGACCCTCGGGGCCTCCGGTGCCGAGGGCGAGGTGACCAAGCTGCCGGCGCCGGCCGGTTTCAAGGCACCGCTCGTGGTCGCGGTGGGCCTGGGCGCCCAGCCGGAGAAGGACGACACGTTCGACGCCGAGGCCCTGCGCCGGGCGGCCGGCGTGGCCGCCCGCACCCTCACCGGGGCGAAGAAGGCCGCCTTCGCGCTGCCGCTGACCGACGCCGCGGACGCCGGGGCCGTCGCCGAGGGCGTGCTGCTCGGCGCGTACACCTTCGACGTCTACAAGGACAACGGCAAGGACGCCAAGGCCAAGAACGGCAAGGCGCCGCTCGCCGAGGCCGTGCTGCTCGGCGGCAAGCCGCGCGACGCCGCCTACAAGGGCGCCCTCGCCCGCGCCACCGCGGTCGCCGAGGAGCTGAACCGCGCCCGCGACCTGATCAACACCCCGCCCAACGACCTCAACCCGGAGGCCTTCGCCGCGATCGCCCAGGCCGCGGCCAAGGAGCACGGCATCAAGGTGCAGGTGCTCGACGAGAAGGCCCTGATCAAGGGCGGCTACGGCGGCATCCTCGGGGTCGGCGGCGGCTCGGCGTCCACGCCGCGCCTGGTGAAGCTGTCGTACACCAGCTCCAAGGCCAAGAAGCACCTCGCCTTCGTCGGCAAGGGCATCACCTACGACTCGGGCGGCATCTCGCTGAAGCCGGCCGGTCACAACGAGACCATGAAGTGCGACATGAGCGGTGCCGCGGCCGTCTTCGCCGCCGTCGTCGCCGCCGCGCGCCTGAACCTCCAGGTCAACGTCACCGGCTGGCTCGCTCTGGCCGAGAACATGCCGTCCGGCTCCGCGGTCCGCCCCGGTGACGTGCTGCGCATGTACAGCGGCAAGACCGTCGAGGTCCTCAACACCGACGCCGAGGGCCGGCTGGTGCTCGGCGACGCC
Organism: Streptomyces sp. NPDC014801; assembly: GCF_043082085.1. Lineage (NCBI taxonomy): Bacteria > Bacillati > Actinomycetota > Actinomycetes > Kitasatosporales > Streptomycetaceae > Streptomyces > Streptomyces sp. NPDC014801. The sequence continues at coordinate 161,522 of NZ_JBIBXG010000004.1, read as the reverse complement.
CTGTGGGCGGCCTCGGAGGAGAACCCGGACGCGATCATCGACGTGGCCACCCTGACCGGCGCGATGATGCTGGCGCTGGGCAGCCGCACCTTCGGTGTCATGGCCAACGACGACGCGTTCCGCTCCGCGGTGTACGAGGCCGCCGAGGAGGTCGGCGAGCCGGCCTGGCCGATGCCGCTGCCGGAGCACCTGCGCAAGGGCATGGACTCGCAGGTCGCGGACATCGCGAACATGGGCGAGCGGATGGGCGGCGGCCTGGTCGCCGGCCTCTTCCTGCGCGAGTTCGTCGGCGAGGGCATCCCGTGGGCGCACCTCGACATCGCGGGTCCCGCGTTCAACGAGGGCGGTCCGTTCGGGTACACGCCCAAGGGCGGCACGGGCACGGCGGTGCGGACGCTGGTCCGGGTCGCGGAGCTCGCGGCCGCGGGGGATCTCGGGTGACCTCCGCCCGCTGAGCACGTTTTTCCCGTTCCGCCGCGTGGGGGCAGGTCGCGCCCACGCGGCGGAGCCGCATATCGATACAGTCCCGCGCCCCTTTGGTTGGCATCCTCCCCTTGGCTACAAGGGGACGTGGGACGTCTCACACCCCGGCCCGGCGTCTCGATCCCGTCCGACAAGTGCAAAGATGGAGCCCGGCAGGACAGGGCCCCTACCCAAGGGCCGAAGAACGAGCGGCCGGACACCAGCCGCCTGCCGGTCATCGGAGACCGGCGTACGGCGCACATGCATGGAGGACGTGACGTGGCGAACGACGCCAGCACCGTTTTCGACCTAGTGATCCTCGGCGGTGGTAGCGGTGGTTACGCCGCGGCGCTGCGCGGGGCTCAGCTGGGCCTGGACGTCGCCCTGATCGAGAAGGACAAGGTCGGCGGTACCTGCCTGCACCGGGGTTGCATCCCCACCAAGGCCCTGCTGCACGCGGGCGAGATCGCGGACCAGGCGCGGGAGAGCGCCCAGTTCGGTGTCAAGGCCACCTTCGAGGGCATCGACATCGCGGGTGTCCACAAGTACAAGGACGAGGTGATCACGGGCCTGTACAAGGGCCTGCAGGGCCTCGTCGCCTCCCGCAAGGTGACCTACATCGAGGGTGAGGGCCGTCTGTCGTCGCCCACGTCCGTCGACGTGAACGGACAGCGCGTCCAGGGCCGCCACATCCTGCTCGCGACCGGCTCCGTGCCGAAGTCGCTGCCCGGCCTGGAGATCGACGGCAACCGCATCATCTCCTCCGACCACGCCCTCGTCCTGGACCGCGTGCCGAAGTCCGCGATCATCCTGGGCGGCGGCGTCATCGGCGTCGAGTTCGCCTCCGCGTGGAAGTCCTTCGGTGCGGACGTCACCATCATCGAGGGCATGAAGCACCTCGTCCCGGTCGAGGACGAGAACTCCTCCAAGCTCCTGGAGCGCGCGTTCCGCAAGCGCGGCATCAAGTTCAACCTGGGCACCTTCTTCCAGAAGGCCGAGTACACCCAGGACGGCGTCAAGGTCACCCTCGCCGACGGCAAGGAGTTCGAGGCCGAGGTCCTGCTGGTCGCGGTCGGCCGCGGGCCGGTCTCCCAGGGCCTGGGCTACGAGGAGGCCGGGGTCGCCATGGACCGCGGCTACGTCCTGGTCGACGAGTACATGCGCACCAACGTCCCGACCATCTCCGCCGTCGGTGACCTCGTCCCGACGCTGCAGCTCGCGCACGTCGGCTTCGCCGAGGGCATCCTGGTGGCGGAGCGTCTGGCCGGTCTGAAGACCGTCCCGATCGACTACGACGGTGTCCCGCGGGTCACCTACTGCCACCCGGAGGTCGCCTCCGTCGGCATCACCGAGGCCAAGGCCAAGGAGATCTACGGCGCGGACAAGGTCGTCGCTCTGAAGTACAACCTGGCGGGCAACGGCAAGAGCAAGATCCTCAAGACCGCGGGCGAGATCAAGCTCGTCCAGGTCAAGGACGGTGCCGTGGTCGGCGTCCACATGGTCGGCGACCGCATGGGCGAGCAGGTCGGCGAGGCCCAGCTGATCTACAACTGGGAGGCGCTGCCGGCCGAGGTCGCCCAGCTCATCCACGCCCACCCGACGCAGAACGAGGCGCTCGGCGAGGCCCACCTGGCACTGGCCGGCAAGCCGCTGCACGCGCACGACTGATCAGCCCTCGGGCGCGACGACACAGACTTTCCGCAACTCGTAAGGAGCAACCGAAACCATGGCGGTTTCCGTAACCCTTCCGGCGCTCGGCGAGAGCGTCACCGAGGGCACTGTCACCCGCTGGCTGAAGGCCGAGGGCGAGCGCGTCGAGGCCGACGAGCCGCTGCTCGAGGTCTCCACCGACAAGGTCGACACCGAGATCCCCTCCCCCGCCTCCGGCGTGCTGGCCTCCATCAAGGTCGCCGAGGACGAGACGGTCGAGGTCGGCGCCGAGCTGGCCGTCATCGACGACGGCTCCGGCCCGGCGCCGGAGGCGCCTGACGGAGCACAGTCCGCGGCCGCCCCGGCCCCCGCCGCCGAGGCCGCCCCGGCCCCGGCCCCCGAGCCCGCCGCTGCCGCCCCGTCCACGGAGCAGGCCGCCCCGGCTCCGGCCCCGTCCGCCGAGGCCACCTCCGGCGCCTCCTCCGCACAGGGCACCGACGTGGTCCTCCCGGCGCTCGGCGAGTCCGTCACCGAGGGCACCGTCACCCGCTGGCTGAAGTCGGTCGGCGACTCCGTCGAGGCCGACGAGCCGCTGCTCGAGGTCTCCACGGACAAGGTCGACACCGAGATCCCGGCGCCCGCCTCCGGCGTGCTGCTGGAGATCGTGGTGAACGAGGACGAGACCGCCGAGGTCGGCGCCAAGCTCGCCGTCATCGGCGCCCCGGGTGCCGCCCCGGCCGCCGCTCCGGCTCCGGCCGCCCCGGCCCCGGCGCCCGCCGCCGAGGCCCCGGCCGCGCCCGCCGCCCCGGCCCAGCCGGCCGCCCCGGCTCCGGCCCCCGCCGCTCCGGCCGCGCCCGCCGCTGCCGCCCCGGCTCCGGCCCAGCCGGCCGCTCCGGCGCCCGCCCCGGCTCCGGCTCCGGTCACCCCGGCTGCCGCGCCGACCGCGCCGACCGCCACCCAGGCGACCGACGAGGGCGCCTACGTGACGCCGCTGGTGCGCAAGCTCGCCGCCGAGAACGGCGTCGACCTGGCCTCCGTCAAGGGCACCGGCGTCGGCGGCCGTATCCGCAAGCAGGACGTCCTGGCCGCCGCCGAGGCCGCCAAGGCCCCCGCCGCCGCCCCGGCCCCGGCCGCCGCCGCTCCGGCCGCCGCCAAGAAGGCGCCGGTGCTGGAGGTCTCCCCGCTGCGCGGCCAGACCGTGAAGATGCCGCGGATCCGCAAGGTCATCGGCGACAACATGGTCAAGGCCCTGCACGAGCAGGCCCAGCTGTCCTCGGTCGTCGAGGTCGACGTGACCAAGCTGATGCGGCTGCGCGCCCAGGCGAAGGACTCCTTCGCCGCGCGCGAGGGCGTCAAGCTCTCCCCGATGCCGTTCTTCGTCAAGGCCGCCGCGCAGGCGCTGAAGGCCCACCCGGTCATCAACGCCAAGATCAACGAGGCCGAGGGCACGATCACCTACTTCGACACCGAGAACATCGGTATCGCGGTGGACTCGGAGAAGGGCCTGATGACCCCGGTCATCAAGCACGCCGGTGACCTCAACATCGCCGGTATCTCCAAGGCCACGGCGGAGCTCGCGGGCAAGGTCCGCAGCAACAAGATCACGCCCGACGAGCTGTCCGGCGCGACCTTCACCATCTCCAACACCGGTTCGCGCGGCGCGCTGTTCGACACGATCATCGTGCCGCCGGGCCAGGTCGCGATCCTCGGCATCGGTGCCACGGTCAAGCGTCCGGCCGTCATCGAGACCGCCGAGGGCACCGTCATCGGCGTCCGCGACATGGTCTACCTGACCCTGTCCTACGACCACCGCCTGGTGGACGGCGCCGACGCCGCGCGTTACCTGACCGCGGTGAAGGCGATCCTGGAGGCCGGCGAGTTCGAGGTCGAGCTCGGCCTGTAAGCACCGCTCAGCCGTGCACGTCGGTGCCCCTGCCTGGACACTCCGGGCGGGGGCACCTGCCTTTGGGGACGCGGGGCGGTGCCGATCGGCGGCCCGCCGGCCCGGCGCACCGCGTGTAACCCTGGTCTCACCTGCGCAAAGACACCCCCACACACCCTCCCCGCGGAGCGAACCCGCCGTATTGTCTAAGCGTCAGCCCCTCCCGAAGGAGCCCTCATGACCGCGCCCGTCGTCCACTCGCTGCGCGAACAGATCCGCGAGCACATCGTGGAGGGGATCGTCAGCGGGCGCTGGCAGCCGGGCGAGCGGATCGTGGAGCGCCGTATCGCCACGGAGCTGGAGGTCAGCCAGACGCCCGTCCGGGAGGCGCTGCGCGAGCTGGAGTCGCTGCGGCTGATCGAGTCCGCGCCGAACAAGGGCGTGCGGGTGCGGAACCTGACCGCGGCCGACCTGGAGGAGAGCTACCCGGTGCGGGCCGGCCTGGAGGCCATCGCGGCCGAGCTGGCGGCGGAGAAGCTCGCGGTGGACTGCTCGGCCCTGGAGCCGCACGTCACCGCGCTGTACGCGGCGGACCGCAACGCGGACGGGACCGCGCAGGTCCGCCACACCGTGGGCTTCCACCGGGAACTGGTGCGCGCCGCGGACAACTCCGTGCTGCTGCACACCTGGGAGGGGCTGGGGATCGAGGTCTTCACCGCCCTGTCGATACGGTGGCTGGGGACCGTGCAGCAGTCGTACGCGGAGGAGCACGAGGAGCTGGTGCAGGCGTTCAAGCGGCGGGATCCGCGGATCGCGGAGCTGGTGAAGGCCCACGTGCTGGGCTGCGCCCCGCGCGCGTAGGGCTCCGCCCGGTCGGGGGTGCGTGTCCGCCGGAGGGTTCCGTCCGCCGGGAGTTCCGTCACCGCCGGGGAGTTTCGCCTCCGGCGGGGAGTCCGTCGCCGCCGACGGGTTCCGGCACCGCCGGGGAGTTTCGCCCCCGCCGCCCCTTCCCCGTCCCGTCCCCGAGGGCTGCGCCCCCGGACCCCCTTCGCGCAGTTCCCCGCGCCCCTGAGGGGTTGCATCCGGCCCGCGGTCGGCCTGTCGCCGCTCCCACCCGAGCGCGCCCCCGCTCAAACGCAGGCCCAAACACCTGCCCACCTGCGAAAACAAGGCGTTTACGCGTCACCCGGTGCCATCGCCGAAGGCACCCCGTGCCGACTTTCTCGTGATCAAGAGGTTTTCGGCCTCAACCCTTTGATCGATCATCGATCACGGAGTTAGAGTCGCCGACGGACTTCCACCGAAGTTCTCGAGCCCTGTCCTGCCAAAGACCTAGGGCACCCCCGAACCCTTCACTTGTGAGGGAACCCCCTTCGACTGAGGAAGGCGGCGACATGACCGACCCCAACGCCATCCAGCCGAGCGAGCTCGACCAGCTCCCGGACCGCGACCCCGAGGAGACCGCCGAGTGGCAGGCCTCCCTGGACGCCGTCGCCAAGGCGGCCGGGCCGCACCGGGCCGCGTACCTGATGCGCCGCACGCTGGAGCGCGCCGAGGGCGCCGGCATCGCGCTGCCGAAGCTCCTCGAGACGGACTACGTCAACACCATCCCCACCTCCGCGGAGCCGGCCCTGCCCGGTGACCCGGAGATGGAGGCCCGGATCACCGCCTGGAACCGCTGGAACGCGGCCGCCATGGTGACCCGCGGCGCGAAGCACGGCGTCGGCGGCCACATCGCCACCTTCGCCTCCGCGGCCTGGCTCTACGAGACCGGCTTCAACCACTTCTTCAATGGCAAGGAGGGCGACGGCTCCGGCGACCAGCTGTACATCCAGGGCCACGCCTCCCCCGGCATCTACGCCCGCGCCTTCCTGGACGGCCGCCTGACCGAGGCCCACCTGGACAACTTCCGCCAGGAGGCCGGCGGCAACGGCCTGCCGTCCTACCCGCACCCGCGCCGTCTGCCCTGGCTGTGGGAGTTCCCCACCGTCTCCATGGGCCTCGGCCCGCTGTCGGCGATCTACCAGGCGCGCTTCAACCGCTACCTGACCAACCGCGGCATCAAGGACGTCTCCGCCTCGCACGTGTGGGCGTTCCTCGGCGACGGCGAGATGGACGAGCCGGAGTCGACGGCGGCCCTCGCGCTCGCCGCCCGCGAGCAGCTGGACAACCTGACCTTCGTCATCAACTGCAACCTGCAGCGCCTCGACGGCCCGGTCCGCGCCAACTTCAAGATCGTGCAGGAGCTGGAGGCCCAGTTCCGCGGCGCCGGCTGGAACGTCATCAAGACGCTGTGGGGCTCCGCCTGGGACGAGCTGTTCCAGCTGGACACCACCGGCGCGCTGGTACGCCGGCTGCGCGAGGTACCGGACGCGCAGGTCCAGACGTACCAGACCCGCGACGCCGCCTACATCCGCGAGGACTTCTTCGGCAAGGACCCGGCGCTCGCCGAGATGGCGAAGCTGCTGAGCGACGACAAGATCCTGGAGATCTTCCACTTCTCCCGCGGCGGTCACGAGCCCCGCAAGGTCTACGCCGCGTACAAGGCCGCCGTCGAGCACAAGGGCGCGCCGACCGTGATCCTGGCCCAGACGGTCAAGGGCCACACCCTCGGCGAGGGCTTCGCGTCGAAGAACGCCAACCACCAGATGAAGAAGCTGACGGTGGACGAGTTCAAGGCGATGCGCGACCTGCTCGAGCTGCCGATCAAGGACAGCGACTTCGTCGACGGCGTGGTCCCCTACGGCCACCCGGGCGCCGACTCCCCCGAGGTCCGCTACCTCCAGGAGCGCCGCGCGGCGCTCGGCGGCCCGGCCCCGGCCCGCCGCACGCACCCGCTGCCCGCGCTGCCCGCCCCGGCCGAGAAGGCGTTCGCCTCCTTCGACAAGGGTTCCGGCTCGCAGAACGTCGCCACCACCATGGCCTTCGTCCGCCTGGTCAAGGACCTGGTCCGCGACAAGGAGACCGGCAAGCGCTGGGTGCCGATCGTCCCCGACGAGGCGCGCACCTTCGGCATGGAGTCGCTCTTCCCGTCGCTCGGCATCTACTCGCCCAAGGGCCAGACGTACGAGCCGGTCGACCGCGACCAGCTGATGTACTACAAGGAGGCCAAGAACGGCCAGATCCTCAACGAGGGGATCACCGAGGCCGGCTCGATGGCCGACTTCATCGCCGCTTCGACGTCGTACGCGACGCACGGCGAGGCGATGATCCCGTTCTACATCTTCTACTCGATGTTCGGCTGGCAGCGCACGGCCGACCAGATGTGGCAGCTCGGCGACCAGCTCGGCCGCGGCTTCCTCGTCGGCGCCACGGCCGGCCGTACGACGCTGACGGGTGAGGGTCTGCAGCACGCGGACGGCCACTCGCCGGTGATCGCCGCGACCAACCCGGCCGCGCTCACCTACGACCCCGCGTTCGCCTACGAGATCGCGGTGATCGTCCGTGAGGGTCTGCGCCGGATGTACGGCGAGGCCAAGCCGGGCGAGGACCAGAACGTCTTCTACTACCTGACGGTCTACAACGAGCCGCTGCCGCAGCCGGCGAAGCCGGCCGGTCTCGGCATCGACGAGGGCATCGTCAAGGGCCTGTACCGCTTCAACACGGCGGAGTCCGCGGGCGTCACCGTCCCGGCCAACGCCCCGCGCATCCAGCTGCTGGGCTCCGGCACGGCGATCCACTGGGCGCTGAAGGCGCAAGCGCTGCTCGCCGAGGAGTGGGGCGTGGCCGCCGACGTGTGGTCCGCGACCTCCTGGACGGAGCTGCGCCGGGACGCGCTGGAGGCCGACGCGGCGCTGCTGCGCGGCGAGGAGCGGGTGCCGTACGTCCGCCAGGCGCTGCAGGGCGCCGAGGGCCCGGTGCTGGCCGTCTCCGACTACATGCGCCAGGTCCCGGACCAGATCGCGCAGTGGGTGGAGCAGGACTGGTCCTCGCTGGGTGCCGACGGCTTCGGCCTGTCGGACACCCGTGAGGCCGCCCGCCGCCACTTCGGCGTCGACGCCGAGTCGATCGTCGTCGCGGCGCTGGCCCAGCTCGCCCGGCGCGGCGAGGTGCAGGCCACCGCGGTGAAGGAAGCCCGCGAGAAGTACGGCCTGTAAGCACCACGGGTCGTGAGGTGAAGGGGTACGGCGCTCGCCGTACCCCTTCGCTGTCGGTGGGCCCCGGCATGATGGCCGTATGCGTGCTGCCCGGCTGATCAAGATGGTGCTGCTGCTGCAGTCCCGCCCCTCGATGACCGCCGCCGAGCTGGCGCGGGAGCTGGAGGTGTCGGAGCGGACGGTCACCCGCGACGCGCAGGCGCTGAGCGAGGCCGGGGTGCCGGTGTACGCGGACCGGGGCCGGGCCGGCGGCTACCGGCTGATCGGCGGCTACCGCACCCGGCTGACGGGGCTCGCCCGCAGCGAGGCGGAGGCGCTGTTCCTGTCCGGGGTGCCGGGGGCGCTGCGCGAGATGGGGTTGGAGGACGCCGCGTCCGCCGCCCGGCTGAAGGTGTCGGCGGCGCTGCTGCCGTCGCTGCGGGACGCCTCGCGGACGGCGGCGCAGCGGTTCCATCTGGACGCGCCGGCCTGGTTCCGGGAGCCGGAGACGCCGGCGCTGCTGCCGGCGGTCGCGGAGGCGGTGTGGGACGACCGCCGGGTCACCGCCCGCTACCGGCGCGGCGAGCACGAGGTCGAGCGGGTGCTGGAGCCGTACGGGCTGGTGCTGAAGGCGGGGGTCTGGTACCTGTGCGCGCGGGTGCCGCGGGACGGGGCGTACCGCACGTACCGCATCGACCGGTTCACCGCCGTCGAGCCGGCCGAGGACCGCTTCGCGCGGGACGAGGACTTCGACCTGCCCGCGTTCTGGGCGGAGCACTCCGAGCGCTTCGCCCGCTCGCTGCTGCGCACCGAGGTCGTGGTGCGGCTGTCCCCGGAGGGTGTGCGCCGCCTGCGCTGGGCGGTGGACGCGCTGTCCGCGCGGGAGGCGCTGGCGTCGGCCGACGGGGGCGGCGACGGGGACGGGCAGGAGTGGGTGACGGTGACCCTGCCGGTGGAGTCCGAGGAGGTCGCCTACAGCCAGCTGACGGCGCTCGGTGCGGAGGCGGAGGTGCTGGCGCCGGCGGCGCTGCGCGCCCGGTTCGCCGCGGACGCGGCACGGCTGGCGCGGCTCTACGCGGACGGTGACGGTTCTCGGCCCTGACGATCCTCGGCCGTGACGGTCCGCCGCGCTCCCCGTGCTCCGGGCCGTAACGATCCGCCGTGCTCCCCGTGGCCCGGGCCGTGACGGTCCGCCGTGCTCCCCGTGGCCCGGGCCGTAACGATCCGCCGCACTCCGCGTGCGCCCCCGTGCCGGACGCAGGATGCTGGACGCGTGATGGACGAGACGGAGTTCTGGGAGCTGGTGGACGCCACCCGGGAGGCCGCCGAGGGCGACCCCGAGGAGCAGGCGGACCTGCTCGTGGACCGGCTGGTCCAGAAGGACCCCGAGGAGGTGCTCGACTTCGCCCGTCACTTCGAGGCCCGCTACAACCGCGCCTACCGCTGGGACCTGTGGGGCGCGGCCTGGGTGCTGCTGGACGGGGCCAGCGACGACGCCTTCGACTTCTTCCGCTGCTGGCTGATCGGCCAGGGCCGGGAGGTGTTCGAGGGCGCCCTGCACGACCCGGACTCCCTCGCCGACCTGCTGGACGACTTCGACGAGGAGATCGACGGCGACGGCGAGGAGCTCGGGTACGCCGCCGACGAGGCCTACGAGCAGCTCACCGGCACGGTCGCCCCGGACCTCGGCATCCCGCCCGCCCCGTCGGAGCCCCTGGGCACGCCGCTCGACTTCGAGGACGAGGGCGTGCTGGCCGAGCGCTATCCCAAGCTCTGGTACCGCTTCCGGGAGTGACCCCCGGGCCGCTCGGCCCCGTCGCGCCCGGTCCCGCCGCTCGGCGGGTGTCAGGCGCGGTCCCGCGGCCCGACCCCGCCGCGGGCACGGTCCCGCCACCCGTCCCCGTGACGCCCCGCCACGCGCCCGAGGCCGGCGTTCACCGGCCCTGGAGACGGGCCGCCTGGGCGCGGATGGCGGGCAGGCGGGCGATGAGGGCCGCGCCGGGGCAGGTCGTCTCGTAGGCGTCCCGGTGGGCGGCGACCACCGGGAGCACGGCGGTGGTGCCGCGCGGGTAGCGGCTGCCGCTGTTGCTGGAGGTGAGCCGGGCGGTGCCGCGCGGGTCCACGTCGGCCGGGCCGAGTTTCCACGCGACCAGGGCGGCGATGGCGTCGGCCATGGCGCGCGGCACCGGGGTGGCCCCGGTGAAGGTGCCGATGGCGGCGATGCCGGCGGTGCGGTGGTTGAAGCCCTGCGTGTGGGCGCCGGTGACGGGGCGGTCGACGCCGCCCGCGCGGCCCTCGTAGACGGTGCCGCAGCGGTCGACGAGGAAGTTGTAGCCGAGGTCGTCCCAGTCGCGGCCGGCGGTCTGCCCGGTGTACAGGTCGCGGATGATGCGCGGGGTGTCGGCGCAGTCGTAGCCGTTCGGGGTGTCGGTGTGGTGGACGAAGACGGCGACGACCGCGTCGTCGTAGCGCGGGGGCGGCTGGGCGGGCCGCTCGCCGGCGGTGAACCAGACGGTGCGCGGCACGATCCGCGGCCGGGGCGCGGTGTGCAGTGCCGGCTGCCGCGCGAGCGGCCGGGCGGCGGGGCCGGCGGGCGCGGTGGCGGCGCGCTCCACGCCGGCCGCGCACAGCGCCAGCGCGGTCGCGGCGGCCAGGCCCGGCAGGCAGGCGGCCGCGGCGCGGACGGGGCGGGGTATGCGGGGGGAGACACGGCGGGCGGAGGTCCGGGGTCCGCGCCGGGCCCGGCCCGTCCTTCGCGCGCTTCGCACGACACGCATGGTCCCACTGTCGGTGTGTTCGGCCCGGTCCGCGATGTGTGGTGTGCCACCCGGTGGAACCATCGTCCCGGTCCGGGGCGTTTTCCGAGGTACCCGCACCCCTGGACGGTTCGGCGGGTGGCTGATCACCCGGCCCCCGGCGCGCGTATCCAGGGGGTACGAGAGAAAGGCGGCTTCGTGGACCTGCTCGACATCGTGCTGCTGCTGGTGATCCTGGCGTACGCGGGCTCCGGCTACCGGCGCGGTCTGGTGGCCGGGTGCGTCTCGCTCGCCGGGTTCGTGGGCGGCGCGGCGGTCGGCGTGTGGATCCTGCCGTGGGTGATGCGCCTGGTGACGCCGGGGACCACGGCGGCGACCGTGGCCGCGGTGTTCACGGTGCTGCTGCCGGCGGTGGCGGGACACGAGCTGGCGGGGCGGCTCGCGCTGCGGCTGCGGCGGGAGCTGGACCGGGGGCCGTTGCGGGTGGCCGACGGCGTGGGCGGGGCGGCGGCCAACGCGCTCGCCGTGCTGATCGTGGCCTGGGTCGCGGCGAGTGTGCTCGGCGCGTCCTCCTCCCCGGTGCTGACCGGCGCGATACGCGACTCGCGGCTGCTCGGCGCGGTGCAGGACGCGATGCCGGACACCACGCCGGCGTGGTTCTCGCGGGCCACGTCCGCACTGACCGAGGCCGGCTTCCCGCAGGTGTTCAACCCGTTCGAGAACGAGTCGACGGCCGAGGTGGCCCGGCCCACCGGGGACAGCGTCACGGCGGCCGCCACCAACGCGGCCAAGCTGAGCACGGTGAAGATCGAGGGCGCGGCCGGCACCCAGGGCCGGGAGGGCAGCGGGTTCGTGTACGCGCCTCGGCACGTGATGACCAACGCGCACGTGGTGGCGGGCATCGACCGTCCGAGCGTGCGGGTGGGCGGCGTCGGGCGGTCGTACGACGCTCGGGTGGTGCTCTTCGACCCGGACCGGGACGTGGCGGTGCTGTACGTGCCGGACCTGACGGCGCCCGTGCTGCGCTTCGACGACGGCGCCCGGCGCGGCGACGCCGCGGTGGTCGCCGGCTATCCGCAGGACGGCGACCTGAACCTGCAGGCCGCGACCGTCGCGAACCGGGTCCGGGCGACCGGGCAGAACATCTACAACGACGCCACGGTGACCCGTGAGATCTACGCGATCCGCTCGACGGTGCGGCCGGGCAACTCCGGTGGCCCGCTGCTGACCACCGACGGCCGGGTGTTCGGCGTGGTCTTCGCCCGCTCCACCTCGGACGCCGAGACGGGGTACGTGCTCACCGCGGCCGAGGTGTCCGAGGACGCGCGCCGGGCGGCGGACGCCACGGAGGCGGTGGACACGGGCAGCCTCGTCACGTCCTAAGTGGACACGGGCAGCCCCGTCACGTCCTCGGTGGACACGGGCGGCCTCGTCACGTCCTCGGGGTGTCTCGCCGGCCGCCCCGGCCGCGGGGTCACACCAGCCGTTTGCCCATCATCACGTCGTCGACGTAGACGCCGTCCAGGAGGAACTCCTCCGGCTGCACGCCCTCGACGACGAAGCCCTCCGACTCGTACAGGGCGCGCGCCCCGGTGTTGTGGCCGAGGACGCGCAGGGTGATCCGCCGGAAGCCCTTGGCGCGGGCCTCCTCGACGGCCGCCCGCAGCAGCGCCCGCCCGACGCCCCGGCCGCGCACCTCCTCGGCGACGGCGAGGCCGCGGATGTAGCGCACGTGCGCGTTCGTCGGCAGCGGGGTGGGCGTGCCGAGCCGGACGTAGCCGACGACACGGCCGTCGAGCTCGGCGACCAGGTGCGCCTCGGGGCCGGCGTCCTTGGGGAAGAAGGGCGCGCCGGGCGCGGGCGGCCCCGAGACGGCGTGGAGGTGCGACCACACGGCGCGGTCCAGCCGGCTCAGTGCGTCCTCGTCCTCGGCTCGGGCGGTACGTATGAACGACGGAGGAAGATCGGGCATGCCGGTCACCCTACGGGGACCGTGCACGCGTCTCACCGCGGTTTCCCGCGGGAACGGAGAGGATGGCGGTCATGCACCCTGCACGCATCGCGGTGGCCGGCGCGTCCGGCCTCATCGGCAGCGCCCTGGTCCGGTCCCTGACGGCGGAGGGGCACCACGTGGTGCGCCTCGTGCGGCGGGAGCCCGCCGGCCCGGACGAGGCCCGCTGGGACCCGGAGCGCTCGTTCGTCGACACGGCCGCCCTGGAGGGCTGCGACGCCGTGGTCAACCTGGCCGGCGCCGGCATCGGCGACCGGCGCTGGACCGACGCGTACAAGGCGCTCGTCCGCTCCAGCCGGGTGGGGGGCACCCGGACCCTGGCGCGGGCGGTGGCGTCCCTGGACAGGCCGCCCCGGGTGTTCGTCAACGGCAGCGCGATCGGCATCTACGGCGACACGGGCGACCGCCCGGTGGACGAGGACGCGGCGCCCGGCACCGGGTTCCTGCCGGAGCTGTGCGTGGAGTGGGAGGCGGCGACGGAGCCGGCGCGCGCGGCCGGGGTGCGCACGGTGCTGCCGCGCACCGGTCTGGTCGTGTCGAGGGCGGGCGGGGCGTGGGGCCGGCTCTTCCCGCTGTTCCTCGCGGGCCTCGGGGGGCGGCTGGGCAGCGGCCGGCAGTACTGGTCGTACATCGCGCTGCACGACGAGGTGGCCGCGATCCGGCACCTGATGGACCGTGCGGACCTGTCGGGCCCTTTCAACCTCACCGCACCGCAGCCGGTGACGAACCGTCAGGTCACCGAGGCGATGGGCCGTGTCCTGCACCGCCCGACCCTGCTGAGCGTGCCGGCACCGGCGCTGCGCCTGGCGCTGGGCGAGATGGCGGGCGACGTCCTGGGCAGCCAGCGGGTGCTGCCCACGCGGCTGCTCCAGTCGGGCTTCACCTTCGCCTTCCCGGGGATCGAGGACGCGATCCGCGCGGCGTGAGGGACCGCCGGGGGCGAGCCACGCGGCGTGAGGCGGTCCGCGAAGGCGAGCCGTGCGGCGTGAGGGACCGCCGGGCGCGAGCCGCGCGGCGTGAGTCGGTCCGCGAAGGCCAGCCGCGCGGCGTGAGTCGGGGCCAGGGACGCCGGCCGTGCGGCGTGAGACGGCCCGCGTGGGCGCGAGCCGCGCGGCGGGAGACGGGGCCGGGGGCGGATGTGACCGTATGCGACCGCTGTGCGCCCGTGCCCTGTCCATGCGCGACTGAACTTGGCCGATCGCGGGCCTAACCTCGACCCGAACTCGGGTATCCCCGACGCCCGTTGGGGGCATGACGTCTCCACCGGCCGCGCAACCTCGAGGAGGGGCACGTGCTTGAGCCCGCGTACCAGGCAGACGTCGTCGTCGTGGGAGCCGGGGTCGCCGGACTCTCGGCAGCGCATCGGCTGACCAGCGCTGGAGTGACCACCGCGGTACTGGAGGCCGCCCCCTGCGTGGGCGGCCGCATGGCGACGGAGAAGGTCGACGGCTTCCGGCTCGACCGCGTCGGACGGCTGCTCACCACCGCCTGTCCCGACCTGCGGCTGAGTCCCGGGCTGGACGGCCTCGTGCTCCGTCCCTTCGCCCCCGGCGTCCTGCTGCACAGCGACGGCCGGCACCACTCCGCGGGCGCGTCCGCGGCCGGCGGGGGCGCACGGAGCACTGGGGGCGCACGGGGCGCACTTCACGTGGTGCGCGCCCTGGCGAGCGCGCCCCGTACGGCCTCGGCACCCCGCGCGAGCGCCCCGCTGGGCACGCCGGTCGACCAGGCCCGGCTGAACCAGTCCCTGACCCGGCTGGCCCACCTCCCCCTGGAGCGCGTCCTCGCCCGCCCGGAGTCGGCCACCGCCCAGTCCCTCGCCGGGCGCGGCCTGCCCGCCCGCACCGTCGACGGCTTCCTGCGCCCGCTGCTCGCCGCCCTGCTGTGCGATCCGGAGCTGACCACGTCCAGCCGCTGCGCCGACCTCGCGCTGCGGGCGTTCGCCGCGGGGCGGCTGTGCCTGCCGGAGGGCGGCGCGGACGTCCTGCCGGAGCTGCTGGCCCGCGCGCTGCCGCCGGGCACCGTGCACACCGGCGTGCGCGTCACATCGGTCTCCACGACCTCGGTGACCACCGCGGAGCACGGGGTCTTCCGCTGCCGTGCGGTGCTGGTCGCCACGGACGCGCGCGGCGCGGCGGAGCTGCTGCCGGGGCTGCGGGTGCCGGACTTCCACCCGGTGACGGTCGTCCACCACACGACCGACGCGCCGCCGCAGACGGGGGCCGCGCTGCTGCTGGACGCCGACCGGGGCGGGCCGGTGGCCCACACGGCGGTCGTCAGCCGGGTGGACCCGACGCGGGCGCCGGCCGGGCGGGCGCTGATCTCCTCGACGGTGCTCGGCACGCCGCCGCCGGACGTCGACACCGCCGTACGGCTGCACCTGGCCCGGCTGTACGGCACGTCGACGGCGCGGTGGGAGACGCTGGCCGTGCACCACACACCCGACGCGGTGCCGGCCATGCGCCCGCCGTACGACCTGCGCAAGCCGGTGCGGATCCTGGCGGGGCTGTACGTGTGCGGGGACCACCGGGACACCAGCACGGTGCAGGGCGCCCTGGACTCGGCCGAGCGAGCGGCCACGGCGATCCTGACGGACCTGGGAGTGGCGGGCTCGATGCACCGCAGCGATCCGGTGGCGACGCTGCCGACGGCGGCGTAGCGGGACGGGGGTGGGCGCGGTCACCGGGCCCACGCCTCTCACCGAGGCCAGGCACAGTCACCCCAGGGGCGCGGGGAACTGCGCGACCAGCCACCCACGCACCCGCACCCGCACCCGCACCCGGCGACGGACCCGCGCCCAAGGCGCCGCCCCCAGCCGGGGACATCACCCCAGCGCGCCCACCCGCTCCCGATACCCCCGCACCGGCGGAGCGTCCTTGTACGGCTCCAGCCGCCGTTCGAAGTCGCGCACGTACTCCACCGCCCGGACCGACCGCATCTCCGCCGCCTGGCCCGCCGCCTCCGCCCCGAGGCGGCACGCCTGGTCCAGTTCGCCGAGACCCAGCCGCGCCGTCGCCAGCACCACCGTGCACAGCAGCCGGCTGCGCGCGTACCCGCTGCCCCGCAGCTGCAGCGAGCGCTCGGCGTGCTGGGCGGCGGCCCGGAACTGCTGCAGGTCCCGGTGGCAGTGCCCGAACTCGTAGGCCAGCTGCGCCTCGTCGAAGGAGCGCGCCCAGTACGGCACGTCGTCCCCGCTGCGAGCCGCGTCCAGCGCCCGCTCGGCCCGCACCAGGGACGCCGTGCACGCCCGCACCTCGCCGAGCACCGCGTGCCCACGCGCCTCGGCCGCGTGCAGCAGCGCCTGCACCACCGGCGGCACCGCGGTCCCCGCGCCCTGCTGGGCCACGCGCGCCAGCTGCACGGCCTCCCGCCCGTGCCCCAGGTACACGGCCTGCCGGCTCATGGTCACCAGGACGTACGCGCCGTAGGCCCGGTCGCCCGCCGCCTGCGCGAGCCGCAGCGCCTGGACGAAGTACCGCTGCGCGAGCCCGTGCGCGGCGATGTCGTACGACGTCCAACCGGCGAGCCGGGTGAGGTCGGCGGCCGCGGCGAACAGCCGGCGCCCGGTCTGCTCGCCGTAGACCCCGCGCAGCATCGGCTCGCACTCGTGCTCCAGGTAGCGCACGAGGGCCTGCCGGGCGTGCCCGCCGCCGTAGGTGTCGTCCAGGGTGCGGAAGAGTTCGGCGACGGACCGCAGCGCCGCGATGTCCCCGCCGGTGACCCGCACGGCGGGCGGCCGCTCGGCCCGGGCCCGCTGCTGGGGCACCACCGGCCGCCCCTGCGCGGGCACGCGCGCGGGCGGCTCGCCGCGTGCGACGCGGTCGTCGGACCGCCCGATCAGCCAGTCGCGGCTCGGCACCACCAGGCCCGCGGGGGTGAAGGCGATCTTGCGCAGTTCGGCGTGGTTGCCGGAGTCCTTGCGCCACAGCCCGCTGACGATGTCGATCGCCTCGTCCGGGGTGGCGGCGAACTCCAGCCCGGCGTACACGGGGGCGCACGCGTCGAGGCCGAGGTCCTGGGCGGTGAGCCGGCGTCCGAGCCGCCGGGTGAAGACCTCGGCGATCAGCGCCGGGGTGGTGCCCCGCGGCTGCTGCCCGCGCAGCCACCGGGTGACGGACGTCTTGTCGTATCTGAGGTCCAGCCCGTGTTCGAGCCCGAGCTGGTCCACGCGACGGGCGAGACCTGCGTTGGAGAACCCCGCTTCTGCGATGAGCGCGGCGAGCTGTCGGTTGGGGGTGCGCTGCGCGGGTCGTTCCGTCATTGGCGGTGCGGTCTCCTGCCTTCCAGGCCTGCGAGGTGCCCGGATTGCCTGTGAGCAGCCCTTATGGCCTCTTGGACGGCGCGAATGTAGCGGAGCGTAAGCAGGCGGTCGCACACTTCCCCGCCCATTCATCCGATCGTGTGAGGATTGCCCGCAGGGCTGACGCGTCCGAGGCAGTCGTACAGTGGCGTGGGCGCGTTTCATGCCTTACGACTTCGAGGAGGCGCTTGCCGTGAGTGAGCTGCGGTTCGTCCGGATGGGGTTCGGTGCGGACGCCGTCGAGTACCAGGAGGCGTGGGACGAGCAGCGCCGGGTGCACGCGGCGCGGTTCGCCGACGAGATCCCGGACACGGTGCTGCTGCTGGAGCACCCGCCGGTGTACACGGCGGGCCGGCGCACGGCCGACAACGAGCGCCCCCTGGACGGCACCCCGGTCATCGACGTGGACCGCGGCGGCAAGATCACCTGGCACGGCCCCGGCCAGCTGGTGGGCTACCCGATCCAGAAGCTGCCCCGCCCGGTGGACGTGGTCGCCCACGTACGGCGCCTGGAGGAGGCCCTGATCCGTACCTGCGCGGAGTTCGGCCTGGAGACCACCCGGGTGGAGGGCCGCAGCGGCGTGTGGGTGCTCGGCGACCCGGTCGAGCAGCGGCCCGCGCTCGGCGGGCTGTCCCTCGACTTCGACCCCCGGCTGCAGGACGAGGAGTTCGATCCGCGACTCAACGGCCCGGACTACGCCCCCTCCAACGCCGGCCAGCGCCGCGAGGACCGCAAGATCGCCGCGATCGGCATCCGGGTCGCCAAGGGCGTCACCATGCACGGCTTCGCGCTGAACGTGAACCCGGACAACGCCTGGTTCGACAAGATCATCCCGTGCGGCATCCGGGACGCGGGCGTCACCTCCCTGGCCAACGAGCTGGGCCGGGACATCACCATCGAGGAGGTGCTGCCGGTCGCCGAGCGGCACCTGCGGGACGTCCTGGAGAACGCGGACCTGAAGCCCCGGGTGATCGAGAAGGCGCCCGCCTGAGGGAATGCGCCCCCGGGAGCGGGGGTTGGCCCACACGGTGGGCGCACCAAAACACGGGCGTACGCTGGTGTACGCCGAAGAATCGAAGTCTTCGTTAACCGATGAGCAGGGAGCCGACGTGTCCGCAGTCGCACCCGACGGACGCAAGATGCTGCGCCTGGAGGTCCGCAACAGCCAGACCCCCATCGAGCGCAAGCCCGAGTGGATCAAGACCCGGGCGAAAATGGGTCCCGAGTACTCGAAGATGCAGAACCTCGTGAAGAGCGAGGGCCTGCACACGGTCTGCCAGGAAGCCGGCTGCCCCAACATCTACGAGTGCTGGGAGGACCGCGAGGCCACCTTCCTCATCGGCGGCGACCAGTGCACCCGGCGCTGCGACTTCTGCCAGATCGACACCGGCAAGCCCGAGGCCCTCGACCGCGACGAGCCCCGCCGCGTCGGCGAGTCCGTCGTCACGATGGACCTGAACTACGCCACCATCACCGGCGTCGCCCGCGACGACCTGGAGGACGGCGGCGCCTGGCTGTACGCCGAGACCGTGCGCCAGATCCACCAGCAGACCGCGCACCGTGAGGGCGGCCGTACCAAGGTCGAGCTGCTGGCCCCCGACTTCAACGCCGTTCCCGAGCTGCTGCGGGAGGTCTTCGAGTCCCGCCCCGAGGTCTTCGCGCACAACGTCGAGACGGTGCCCCGGATCTTCAAGCGGATCCGTCCCGGCTTCCGCTACGAGCGCTCCCTGAAGGTCATCACCGAGGCCCGCGACTTCGGCCTGGTCACCAAGTCCAACCTGATCCTCGGCATGGGCGAGACCCGCGAGGAGGTCAGCGAGGCGCTGCACCAGCTGCACGACGCCGGCTGCGAGCTGATCACCATCACGCAGTACCTGCGCCCGTCCGTGCGGCACCACCCGGTGGAGCGCTGGGTGAAGCCGCAGGAGTTCGTGGAGCTGAAGGAGGAGGCCGAGGAGATCGGCTTCTCCGGTGTGATGTCCGGCCCGCTGGTCCGCTCCTCCTACCGCGCCGGCCGTCTCTACCAGATGGCCATCGAGCAGCGGGAGTCCGCCGCTCCGCAGCGAAGCGGTGGGGTCGTCGCCGCTCAGGCGGTGTGAGCGCTTTCGGCGCGAGTCCAACCGTGTGAATTCACGCACAAGTTACTACTGGCCAGTAGCGGCCGGTTCGACGCGGTCCTGACCGTCCTCGCAGATGAGGGCATACGTCAGGGCCGCGTCCGCGTTTTCACCGGGCGCATCAAGGTTTCATGTGCGTTTGACCGGTCGGTCACGCCCTGGTAACACCAAACAGTGACATTGGTATCACGCCCCGTACACCCATCCCGAGGGGGGACCTCGACGATGCAGGCCGCGCCCGTTCGCGCCACCGCCATCCCGTCCTTCACCGACGCCCTGCGCGCGGTGGAGTCGCTGTTGATGAGCGGCGGTCAGCGCACCGCCCGCCGCAACGCCTGGACGTCCGTCCTGGAGGACCGCCGCCGGGCCAAGGACCGCGTGGAGGCCGAGCGCTTCCTCCAGCAGGTCACGGCGTCGCGCCCCTGACCGACCGCGCTCGCGGCTCAACGGGCCCGGGTGGGCGCGACCTGCCGGCCCGGGTCCTCGCGCCCTCCGGGCACGGGCCGCCGGGCCCCTCCCGCCGCCGGCCGCCGGGCACTGCCGTCGTAGCCGCTCCCGGGGCCACGTAGACTTCGTGGCATGGCGAGGAAGGAAAACGCAGCGGACGCTGCGAACGCAGGGCGACTGAAGCAGATCGCTCTCACTTACAAGATGACCCGTCGGGCCGACAAGAAGATCGGTCTGGTACTCGCGGCTGTCGGCATCATCACCTTCGGTGTCTTCCTCGCGATCGGTTTCCTGATCGGTCACCCCATCTATCTCGGCATCCTGGGCCTGCTGCTCGCCTTCCTCGCGACGGCGATCGTGTTCGGCCGCCGCGCCGAGCGGGCCGCCTTCGGGCAGATGGAGGGCCAGCCCGGCGCCGCCGCGGCCGTCCTGGACAACATCGGCCGGGGCTGGACGACGACACCGGCCGTGGCGATGAACCGCAACCAGGACGTGGTGCACCGCGCCGTCGGCAAGGCCGGCATCGTGCTGGTGGCCGAGGGCAACCCGAACCGCGTGAAGACGCTGCTGGCGGCCGAGAAGAAGAAGATGAACCGCATCGTCGCGGACGTGCCCGTGCACGACGTGATCGTGGGCACCGGCGAGGGCCAGGTCGAGCTGAAGGAGCTGCGCACCACCCTGCTGAAGTTCCCGCGCGTCCTCACCGGCCCGCAGGTCACCGCGACCAACGACCGCCTGCGCGCGCTGGGCGACCTGATGAGCAACATGCCGCTGCCGAAGGGCCCGATGCCCAAGGGTATGCGCCTGCCGAAGGGCGGCCCCAAGGGCCGCTGAGCCGTCGCATACGACGAAGGGGGCGCCCGGTGATGCCGGGCGCCCCCTTCGTCGTAAGAACCGGACCGGCGGCGGGCTAGATCCGCACCTCGACGGTCTTGGCCAGCCGGTCGTGCAGGCCGCGGCCGTCGCGGTCCCAGATCAGGGCGGGGATCGCCAGGCACAGCAGCACCGTGCGCAGCAGGGAGCGCAGCGGGTTGACCGTGCCGGTCTCCAGGGCGAGCACCCGGATGCCGAACAGGCGCTTGCCCGGGGTGAAGCCGACCGTGCCGACGGTCAGGGCGCTCAGCAGGAAGAAGACCAGGAGCGTCCAGTTGCTCGTGGCGGGCACCCGGTACCCGTGCGTGATCAGGCTGTATGCGATCAGATAGCTCAGGCCCCAGTCGACGGCCAGGGCGCCGAGCCGCCGGCCGGGCCGGGCGAGGGAGTTCGGACCGCTCTCCGGCAGACCGAGCTGCTCGCCCCGGTAACCGAAGTCGGCACCGGCGTCCTCCATGGCCGCGCGGGGCCCGGACAGCCATGATCCGATTGCTTGCCTGTTGTCCACCCGTACACGGTACTGCGCCCGCTTATGCCCGGGGCACGGCGGGGTGTGTCCGGCGCTAGCCTGGAAGCCGGGGCGGTTAACTTCAGCGAAACAAATGGGTCACGCCCGAGAAATCACCCGTCCCTAGGGTCGAGTGGAGCGTGTGCCACCGCACTGGCCGCACGACCGATCAACCACCCCCGGCGAGGCGGTCGGGAGTAGGAGGAGCTGGATGTTCCAGAACGCCGACGAGGCCAAGAAGTTCATCGCGGACGAGGACGTCAAGTTCATCGACGTCCGCTTCTGCGACCTGCCGGGTGTCATGCAGCACTTCTCGCTGCCGGCGGAGGCGTTCGACCCGGACGAGGAGCTCGCCTTCGACGGTTCGTCGATCCGCGGCTTCCAGGCCATCCACGAGTCCGACATGGCGCTGCGCGCCGACCTGTCGACCGCCCGGGTAGACCCGTTCCGCCGGGACAAGACCCTCAACATCAACTTCTTCATCCACGACCCGATCACGGGCGAGCAGTACTCCCGTGACCCGCGCAACGTGGCGAAGAAGGCCGAGGCCTACCTCGCCTCCACCGGCATCGCCGACACGGCGTACTTCGGTCCCGAGGCGGAGTTCTACGTCTTCGACTCCGTGCGCTTCAAGACCTCGGAGAACGAGTCCTTCTACCACATCGACTCCGAGGCCGGCGCCTGGAACACCGGCGCCCTCGAGGACAACCGCGGCTACAAGGTCCGCTACAAGGGCGGCTACTTCCCGGTCCCGCCGGTCGACCACTTCGCCGACCTGCGCGCCGAGATCTCCCTGGAGCTGGCCAAGGCCGGTCTGCAGGTCGAGCGCCAGCACCACGAGGTGGGCACGGCCGGCCAGGCGGAGATCAACTACAAGTTCAACACGCTGCTCGCGGCCGCGGACGACCTGCAGCTGTTCAAGTACATCGTGAAGAACGTCGCCTGGCGCAACGGCAAGACGGCGACCTTCATGCCGAAGCCGATCTTCGGCGACAACGGCTCGGGCATGCACGTGCACCAGTCGCTGTGGAGCAACGGCGAGCCGCTGTTCTACGACGAGGCCGGCTACGCGGGCCTGTCGGACACCGCCCGCTACTACATCGGCGGCATCCTCAAGCACGCCCCGTCGCTGCTGGCCTTCACCAACCCGACGGTGAACTCCTACCACCGTCTGGTGCCGGGCTTCGAGGCGCCGATCAACCTGGTGTACTCGCAGCGCAACCGCTCCGCCGCGATGCGCATCCCGATCACGGGCTCCAACCCGAAGGCCAAGCGCGTCGAGTTCCGTGCGCCCGACTCCTCCGGCAACCCCTACCTCGCCTTCTCGGCGCTGCTGCTCGCGGGCCTGGACGGCATCAAGAACAAGATCGAGCCGGCCGAGCCGATCGACAAGGACCTGTACGAGCTGGCTCCCGAGGAGCACGCGAACGTCGCCCAGGTCCCGACCTCCCTCGGCGCCGTCCTCGACCGCCTCGAGGCCGACCACGAGTTCCTCCTCCAGGGCGACGTCTTCACGCCGGACCTGATCGAGACGTGGATCGACTTCAAGCGCGCCAACGAGATCGCCCCGCTGCAGCTGCGCCCGCACCCGCACGAGTTCGAGCTGTACTTCGACGTGTGATCGACCCACGCGCCCGCGTGAGCGGCGCGTGAGAGCGTCCGGCGCCCCCGTCTCCCCCTCCCGGGAGGCGGGGGCGCCGTCGTCGGTACGATGCGGGCACGTACATGACACGGGGGGTGTTTCCCATGCCCGAACTCGACGACTTCGACCGGGAGTTCGATCACCGCTGGGCACGCGCGGCCGAGCACAAGGAGCCCTCGGCGCGGGCCCGGATGCTGGCCGCGCGCTGGCGGGAGAACCCGCCGGACCCGGTCCCCTTCCGCGCCGACCCCGACCCGGTACGCCCCCGCCGGTCGTCCTGGTCGTCGACGGCGATGGTCTTCGGCTGCGTCCTCGCCGTGATCGTCCTCCTGGGCTGGTCCCAGCTGCGAGCGGGGTACTGAGGTGCCGGGTCCCGCTCTGACCGGTGAGGCCGCGGCGGCCCTGCTCGCGGAGGGGACTCCCCTGGCGGACGCGCTCGACGTGCACGACCCACGGGCCTGGCTCGCGCTCGACGCCGGGGTACGGCAGAGCCAGTGGTCCGGCGGCCTGCAGCGCAGGGAGTACACGACCCGGCTCGATGATCCCGGGATGCTCGACGAGCCCCGGCTCGCCCTGGCCCTCAGCCACCGCGACGGCCGCATACGCCGCCGGGCCCTCGCCTTCGCGGCCGGCCGGCCCGTCCTCCTGCCGCTCGTCGTGATCCGGGCCGCCGACTGGGCCGAGCCCGTACGGGAACGGGCCCGGAAGGTGCTGGACGACGCCCTCGACCTGGACACCGCCGTGGCCCTCGCCCCGCTGATCCTGCTGGTCGGACGCCGCCATCGGGGCGATCACGCCGTCGATCTGCTCACCGCGGCGCTGCGGGCGGCGCCCGTCGAGCGGCTGGCCCCGCTGCTCCGCCACACCGACCGGGCCGTACGCCGTTTCACCCACCGGCTCGCCGTGGACGCCCGCATGCTCCCGGCCGCCGAGCTGGCCGCGACCGCCGCCCGCGACGACGACGTGGTCGTGCAGCGCCTGTGCTCCGACGCCGCGCTCGCCGCCGTGGCCGAGGGCCGCGGCACCGTCGACGAGGTGCTCGCGCCGCTGCTCGCCGCCCGCAACCCGCACGCGCGGGCGACCGGCGTCACCGCGCTCAGGCGGGCGGGACGGCCCGAGCGGGCCGAGGCCTTCCTGGCCGACCGGTCGGCCCTGGTGCGCGCCTGCGCCCGCTATGTCGTACGGCAGTACGGCACCGCCCCGCTGCCCTGGTACCGGCACCGGTGCGCCGCACCCGGCGATCCCGCGCTGCCGCCCGGCGCGGTCATCGGGCTCGCGGAGTGCGGGGAGCGGGCCGACGCCGCGCTGCTGCGGCCGCTGACCGCACATCCCGACCCGCGGGTGCGGGCCCAGGCGGTGGCGGGCCTGCGCGTCCTCGACGTGGACGTACGCGATCTGTGGCCCCTGCTGGAGGATCCGTCGGCCGGTGTGGTGCGCGAGGTGACCCGCGCCCTGCTGCCCTCCTCCCGCTCCCTGGACCCGGAGTGGCTGGCCGGCCTGCTCGCACCGGAACGGCCCGGGGCCACGCGGATCGCGGCCGTGCGCCTGCTGGACGCGTACGCCGGACCGGTGCGGCTGCGGGCCGCCGCCGCGCGGGTGGACGACCCGGACGAGCGGGTGCGGCGGTGGGCGGTGGCCGTGGTGGGCTAGCCCGGGGGCGGGCCGCGTCCGGCGGGGACGTTTTGCCTGTGCTGGGGCCGTTCGGGGGGCCTTCATGGGTGGGGGCGGGTGCACACTGGCAGTGGGGCGAGTGCTGCCTGACTGCGGGGTGATGCGAGATGCAGAGCCGCTTTGCGAGCGACCGGCGGCTGACCGTACGGATGTCGGTCACGCTGTTCCTGCTCGGGCTGCTGTACGTGGGGTTCGTGGCGGCGCTGATCGTGCTGCTGCGGTCCTGGGTGCTGGTCGTCGTCCTGGTCGGGGCGATGTTCGTGGCGCAGTTCTGGTTCTCCGACCGCATCGCCATGTACGCGATGCACGGGCGGGTCGTGGAGCGGGAGGAGTATCCCGAGCTGCACGCGGTGGTCGACCGGCTGTGCGCGATCGCCGACATGCCCAAGCCGGTGGTCGCCGTGTCCGAGATGGACATGCCCAACGCGTTCGCCACCGGACGCAACCCCGACCACGCCGTGGTCTGCGTGACCACGGGCCTGCTGCGCCGGCTGCAGCCCGCGGAGCTGGAGGGCGTACTCGCCCACGAGCTGTCGCACGTGGCGCACAAGGACGTCGCCGTGATCACCGTCGCGTCCTTCCTCGGGGTGATCGCCGGGCTGATCGTGCGGTTCGCCTTCTACTCGCAGGTGCTCGGCGGGGGCCGGCGGGACCAGAACACCGCCGCGGTCTTCGCCGCCGTCATCGGTGTCGCGGCGGCCGTGTACGCGATCAGCTTCCTGCTCATCCGGGCCCTGTCCCGCTACCGGGAGCTGGCCGCCGACCGCGCCGCGGCGCAGCTGACCGGGCGGCCCTCGGCGCTGGCGTCCGCGCTGACGAAGGTCACCGGGGACATCGCCCGCATCCCGACCAAGGACCTGCGCACCGCGCAGGCCTTCAACGCCTTCTACTTCACCCCGGCGACCGGCAAGGAGCCCGGCATCGAGCGGTACTTCTCCACCCACCCCACGCTGCAGCAGCGGCTGGACCAGCTGGGCCGGATCTCCGCCGAGCTGGGTGAGGCCCAGGCGCCCGGGAAGGCGGGCTGAGCATGGGCCTGCTGGACATCCTGCTCGGCCGTACGAAACCGGTCGCGCCCGATCTGGACCAGCTGTTCGCGCTGCCGTCGGCGGCCGTCACCCTGGAGGCGGCGGCCTCCTTCACGCCGACCGGGCAGGGCGCGGTGTGCTTCGCGACCGTCGAGGGCGCGGCGTTCGAGCAGACGCACCGGGAGGTGCAGGCGCTGCTGGACGCCGACACGGACCGCGCCGGACCGCCGGTGCGGCTGACGCAGGACGCCTACGGCTACTCCTGGCTGGTCTCGCACCGCTCCCCCGACGAGCTGCCGCAGCTGGTCAACGATCTGCACGCGGTGAACAGCTCCATGGAGGTCAACGGTTTCGGCCCGCAGCTGCTGTGCTCATTGGTCGGCTTCCGCGACGACCGCGACCGCCGGCTGGCGCTGGTGTACCTGTACAAGCGGGGCACGTTCTACCCGTTCGCGCCGCTGCCGGAAACGGCCGAGCGGCGCGACAACGCGCTGGAGCTGCAGATCAGGGCCGCCCTCGCCGGCGACCTGCGGATCGAGCAGGACCTCGGCCGCTGGTTCCCCGTGTGGGGCGCCCCCGGGCTGTGAGCCACGGGGGCGGCCGGCGGGCGGCTCTCCGGTTCCATGGGGCCGGTCCCATGGGGTCCGGTTCCATGGGGCCGGTTCCATGGGGTCCGGTTCCATGGGGTCCGGTTCCATGGGGTCCGGTTCGGTGGTTTCCGAGTCGGTCGTGTCCGGGTCGGTGGTGTCCGGGTCGGTTACTTGGTGCGTTCCTGGCGGCGGGCCTCGAAGGGGCGCTCGCGGCGGTAGCGGCGCTCCCACTTGGCCTGCTGGTCCCGGCGGGCCTTGTACGCCCGGTAGGTGGCGGGCGCGGAGCCCGGGGCCGCCGGGGGCGGTCCGCTCGACGACGCCGAGGAGCCCCACCCGTAGCGCACGGACAGGTAGAGCAGAGCCACGGCGGCGAGCCACCAGACGGGGTTCGTGAAGCCCAGGACCACCAGGACCGCGGTCGCGGCCATGACGATGGTGCCCATACGAGGAGGGTAGGGATCGCGGCGAAGCCCGCGCATCCACTTTTCGCCCGCGTGCGTCCGCAGGTGCGCGGCGACTCGGCGGAGGGCGGTGCCGGCAGGGGGCCGGTGCGGGCGGGGGCGTCGGTGCCGGTGCAGCACCCGGCACCGACGGGGAGGGGCGGTCCTTGCGCAGGTCGCGGTGGCGACGGGCGTCGCGGTGTCCGGGGTCGCTCCCTCGTGCCGTGTGCGTCCTGGCCTGCGCCACCTCCTGTTCGCAGTGAACGGCCGGGACCCGCGCGCGTGCACGCCGGGTACGGCGAACGGGTGACGCCGGGCGGGCGCGGGCGCGGCACCCGAGCGCCGGCGAAGGGTTCGCACCGCGGGCGAGGAGCGCGGAGAGGGGCCGTTGTCAGTGGTGTCCGCAAGGATGGTGGGACAGGCACCCGTGGGGACGGACGGAGGCGTGATGAGCGGGCGGGTACGGCACATCGACGTGGCGGAGCGGCGGGCGCGGCTGGCCGTGCGGCACCGGCTGGCCGGGGCGGCGCGGGCCGCGACACCCGAGGAGGTGGCCGACGCGCTGGTCGCGCTGCACGGCACCGATCCGGCGACGGTGTATCTGGCGGTCGGGGCGCGGCTGGCGGATCCGGCGGGCACGGTGGCGCAGACCGAGCGGGCGCTGTACGAGGACGGCTCGCTGGTGCGGATGCACGGGATGCGGCACACGGTGTTCGTCTTCCCGACGGCGCTGACCGCCGTGGTCCACGCCTCGACCGGTATCGCGGTGGCCGCCCGGGAGCGCGCCTCGCTGCTGAAGGGCATGGCCGCGGCGGGCGCCCCGGACGCGGCGTGGCTGAAGGAGGTCGAGGAGTCGACGCTGGCGGCGCTGGCCCGGCGCGGCCAGGCCACGGCGGCCGAACTCGCCGACGACGAACCGCGGTTGAAGACGCAGTTCACCTACGCGGCCGGCAAGAGCTACGAGGGGGTGCACACGGTCTCGTCGCGCCTGCTGCGGGTGCTGGGCGTGGAGGGCAAGGTGGTGCGGGGCCGTCCGCTCGGCTCGTGGACGTCGAGCCAGTTCCGCTGGGCGGTGGCCCCCGAGCATCCGGAACTGGACGTCGCGAGCGCGCAGGCGGAGCTGCTGCGGCGCTGGCTCGCGGTGTGCGGCCCGGCCACGGAGACCGACCTGAAGTGGTGGACGGGCTGGCGGGTGACCGAGGTGCGGCGGGCGCTGGCCGCGATCGGGGCGCGTGAGGTGGCGCTGGACGAGGGCGCGGGCTGGGTCGTCGAGGGCGACGAGGAGCCGCCCGGCGAGGATGCGGGTGAGCCGTGGGCGGCGCTGCTGCCGGCGCTGGACCCGACGGCGATGGGCTGGCAGCAGCGGGACTGGTGCCTTGCCCCGGCCCTGCGCCCCGCGTTGTTCGACCGGAGCGGGAACGTCGGGCCGACGGTGTGGTGGGACGGCCGCGTGGTGGGCGGCTGGGCCCAGCGGCCGGACGGGGAGATCGTGTGGCGGCTGCTGGAGAAGGACGGCGTGGGCCGTGCGGCCGAGGCGGCGATCGCGGCGGAGGCGGAGCGGCTGCACGGCTGGGTGGGCGCGACCCGGGTGACCCCCCGCTTCCGTACGCCGCTGGAGCGGGAGCTCGCCGCCGGCTAGCGGACCGGATCCCGGGCGCCGCCACGGGGGGCGGCACCCGGGTCACCTGCACACCCGCACCGCGGGGCCGCCGGGTCACCAGCTCACCGGCTCACCGGCGCCCCGCACACCGGGTCACCGGACACCCGGTCACCGGGTCACCGGATCACCGGATCACCGGCGGCACCGCTCGAGAACGGGGGACCGGCAGCACCGCATGAGAACGGGTCACCGGCAGTAGCGCATCAGCGCGCGCACCATGTGGCAGGTGGTGTCGGACGGCGGGTGGACGCCGATCTGCTCCGCCGTGCTGCGTATGGTCTCGTTGCGCGCCTGGTTCGGCACGTAGACGCCGGAGTCGAGCAGGGCGATGGCCAGCCGCATGGCCTTCAGGCGCCGGTTGTGCGTGATGTACCACTCGCGCGGGCGGCCGGGCGGCAGCGGACGCTTCGTCGTCGGCTGGTAGGGCGAGTCGAACAGCACGGGGTGCTGCGCGGTGGACTGGGTCGGCAGCGGCTTGCGGGCCGCCTTCGGGTGGAGTGCGGCAGCGGGCACAGGCATCCTCCTGTCGCGGTCAGGGAACCTCCGGACGGACCCCGGCGATTCCCTCGAACACTGCGTCAATTCTACCGCCCGGCACTGACATTGGGGGGTGCGCGAAGGGGCGCAAAGCAGCAGGTGGAGACGGGAATTGGCGCCGCGTCACCGCTGGTCGAGGAGAGGCGCGTGGGGCGGCAGAAATATCGAACAGAACCTGCCCCGGCGGACGACGCGCACCCTGCCCCCGCCCCGCCGCGCCGGGTAGCGTGGCGGCATGGAAATCTGGATCAACCCGGCCTGCTCCAAGTGCCGCAGCGCCATCAGCCTGCTCGACGCCGAGGGCGCCGACTACACCGTCCGCCGCTACCTGGAGGACGTGCCGAGCGAGGACGAGATCAGGGCCGTACTGGAGCGGCTGAACCTGGAGCCGTGGGACATCACGCGCACCCAGGAGGCGGACGCCAAGGAACTCGGTCTGAAGGACTGGCCGAAGGACGACTCCGCCCGCGACCGCTGGATCAAGGCCCTGGCCGAGCACCCGAAGCTCATCCAGCGCCCCATCATCACGGCGGACGACGGCACGGCGGTCGTCGGCCGCACGGAGGAAGCGGTCCGCGACGCCCTGTCCCGCTGAGGCGAAGGGCGGCAAGTCCGCTGTGACGCAGGCCACTTCACCGGCTCGCGTGACTGCTGAGTAACTCCGTTCGGTATCTCGTACATAGCGGCGTACGCTCCCCTACCTCTTCAGGAGGCGCGCATGTCGCGCAGGAGAACGCTCAGTACGAAGAAGAAGCTCGCGCTGCTGGTCACCGCCGCGGCGGTGGCCGGCGGCGGCGCCTTCGCCATGGCGAGCACCTCGAACGCCTCCCCGCCGCCGCGGACCCTGTCCGGCGACGCGGGCGTGTGCCAGGGGCTGGCCACCGCCCTGGGCAACAACCAGAAGTTCATCGACGGTCAACGGGCCAATCCCGACGCCCAGTCGGGGGCGCGGATCGCCAACCGCCAGGCGGTCATCGAGGAGATCAAGCGCAAGCAGGCGGCGTCCGGGTGCACGGTCGGGGAGTCGGCTCAGGACTCCCAAGCCGGGCAGACCGGACAGCAGGCGGGACAACAGGCGGGACAACAAGCGGGGCAGCAGGCGGGGCAGCAGGGCGGCGGCCAGGCCGGACAGCAGTCGGCACCGCCCTCGCAGGCCGCCGGCGCGGGGAAGAACGGCGGCGGTGCGGCCGCCTCCGGACAGCAGGTGTGCAACGGCTCGACGGTCACACTCTCCGGCGAGGGCGGTGCCCCCGCGGCGTCCAGCAACCAGTTCCCGGCCGGGACGAAGCTGAAGGTGACCAACCTGGACAACAACAAGTCCACGACGGTGCAGGTCACCTCGGTCTCCGGCAGCTGTGTCCTGCTGAACAACGCGGCCTTCGAGCAGGTCCGCGAGCCCGGCAAGTTCCTGATCCGCCGGGCGCTGATCGAGAAGGTGGGGTGAGGTCCGTAGACGAATCCGAAGCCTCAGTCGCTTGAGTCGCTCAGAAATCCGCTGAGGCGGCGGCCCAGGTCCCGGGGCGCGGACTGCGGCAGCGCGTGGTGGGAGACGTCCGGCACGACCTCCACCCGCGCATGCGGCAGCAGTTCCCCGGCCCGGGCCGCCACCTCGTGCGGATCGTGGGTCCCGCTGTTCCGGGCCAGGAGCAGCAGGACCGGCATCTCCAGGCCCCGCAGCGCCTCGGGCGCCGGGCGGGGGCCGGTCACCGGCTTGACGGAGGGGAAGCCGGTGGCCGCCTCCTGCAGCCGCAGCCAGTCGGGGTCCGGCTGCGCTCCCCGGGCCTCCCACAGCAGGAAGGCGCGGGTGCGGCGGGGCGTGGGGCGCAGCAGCATCGGCAGCGCGTGCAGCAGATACGCCGCCTTGTACCCGGCGAAGACCTGAGTCGGGTCCAGGAGGAACAGGCGGCGTATCCGGCCGGGCGCGTGCAGGGCGTAGTGCGTGGCGATCCACGCGCCGTAGGAGTGCGCGCCGAGGTCGGTCTCGCGCACGCCGAGGCCGTCCAGCAGGGCGTCCAGCCAGTGGGCGAGGTCGGCGGCCGTACGGGGGTGGCGGCCGGCGGCCGGCTCGCTGCGGCCCGGGGCGCCGGGCAGGTCGGCGGCGTACACGCGCCGGATCCGGGCCCATTCGGCGGCCTGGGCGTACCAGGACGCCGAGGTCGCGCCTCCGCCGCCGGGCAGCAGGACGAGCGGGGGTGCGCCGGCCGGTCCGCAGACGTTGACGTACGTCCGGCCGAAGGGCGTGGGGACGACCGTCGTCTCGCGTTCGGCCGGCCACTTCGCCATGACCTTGTCGTACGCCGCCCGGAACTCCTCGGGATCGAACCGCCCGCTCACACCGACCGCCTCCTCGTACCGCCGTCCCCTATTATCTCGCTCAGCGAGACTCTTGCCGAACGAGACGATAGCGGAGGCCGGCCGTGGTGTCCCGGGAACCGGAGATGGAGATCGTCCACCTGCTGCGCGCGGTGGCCGTGGAGCTGGGGCTGCACAGCGCCCGCTTCGCGCAGCGCCACGGCATGCACCCGACCGACGTGCGGGCGCTGATCGCGCTGATGGACGCCGCGCGGGCGGGCGAGGAGATGACGGCCGGGCGGCTCGGCGCCGAGCTGGGGCTCAACTCGGCCGGGACCACCGCCCTCATCGACCGGCTGGAGCGGGCGGGGCATGTGCGCCGCACGCGCGGCCGCGAGGACCGGCGCAAGGTGGTCGTCGAGGTGGACGAGCGGGCCGTGGAGCTGGGCCAGGCCTTCTTCGGGCCGCTCATCGGGCGCACGGTGGAGCTGCTGCGCGGGTACGACGACCGGGAGCGGGCGGCGATCCGCGGCTTCCTGACGGGCGTACGGGACGCCGCCGCTCAGGACGGCCGCACCGCCGGCGGCCCGAGCCCGGACGCCACCGGCCGCCCGCACCCGGGCGCCGCCCCTCCCCCGCACTCCGGCGCCACCGGCCGCCCGCGCCCCGGCGCCACCCCTCCCCCGGACCCCGCGGCCGAGTGATCCCGGCGCGTCGCATGATCCCGCCGCCTCGCCTGATCCCGCCGCCTCGCCTGATCCCGGCGCATCGCATACGACGGCGGTCCGTGAACCCCCGCGGCCGCCGACGCCCCTGCCCCGCCCCCGCCCACGCCCCCATGCGTGAGTCGCGCCACACCACCCCCAGGTAACACGGGGTTCACATTCGAGCAATGGACGGGAAATCGCCTGTTGACAGTCTGCCGACATCCACCGCGGCGCCCAGTGCCGCAGCGCCGCAGCACCCGCAGTGCGCCTGACCCACCCCGAAGGATGTGGCCCCGATGACCTTCAAGGCTGAGTACATCTGGATCGACGGCACCGAGCCGACGGCCAAGCTCCGTTCCAAGACGAAGATCATCACGGGTGCCCCCGCCGGCCTGGACGCGCTGCCGATCTGGGGCTTCGACGGCTCCTCCACCAACCAGGCCAAGGGCCACTCCTCCGACCGCGTGCTCAAGCCGGTCTTCACCTGCCCCGACCCGATCCGCGGCGGCGACGACATCCTCGTCCTGTGCGAGGTCCTGAACATCGACATGACGCCGCACGAGTCCAACACCCGTGCCGCGCTGGCCGAGGTCGCGGAGCGGTTCGCGGACCAGGAGCCGATCTTCGGCATCGAGCAGGAGTACACCTTCTTCAAGGACGGCTACCCGCTCGGCTTCCCCAAGGGCGGCTTCCCGGCCCCGCAGGGCGGCTACTACTGCGGCGTCGGCGCCGACGAGATCTTCGGCCGTGACGTCGTCGAGGCGCACCTGGACAACTGCCTGAAGGCGGGCCTGGGCATCTCCGGCATCAACGCCGAGGTCATGCCGGGCCAGTGGGAGTTCCAGGTCGGCCCGCTCGCCCCGCTGGAGGTCTCCGACCAGCTGTGGGTGGCCCGCTGGCTGCTGTACCGCACCGCCGAGGACTTCGACATCTCCGCGACCCTGGACCCCAAGCCGGTCAAGGGCGACTGGAACGGCGCCGGCGCGCACACCAACTTCTCCACCAAGGCGATGCGCGAGGGCTACGACGCGATCATCACCGCCTGCGAGGCGCTCGGCGAGGGCTCCAAGCCGCTCGACCACGTCAAGAACTACGGCGCCGGCATCGACGACCGCCTGACCGGCCTGCACGAGACCGCCCCGTGGGACAAGTACTCCTACGGCGTCTCCGACCGCGGCGCCTCGGTCCGCATCCCGTGGCAGGTCGAGAAGGACGGCAAGGGCTACATCGAGGACCGCCGTCCCAACGCCAACGTCGACCCGTACGTGGTGACGCGGCTGCTCGTCGACACCTGCTGCGCCGCGCTGGAGAAGGCCGGCCAGGTCTGATCCGCCCGCTCGCATCCCCGGGGGCGCCCACCGTGACGGTGGGCGCCCCCGGCGTTGTCAGGCGCCCCCGGCGTTGTCAGTGGGGCATGTCATCGTGGGGACATGGAGATCGACGGGGGACTGGCCGTCAAGGCCGAGACCGAGTACGGGGACACGCGGGTGAGGCCGTCCGCGGACGCGCTGCGGGAGCTGGTGCACCGCATCGGCGAGCCGGGCGACCGCTGGATCGTGGTGCAGCGGATACCGGACCTGCCGCTGGAGTTCGCGCAGGTGTGGCACGAGGGCGGCGGGGACTGGCGGCTGGAGCACCGGCGCGGGGAGCGGGAGTTCTTCGGCGCGGAGCTCACCGACCCGGAGCGGGTGGCGCGGCTGCTGACCGGCTGGGCGCGGCGCGAGCCGGGCTGGGACGCGGACGTGGAGTGGGAGCCGGTCGAGGTGCCGCCGCGTGAGGAGGTCCCCCCGCTCGACGCGGAGGTCGCGGCGCGGGCCGAGGAGCAGGTGCGGGCGATGCTGACCGACGGTTATCTGGGCATCGAGCGCCTCGTCGAGGAGACCGTGTACCTGATGGAGGACGCCGTCTCCCCCGCCCAGGCGCGGGAGCTGGTCGAGCGGCTGTGGCTCGCGCGGGTGTCCGAGCAGGCCGGCTGGGACGGGCTCACCGATCCCGACCGGCTGACGCGGGCGTTCGCCGCCCTGGAGGAGACCGGCATCCTCGCCCGTGAGAACTTCACCTGCTGCCACAGCTGCGGCATGGCGGAGATCGGGGGCGAGGCGGAGGAGCCCGAGCGGACCCGGGGGTTCGTGTTCTTCCACCGCCAGGCGACCCGCGCCGCCGCCGAGGGCCATGGACTGTCGCTGTACTACGGCGGGTTCGACGGTTCCGAGGAGACCACCACGGCCGTCGGCCGGGAGGTCGTCGCGGCCCTGCGGGCGGCCGGGCTGTCCACGGGCTGGGACGAAGACCCGGCCCGGTCCATCACCGTCACCCCGCTTCAATGGCGTAAACGCCTGGTCGGCTGAGGGCGGCGGAAGCGGTGCCGGGGTGAAAAGGTGTCCACGGTGTGAGCGGAAGGGTCCTGTGAACGGCTGACGTCTGCTTCAATAAGTCCATGGCCAGCTTCCAGAAGTACTCCGCGACAGGTCGCCATGACCTCGAGCCCTTCTGGCCTTCCCGTCAGCACCACGACTTCGACCGGGTGTGTTGCCGCGCGACGAACGCGCCGGCCCTCTAAAGCCGTAACCCCCGGCCTTCGGCCGGCGCGACAAGCCGTACGTCCCGACGGGCCCGACCACGAATCGCGGCCGTCGACCTGACCGACGAACGACGACCTTCTCGCGCGAAAGAGCTGACCTCTCATGGCGACCACTCGTTCCCTCAGCACCGCCACCCTGACCGCTCCCGCCCCGGCCCCGGCACCGGCCGCCCGTCACCGGCTGCGCGCCGTCGACCGGGACGAGGTGGTCGACGTCACCGACTTCCTGCCGCCGGGCGCCACCTGGCTGCCGGCCCCGCCGCACGCCCTGCCCGCGCTCCCCGGCCGGCCGCCGATGGTCGGCTACCTGGTGCTCGTCCCGGCCGACCAGCAGCCGCCGTTCCTCCCGGTGGCCGTCCCCGACCAGCCCGAGCAGCCGGAGGGGCCGCAGTCCGGCTCCGGCTCCGGCGAGCCGCTCGTGCGGATCGACACCGTGCGGCGCACCGCCTGGGTCGACGGGCGCGAACTGGACCTGACCTACCTGGAGTTCGAGCTGCTGGCGCATCTGGTGGCGCACCCGCACCGGGTGCACAGCCGCGACCAGCTCGTCACCACCGTCTGGGGCTACGGCCATGTGGGCGACGGCCGCACCGTCGACGTGCACGTGGCCCGGCTGCGCCGCAAGCTGGGCGCCGAGCACCGCAAGGCGATCCAGACGGTCCGCCGCGTCGGCTACAAGTACGCGCCGCCCACCACCCGCTGACCGCCGGGGACCACCCGGCCCGTTCCGCCGCCGCCGACGGCTCTGCCCGTGGCAGAAAGCGGTGCCGTCCCGCGCCCGGCTGCGCCAGAGTCGGCCGTATGAGACTTCTGGTGCTGGGCGGGACGGAGTTCGTGGGGCGGGCCGTGGTGGAGGAGGCGCTCGGGCACGGCTGGGAGGTGACCGTCTTCCACCGGGGGCGGCACGCGGCCCCGCCCGGGGTGCGGTCGCTGCACGGCGACCGCACCGCCCCCGGCGGCCTGGCCGCCCTGACCGGCACCGACGCCTCCTGGGACGCCGTCGTCGACACCTGGTCGGCGGCGCCCCGCGCGGTGCGGGAGACGGCCCGGCTGCTGCGGGACCGGGCCGGGCGGTACGTGTACGTCTCCAGCTGCTCGGTGTACGCGTGGGCGCCGCCCGCCGGCTACGCCGAGGACGCGCCGCTCGTCGACGGCGCGTCGGCCGACGCCGGCCCCACCGACTACGCGCGCGACAAGCGGGGCGGCGAGCTGGCCGCCGTCGCGGAGTTCGGCACCGACCGCTCGCTGCTGGTACGCCCCGGGCTGATCCTCGGGCCGTACGAGAACGTCGGGCGGCTGCCCTGGTGGCTGAACCGGATCGCCCGCGGCGGCCCGGTGCTCGCCCCCGGTCCCCGGGAGCTGCCGCTGCAGTACGTCGACGTCCGCGACCTCGCCGCGTGGATCGCCGGCGCGGTGCGGCGGGAGCTGAGCGGGCCGTACAACCTGGTCTCGCCGCCCGGCCACACCACCATGGGCGGGCTGCTGGACGCCTGTGTGCGGGCCACCGGGGCGGACGCCGACCTGCGCTGGACCGACCCGGGCACGATCCTGGACGCGGGGATCGAGCCGTGGACGCAGCTGCCGGTGTGGGTGCCGCCGGGCACCGATCTGCACGACGCGCTGCACACCGCCGATGTCTCGCGCGCGGTGCTCGACGGGCTGTCCTGCCGCCCGGTGGAGGACACCGTCGACGCCACCTGGCGCTGGCTGCGCGCCCTCGGCGGCACGGCGCCGCAGCGGCCGGACCGTCCGCCGGTGGGCCTGGACCCGCAGGTCGAGGCCCGGGTGCTGGACCTGGACGGCGTCGGCCGCTGACCTGCAACTCCGCTGATTTTCCCCGGACTTTGAACGCCCCTGCGGGCACATGCGTATCAGAAGGCGCCGCTTCACCCCTCGGGCGCCTCGCTGCCGCCCCCGAAGCCCGCAAGGAAGTCAGAGGAGTTCCATGGGACGCAACACACGAAAACGCCGTTCGTCGATGGCCGGCAAGGCCATAGCCGCATCGGCGGCCCTAGCGCTCGGCGGGGGCGGCCTGATCTGGGCGAACTTCTACGCGTCGGCCCACGAGTCGCACGACTCGTGGGGCAACCGCACCAAGGCGGCCGCCGCCCAGGTCGCGACGATCTCCTGCCCCGACGTCGGTCAGCAGCTCACGGACGTGCCGGGCCGGGCGCGGACCGAGGTGGACGGCGAACTGGCCAATCTGGACCGCCAGATCACCGACGCCTACCAGCGCCTGGCGACCACGCGCGACGCGCAGGCGCGGGACGCGAGCTTCGTGCAGAACTCGATCCTGCAGCCGCTCAAGGACCGGCGGGCGGCGATCATCGACCGCATCCAGCTGGAGATCAACCGGGTCGGCGGCAACGCCCCCGACCGCCTGGACGACCTGGCCGGCTGCACGGCCAGCCCCGCCGACCAGCCGCAGACCACCGGTGGCCAGAACAACGGCGGGCAGAACGACGGCGGCCAGCAGCAGGGCGGTCAGCAGCAGGGCGGCCAGAACAACGGTGGTCAGAACAACGGCCAGCAGGGCGGCCAGAACAACGGCGGTCAGAACAACGGCCAGAACAACGGCGGCCAGGCCGGCAACGGCCCCTCCGCCAACGACTTCGTCGACATCACCAAGGTCCAGCCGAACGTCCCCGCCAAGCCGCGCAAGATGCGCAACGCCTCCACCGGCACCTTCACCACCCGCTGCGGCGTGAACGCCAACGGCAACCACAACACCGACAACGTGATCGTCGCCCCGGGCGTCAAGAACGGCGCGCACCACCTGCACGACTACGTCGGCAACCAGTCCAACGACGCCTTCGCCAACAACGACACCTTCGCCGCGGCCGAGACCACCTGCCAGAACCAGCAGGACAAGTCCTCGTACTACTGGCCGGTGCTGCGGGTGCAGGACGGCACGCAGGACTTCGACCAGAACAACGACGGCGGCGGCAAGGAGGGCAACGTCGGCAAGATCCTGCTCGCCAAGCAGGCCCAGATCACCTTCGTCGGCAACCCCACCAGCAAGGTCGTCGCGATGCCGGCGTTCCTCAGGATCATCACCGGCGACGCCAAGGCGTTCACCAACGGCCCCGGCAACGCCAACGCGCACTGGAGCTGCACCGGCTTCGAGAACAAGGTGCAGCTGACCGACAAGTACCCGATCTGCCCCCAGGGCAGCAGCGTGGTGCGCACCTTCGCCTTCCAGTCCTGCTGGGACGGCAAGAACATCGACAGCGCCAACCACCGCACGCACGTCGCCTTCGCCGACCGCAACGGCCGCTGCCAGAACGGCTTCAAGGCCATCCCGCAGCTCACCATGCGCCTGGTGTACGACGTGCCGGCGCCGGTGATCAGCAACGGCCAGGTGAAGAACGCCTACGCGGTCGACGGCTTCCCGGAGCAGCTGCACAAGGCGATCACGGACCACGACGACTTCATCAACGTGATGTCCGGCAACCTGAACAACAAGATCGCCAACTGCATCAACCGGGGCCAGAAGTGCCAGTGACCCCCTGACCCCCCACATGCGAAAGCCGGCGGTGACCCTCCCCCACCGCCGGCTTTCGTATGCCGTCGCCCGGTCAGTGCCCCGCGTGACCGCCGCCGTGCTGCGCGCCCTGCTCGAGGGTGCCGCCGAGCGTCGAGCGCAGCGCGGTGACCACCCCGTCGTCGCCGACGGCGACCCACTTGCGGCCGACCAGGTAGTGACCGCCGTAGTCCTTCGCCTCGTTGATCCACTCGCGCTGGCCGCGGTCGGTGGCGAAGGTGGCGAGCACGAACTTTCCCTGGCCGGTGGTGCAGATGGCCTGGCGGATCTCGTCGGCGTCGGTCTGCATGTCCGGGCGGCACTTCGCCTCGGCGGCCAGGTGCTCCAGGCTGCCGGTCGCCGTCGGCGGCACGGCGTCGTCCTGGCCTCCGCCTGCGCCGCAGCCCGCCACCGTCAGCGCGGCCAGCGCGGCGGTCACGGCGAGCATCGGTCGGGTCACCCTCATCTTTTCCTCCGGTCGGGCGGGTGCGGGACGCCGGTGGATACGGGCGGCGCGCGCGCGGCGCTCAAATCGGGTTCCGGGCGTCGGGCCCGCCGTGCCCCAGTGTGCCGGTGAACCAGGACCGGGAAGAGAAGGCGGCCGCCGCCTGGGCCACGTCGGACGACCACCCCGAGGCTCCAGCCGTCGAGTTTCCTATGCAACACCGGGCAGCCGGAGCAGGGCGTGAAGCCGCTGACGCCCGAACCGGACGCGCCATCCGACGAGTTGGACGACGCGGCGCGGGCCACGCTCGCCCTGTGCCGGTCGGGTCTCGGCCGCGACCGCGCGGCGCTGTCCCTGGTGCTGGGCGCGCTCGCCCCCCCATCTGCCGCGCCACCGGCGGTCGATGGCCAACCACGCCCGCGCGCCGGTCGATCCGGGGGCCTGACCCCGGCCGGGTCACGGTGACCAACGGCCCATTCGCTCGTTCTGCTGAACGTGCAGTCACAGGATGTCGCCCCGCGCCCCTCATCGTCCCCCGCCGGCCCGGTCGTCGACGTCGAGCAGGCCGAGGCCGCGCTCGTCGAGCACTACCCGCGGCTCGTGCGGCTCGCCTATCTGGTGCTGCCGCCGGGCCTCGGCCGCGGCCGGCGCGTCCTGACCGCCCACGCCCTCACCCAGCGCGCCCTGCCGCGCGGCAAGACGGCGACCCCCGCCGTCCCGGCCCAGTCCACCGGCCCGGGCGGCGACCCGGGGTACGCCTTCGTCCGCCGGCAGGTGCTGCGCGCGGCCCTGGAGGCGGGGCTGCCGCTGCGGCGCCGCGGCTGGCCCAAGCGGGCCCAGCTGCCGCCGCTGCTGCCGCAGGTATGGGGCCTCAGGCTGTTCCCGCGCTCGGGCGGCGCCGACGAACTCGCCCTGGACCAGCAGCTGTCGGCCCTGCCGGCCCCGGCGCGCGCCGCCTACGCGCTGCGCGGCCTGGAGCAGCTGCCCGACGGCGAGGTGCGCCGCGTGCTGGCGGCGGCCGGTGTGGCCGACGTGGACGCGGCACTGCGGGAGGCCGACGGCGTCCCGGCAAGGTACGGGCTGCTCACCTCCCCGGAGTTCGACCCGTGCTCGCTGCAGGCCCGGCCGACAGATCTGATGCGCCGGCGCCAGCACACCAAGGCCGCGCTCGCCGCCGCCGCGGCCGTCGCCGTGTGCGGCGCGCTGGTGGCGCTGCCCGGCGGCGGCTGGGGCCCGGACGGTGCGGCCGCCCCGGTGTACGCGCAGAACCCGGCCGCGGAGGCGGCCCTGGACCCGGGCCGGCTGGTGCGGGTCTCGCCGGTCGCGTGGAAGACGGCCTCGCGCACCGACTTCTCGGTGTGGCCGGCCCGCGGCGACCTGACCGGCGACACGGAGCTGCTGCGCCGCGCCCTCGCGGTGTGGGCGCGCCCCGGCGAGACGGTGCGGGTCTCGGCGACCCCGGGCACCCCGACGGGCGGACCGGCCGGCCCGCCGCAGCTGCTGTACGCGGGCACCGTCGACAACGCGCGCGTGGTGATCCTGCACGACGGCCTGCGCATCGCCCGCTACGCCGAGCCGCGGGACGGCACCACGGGCGCGGCGCTGGACTTCGCGCGGGCGGACGGCGCGAGCGGCGCCGAGGCGGACGCGGTGGTGCTGGGCCGGGCCGACGGCAACGTCCGGTATCTGACCGCGCCGTGGGTGACGGCGACGGCGCGGCGCGACCTGATGAAGCCGGCCGCGGACGCGTCGGAGCTGACCCGGACCGACGGGGTGACCTCGCCGATGGCCAGCCCGGCGACCAAGACCGGCGCGTGCACGTCGTGGAACGCCCTGCAGGTCACCGACGACACCGGCACGTACGTCCTGAGCGACCTCGGCGAACTGGTGCCGGCCCGGCTCACCGTGGGACATCCCGGCAAGGAGCGCGAGGTGTCGGGGCCCGAGGCGCTGCGCGCGTGGGCGCCGTACGCCTGCTCGCTGGGCGCGGTGCGGTCGCAGGGCGTGCGGTCGGTGAACGCCTGGGCCTACGCCGAGCAGCGGCTGCCGGACGGCAGCGGCAGCGCGGACTGGGTGTGCACCCGGGCGGAGACCTGGCGTGGCGGCGGGGCGCGGGTGCTGGCGCAGTTCCACACGCCGGGCGGCACCTACGGGGCGGTCGCGGCGAAGGCGGAGGACGTGCCGGCGTGCGGGCCGCGCGATCCGCAGGTGCTCGCCGGGGTGCTGTGGAAGGCGCAGCGCGGGACCTGGTACCTGCTGGCGGCGGGCGGCAAGGACACGGCGTCGATCCGCACCACGGGCGGGCTGACGGCGAGCGGCGAGGGCCATGTGCTCGCGGTCCGCGCCCGGCAGGGGCTCCAGGCGGAGCTGAAGGGCACCCTGGACGACGGCCGGGAGATCGGCGGCCTGCACTAGGGCCGGTCCGGCCGGTCTCGCCGAGCATCGCGGCCCGTCTCGCCGGGCATCGCGGTCGGTCTCGCCGGGCACCGCGCACCGCTTGCTGACAGTGGCGTCAACAAGGTGGGTCCGAGGGGTTCCCCCTCGGGCTACCCATCAGTACATTGACGCCATGTCTAACAAGCAGGCCGCTCGGGCGCCCCAGCCGGTCGAGGCGGAGCGGACAGCGCTCAAGGCCCGGAAGGTGTCCTTCTCCTGGGAGCGCACACCGCTGCACTGGGTGCCCGGGGATCCGTTCACCACGCACACGATCAACGTGCTGCACCTGCTGCTGCCGGCCGGGGAGCGCTGGTTCGTGCACGTCTACAAGCAGGTGCTGCCCTACATCCGGGACGAGCGGCTGCGCGAGGACGTCATCGGGTTCATCGGGCAGGAGGCGATGCACTCCCAGGCCCATGACGAGGTGCTGCCGCACCTGAGGGAGCAGGGGCTCGACCCGACGCCGTACACCGCGCAGGTCGACTGGTTCTTCGAGAAGCTGCTCGGCGACCGCACCCTCCCGCCGGGCCGGGCGCGCCGCTGGTGGCTGATGGAGCGCGTCGCGCTGATCGCCGCGATCGAGCACTACACGGCCTTCCTCGGCGACTGGGTGCTGAACGCGGAGGAGCTGGACCGGCGCGGCGCCGACCCGACGATGCTGGACCTGCTGCGCTGGCACGGCGCCGAGGAGGTCGAGCACCGCTCGGTCGCCTTCGACCTGTTCCAGCACCTCGACGGCGGCTATCGGCGGCGGGCACGCACGTGGGCGACCGCGTTCACCGCGCTGGTGTTCCTGTGGCAGCGCGGGGTGCGGTTCTTCATGGAGAACGACCCGACCCTGCTGAACGCCAGGCCCAGCCTCAAGGACCTGTACACGCGCGGCCGGCAGGGCCTGCTGCCGTCCACCGGCGCCATGCTCCGGTCGATCCCGCGCTATCTCAGCCGCACCTACCACCCCTCCCAGGAGGGCTCCACCGAGCAGGCCGTCGCCTACCTCGCCACCTCTCCCGCAGCCCTCGCGAGCGAAAAGAGGACCGCATGACGCCGAAGCTGCGCACCGTCGTGGCCGTCGCGGGCGCCGCGCTGCTCGCCCAGCGGGCCCTGCGCCGCCGCGTCCGGACCTCCCCGCTGTGGCCGATGCCCGCGCTGGAGACGCCGATCAGCGGGCAGCCGCGCAGCCGGGCGCTCACCCTGCTGGTGACCGGGCACGAGCCGATCGCCGAGGGGGTCGTGCAACTCCGGCTGGAGGGGCACGACCTGCCGCGCTGGGAGCCGGGCGCGCACCTGGACCTGGTGCTGCCGTCGGGGCTGGTGCGGCAGTACTCGCTGTGCGGCGACCCGGAGGACACCTCCTCCTACACCGTGGCCGCCCGGCTGGTCGAGGACGGGCGGGGCGGCTCGCGTGAGGTGCACGAGCAGGTGCGCGAGGGCATGGAGCTGGAGGTCCGCGGCCCGCGCAACCGGTTCCCGCTGGTCGACGCCCCCTCCTACGTGTTCGTCGCCGGCGGCATCGGCATCACCCCGATCCTGCCGATGCTGCGCGCGCTCACCGCCGACGGCGCCGACTGGCGGCTGCTGTACGGCGGACGCAGCCGGGCCTCGATGCCGTTCCTGGAGGAGGTCGTCAAGTTGGGGGACGACCGGGTGAGCGTCGTGGCGGAGGACGAGGACGGGCTGCCGGACCTCGACGCGTGGCTCGGGGAACTGCCCGGGGACGCGGCCGTGTACTGCTGCGGCCCGGAGGGGCTGATGGCGGCCGTGGCCGAGCGGGTGCCGCGGGTCCACATGGAACGGTTCACGCCACGTGCCGCGACCGGTGGCGCCTTCGAGGTCGAACTGCGGCGCAGCGGACGGGTGGTGACCGTCTCGGCGGACACCACCGTGCTGGAGGCGGTGCGCGCCGAGCTGCCCGACACGGCGTACTCCTGCGAGCAGGGCTTCTGCGGGACCTGCCAACAGCGGGTCCTGGAGGGCGAGGTGGACCACCGCGACGAGCTGCTGACGGACGCCGAGCGGGACGACTCGATGCTGATCTGCGTCTCCCGCGCCCGGGGGGAACGGCTCGTGCTGGATCTGTGAACCCCGGCCCCGGCCGGGTCCGTGAACCCCCGGCTCCGATCGGGGCCGGGGGCGGCCGGATCCGATCGGTAAAGTGTTCGCATGACTACCGGGGTACGCCGCAGGATGGGTGTCGAGGAGCGGCGGCAGCAGCTGATCGGCGTCGCCCTGGAGCTGTTCAGCCGCCGCTCGCCCGACGAGGTCTCCATCGACGAGATAGCGTCGGCCGCGGGCATCTCGCGCCCGCTCGTCTACCACTACTTCCCCGGCAAACACAGCCTGTACGAGGCCGCGTTGAGGCGCGCCTCGGACGAACTGGCGGCCCGGTTCGTGGAGCCGCGGGAGGGTCCGCTCGGGGCCCGGCTACTGCGGGTGATGGGCCGCTTCTTCGAGTTCGTCGACGACCACGGGCCCGGCTTCTCGGCGCTGATGCGCGGTGGCCCGGCCGTCGGCTCGTCGACGACGAACGCGCTCATCGACTCCGTACGGCAGGCCGCCTACGTCCAGATCCTGGCGCACCTCGGGGTGGAGGAGCCGCCGCCCGCGCGGCTGGAGCTGGTGATCCGCTCCTGGATCTCGCTCGCCGAGTCGACGGCGCTGATCTGGCTGGACGGCCGGCGCATCCCGCGCGCGGAGCTGGAGTCCCAGCTGGTGCACGACTTCGCGGCGCTGCTCGCGGTGAGCGCGGCCTACGACGAGGAGATGGCCGCGCTGCTGCGCCGGGTCGTCGCGGACGAGCCGGGTGACGGTCCCTTCGCGGACCTGGTCACCCGGCTCGTGTCGCTGGCTTCCTAGGCGGCCCTAGGCGTCGTACTTGCGGTAGGAGGCGTCGAGGTCGCGGACCTCGGCCGAGGCGTGCAGCGCGAGGCCCTCGGCGGGCTTCACGTGCTGCCGCAGCAGCTCCAGCACCGTCTCGGTCAGCCGCGCCTTGGTCTCCTCGGTGCGGCCGGCCAGCAGGCCGATCGTGACGTGCACGATCGCGTGGCCCTCGGTGTCCGGGCCGACGACGGTGTCCTCGGTCGGGCGGAACTGCGTCTTGCAGGCCGGCGGCTTCGCGGCCGCGATCTCGACCGTGGCCTCGTGCAGGGCCTGGGCGAAACCGGGCCGGTCGAAGGCGTCGGCGAGGCGCCCGGAGTAGTCGACGGTGATCTGCGGCATGGGCACTCCTGTTCTACGGCGGTCGCGGTCAGCCTAGGTGACGGCCGACCGCGACCGTCCGGTCAGCCCAGATGGCGGAAGACCGCCACCGTCCGGGCCGGCACCGTGAACGTGCCGGTCGCCGCCGCGTAGGACGCCCCCTTCACCACCGGGTCGGCGCCCGCCGCCTGCACCGGGTGCAGCCCGTAGGCCGTCCCGGCGAGGTCGCCGACGTGCTGCTGCTGCCGCTCGGGCGTGGCGTTGAAGACGACGACCAGGTCGCCGAGGCGCATCGTGATCACGCCGGGGGTCTCGTCCTTGCCGGAGAGCGGGAAGGACAGCCGGGACTGCACCTGCGCGGCCGTCGCGAGGGAGAAGTCCGGCTCGGTGCTGCGGATCCTCAGCAGGTCCCGGTACGCGGCGGACGCGCCGTCGATCTGCGGGCAGCCGACCGTGACGCCGGTGAGCAGCGGCTTGGCGTAGGGCCACTTGGCGGCGTTGTCGGCGGCCGGCGGCAGTCCGCGGCCGAAGCCGTTGCCGTCCGCGCAGTTCCAGTGGATGGCGTTGAACCAGTCGCCGCTGTCGAAGGAGTTGCGGTCCAGCGACTTCGAGCGCAGCAGGTCGGTGCCGGCCTGGGAGAGCGCCGGGCCCTGCGACAGGGTGGCCGTGGCCATCGCCAGGACCTGCATCCGGGCCCGGTCGGCGGCACCGGTGGAGGCGGGCAGCTTGTAGGTGAGCGCGTCGAACAGCGTCTCGTTGTCGTGCGCGTCGGCGTAGGCGAGGGCGTCGCCGGGCGCGGCCGCGTAACCGGCGGGCTGACCGTTGTAGTCGATCTCGGCGCCGGTGACCTCCTTTCCTGCGCTGTCCGTGAAGTGGTACGCCGCCAGGTTGCCGGACAGGCCGACCTTGATCAGGTCCTGGTCGTGCAGCAGCCGGGCCTTCTGCTCGGCCGGGGTGCCGTTGGCGGTGGAGGCGTTCGGGTCGGTGTAGAGCCCGCTAGCGAAGCCCTGGACGCCGGGGTCGGCGTCGAAGGGGCTGCCGCCGCGCACCGCGTCGCGGGCCCGGT
This sequence comes from Streptomyces sp. NPDC014801, assembly GCF_043082085.1. Lineage (NCBI taxonomy): Bacteria > Bacillati > Actinomycetota > Actinomycetes > Kitasatosporales > Streptomycetaceae > Streptomyces > Streptomyces sp. NPDC014801. The sequence goes on along the minus strand of NZ_JBIBXG010000004.1, from coordinate 116,627 downwards.
CGGAGAAGGTGGCGATGCCGGTGCCGGCCATGTTGGCCTGGGTGGCCTGCACGAAGCGGGCGTCGTTCGCGACCTCGCCGAAGTTCCAGCCCTCGCCGTACAGGATGATCTTCTTGCCGTCGACGCCGTCCTTGGCGAGGGTCAGCGCGTCCAGGGCCTTGCGGACGGCGAGGATGTTGGCCTTCGGGTGGTGGCCCATGAGGTCGAAGCGGAAGCCGTCGACCTTGTACTCCTTGGCCCAGGTGACGATCGAGTCGACGACCAGCTTGCCCATCATGGCGTTCTCGGGCGCGGTGTTCGCGCAGCAGGTGCTGGTGGCCACGGAGCCGTCGGCCATGAGCCGCTGGTAGTAGCCGGGCACGATCTGGTCGAGGACGCTCCCGTCGGCCTGGCCGCTCGCCGCCGTGTGGTTGTAGACGACGTCCATGACGACGCGCAGCCCGTCCCGGTTGAGCGCCTGGACCATCTGCCGGAACTGCACCGTGCGGGCGGTGCCGTCAGGATCGGTGGCGTAGGAGCCCTCGGGGACCGTGTAGTGGTACGGGTCGTAGCCCCAGTTGTAGGCGTCCTTCGCGGCGGTCTTCGTCACGCACTCCTGCTGCCGGTCGGAGTCGGCGGGCAGGGAGGCGAGGTCGCAGTCCGGGGTGGCCTGGTCGGCCTTCTTCTCGGGGATCGTCGCGATGTCGAAGGCGGGCAGCAGGTGGACGTAGGAGGTGCCGGCCGCGGCCAGCTCCCGCAGGTGCTTCGAACCGTCGCTGCCCGTGTCGCCGAACGCCCGGTAGGTGCCCCGGTCCTGGGCCGGCACGGTCGGGTCCGCGACCGAGAAGTCCCGGATGTGCAGCTCCTGGATCTGCGCGTCCCGCAGCGGCACGGCCTTCGGCTTGGCCAGGTCCGTCCAGCCCTTGGGGGCGAGCGCCTTGTCGCCCAGGTCGACGACGAGGCTGCGGGCGGAGTCGGCGGTCAGGGCGAGGGAGTAGGGGTCGGTGACCTTGTTGGTGACGATCTGGCGGACGCTGGGCGCCCACACCTTCACCACGTACCGGTAGGGCTTGTTCTTCCAGGAGGCCGGGCCGGTGACGGACCACACGCCGGTCGCGTCGTCGCGGCGCATGGCCTTGAGGGAGCCGTCCAGTTCCAGCGACACGCTCTGCGCGGTCGGCGCCCACACGGCGAGGGTCGGCCGGCCGTGGTGGAACACCGGTCCCAGCGCGGCCTTGGTGGCGCCCGGGTACACATCGTCCAGGACACCGGCGATCTGCACGCCGGTCGCGGCCAGCACCGCGCCGTTCACGGCCCGCTGGGTGAGGACGAGCTGACCGCGCAGGGCCTCCCGCACCCGGTCGCGGTCCCGCGGGTCCACCGACCAGGCGGTGTAGTCCTTCAGATGCGGGAACTTCGCCTTCTGCGCGTCGGTGAGCGTGGTCTTCGACAGCCGGATCCAGCGCTCGTCGTCGCTGGTCAGCGTCCCGTCCTTGACGGCGATGGAACCGTCGCGGGAGGACAGCAGCTGCGTGGAGGCGGCCGCGTCGGTGCCGTTGTAGGCGACGGTGTCCCGGTCGATCCAGACCGCCTTGGAGGTGGTGAGGTCGAGCGCGGCCGAGGAGCCCTTCGGCTGCGGCAGCAGGTACTTCTCCTGCCCGGACAGCAGCCACACCTCGTGGCCGTTCGCCTTCAGGTCCAGGGACTGGTCGGTGGGCAGGTCCTTGTCGTCGCCCTTGTGGAGGATGTAGCTGAGGGTGGTGGCGCCCTGGGCGAGCGGCACCTCGAAGACGGCGCCGAAGGCGTCGGTGCGCACCGGCTGCAGCGGCTTGGACCAGTCGGTGGGGTTCGCGGCGCCGGTCCACACGTGCAGGCCCCAGCCGTCGTAGGTGCCGTCGGCGCGGTGGTAGTGCAGCACGGCCTTGGTGGTGTCCTGGGCCGGGTAGGCGGGCCGCTCGGTCAGCATGTCGGCCTTGCCCTGCTCGATCCACACCTCACCGGTCCTGGTGACGTCGATCGAGCGGTCGGCGGCGACGTCCTTGTTGCCGTCCTTGTCGATGACCAGGAAACCGACGTTGGAGGCGCCGGGCTTGAGCTTGACGTACGCGAAGGCGCCATAGGCGTCGCGGCCGGAGAAGGGGTGGCTGGCCGGCCAGTTCGTGGCCTCGCCGTCGGCGAGGTCGCCCCAGGCGTACAGGCCCCAGTTCGCGTAGTCGCCGTCGGCCCGCTTGTAGTGCACGACCGCGTAGTCGCGGGAGGAGGCGGTGGGCACCTCGGGCGCGGGCGGGGTGCCGGTGGTGCTGCTCGCCGTGGCGCTCGCGGTACGGCCCGCGGAGTCGACGACGACGGCCTTGTACCGCAGGGCGGTGCCGGCCGGGACGTCCTTGCCGAGGGTCTGGGTGACCTTGTAGGGGGCGTGGTCGGCGGAACCGAGGACCTGCCACGGGCCGTTGCCGACCTGGGCGGCGAAGACGACGCGGTCGAGCGCGCCGCCGCCGACGCCGGCGGTGACGTCCACGGTGCCGGTCGCGCCGGGCGCCGGGGCCGTCAGGGTCAGAGCCGGCCGGGTGGCCGGGGCGGCGAGCCTGCCGGCCGCCTTGTAGACGACGGCGGACCCGGCCGGGACGGTGAGGGTGAGCTTACGGCCCGCGTCCGTGCGGAGGGTGCCGTCGGCGCCGTAGACGCCCCGGTAGGCCATGTCCGCGGACCCGGTGGTGAAGGTCGCCGTCTGCGCGGTCGCGGCGTTGTTGAACGCGACGACGTACTCCTGGCCGGTGCGGGCGTCGGTGCGGGTGACGGCGTAGACGCCGGGCCCGTCGGCGGCGTACCGCTCCTCCTGCACGCCGTCGGCGAGGGCCGGGTTGGCCTTGCGCAGCGCGGACAGGGCGCTGATCTGCCGGTAGAGCGGGGCGGAGGTGTCGTAGGCGTCGCTCGCGTGGGTGCGGTCGGTGCCGATCTCGTCGTCGTCGAGGTAGTCGGCGACCTTCGAGGCGAACATGGTCTGGCGGGCGTCCTTGTCGCCGCCGGCGCCGGTGAAGCCCTGCTCGTCGCCGTAGTACACGACCGGGTTGCCGCGGGAGAGGAACATCAGCTCGTTGGCGAGCTTGTCCTTGGCGAGGAGGTCGGCGTCGGTGGCCTTCGGGTTGTCCTGCTTCAGGAAGGTCCCGATGCGGCCCATGTCGTGGTTGCCGAGGAAGGTGACCTGCTCGTAGGCGTTGGCCTTGTCGGTCGTGTACTTGTAGTCGTCGCCGAAGACGGCGGCGAGTTTCTTCGCGCTGCCGCCCTGCGAGGCGTAGGAGCGGGCCGCGTCCTGGAAGGGGAAGTCGAGGGTGGCGTCGAGGCGGCCCTGGGTGACGTAGGGCGAGGTGACGGACGTGTCGGCGGAGTAGACCTCGCCGAACATGAAGAAGTTCTTCCGGCCGTGCGCGGCGGCGTACCTGTCGAGCGCCGTCGCCCACTGGGTCCAGAACTCCATGTCGACGTGCTTGACGGTGTCGATCCGGAAGCCGTCGACGGCGAAGTCCTTCACCCACCGCTCGTAGATCTTCTCCATGCCGCGCACGACCTCGGGACGCTCGGTCCACAGGTCGTCCAGGCCGGAGAAGTCGCCGTAGGTGGTGGACTCGCCGGCGTAGGTGGAGTCGCCCCGGTTGTGGTACATCGCCGGGTCGTTGAGCCAGGCGGGGACCTTGGCGTTGCTCGTCGCGACGGGGGTGCGGGGGAAGGAGCGGGCGTCCACGGCGGGGAAGCCCTTGCCGCCGGCGGCGTAGTCGGCGTCGTCGAAGGGGCGGCCGTCCTTGGTGAGGTAGGGGAAGGCGCCCTTGGAGAGGTAGTCGTAGGACTTGGGCTCGTAGTCGACGACGTCGGCGGTGTGGTTGGTGATGACGTCGAAGAAGACCTTCATGCCCTTGGCGTGGGCCCGGGCGATGAGGGTCTTCAGGTCCTGGTTGGTGCCGAAGTGCGGGTCGACCTGGGTGAAGTCGGTGATCCAGTAACCGTGGTAGCCGGCCGAGGCGTTGGCACCGGTGCCCTGCACGGGCCGGTTCTTGAAGATGGGCGCCATCCAGATGGCGGTGGTGCCCAGGCCCTTGATGTAGTCCAGGCGCTGGGTGAGGCCCTTGAGGTCGCCACCCTGGTAGAAGCCCTTGTCGGTGGGGTCGTAGCCGGTGGCCAGGCGCGAACCGGTCAGCCCGCCGCGGTCGTTGGCCTTGTCGCCGTTGGCGAAACGGTCCGGCAGCACGAAGTAGAACTGCTCGCGGGTGGCGTCGTGCCGGGCCGGCTGCGCGGCGAGCGCCGCGTCGGACGGGGGCGGGGGCGGGGTGTCGGCATGGGCGGCGAGCGGCTGCACCAGCGCGGCCGCGAGGGCGGCGGCGGTGACGGCTGCGGCCCGTCTGCCCCGTGCACTGCGGCGCGTCGCGGGCGCCGGCCATCTCGGTATCACAGGCGGAAACTCCTTGTGCTTGCGGCTCGTTCGGGTCCGACCCCGACGCCCTGGCGCGGCTGCGCTGCGGGGGCGCCCGCGGGGACGGTATCGCCGGGGAAAGACTTACAGCAAGAGTCTTGAAACAGCCGGTAAGAATTTTCACCGAGTGTCCGGGATCCGGGTGCCGACGGGCGCGGGGCGGCGGAACTGCCGTTGCGGCGCGGGCCGCGTGGGGGAAAAGTGGTGAGTGTGGCGCAGTTCCTGCGCAGAGCCCCCTCTGGATCTCTCATGGCCAGAACTCCCCGGCGACACGTCCCCCACCTGACCGGCGCAACCACCCTGGTCACGGCGCTCGCGCTGGCCGTGGGCCCGGTGGCCCCGGCGGCCACGGCGCTGGTGCCCGGCGGGGCCGGGTCGGACTCGTCCCCCGCGTCGACGCCCGCCGACTCGACGCCTTCCCCCACGCCCACCCAGGACCAGCAGGGCACGACGACGACCGCGCCGGCCCCGACGCCCACGTCGCCCACCCCCACTCCGGATGGCTCCTCGTCGTCGACGCCCGAGACGTCCTCGGACGGCACACCGAGCACCACGACGGCGTCCGGGACACACGAGGGCAGCGCATCGGCCTCCGCCGCCCTGAAGCAGCAGCAGGACGACGTCGACAACGTCACGGCGGACCTGGACGCCAAGAAGCAGGACCTCCCGGACGAACTGGTGCCGAGCGTGGATCAGCTGACCGACGTGCTGGCGGCGGTGAGCGACGCGCAGACCCCGCCGCAACAGCGCGACGACACCGTCCGCAGCGCACAGCAGGTGGCCGCCGCGCTGGACGCGATCGCCGACCCGGCGACCCCCGAAGCGGTGCGCGCACAGCTGACCGGGCTGGTACGGCAGGTGGCCTCCGCCCTGGACACGGCGAGCCGGCCGGGGACCCCGTCCGAGGACGCGCGCCTGCGGACCCTGGTCGTGGCCCGGACGGCCTCCGTCCTGCGGCTCGTCGCCGACCAGGACGCCCCGCCGTACGTGACGCGCCGCCTGAGCGACACCGCCCACCACCTGCTGGCGGCTCCACCGCAGGAGACCCCGGGCGCGAGCAGTGCTGCCGCCGCCGACGAGCAGCGGGCGTGGAACATGCTCGGGGCGACCGCTCTGGAGACCGCGAGCGACCGGAACACCTCCGACGACCAGCGCAAGGAGCTCGCGGAGAGCGCCCACGAGGCCAGTGCGTCAAAGCCCGGCGACCCCAAGGCGAAGGAGAAGAGGAGCCGGCTGGAGAAGGACGTGAAGAAGACGGTCCAGGACCAGGGACTGCCGGACGAACCGCTCGGCAGGGCGGCGCAGCTCTGCACCAACTCCGTCTTCGACGCCGTCCCGGACACCACCCTCGCCAAGGACCTCCGGGATCTGGTTCCCGCCGCCTGGGACAGCGAGGGCGTCCGGGACTTCTGGAAGTCCGAGGAGGCGGCGAACGCCGCCCTGGACGTGTACGCCCAGCTGCGGAACAAGAAGATGGCCGACAGCGCGCTGGCCATCGAGCGGATGCTCCCCGGGCTGGCCGGCTCGCTGCCGGCGGACGAGCTCTACTACTCCCTCGGCCTCCGCGCGCGGCACTGCCTCAAGGCGGCCGTGCAGCTGGACACGCAGGCGCATGTCGATGCGGGGAACTGGTTCAGCGCGGCGCAGGAGATATGACACTCAGCAGCTCCGCGACGGAGATCTCACCGTCGGCATGACGGGTCGCAATGCCGAATTTGCCGATCTCCCTCTTGTCCGCCGCGCGATCGATCCAGCCACCCGTGAAATGGAACGAGGACACGGAATAGACCGGATGGAATGTCGGCGACCAGAACGCCGTCACATAGAGCGGTTTCCGGGTCACGTTGACGAGATTGTTGTTGTGCCGCACCCGGCCGATGTAGGCGAGGGTGTCCGGCGGGCACCCGTCCGCACGGCAGGTGTAGCGGGGGTGCCGCCACGACTCGTGGCGTTTCCGGAAGTGCTCCACGTCGATACGGCCCCGGTCCTTGCGCATGTAGGTGAGCTGCAGGTCGACGTGGAGCAGGTCGTACGGCATGTTCCTGGGGATCTGGACGACGTGCTCGCGGATGTCCTCCTGCCCGGCCTCCAGCACCTCCCCGGGCTCGTACAGGCGTCCGCTGCTCAGCCGCCGGTAGGTGAGCTCGTCGACGTGCCGCTCGGCCTCCTCCTCGTGGTGGAAGCTCTCCTTCCAGGCCTGGGCCGAGGAGTCCCCGCGCTCGGAGTACCGGGCTGTTCTGCCGTAGACGGTGAAGTCGTTGATGATGACGTAGACCGACACCTCTCCGGTGTTCTTCACGGAGAGTTTCAGCGGGACCTGGACGAAAGGGAGGGAGCGGTCCTCGCGGGCCCTTCCGAATTCCGCCTTGAGGGCGAAACGCATGGGGGCCACCGCGGGCTGGTAGAGGGTGGAGTAGGCGAGACTGACGCCGGTCAGCAGAGCCGTCGCGAACACCCCCGCGGCGAACTTCCTGGGGTACGGCACGCCTTTCCAGGCTCTCTCCCTGATCAGCAGGACCAGCGCCCACACCGACCAGCAGCCCAGGGGCAGGAAGGCGAACAGATAGGGCGTGTACTCCTTCTCCTCCAGCCACATCAGGAACAGCAGGCCGTCCGTGGCCAGCGCGATCAGGGCGCCGAGCAGGACGACCGCCCCGGAGGCCCGGAGCTCCCGCCGGCCCCAGTGGTCGGGTGCCAGGACCGCTCCGGCCCCCTGGACCAGGCCGGACAGCACGAGCAGGGCCCCGCTGACGCGCTGGGCGAAGGTCAGTGCCCCGGAGGCGTCCGGCCAGCCGATCACAACGTTGAGGACCATCGAGGCGAGCAGGCCGGCCGCCATCACCGTCATCGTCGTGCGGCGGCGCCAGGGGCGGTCGGGCCAGGTGTTCCGGTCGCCGCCGTGCCAGCACACGGACGTGGGGTCGTCCAGGTCGGTGTCCGCGTACCCGAGCCGGTCGAGCAGGTGGCGCAGGCCGCGCAGGGACCAGACGCTGCCCACGGTGGCGCCGCCCACGGTCACCCGGCGCAGGCCGCGGCCGTCCGGTGGCTCGACGACGACCCACGGGCGCATGCTCATGCCGCCAGCCTCGAACCCGGACGGGTCCCGCGCACGCGCTGTTGCTCCGCTTGGCGGGGGCCTCCCACCGGGCCCCCGGCGGCCTTGTGGCGGCGCCGTGGGCCCGGCCCCCGGGGTCCGGGGCGGGAGGGTCAGCAGCTGGACTTGCCCGCGTACACCGCGAGCGCCGTGTTCGCGGCGAGGGTCGCGGTGAGCTGGCCGGAGCCGTTCACCGAGACGGTCGTGTTGTTCTGGACGTTGCAGTAGGTCCCGGCGGGCAGGGACGTCTGGTAGGTGCGGGAGATGGTCGCGGACTCGTGGTTGATGGCCACGAAGCCCTTGGAGCCGCGCCCGAAGGCGATGGCGTCGCCGCCGTTGTCCCACCAGTCGGTGACGGCCTGGCCGCGGGTGGCGTTGCGGAAGCCGACCATGCGGATGATCTCCGGCCACTTGTGCTGGCACTTCCAGCCGTCCTGCCAGCAGGCGTTGACGGTGCCCCCGTTCGGCGGGCCGGCGTCGGCGTCCGACCACTCGTAGCCGGAGTTGATGTCGGGGGCGCCGTAGGGCCAGGCCAGCATGAAGACGTTGGCGAGGGTGTAGTTCGCGCCGTCCTTGTAGTTGAGCGTGGAACCGTTGCGCTCGGTGTCGTGGTTGTCGACGAAGACGCCGGCGACCGAGCTGTTCAGGTAGCCCCAGGCCTCGCCGTAGTTCTTCAGGTAGGCGAGGTTCTCGTTGTTGAAGACGCGCTTGAGGTCGTAGGCGTAGCGGAACTCCTGGACGTCGCCGTTGCCGGTGTACTCGGTCGGCTGGACGGCCTCGCCCGCGCCGTAGATGACCTCCTGCTTCCAGTAGACCGACGGGTTGGTCAGCCGGGACTTGATGTTCGCGAGGTCGGCGGCGTCGATGTGCTTGGCGGCGTCGATGCGGAAGCCGTCCACGCCGAGGGAGAGCAGGTCGTTCATGTACCCGGCGATCGCGCCGCGGACGTAGGACTCGCCGGTGTCGAGGTCGGCGAGGCCGACGAGCTCGCAGTGCTGGACGTTCCAGCGGTCCTGGTAGTTGGTGACCTGGCTGGTGCAGTCGTCGAAGTCGTAGGAGGAGTACAGGCCGGGGTAGCTGTACTTCGTGTACGAGGAGCCGCCGGTGCCGGTGCCGCTGCCGGCGGACATGTGGTTGATGACGGTGTCGGCGACGACCTTCACCCCGGCCGCGTGACAGGTGTTCACCATGTTCCGGAAGGCGGTCCGGTCACCGAGCCGTCCGGCGATCTTGTACGACACGGGCTGGTACGACGTCCACCACTGGGAGCCCTGTATGTGCTCGGCGGGCGGGGAGACCTGGACGTAGCCGTAGCCGGCGGGGCCGAGGGTGCTGGTGCACTCCTTGGCCACCGAGTCGTACTTCCACTCGAAGAGGACGGCCGTGACGTCCTTGGTGCCGGGCGGGGAGGCCTGCGCGGTGGTCGGGGTCATGACAAGGGCAGCGGCGAGCGCCGCGGCCCCCGCGAGGGTTCTGCGTGCCATGTGGGGTTCCTTCGTCCTTGAAGGCTGTGGGGAACCGCGTAACAGCTTGCTGAAAGCTTCAGCAAACTTGCGGTGACGCAGATGTTAAAGGCCCGCCGCCGGAAAAGGCAGCGGGCCGGATGAAGTTGTCGAAGATTTTCGCGCCGGGCCCCGCGGGCCGCTCGTCAGGCGGTCGTGAACCAGACCGTCGTGTCGGCCGGGACCTTCGCCTCGCCGCCGGTCTCGGTCACCTCGCCGCTGGCGAGCAGCACACGGCCGTACGCCGGGGTCGTCACGGACTCCCCCGTCGTGTTGGCGACACAGACGAAGTCGCCGCGGCGGAAGGCGAGGACGCCCTCGGGCGCGCGCAGCCACTCCACGCTCTCGCCGGCGCCCAGGTCCGGGTGCTCCCGCCGGGCGGCGAGCGCGGAGCGGTACATCTCCAGCGTGGAACCGGGCACGCCCGTCTGCGCCTCGACGCTCAGCTCGCCCCAGTTCGCCGGCTGCGGCAGCCAGCTGCCGCCGTCGCCGAAGCCGTAGGAGGAGCCCGCGCGGGTCCACGGGATCGGCACCCGGCAGCCGTCGCGGAAGCCGTCCTGGCCCGCGCCGCGGAAGTACGCCGGGTCCTGGCGCACCTCGTCGGGCAGGTCGACGACGTCCGGCAGACCCAGCTCCTCGCCCTGGTAGACGTACGCCGAGCCGGGCAGCGCCAGCATCAGCAGCGTGGCGGCGCGGGCGCGGCGCAGGCCCAGCGCGCGGTCGCCGGCGAGGCGGATCTGGGTGCCGAGGCCGGGCGGGTTGGCGAAGCGGGTGGCGTGCCGGGTGACGTCGTGGTTGGACAGCACCCAGGTCGCGGGGGCGCCGACCGGGCGCATGGCCTCCAGCGTGCGGTCGATGACCGTGCGCAGCTCCTCGGCGTCCCACTCGGTGGCCAGGTACTGGAAGTTGAACGCCTGGTGCAGCTCGTCGGGGCGCACGTAGTTGGCGGTGCGCTCGACGGTCGGGGTCCAGGCCTCCGCGACGAAGATGCGCTCGCCCGCGTACTCGTCGAGGATCGTGCGCCACTGACGGTAGATGGCGTGCACGCCGTCCTGGTCGAAGAACGGCATGACATCGTTGCCCAGCAGTTTCAGCTGGTCGTGGCTGCCGAGGTCGGGCAGTCCGTCGGCCTTGACCAGGCCGTGGGCGACGTCGATGCGGAAGCCGTCGACGCCCATGTCGAGCCAGAAGCGCAGGATGGAGCGGAACTCGTCGCCGACGGCCGGGTGGTCCCAGTTGAAGTCGGGCTGCTCGGGCGCGAAGAGGTGCAGGTACCACTCGCCGGGGGTGCCGTCGGGCTCGGTGACGCGGGTCCAGGCCGGGCCGCCGAAGATGGACTCCCAGTCGTTGGGCGGCAGTTCGCCGTTCTCGCCCTTGCCGGGGCGGAAGTGGTAGCGCTCGCGCAGCGGGGAGCCGGGGCCCTCGGCGACGGCGCGCTTGAACCACTCGTGCTGGTCGGAGGAGTGGTTGGGCACCAGGTCGACGATGATGCGCAGGCCCAGCGCGTGGGCGTCGCGGATCAGCGCGTCCGCGTCCAGGAGGTTGCCGAACATGGGGTCGACGGCACGGTAGTCGGCGACGTCGTAGCCGGCGTCGGCCTGCGGGGAGGCGTAGAAGGGGCTCAGCCAGACGGCGTCCACGCCCAGGTCGCGCAGGTACGGCAGCCGGGAGCGTACGCCCTCCAGGTCGCCCATGCCGTCGCCGTTGGCGTCGGCGAAGCTGCGCGGATACACCTGGTAGATCACCGCGTCCCGCCACCAGTCGCGGCGCTGGGCGACGGTGGCGAGAGCCGAGTTCGGAGCCGAGGAGTGCTGGGTCATGGCTTCCTTGATGCGTAAGGAGAGTGCGGTCATCGGGTCGGTGGGTGACGGCGGCTGGGGGTTGAGGCGGCCGCGGTACAGCGGGGTCGGATGGCACCGCGGCCGCCTGCCCGCGCGGCCAGGCGCGCGGGAGCCTCGTGGCTGACGGGTGTCAGCCCTTGGTGCCGCCGGCGGTGAGGCCGGTCACCAGGTTCTTCTGCACGAGGTAGAAGAACGCGGACACGGGTATCGCGATCAGGACCGCCGTGGCGGCCATGAGGTTGCGCTGCGCGTCGTGCTCGCTGATGAAGCTCTGCAGGCCGACGGCGAGGGTGTACTTGCTGTCGTCCAGCATGAAGGTGGTGGCGAAGGCGACCTCGCCGAAGGCGGTGATGAAGCTGTAGAAGCCGGCCACCGCCAGGCCCGGCCGGGCGAGCGGCAGGATGAGGCGGGCGAACGTGCCGAACGGGGTCAGGCCGTCGACGCGTCCGGCCTCGTCGATCTCGAACGGGATGGTGTCGAAGTAGCCCTTGAGCAGCCAGGCGCAGTACGGCACGGCGGTCGTGCAGTAGATGAGGATCAGGCCGAAGTAGTTGTCGACCAGCTGCAGCTCGGACAGGATCTGGTACATCGGCACCATCAGCACGGCCACCGGGAACATCTGGGTGACCAGCAGGATCCACATGAACTTGCGGTAGCCGGGGAAGCGCATGCGGGAGACGGCGTAACCGGTGGTGGCGGCGACGAGCACGCCGATCACGGTGGTGCCGAGGGAGACGATCAGCGAGCTCTTCAGCCAGTCGAAGAAGCTGGTGTGCTGCAGGACGAACGAGTAGTTGTCCAGCGTCATCTTCCCCCAGATCTTCCCGGGGTGCAGATAGTCGTCCTTGTCCGGGCCGAGGGAGAGGAAGACCAGCCAGAGGACGGGGAAGAGGGCGACGAGGCTCGCGACGATCAGCAGGGCGTGGGAGGCGAGGGAGGCGGCCAGGGACCGCTCGCCGCGGCCGCGCACCTTGCGGGGCGCGCCGGTGGAGTTCTTCTCGGTCACCGCGGCGGAGGTCTCGACTGTGGTCGTGGTCATGGGCGGAACTCCTGCCTCAGATCGCGAGCTGCTGGTCGTTGCGGTTCAGCCAGCGGCGGTAGAAGGAGGTGAAGACGATGAGGATGGCCAGCAGCAGCATGCCGTAGCTGGCGGACTGGGCGAAGTCACGCGGCTGCTGCCCGAAGCCGAGGTAGTACGCCCAGGTGACGAGGATCTGGGCGTCCGGCGCGGAGGTGTTGCCGAACAGCAGGAAGATCACCGCGAACTGGTTGAAGGTCCAGATGATGCCGAGCAGGACCACGGTGGAGCTGACCGAGCGCAGTCCGGGCAGGGTGACGTAGCGGAAGCGCTGCCAGGGGCTCGCGCCGTCCATCTCCGCGGCCTCGTACAGCGAGGCGTCGATGGACTGCAGGCCGCCGAGCAGGGAGACCATCATGAACGGCACACCGCACCAGGTGTTCACCATGATCGCGGCGAACCGCTGCCAGAAGGTGTCCTCCAGCCAGGCCGGCGAGGGCAGGTGCAGGGTGTCCAGGAAGGTGTTGATGACACCGCCGTCGGAGAGCATGATCCGCCAGCCGAAGACGGTGACGAAGGTGGGCACGGCCCACGGGATGATCAGCAGCAGCCGGTAGGCGGTGCGCCCGCGCAGCTTCTGGTTGAGCAGCAGCGCCAGGCCGAGGCCGATCGAGTAGTGCAGGGCGACGCACAGCGCCGTCCACACAATCGTCCAGATGAAGTGCGACCAGAAGCGGTCGTACGCCGTCGGGCCGAAGAGGATGTCCTGGTAGTTGTCCAGCCCGATGAACTTGTAGGTCGCGTCGATGTGGTTGACGCCGATGGTGCGGGCCGTGTTCAGGCTGTTGGCGTCGGTGAGCGTGAGGTAGAGGCCGTACACCAGCGGATAGACCACGAGGACGCCGAGCACGACGGCCACGGGGGCGATCATCGCGTAGGCGTACCAGTGCTTCTGGTAGCCGTGCTTGAGACGTTGGGCGACTGTCATGGTTCTCGACACCTTCGGAGACGATCAGGGAGTACGGCGCGCGGACCGGTGGCCGCCGGATCCCTCCCCCCGCTCACGACGGGGGATCCGGCGGCCACACGGGGTCACTTGCTGAAGTCCGGGACCAGCTTGGTGATGGCGAGCTCGGCGTTGTTCAGGCCCTGGTCCAGGGACTCCTTGCCGCCGGCGATCTTGGGCAGCTCGGTGTCGAGCGGGCCCCACAGGGAGCTGTACTCGGGCAGCGCCGGGCGCGGCTGGGCGGCGGGCAGCACGGTCTGGTAGCCGGCGATGCCCGGGTCGGCCTTGACCTCGGCGGTGTAGGCGTCGTCGCGGGTGGGCAGCGTGGAGTTCTTCAGCGCGATCTCGGTCTGCGACTTCGCGGAGGTCATGAAGTTCACGAACTTCAGCGCGGCCTTCTGGTGGGCGGCGTCGGAGCCCGCGTAGACGGACAGGTTGTGGCCGCCGGTCGGGGCGCCCGCCTTGCCGGCCGAGCCGGCCGGGACGGTGGCGATGCCGAGGTTGTTCTTGTCCTTGAAGGCGGAGCCCTTGTAGAAGTTGGTGATCTCCCACGGGCCCTGGATGATCGCGGCGACCTTGCCGTTGACGAACGCGTCCTGGATGTGGGCGTAGGCGTCGGCGGTGGTGTCGGCCTTGTGCAGGCCCTTGCCGTCGAACAGGCTCAGCCAGGTGCCGTAGCCCTTCTTCGCGGCGGCCGAGTTCACGGTGATCTTCTTGCCGGCGGCGTCGACCGTGTCGGTGCCCTCGCCGTAGAGGTAGGGCTGGGCGTAGTAGGCCTGGGTGGAGCCCCAGTAGCCGTCGACGCCGGTCTTGTCCTTGACGGTGGCGGCGGCCTTCTTCAGGTCGTCCCAGGTCTTGGGCGCCTCGGTGATGCCGGCCTTGGCGAACAGCTGCTTGTTGTAGACGAGCGCGAGGGTGTCGGTGACCAGCGGCACGCCGTAGGTCTTGCCCTCGTACTGGGCCTGCTTGATCAGGCTGGGCTGGAACTTGGCCTGGTCGGCGAGGGCCTCGGTGCCGTCCAGCGGCAGGAAGTAGCCCTTCTTGGCGAAGGCCGGGGTCCAGCCGACCTCGGAGCGCAGCACGTCGGGGGCACCCTTGGAGCCTGCGGCGGTGTCGAACTTGTTCTGGGCCTGGTCGAACTGGACGTTGACGTAGTTGACCTTGATGTCCTTGTTCGCCGCCTCGAACTGCTTGATCAGGGCCTGGTACGTGGGGGCCTCGTTGGTGGCGTTCGAGGTGTCCCACCAGGTGATGGTGACCGGCCCGCCGGCCTTGTCGCCGCTGTCGCTGCCGCCGCAGGCCGTCGCCGCCAGCGCGAGAGACGCCGCCAGCGCGGTGGCCGCTATGCCACGCCGCATGAGTTCTCCTTGAGGTGAAAGCCCGAGTGGTGCCGACTGCGCCTTTGCTTGCCGTCGGGCGACGTGAACGTAACAGCCATGTAAGCGTCACGAAAGACCTTGCTGCAAAAAAGTGCAAGAGATCTCCGAAGTTACTCGGGCGTGATCGGGCCTCGACCGACCTGAGACCGCTGTGAGACTGTTGTTTACGCGGGTTGCACGGGGCGGGGACGCTCTGTGAAAGACTCTGCAAGCTCTTGCCACCGATTGCATGAGGGAGCGCGATGACGCAGCAGCCCATGACGGGACGCCAGACGGCCCGCACCCGGCGCCCGGTCGGTGTGCAAGGCGGCATCCGGCCGGTACAGTCCAGTGGCGTGACCACACGGCTTGCCGACATCGCTGCTCAGGCGGGGGTGAGCGAAGCGACCGTCAGCCGCGTCCTCAACGGCAAGGCCGGCGTCGCCGCCACCACCCGCCAGTCCGTGCTGGCCGCGCTCGACGTGCTCGGTTACGAACGCCCCGTCCGGCTGCGGCAGCGCAGCGCCGGCCTCGTCGGGCTGATCACCCCCGAGCTGGAGAACCCCATCTTCCCGGCCCTGGCCCAGGTCATCGGGCAGGCGCTGACCCGTCAGGGGTACACCCCGGTGCTCGCCACCCAGACCCCGGGCGGGTCCACGGAGGACGAGCTGACCGAGATGCTCGTCGACCGCGGCGTGGCCGGCATCATCTACGTCTCCGGACTGCACGCCGACACCACCGCCGACATGCAGCGCTACGAGCAGCTGCGCGCGCAGGGCGTGCCGTTCGTGCTCGTGGACGGCTTCTCGCCGAAGGTGCAGGCGCCCTTCATCTCCCCCGACGACCGCGCGGCGATGGCCCTCGCGGTGACCCACCTGGCCTCGCTCGGCCACACCAAGATCGGGCTCGCGCTCGGCCCGAAGCGGTTCGTGCCGGTCCAGCGCAAGATCGAGGGCTTCGTGCGGGCCATGCAGGACCAGCTGGGCCTCGCCCCGGACGTGATCGAGACGGAGCTGATCCAGCACTCGCTGTACACCCTGGAGGGCGGCCAGGCGGCCACGAACGCGCTGATCGACCGCGGCTGCACGGCCGTGGTGTGCGCCAGCGACATGATGGCGCTCGGCGCGATACGGGCGGCCCGGCAGCGCGGCCTGGAGGTCCCCCGGGACGTGTCCGTCGTCGGCTTCGACGACTCCCCGCTGATCGCTTTCACCGACCCGCCGCTGACCACGATCCGCAAGCCGGTGCCGGCCATGGGCCAGGCGGCGGTGCGCACGCTGCTGGAGGAGATCGGCGGCACGCCCGCGCCGCACAGCGAGTTCGTCTTCATGCCGGAACTGGTGGTGCGCGGCTCGACCGCCTCCGCCCCGGGCGACCGCACCCGCCCGTAAGGGCCGGCACGGGGGGCAAATCGTCCACAGGGCGTAGAAGGTGCGCCTCGGACCCGACCGGAGGATGATCGGTCGCAGAGGGCTTTTCTGGCAGAATTCGTGCTCATGGGTGACACGACCGTGACGACTCAGGAAGGCCGCGAAGCGGCCGTTCCGCAGGCCGTCGCGGCCGCTTCGGGACGCGCTCTCCTCGGCCGGCTGCGCGCCCCCCGGGCGCCGCGTCTGTGGTTCGAGATCCTGCTGATCGCGGTCAGTTACTGGACGTACTCCCTCATCCGCAACGCCGTGCCCGAGCAGCGCGGGCAGGCCCTGCGCAACGCCGACTTCGTCTGGCGCCTGGAGCACCAACTCGGGCTGGCCGTCGAGCAGTCCGTCAACCACGCCGTGAATTCGGTGACCTGGCTGATCGTCGGCATGAACTACTACTACGCCACGCTGCACTTCGTGGTGACGCTGGGCGTGCTGGTCTGGCTGTACCGCAGCCATCCCGGGCGCTACGGCGCGGCCCGGCTGGTCCTGTTCGCCACGACGGGTGTGGCTTTGGTCGGTTACTACCTGTATCCGCTCGCACCGCCCCGGCTGATGACCGGCACCCGCTTCATCGACACCGTCATGGTCCACCAGACGTGGGGCTCGATGGCCTCCGGCGACCTCAAGCACGTGTCGAACCAGTACGCCGCCATGCCGTCGATGCACATCGGCTGGTCCCTGTGGTGCGGGCTGACGATCTTCGCGCTGGCGCGGGTGCCCTGGGTGCGGGTGCTGGGACTGGTGTACCCGGCGGCCACCCTGGTCGTGATCGTCGCGACCGCCAACCACTTCTGGCTGGACGCGGTGGGCGGCCTGCTGTGCCTGGCGTTCGGCTACGCGGTGGCCTGGATCTGGTACGGCACCCTGCCGTACGCCCTGCCGAGGCGGGTCGCCGTCCGCCGGGCTCGGGAACAGGCCCCGGCGGACCAGGCCCCGCCGGACGAGGCCGCGGGGGACGATCCGGCCGCGGCGGCCCGTCAGCTGCCGTAGAGCGGTCGCGGCTGCCGGCTGGCGGCTGCCGGGGAGCGGCCCTCAGCCGCCGTAGAAGAGCTCCTCGACGACGCCGCGTGCCCGGCGGGTGGTCCGGCGGTAGGCGTCCAGCATGTCGCCGACGTGGCCGGGGCCGTAGCCGAGGTAGCGGCCGACGGCGGCCAGCTCGCGGCTCTCCGTGGGGAAGGTGTCCCCGGCCCGGCCGCGCACCAGCATCACCGCGTTGCGCACCCGGGTGGCCAGCACCCACGCCTCGTCGAGGATCTCCGCGTCCTCGGCGGACAGCAGCTCCGCCTCCCGGGCCGCCGCCAGCGCCTCACGGGTGCGGGTGGTGCGCAGCCCCGGGACCCGCGCGGCGTGCCGCAACTGCAGCACCTGCACCGTCCACTCCACGTCCGACAGCCCGCCCGGCCCCAGCTTGGTGTGCAGCTTCGGGTCGGCGCCGCGCGGCAGCCGCTCGGACTCCATCCGCGCCTTGAGCCGCCGGATCTCCCGTACGGCGTCCTCGTCGAGCCCGCCCGTGCGGTACCGCAGCGGATCGATCAGCTCCATGAAGCGGGCGCCCAGCTCCTCGTCGCCGGCGACCGGCGTGGCCCGCAGCAGGGCGTGCGACTCCCACACCAGCGACCAGCGGCGGTAGTACGCCGCGTACGACTTCAGGGTGCGCACCAGGGGCCCGGACTTGCCCTCCGGGCGCAGGTCGGCGTCGATCAGCAGCGGCGGGTCGGAACTCGGGATCTGCAGCAGCCGGCGCATCTCGGCGACGACCTTGTTCGCGGCGTCGGCGGCCTCCCGCTCGTCGACGCCGTCGCGGGGCTCGTGCACGAACAGCACGTCGGCGTCGGAGCCGTACCCCAGCTCGTGCCCGCCGAAGCGGCCCATGCCGATGATCGCGAACCGGGTGGGCAGCGTCTCCCCCCATCCCTCGCGCACGACGGCCCGCAGGGTGCCCGCCAGGGTCGCGGCCGTCAGATCGGAGACGGCGGCGCCCACCCGGTCCACCAGGGCGCCCTGGTCGGCCTCGGCGGGCTGGGTCTCCGTGCCGTAGGAGCCGACGATGTCCGCGGCCGCCGTCCGGAACAGCTCCCGGCGGCGCACGCCACGGGCGGCGGTCACGCCCTGCTCGGCGTTCTCCGCGCGGCCCACCGCCGCGAGGATCTCCTGCTCCAGGTGCGCCCGGGAGCGCGGCGCGAGCCCGCCGCCGTCCCCGTCGCCGAGCAGCGCCACCGCCTCCGGGGCGCGCATCAGCAGGTCGGGCGCGAGCCGGCCCGCGGACAGCACCCGGGCCAGGTTCTCGGCGGCGGCGCCCTCGTCCCGCAGCAGCCGCAGGTACCAGGGCGTCTTGCCGAGCGCGTCGGACACCTTGCGGAAGTTGAGCAGGCCCGCGTCCGGATCGGCGGAGTCCGCGAACCAGCCCAGCAGCACCGGCAGCAGGGTCCGCTGGATGGCGGCCTTGCGGGTGACCCCGGAGGCCAGCGCCTCCAGGTGGCGCAGCGCGGCGGCCGGGTCGGCGTAGCCGAGCGCGACGAGGCGCTCGCGGGCCGCCTCCGTGCTCAGCCGGGCCTCCCCCGGCGCGAGCTGGGCGACCGCGTCCAGCAGCGGCCGGTAGAACAGCTTCTCGTGCAGCCGCCGTACGACACCGGCGTGCCGCTTCCACTCGCGGGTCAGCTCGGTCACCGGGTCCGTGCGCAGGCCCAGCGAGCGCCCGATGCGGCGCAGGTCGGCGTCGTCCTCGGGGACGAGGTGGGTGCGGCGCAGCCGGTAGAGCTGGATGCGGTGCTCCATCGAGCGCAGGAACCGGTAGGACTCGTCCAGCTGCGTGGCGTCCGCCCGCCCGACGTACCCGCCCGCCGCGAGCGCCCCCAGCGCGTCCAGCGTGGTGCCGCTGCGCAGGGAGGCGTCGGCCCGCCCGTGCACCAGCTGCAGCAGCTGCACGGCGAACTCGACGTCCCGCAGACCTCCCGGCCCGAGCTTCAGCTCGCGCTCCACCTCCGCGACGGGGATGTTCTCGACGACCCGCCGCCGCATCTTCTGCACGTCGGCGACGAAGTTCTCCCGCTCGGCGGCCTGCCACACCAGCGGCTCCAGCGCCTCGACGTACGCCCGGCCCAGCTCGGCGTCGCCGGCCACCGGCCGCGCCTTCAGCAGGGCCTGGAACTCCCACGTCTTGGCCCAGCGCTGGTAGTAGGCCAGATGGCTGGCCAGGGTCCGCACCAGCGGGCCGTTGCGGCCCTCGGGGCGCAGATTGGCGTCGACCGGCCAGATCGAGCCCTCGACGGTGGTCTCGGAGCAGACCCGCATCAGGTGCGAGGCCAGGCGCGTGGCGGCCTTGAGGGCCTTGCTCTCGTCGGTGCCCTCGGCGGCCTCCGCGACGAAGATGACGTCCACGTCGGAGACGTAGTTCAGCTCGTGGCCGCCGCACTTGCCCATCGCGATCACCGCGAGCCGGCAGGCGGCCGCGTCGTCCGGGGCGGCCGCCTCGGCGATGGCCAGCGCGGCCCGCAGCGTCGCGGTCGCCAGGTCGGCCAGCTCGGCGGCGGTCTCGGCGACGTCGGTCGTGCCGCACACGTCACGGGCCGCGATCGACAGCAGGCAGCGGCGGTAGGCCACGCGCAGCGCGACCGGGTCGGTGGCCTCGGCCAGGCCCCGCTCGAACTCGGCGAGACCGGGATGCAGGTCGTACGGCTCGTAGGTGACCAGCGCGTACCAGTCCCGGGGGTGCCGGGCGAGGTGGTCGGCGAGGGCGGCGGAGGCGCCGAGCACGCCGAGCAGGCGGTCGCGCAGGGGCTTGGCCGCGGTGACGGTGTCGAGCAGCTCGCGGCGGGCCGTGGGGTCGGGCTGCGCCTCCAGCAGGCGGGCGAGGCCCTGCAGGGCGAGGTCGGGGTCGGCGGTGGCGCCGAGGGCTTCCAGCAGGACCGGGTCGGTGCGGACGGGGGCGAGGTCGTCGCCCTCCAGGAGGCGTTCGGCGGCGGACGGGTCGGTGAAGCCGTGTCGCAGCAGCCGAGAGAAGGTGCTGCTCCTGCGCCCGGGCGCCGTCATCTGCGGCCTCCTTGTCGTCCAGCCCATCCTTGGCCAGAGCCTAGCCGCCGGCGCGGGGCCTTGCGGTTCTCGGTACGGGGGGTGACTGCGCGCCCGGGGGTGCGGTGAACGCCGTTGGGTGCGGTGGCCTGCGGTGCGCTTGTGCCTGGGGTTGTGGTGAACGCCGTGGGGTGCGCTGCCCGGCGCTTGCGGGGTGCCGCTGCGCCCACCCGTGCCGCCCCAGCGGCACGACTGCCCGCAGCTACGTGGGGAAGGGGGTGACTGCAACCCCCTAGGGGCGCGGGGAACTGCGCGACCAGCCACCCACGCACCCGCACCCGGCGTGAAATCCGCACCCGCCCCCACAGGCACCGCAGGTACCCGCACCCGGCACTCGTCAGGAACCCTCCGCCGCCCACAGCGAACGCACGTGACCCAGGTGGCGGGTCATCACCGTTTCCGCCTCCGCCGCGTCGCCCGCCAGCATCCGGTCCAGCAGCTCCAGGTGCTCCTCCGCCGAAGGCAGCAGCAGGCCCTGCGCGTCCAGGGCCCGCAGCCCGTACAGGCGCGACCGCTTGCGCAGGTCCCCCACCGTTTCGACCAGGCGCTCGTTGCCGTGCAGGCCGAGCAGGGACAGATGGAAGCGGCGGTCGGCGTCGAGGTAGCCGATCAGGTCGTGCTCGCGCGCGCTCGCCACGATCTCCTCCGCCACCGGCCGCAGCGCCTGGAGCTGCTCCCGGCTCGCCGACCGCGTCACCGCCCCCACCGTCGGCACCTCGATCAGCGCCCGCAGCTCGCTGTACTGGTCGAGGTCCCGCCCGCTGACCTCGGTGACCCGGAACCCCTTGTTGCGCACGGGTTCCACCAGCCCTTCGCGGACCAGGTCGAGCATCGCCTCGCGCACCGGCGTCGCGGAGATCCCGAAGTCGGAGGCGAGCGCCGGCGCCGAGTACACCAGCCCCGGCTGCAGCTCACCGGAGATCAGCGCGGCGCGCAGGGCGTGGGCCACCTGGTCGCGCAGCCGCTCCTGCGCGGTGATGAGGTTGGCTTGCTTCAGGTGGCCGGCCATGCTGGTTGCCTCCGGGGCTGCGGGGGCGGCGATCGACGCGGCGATCGGCTGCCGTCGGTTCGGTTCGCGGGCACCTCAGAGTAGGAAACCCGCCGGGAAGGGATCGTCCGGGTCCAGGAAGTACTGGGCGGTGCCCGTGATCCAGGCCCGTCCGGTGACCGTGGGCACGACCGCCGGCACGCCCCCGACGGCGGTCTCGGCGACGAGCCGCCCCACGAACCGCGTCCCGATGAACGACTCGTTCACGAAGTCGGCGCCGAGCGCGAGTCCGCCGCGCGCGTGCAGCTGCGCCATCCGCGCCGAGGTCCCGGTGCCGCAGGGCGAGCGGTCGAACCAGCCGGGGTGGATGGCCATGGCGTGCCGCGAGTGCTTCGCGTCGGAGCCGGGCGCGATCAGGTAGACGTGCTTGAGCCCGGCGATCTCCGGGTTCTCCGGATGCACCGGCCGGTCCGGCGAGGCGTTCACCGCGTCCATGAGCGCCAGCCCGGCGGCCAGCAGCTCGTCCTTGCGGGCCCGCTCGAAGGGCAGGCCGAGGGCGTCGAGCTCGGCGAAGGCGTAGAAGTTGCCGCCGTAGGCGAGGTCGTAGCGCACCGTCCCGTACCCGGGCACGTCGGCCGTGCGGTCCAGGGCCGCGCAGAACGCGGGCACGTTGGTGAGCGTGACCTGTTCGGCGACGCCGTCCGCGACCCGCACGTCGGCCGTGACGAGCCCGGCGGGGGTGTCCAGGCGGACGGTGGTCACCGGTTCGGTGACCGGCACCATCCCGGTCTCGACGAGCACCGTGGCGACGCCGATCGTGCCGTGCCCGCACATCGGCAGCGCCCCGGACACCTCGATGAACAACACGCCGTGGTCGGCGTCGGGCCGGGTGGGCGGCTGCAGGATCGCGCCGCTCATCGCGGAGTGGCCGCGCGGCTCGTACATCAGCAGGGTGCGGACGTGGTCGAGGTGCTCGATCAGATGGCGGCGCCGCTCGGCCATGGTGGCGCCGGGCAGCACCCCGACGCCGCCGGTGATCACCCGGGTGGGCATGCCCTCGGTGTGCGAGTCGACGGCGTGGTAGACGTGTCGGGTGCGCAACGCGGGACCTCCGGCGGTCAGTCGAGGCCCTCGGCGAGGGCCTTCTCGGTGGCGGCGCGGACGAGGGCGGCCTGCTCCGGTGCGAGCGGGGCGCGCGGCGGCCGGGTGGGCCCGCCGGGCCGGCCGGCGAGGTCCATGGAGAGCTTGATCGCCT
Organism: Streptomyces sp. NPDC014801; assembly: GCF_043082085.1. Lineage (NCBI taxonomy): Bacteria > Bacillati > Actinomycetota > Actinomycetes > Kitasatosporales > Streptomycetaceae > Streptomyces > Streptomyces sp. NPDC014801. The sequence goes on along the minus strand of NZ_JBIBXG010000004.1, from coordinate 94,635 downwards.
GTACGAACTCGGTCCGGGAGTCCCAGCGCAGCAGCGGGTGCAAGGCGCGGTACAGGGGCAGCGCGGTGTCGAGGTCGCGGCCGGTGGCGGCCCGGTACAGGGCGAGGCAGGCGCCGGGCAGGGCGTTGGGGTAGCCGGCGATCCAGCCGACGGCGCCGGCCAGGGCGAGTTCGAGCAGGACGTCGTCGGCGCCGGCGAGCAGGTCGAGGCCCGGGGCGAGTTCGGCGATCTCGTAGGCACGGCGGACGTCGCCGCTGAACTCCTTGACGGCGACGATGTGCCCGTCGGCGTGCAGCCGGGCCAGCAGGGCGGGGGTGAGGTCGACCCGGGTGTCGTGCGGGTTGTTGTACGCGACGACGGGCAGGCCCGCGCGGGCCGCCTCGGCGTAGTGGGCGCGCACGCCGGCGTCGTCGGCGCGGTAGGCGTTGGGCGGCAGCAGCAGGACGGAGCCGCAGCCGGCCTCGGCGGCCTGGTCGGCCCAGCGCCGGGAGTCGGCGCTGCCGTACGCGGACACGCCGGGCATCACGCGGGCGCCGTCGCCGGCGGCCTCGACGGCGACCCGGACGACGCGGGCGCGTTCGTCGTCGGTGAGGGTCTGGTACTCGCCGAGCGAGCCGTTGGGGACGACGCCGTCGCAGCCGGCGGCGATCAGGTGGGCGACGTGCTCGGCGTAGGCGTCGTAGTCGACGGAGCGGTCCTCGCGCAGGGGCAGGGCGGTGGCGACCATGACGCCGTGCCAGGGGCGGGTGCGGGTGTCTGCGGCGGTCATGCTTCGGGCTCCTCGCTGGCTGGACGGGGGCTGGCGGGCAGGGCGGCCAGGTGCCGCAGCGGCACCGGGCAGGACAGCGGGCGGCGGTCGGGCGCGGGGGGCCGGCCGGTGAGACGGGCGACGGCCGGCCCGCACATCCGGCCCTGGCACCAGCCCATCCCGGCACGCGTGAGCAGCTTGACGCTGCGGGCGTCGAGGGCGCCGTACCCGGTGACCGCCGTGCGGATCTCCCCGGCGGTGACCTCCTCGCAGCGGCAAACCTCGGTGGTGTCGTCGAGCCAGGCGGCCCAGCCGGGGCCGGGCCGGTGCACGGCGGCGAGCGCGTCGGCGAAGGCGCGCAGCCGGGCCCGGCGGCGGGTGAGCGCGGCGGTGCGGCGGGCGTCCCGCGGGATGCCGCGCAGGGTGTGGGCGATCGCGTCGGCGGCGAGTTCCCCCTCGACGGCCGCCAGGTCGGCGCCGCCCACCCCGCACGTCTCGCCCGCCGCCCAGACGCCGGGCACCGAGGTGGCCTGGCCTGCGTCGACGACGAGGGCGAGGGTGTCGTCGCCGGTGCGGCGGGTGGCGCAGCCGAGGCCGGTGGCGAGGTCGAGCTGCGGGACGAGTCCGTGGCCGACGGCGAGCGCGTCGCAGGGGATGCGGCGCCCGGTGCCGGGCACGGGCCGCCAGTCCTGGTCGAGCCGGGTCACGGTGACGGCCTCGACGCGGGTGGTGCCGTGGGCCGCGGTGACGGCGTGCCGGGTGAGCAGCCGGGTGCCGCGCCGCAGCAGCGCGCCGCCGTACCGGGCGCCTTCGGCGAGCTTGGCGGGGGCGCGCAGCAGGGCGGGCAGGGTGCGGCCGTACGCCGTGGGGCCGGCGGCCTCGACGACGGCGGGGACGCGGGCTCCGGCGGCCGTGAGAGAACCGGCGACGGCGAGCAGCAGGGGGCCGCTGCCGGCGACGACGGTCCGCCGGCCGGGCAGCACCAGATGCGACTTGAGCATGGCCTGCGCCCCGCCCGCGCCGATCACCCCGGGCAAGGTCCAGCCGGGGAAGGGCAGTTGGCGCTCGTAGGTGCCGGTGGCGAGCAGGACGGCACGCGCGTCGACGGTGACGGGGATCTCGCCGGCGGGCGGTTCACCGGGGTCACGGGGGCCGGGACCGTGGCCGGGGTCGGGGTCGGAGCCGAGATCGGGATCGGGATCGGGTCCGGTGATCCCGGTGGCGGTCGTGGGCGCGTCGCCGAAGCCGGGCGCGGCCACGGCGTGCAGCCGCCAGTGCGCGCCCGCCCGGACGACGCTCCACACGTGGTGCCGGGGCAGGTGGGTCACCGGCCCGGCGGCCAGCCGCCGCAGGCGCCCGGTGAAGTCCCGCCAGCCGTGGTGCAGGGCCTGGGGCCGGGCGGCGCCGAGGCCGGGCGCGGGGTGCCGGTGGAACTGCCCGCCGGGCCGCTCCCCCGCGTCCAGCAGGGTGACCGTCAGCCCGAGCGCGGCGGCGCGGACGGCGGCCGCGAGCCCGGCGGGCCCGGCGCCGACGACGGCGAGGTCGGCGATGCCGCCCGGGCCGGCGGTCGCGGGGTCAGCGGCCGGCGGTGTCATGACCGGTGCCCTCCTGCGGGGTGACGGTGTCCCCGGGCCGTACGGGGATCAGGCAGGCGCGCTGGTTGGGGCGGCCGTTGACGGTCGCGAGGCAGTCGTGGCAGACGCCGATCCCGCAGAACACCCCGCGCGGCGCCCCGTTTCTCCGGGTGGTGCGCCAGGAGAGGATCCCGGCGGACCAGAGCGCGGCGGCGAGGCTCTGCCCGGGCAGGGCGGTGAGGGTGCGGCCGTCGAAGGTGAAGGGGAACGGCGGTGCGGGCTCGGCCCGTACCAGGCCGTGCGGGGTGCGGGGCGCGCGGCTCATGAGGGGGCTCCTGGGGTGACGGGGGTGCCGCCTTGCAGGGGGAAGCGGCCGGGGTGGAACGGCTCGGCCGGCACGGGGGGTTCGGCGCCGGTCAGGGCGGCGGTGACGAGCAGGCCGGTGGCCGGGGCGAGGCCGATGCCGGCGCCCTCGTGGCCGCAGGCGTGGTGCAGGCCGGGCACCCGGGGGTCGGGGCCGATGGCGGGCAGGTGGTCGGGCAGGTAGGGGCGGAACCCGCAGTAGGCGCGCAGGGCGTGCACGTCGGCCAGGGCCGGGAAGAGGGCGGTGGCCTGGGCTGCCAGGCGGCGCAGCGCCTCGGTGGACAGGGTCCGGTCGAAGCCGACGCGTTCGCGGGTGGCGCCGATGAGGACGGTGCCGGCCGGGGTGCCCTCGACGACGGCGGAGGACTGGAGGGCGGCCGAGCCGCTGGCGACGTCGGCGACGTAGTCCGCGGCGTACACCTTGTGGCGGATCAGGCCGGGGGGCAGGGGCTCGGTGACGAGGACGAAGCCGCGGCGGGGCAGGACGGGCAGGTGGCTGCCGGCGAGCGCGGCGATCCGGCCGCCCCAGGTGCCGGCGGCGTTGACGACGGCCGGGGCGTGCAGGTCGCCGTACGGGGTGCGCACGCCGCGTACGGCGCCGCCCGGGGCGTCGGTGAGGACGGCGGTGACCTCCTCGCCGAGCCGGACGCGCGCGCCCTGGCGGCGGGCGGCGCGCAGCAGGGCGGCGGCGGCCCGGGCGGGCTGCACCTGGGCGTCCTGCGGGTAGTGGAACCCGCCGGCCAGGCCGGGCGCCAACTCTGGTTCCAGCGAGTGCAGTTCGGTGGCGGGAACCTCGTGCGCCTCGACGCCGGCCGTGCGCTGGCCGGTGGCGAAGGCGCGCAGGGCGGTGAGGGCTCTCTCGTCGGACGCGACGACGAGGCCGCCCTTGAGCTCGTGTTCGACCGCGTCCTGCGACGGGAGGGCGGCGGCGAGTTCGCGCCACAACCGCAGGGACAGCAGGGCGAGTCGGAGTTCGGGTCCCGCCTCCTTGTCGGAGACGAGCAGATTGCCCTCGCCGGCTCCGGTGGTGCCGCCGGCGACGGGTCCGCGGTCGACGACCGCGACGGAGAGTCCGGCGCGGGTGGCGTAGTACGCGCACGCCGCCCCGACCACTCCGGCGCCGATGATCACGGCGTCCAGAGGTGCGGGCTCCTTCGTGGGCACGTCAGTAATATTTCACATTGCACCGGGCCTCACAAGGGTGCCGCAACCTTCCTCCAGCCAGGACATTGAGCGTGACGCAGGTCACATCACCATGGCCGTCACATCCGGCGCGGTCGGTCCGTCAGTCCGGTGTACGCACCCACCACTGCATCGGGAGCCTCGATGAACGCTCGTCTGGACCTCTTCGGCACCCCCGTCGCCGGCAAGTTCCTCCGCTTCGTCAACTCCGCGGGCAAGGTCGTCTCCGACTCCGCCCTGCCCGCCGCCACCCAGGAACTGGTGAAGATCCGCGCCAGCCAGATCAACGGCTGCGGCTTCTGCACCGACATGCACACCAAGGACGCCGCCCACGCCGGTGAGACCTCCGTACGCCTGAACCTGGTCGCCGCCTGGCGGGAGGCGACGGTGTTCACCGACGCCGAGCGCGCGGCCCTGGAGCTGACCGAGCACGGCACCCGGATCGCCGACGGCTCGGGCGTCCCGGACGAGGTGTGGGAGAGGGCCGCACACCACTACGACGAGGACCAGCTCGCCGCCCTGGTGTCGCTGATCGCCCTGATCAACGCCTACAACCGGCTGAACGTCCTGGTCCGCCAGCCGGCCGGCGACTACCAGCCGGGCATGTTCGGCTGACCGGCCCCCGCCGGGGGCGGGCCGGCCCGCCCCCGGCGGGTGCGCCGGCTCGCCCGGCGGAGGCGAGCCGACACCGGCGGCCCCGTTCGGCCGATCCGGTGGCGCGGCGCCCCGATATCCGCTTCGGTGGAGAGGTCACACGGAGGAGGAGCGATGGACTTCACCCTGGAAGTGATCCCGCTGCCGGTCAGCGACATCGACCGGGCCCGGGACTTCTACCGCGACAAGGTGGGCTTACACGTCGACATCGACACGGAGGTCATGCCGGGCATGCGGATCGTGCAGCTCACGCCCCCGGGCTCCGGCTGTTCGATCGCGCTCGGCGACAGCATCTGGGAGATGACCAAGGGCCCGCGCCCGGCCCCCGGCTCGTACCAGGGCCTGCAGCTGTGCGTCGCCGACATCAAGGCGGCCCACGCGGAGCTGACCGAGCGCGGGCTGGAGGTGTCCGAGCCGGTGCAGTACGCCCCGGACGACGGCGCGACGTTCATGTACTTCACGGATCCCGACGGCAACGGCTGGGCGATCCAGGAGTACCGCCGCCGTGCCACGGAACCGCTGCACCAGGTGCTGGCCGGTCATGCCACCGGACCGAACCGGTAGTTCACCCGCTCTTCATCCTTCGGGTTGGAGGACGTGGGCCACGGGAATGTTGGCGTGTGCATGCTCTGTCCGCACCGCCAGCCCCGCTCTTCCCCACCCCGGAGGTTGATGTGTCCGGCAGCAGTTCCGTGTTCCGCCGCGCCCGTACCGCCCTGGCCTCGGCGACCGCCCTGGCCGCGGCCGCGGTCGGCCTGTGGACCGGGCTCGGCGGCGGTTCCGCGCACGCCGCGGGCGCCGTGCCCACCCCCGACCACGTGGTCGTCGTGGTCTTCGAGAACCACGCCTACAGCCAGGTCATCGGCTCCTCCAGCGCCCCGTACATCAACTCCCTGAAGTCCCAGGGCGCCAACCTGAGCCAGGCGTACGCCGAGACCCACCCGAGCCAGCCCAACTACTTCGCCCTGTTCTCCGGCTCCACCCAGGGCATCACCGACGACAGCTGCTACACCCCGGGCTTCTCCTCCGCGCCCAACCTCGCCTCCGAACTGCTGGCGGCCGGCAAGACCTGGGCCAGCTACAACGAGACGCTGCCCAGCCAGGGGTCGACGACGTGCAGCAGCGGGAACTACGCCCGCAAGCACAACCCGTGGTTCGGCTTCAGCAACGTCCCCACCTCCACGGCCAAGACGTTCGCGCAGTTCCCGTCGGACTACTCGACGCTGCCCGACGTCTCCTTCGTCGTGCCCAACCTGTGCAGCGACATGCACGACTGCTCGGTGTCCACCGGTGACACCTGGCTGAAGAACAACCTGGGCGCGTACGCGACCTGGGCCAAGACCCACAACAGCCTGCTCGTGGTCACCTTCGACGAGGACAACCGGCTCTCCGGCAACCGCATCCCGACCGTCCTGTACGGCCAGCCGGTGACCCCCGGCTCGTCCACCTCCACCACCTACGACCACTACGACCTGCTGCGCACGCTGGAGGACCTCAAGGGCCTGTCCTCCCACGCGGGCAACGCGGCGGGCGCCCAGGACATCACCGGCATCTGGGCGTCCTGACCATGTACGTGGCGGACAGCCGCGCCGGAGCTCCGGCGCCGGCGTCCGCGGACGGCGCCGTCCGGCCCCCCGCCGGGCGGCGCCGCGCCGCGGTCGCCCCGACCGTCCTCGCGCTCGGCACGGTCAGCCTGATCACCGACGTGTCGTCGGAGATGGTGACCGCCGTGCTCCCGCTGTACCTGGTGGCGGGGCTGGGCCTGTCCCCGCTCGGCTTCGGGCTGCTGGACGGCGTCTACAACGGTTTCTCGGCCCTCGTACGGCTGCTGGGCGGGCACGTCGCCGACCGCGGCGGGGGCCGGCACAAGACGGTGGCGTGCCTCGGCTACGGCATCTCGGGCCTGTGCAAGCCGCTGCTCCTGCTCGCGCACTCGCTGACGCCGATCGGCCTGGTCCTGGCGGCCGACCGCACCGGCAAGGGTCTGCGGACCGCGCCGCGCGACGCGCTGATCTCGCTGTCGAGCACGCCCGAGAGCCGCGGCCGCGCCTTCGGGGTGCACCGGGCGATGGACACCGCCGGCGCCCTGCTCGGGCCGCTGGTCGCGTTCTGGATCCTGCGGCTCACCGTCGACGGCTACGACGCGGTGTTCACGGTCAGCTTCTGCGTGGCCGCCGTCGGCGTGCTGGTGCTGGTGCTGTTCGTGCCCGGCGGCCGTGCGGCACCGCCCGCGGACGACGGGCCACGGCCCACCCTGCGCGGTGCAATGGGGCTCCTGCGCGAGCGCGACCTGCGCCGCATCGCGCTGTGCGCCCTGCTGCTGGGCCTGGCCACCGTCAGCGACTCCTTCGTCTATCTGCTGCTCCAGCGCCGTCTGGGCGTGCCCGACCGCTGGTTCGCCCTGCTGCCGCTGGGCACGGCGGCCGCGTTCCTGCTCCTGGCGGTGCCGGCGGGCCGGCTGGCCGACCGGGTGGGCCGCTGGCGGATCTTCCTGGCCGGACACGGCGCGCTGCTCGCCGCCTACGCCCTGCTGCTGACGTCCTGGCACGGCAGCGCGCTGCCGTACGCGGTGCTCGTGCTGCACGGCGCCTTCTACGCGGCCACCGACGGCGTGCTGATGGCGGCGGCCTCCGACAGCGTGCCCGAGGCGCTGCGTTCCTCGGGACTCGCGCTGGTGCAGACGGGCCAGGCGCTGGCCCGGTTCGCCTGCTCGCTGGCGTTCGGCGCGCTGTGGACGGTCTGGGGCGACCGGGCGGCGCTGACAGCGTCGGCCCTCGCGCTGGCCGGGTGCGCCGCGTTCTCCTTCACCCTGCGCCCGAAAGGCACGGCATGACCGCACGCAACCGTCTCCTGGTCCTGTTCGCCGCGCTCGCCGTCCTGGCGGGCGTCGCGGTGGCGTCGGTGCTGCACGCCTCGGCGCGGGCGGAGCGGCGTGACCAGGCCCGGCCCGGCGGACCGTCGGTGAGCACGGGCCGGGTCACGCTGACCGACCGGGGGCGCCTGGTCTTCCGGAACATGGCGTGGGGCCCGCATCGCGACGAGCTGACCAGCGTGCCGGCCACGGACCCGGCGGGAGCGCGCACCGCCTCCGGTGTGAAGTGCCTGCGCTTCCACGCGGCCGCCGGCACCGGCGTGTGCCTGCAGGCGGTGCACGGCCCGGTGTCGGACACCTACCGGGCCGTGCTGCTCGACGCCCGCCTGAAGGTGACGCACACCTACGACGTGCCCGGCATCCCGTCCCGGGCCCGGGTCTCGCCGAGCGGGCACTTCGCGGCCTGGACGGCGTTCGTGGGCGGCGACTCCTACGCGGGGACGAACTTCTCCACGCGCGCGGCGATCGCCGACGTGCGCACGGGGAGGCTGATCCCCTCCCTGGAGGCGTTCCGGATCGTCAAGGACGGCCACGACTACCGCGCGGCGGACGTGAACTTCTGGGGCGTGACGTTCGCCGCCGACGACCGCACGTTCTACGCCACGCTGGCGACGAAGGGGCGGACCTACCTGGTCCGCGGCGACCTGACGGCCCGCACGGTCACCACCGTGCGCAGCAACGTGGAGTGCCCCTCCCTCTCCCCCGACGGCACCCGGATCGCCTTCAAGAAGCGCGTCCCCGGCCTGCCGAAGGACGCCCCCTGGCGCCTGTACGTCCTCGACCTGCGCACCCTGCGGGAAACCCCCCTGGCCGAACCCCGCAGCGTCGACGACCAGGCCCTGTGGCGCGACACCCACACGGTGCTCTACGCCCTGCCAGGCGACTACGGCGCGGACCTCTACGAGGTACCGGCGGACGGCACGGGCCGGGCCCGGCGCATCACGACGGCAGCGGTCTCCCCGGCGTTCCCGGACTGACCGGCACGGGGTCAACGCGGGCGCCGGCGGTTTCCGTCCGCCGGGTGGTTTGCCGGCGGTGAACACCGCTCTTGCCGGTCTGACGCGGAAGCGGTCCCGCGCGCGGAAGCCGGACTGGCGGCGGCCCTGGTGGCCTCGGACCTGCCGGGTGGCAGGGCACTGGTGCCGGGCACGGACAGCGAACGGGGAGCACGGGACGGCCCGGGCCCGGTGCGGAGAGCGAGCCCGGCGGCGCGTCGGTGCTGCGCCGGATCGGCCGGCGCCCTCAGGACCTCTTCCTGCGCCTGTCCCGGCCCCGGCAGGCCGCCCTCACCGGCGACTGGACCCCGCCGGCGCTGCGCCGCACCGACGTCAGCTGACCAGCTCGAAGATGCTCGCGCCCGTCAGCCACAGGCCGGCGAGGAGGCAGAGCGTGACGACCAGCTGTTCCTGGTGCCGGCCGAGCCAGGTCCGCAGGGCGTCCAGCCGGGCTCCCGCGGCCGCGGGAGCCCAGACCACGTACATCTCCATGACGATGAGGCTGAGCGTGGCCAGCAGGCAGTACCCGGTCAGCGCGAGCCAGTCGCCGGCGGTGGACAGGTGCGCCTCCAGAACCGTGGCGGCACCGGCGCCGACCAGTGCCCAGGGCTGCAGCAGCCAGGCCAGACCGGCTGCCGAGACCCAGGAGGCGTTGTCGATCCGGGCGGCCCAGCGCGGTGGGCCGTGCGGGCGGGGCGGGCGGCGCCGCCGGTGCGCGCCGTACAGCACCAGTGCCAGGCCGATGGCGAGTTTCGCGGCGATCCCGGCGGTCGAGGGCGCGCTGTGACGGGCCGGGGGCTGCCCGCCGGTCAGCAGCACCACGACGGCGACCACGGCGACCAGATCGGCCAGCCACGACAACAGGAACGCCAGGCCCAGGCGGACCCCGCGCCGCGAGGAGAGCAACAGGATGAAGGCGCTGTTGTGCAGGGGCCCCAAGGTGATGGCCGTACCGATCACCAGCAGGTCGAGGACCATCGGACCAGCCACTCCTGGGTGTCGGGGCCGTCCACGGCCCAGGGTCGGGGGCCGGGCGGCGGAAGGAGGCGGGCGGTCACGCGCCGCCGTCCCGACTGTGCAAGGGGCGGCCTGGCGGGTCAAGCAGGCCACGCGCGTGCCGCCCGCCCCATGACACGGATGCTCCCCTCACACCGCTCCCGGATCCGGCCCGACCGACGAGACACCCCCAGGCGCCGGGCCGGACGGCCCAGGGACGGCGCGGGGGCGCGCGCAGACGCCGTGTGGCCGACCGCGACGAGCGGTCGGCCACACGGGGGATCAGCGCCTGTTGACGGCGTGACCCGCGCCTACAGCACCGGCAGGTTCTTCCGCAGTTCGAACGCGGTGACCTCGCTGCGGTACTCCTCCCACTCCGAGCGCTTGTTGCGCAGGAAGAAGTCGAAGACGTGTTCGCCGAGGGTTTCGGCGACCAGGTCGCTGTTCTCCATGAGGGTGAGGGCCTCGCCGAGGTTCTGCGGGAGGGGTTCGATGCCCATCGCGCGGCGTTCGGCGTTGGAGAGGGCCCAGACGTCGTCCTCGGCGCCGGGCGGGAGTTCGTAGCCCTCCTCGATGCCCTTCAGGCCGGCGGCCAGCAGGACCGCGTAGGCGAGGTAGGGGTTGGCGCCGGAGTCCAGGGAGCGGACCTCCACGCGCGCGGAGCCGGTCTTGCCGGGCTTGTACATGGGGACGCGGACCAGGGCCGAGCGGTTGTTGTGGCCCCAGCAGATGTAGGAAGGGGCCTCGCCGCCGGCGCCGGCGGTGCGCTCGGAGCCGCCCCAGATGCGCTTGTAGGAGTTCACCCACTGGTTGGTGACCGCGGAGATCTCCGCCGCGTGCCGCAGCAGGCCGGCGATGAAGGAGCGGCCGACCTTGGAGAGCTGGTACTCGGCGCCCGACTCGTAGAAGGCGTTGCGGTCGCCCTCGAAGAGGGAGAGGTGGGTGTGCATGCCGCTGCCGGGGTGCTCGGAGAACGGCTTCGGCATGAACGTGGCCTGCACGCCCTGCTCCAGCGCCACCTGCTTCATCACCAGCCGGAACGTCATGACGTTGTCGGCCGTGGACAGCGCGTCGGCGTAGCGCAGGTCGATCTCCTGCTGGCCGGGCGCGCCCTCGTGGTGGGAGAACTCCACCGAGATGCCCATCGACTCCAGCATGGTGATCGCCTGGCGGCGGAAGTCCATGCCGACGTTGGTCGGGGTGTGGTCGAAGTAGCCGGAGTTGTCGGCCGGGGTGGGCCGGCTGCCGTCGAGCGGCTTCTCCTTGAGCAGGAAGAACTCGATCTCGGGGTGCGTGTAGAAGGTGAAGCCGAGGTCGGAGGCGCGGGCCAGGGCGCGCTTGAGGACGTAGCGGGGGTCGGCGAAGGAGGGGGAGCCGTCGGGCATGAGGATGTCGCAGAACATGCGCGCGGTGCCGGGGGCCTCGGCCCGCCAGGGCAGCACCTGGAAGGTGGAGGGGTCCGGCTTGGCGATCATGTCGGACTCGTAGACCCGGGCGAAGCCCTCGATGGCGGAGCCGTCGAAGCCGATGCCCTCGTCGAAGGCCTGCTCCAGCTCGGCCGGGGCCACGGCAACGGACTTGAGGAAGCCCAGCACGTCCGTGAACCACAGGCGTACGAACCGGATGTCGCGCTCCTCCAACGTCCGGAGCACGAACTCCTGCTGCTTGTCCATCTTCCGCTTCCCCATCCTTGCTGGTCAGGCCGCCTGTCCCCGGTGAGGCGGGAGGCGGTCGGGCACCTGAGCAGCATCCCATCACACGACCGTTTCACGCGCGTTGCGGACCATGATCGGCGAAGCGGCTCCGGGCCGAATGCCCCGTGTCCTGCGGGTGTACTGCTCTCTGCCGCCCATCTTGCCTGCTCGGGCCGCCATCCGTAATGGCCGGCGAGGGACCGGACGTGAGCGACACCACGCCCCATTAATTTGCATCTCAGATGCAAGTTTTCATACCGTCCGATCAGTCGAGCCAGGAGGAGTCCTGATGCTGTCCGAGCAGTCCGCAGCAACCGTCCGCGCCACCCTGCCCGCCGTCGGCGGCGCCATCGGCGAGATCACCGAGCGCTTCTACGCCCGGCTCTTCGACGCCCACCCCGAGCTGCTGCGAGACCTGTTCAACCGCGGCAACCAGGCCTCCGGCGCCCAGAAGCAGGCCCTCGCCGGCTCCATCGCGGCCTTCGCCACGCACCTTCTGGACCACCCCGACCGGCGGCCCGACGCCATGCTCGGCCGCATCGCGCACAAGCACGCCTCCCTCGGCGTGGCCCCCGAGCAGTACCAGGTCGTCCACGAGCACCTTTTCGCCGCCATCGCCGAGGTCCTCGGCGAGGCCGTCACCCCCGAGGTGGCCGCCGCCTGGGACGAGGTCTACTGGCTGATGGCCAACGCGCTCGTCGCCATCGAGAAGCGGCTGTACGAGGAGAGCGCCGGCCGGGGCAGGCGGCCGTGGGAGGTCGTCGAGCGCATCGAGGAGACCGCCGACGTCGTCACCTTCCGGCTGCGCCCCACCGACGGCGGCCCGGTGCGCGGGTTCCGCGCGGGCCAGTACGTCTCCGTCCAGGTGGAGCTGGCCGACGGCGCCCGGCAGATACGGCAGTACAGCCTGTCCGGCGCCCCCGGCGAGAGCGTGCGCCAGTTCAGCGTCAAGCGCGTGACCGGCGACGGCGCCACCCCCGACGGCGAGGTCTCGCACCACCTCCACGCACGCGTGCGCGTCGGCGACGTCCTGCATCTGTCCGAGCCGTACGGCGACCTCGTCCTCGACGACGCCCCCGGGGCGCCCGTGCTGCTGGCCTCCGCCGGCATCGGCGTCACCCCGATGATCGCGATGCTGGCCCAGCTCGCCGAGGACGCGCACGCCGCCCCGGTCACCGTCGTGCACGGCGACCGCTCCCCCGCCGACCACGCCCTGCGCACCGAGCAGGAGGCCTACGCCGGCAAGCTCGCGGACGCGTCCGTGCACTTCTTCTACGAGCAGGACGCGCCCGCCGGCGCCCGCACCGGCCTCGTCGACCTCAGCAACCTCACCGTGCCGGCCGGCACGCGCGCGTACCTGTGCGGCCCGCTGCCCTTCATGCGCGCCGTGCGCGAGCAGCTGCTCGCCAAGGGCGTCGCCGCGGCCGACATCCACTACGAGGTCTTCGGCCCCGACCTGTGGCTGGCCCAGGGCTGACGCTGCTGACGCCCGCCGCACGGCACACCGCGAAGGGGCCGCCGGATCTGCCCGGCGGCCCCTTCGCGGTGTACGGGCGGTCCCCCCGGCCGCGCCCTGCCCTCCGCGGTCTAAGCCCTCAGCGGTCTCAGTCTTCCGCGGTCTCGGTCCTGCGCGGTCTCAGGGCGCCTTGGTGATGCCGAGCAGCAGGGGACCCGTCGGGTCGCTGACGATGTCCTGCACCGTCACCGGGTCCAGCGCGGCGTAGAAGGCCTCCTGGGCGCGGCGCAGCGCGCCCCGCAGCCGACAGCCGGAGTTCAGGGGGCAGGGCGTGGCGCCCTCGCAGTCGACGACGTCGCCGTCGCCCTCGAAGGCGCGCACCACCGCGCCGACGGAGGCGGTCCGGCCCTTGCCGGTGAGCGCGAGCCCGCCGCCCCGGCCGCGGCGGGCGTCCACCAGGCCCTGGTGCTGCAGCTCGGCGACGACCTTGGCGGCGTGGGTGTACGGCACGTCCATGTCGGCGGCGACCTGCCGGGTCGTCGGCGTGGTCGTACCGGCGACGGCGAGCCGCATCAGGACGCGCAGCGCGAGGTCGGTGGAGCGCAGGAGCCGCATCCCGCCAGCGTAGTAATACGCATCGGGGATTCCAAATATCGTGCGCCAGCCCACATCGGGGCGGACGTAGGGGGTGGGCGCGCCCGCACGGCGGCTTGTGTCGGCCTACACCGCACCCCTTCTCCCCCACTACGATCAGCGGGCCCCACCGTCCCCGTCCGCTCCCCCGAAGGACACGCCCCATGGGTTCCCCGACGACCGACAACGACAGCAGCTCCGCCCGCAAGGCCCATGTCGCCGAGATGCGCCGCGCCGAGCAGGCCCGCCGGCGGCGGCTGCGGGGCCTGACCGTCGCCGCGAGCGCGGTGGTCGTGGCCGGGCTCGTGGCGGGTGCCGTGTTCGTGGTGAAGGCGCGGTCCGACGACGGCGGGAAGAAGGCGGAGGCGGCCGCGAGCGCGACCGACGACACCAAGAACGCCGGCACCGGCCCCAAGAGCGCGCCGGGCGGCCAGTGGGCCACCGGCGCGGACGGCGTGCGGACCTGGAAGGGCCCCCTGGCCCGCAATCACGTCACCACGCCCGTGACGTACCCGATGCGCCCGCCGGTGGGCGGCGACCACAACCCGGTGTGGGCGGACTGCAACGGCACCGTCTACACCAAGCCCGTCAAGGACGAGATGGCCGTGCACTCCCTGGAGCACGGCGCCGTCTGGGTGACGTACACCGACCGGGCGGCGAAGTCGGACGTGGCCGCGCTCGCCGCGCGCGTGAAGGCGACGCCGTACACCCTGATGAGCCCGTACGCGGACCAGTCGGCGCCCCTCGTGCTGTCGGCCTGGGGCCACCAGTTGAGCGTGCGCGCCGCCGACGACCCGGCCGTGGACAAGTTCTTCGCCACCTACGTCCAGGGGGCGCAGACGCCGGAGCCGGGCGCCTCCTGCTCCAGCGGGATGATGCAGTGAGGCACATCGGACTGGTCGCCGGGGCGGCGGCCGCCGCGCTGGTCGCCGCCGGCGCCATCACCTACGCCGTCGCCGAGGAGGAGGGCACGGGGACGCGGACGCCGGGCACGGAGTCCGCGGACGCCGGGTTCGCCCGGGACATGGCCGTCCACCACCAGCAGGCCGTGGAGATGTCGTACATCGTGCGGGACCGCACGCAGGACGCTCAGGTGCGCGGCCTCGCCTACGACATCGCGCAGACGCAGGCCAACCAGCGCGGCATGCTGCTCGGCTGGCTCGACCTGTGGGAGCTGCCGAAGGTGTCGCCCGAGCCGCCGATGACCTGGATGGACATGGGCGGCGCGGCCGAGGGGAAGGCCGCCGACGGGGCGCTGATGCCGGGGATGGCGACCAACAGCGAGCTGCGCCGGCTGCGGGAGCTGAGCGGGAGGCAGGCCGAGGTGCTGTACCTGCAGCTGATGACGGAGCATCACCAAGGCGGCATCCACATGGCGCAGGGCTGTGTGCGGCGGTGCACGGTCGGGGCCGAGAAGCGGCTCGCCCGCACGATGGTCGAGGGCCAGCAGTCCGAACTGCGGCTGATGTCCGACATGTTGCGCGAACGAGGGGTCAATCCCCCGTCGTAGGACATCGGTCGGCCGCGCGCACCGCGGTCCGGTGAAACTTTATTGGCGTCTTTTTGGCCTTCTTATTCCCCTGACATGAACGGTTCATCGAAAGAGTGTGCCGGGTCGAGTGATCCACTCGCACCGAACTCGCACAGGGGGTTCCATGAGATCCAACCGCGCCATGCTGCGCGCCTCCGTGAGCCTGGCAGCCACCCTGCCCATGCTCGCGGGCGCGCTGGCGCTCGGCATACCCGCGGCGCACGCCGCGGACCAACCGCACCGGGACGCGCTGGCCGGGACCAAGCCGGCGTGGGCCACGCCCAAGGCGGACAAGGGGGCGACGGCGGACAGCGCCGCGGTGAACGCACGCGTGTACCTCGCCGGACGGGACGCGGCCGGCCTCGCCGCCTACGCCCGCGCCGTGTCCGACCCGTCCTCCCCGCAGTACGGCAAGTACCTGTCCGCCCGGGCCGCCCAGGCGCGCTTCGGCGCGACGCCGGCGCAGGTGGCGGCGGTCAAGTCGTGGCTGACGTCGGCCGGTCTGAAGGTCACGTCGGTCACCGCGCACTACGTCGCCGTGAGCGGTGACGTCGCGGCGGCGGAGAAGGCCTTCGGCACGCAACTGCACAACTTCGCCAAGGGGAACGCCACCTACCGCGCGCCCGCCGCGACCGCGTCCGTCCCGGACAGCGTGCGCGACGCGGTCCTGACCGTCACCGGTCTCGACAACGCGCCGCACAAGGCGAGCCACAAGGACCAACTGCCGCCGCCGGACGCCGTGTTCCGCAACTCCGGGCCGTTCTCCTCGTACTACGGCTCGACCATCGCCTCCACGCTGCCGGACGCCTACGGGCAGAAGATCCCGTACGCCGTGCGGGGCTACACCGGCAAGCAGCTGCGCTCCGCGTACGGCGCGGGCGGCTACACCGGCAAGGGCGTGCGCGTCGCCATCACCGACGCCTACGCCTCGCCGACGCTCGCGTACGACGTGCAGACCTACGCCGGCAAGCACGGTGACGCCACGTGGACCACCGGGCAGCTGCGGCAGGTGCTGCCGAAGAACTACACCAAGACCGCAGAGTGCGGGGCGGCCGGCTGGTACGGCGAGGAGACCCTCGACGTCGAGGCCGTGCACGCGGTGGCTCCCGCGGCGCAGGTGACGTACGTCGGCGCGGCCTCGTGCTACGACGACGACCTGCTGGACTCGCTCAGCAAGGTCGTGGACGGTCATCTGGCCGACATCGTCTCCAACTCGTGGGGCGACATCGAGGCCAACCAGACGCCGGACCTCGCCGCGGCCTACGACCAGGTGTTCCAGTTCGGCGCCGTCGAGGGCATCGGCTTCTACTTCTCCTCCGGTGACAACGGCGACGAGGTCGCCAACACCGGCACCAAGCAGGTCGACACCCCCGCGAACTCCGCATGGGTGACCGCGGTGGGCGGTACCTCGCTGGCCGTCGGCCAGCGGGACGCCTACCTGTGGGAGACCGGCTGGGGCACGGAGAAGGCCACGCTGTCCGCCGACGGCAAGAGCTGGGTGGGCTTCCCCGGGGCGTTCACGTCCGGTGCGGGTGGCGGCACGAGCCGGACCGTGGCTCAGCCGTACTACCAGAAGGGGGTCGTGCCGGACGCCCTCGCCCAGGCCAACAACGCGAGCGGCAACCGTGTCGTGCCGGACATCGCGGCGATCGCCGACCCGAACACCGGGTTCCTCGTCGGTCAGACGCAGACGCTGCCCGACGGGACGCAGGCCTACGACGAGTACCGGATCGGCGGCACCTCGCTGGCCGCGCCGGTGATCGCCGGTGTGCAGGCGCTCGCGCAGGAGGCGGCCGGTGGCAAGGCGCTCGGCTTCGCCAACCCGGCGATCTACGCGCGCTACGGGACCAAGGTGTTCCACGACGTCACCGACAACCCCACGGGCAAGGGGCTGGCGGTCGCGCGCGTCGACTTCGTCAACGGGTACGACGCGACGGGCGGGCTGAGCACGTCGGTGCGCAGCCTCGGCAAGGACAGCTCGCTGCAGGCGGTCAAGGGCTACGACGACGTGACGGGCGTCGGTTCGCCGGCGAACGGGTACGTGTCGTCCTACCGCCGCCACTGAGCGCTGCCGCTCGGCTGCACGCTACGCCCGCTCCCCGGTCGGGGGGCGGGCGCACGTGCCTGCGGCGCCTGAACGGGTGGGTGCTGATTTGTTGCCGGGTGCGGGTGCCTGCGGCGCCTCAACGGGTGGGTCACTGATCGTTGCCGGGTGCCGGTGCCTGCGGCGCCTCAGCGGGTGGGTGCTGATTCGATGCCGGTGCGGGTGCCTGCGGCGCCTCAACGGGTGGGTGCTGATTTTGTGCCGGGTGCGGGTGCCTGCGGCGCCTCAGCGGGTGGGTCACTGATCGTTGCCGGGTGCGGGTGCGTGGTGGCTGGTCGCGCAGTTCCCCGCGCCCCTTAGGGGGTTGCCAGTCCCGTCGGCCGCCGGCTCGGGTTGCCGCGGGCGGCGCTTGGTCCGCTCAGTCCGCGGGCATGCGTGCCGCCTGGGGCGGCACGGGTGGGCGCTGGGGGTCCCCCCTGCACGGAGTGCTTGGGGGAGGCACCCCGCAACGCCGGGCCACACATCTGGTCACCGCAACCCTGGGCACAACCGCACCGCAGGGCACCGCACCCCAGCGCGCCTCGCCGCACCGCGTTTTCTGTCCGGTAGGACATTGCGTCGGGGTGACGATTAGAGTGGGGGGGTGCCTCAACTTCGCCTCGCCCTGAATCAGATCGACTCTCGCGTCGGCGACCTCGCCGGGAACACCGAGACGATCGTCCGCTGGACCCGGCACTCCGCCGAGCAGGGGGCGCATCTCGCCGTCTTCCCGGAGATGGCCCTGACCGGCTACCCCGTCGAAGACCTCGCGCTGCGCGCCTCCTTCGTCGAGGCGTCCCGCACCGCGCTGCGCGCGCTCGCCGCGCGGCTGGCCGAGGAGGGACTCGGGGAGCTCCCCGTGCTCGTCGGCTACCTCGACCGCTGCGAGACGGCCCAGCCGAAGTACGGCCAGCCGGCCGGCGCCCCGCAGAACGCCGCCGCGGTGCTGCACCGCGGGCGCGTCGTGCTCACCTTCGCCAAGCACCACCTGCCCAACTACGGCGTCTTCGACGAGTTCCGCTACTTCGTCCCCGGCGACTCCATGCCCGTCCTGCGGCTGCACGGCGTGGACATCGCCCTGGCCATCTGCGAGGACCTCTGGCAGGACGGCGGCCGCGTGCCGGCGGCGCGTTCCGCGAGGGCGGGGCTGCTCGTCTCCGTCAACGCCTCCCCGTACGAGCGCAACAAGGACGACACCCGGCTGGAGCTGGTGCGCAAGCGGGCGCAGGAGGCCGGCTGCACCACCGCCTATCTCGCCATGATCGGCGGGCAGGACGAGCTGGTGTTCGACGGCGACTCGATCGTCGTGGACGGCGACGGGGAGGTCGTCGCCCGGGCGCCGCAGTTCTCCGAGGGCTGCGTGGTGCTCGATCTGGAGCTGCCGGCGGCCGACCCGGAGGCGCCGGAGGGTGTCGTGGACGACGGGCTGCGCATCGACCGGGTGGTGCTGTCCGAGGAGCCGCTGCCCGCGTACGAGCCGGTGCACACCGGCGGGTACGCCGAGCGGCTGGACGACGAGGAGGAGGTCTACTCCGCCCTGGTGGTGGGCCTGCGGGCGTACGTGCGCAAGAACGGTTTCCGCTCCGTGCTCATCGGGCTGTCCGGCGGCATCGACTCCGCGCTGGTCGCGGCCATCGCCTGTGACGCCGTCGGCGCCGAGAACGTGTACGGCGTGTCGATGCCGTCGAAGTACTCCTCCGGACACTCCCGCGACGACGCGGCCGAGCTGGCCCGCCGTACGGGGCTGAACTTCCGTACCGTCTCGATCGCGCCCATGTTCGACGCCTATATGGCGGCGGCCGAGCTGACCGGCCTCGCCGAGGAGAACCTGCAGTCCCGGCTGCGCGGCACGCTGCTGATGGCGCTGTCCAACCAGGAGGGGCACATCGTGCTCGCGCCGGGCAACAAGTCCGAGCTGGCGGTCGGGTACTCCACGCTGTACGGCGACTCGGTGGGCGCGTACGGGCCGATCAAGGACGTGTACAAGACGTGGGTGTGGCGGCTCGCCGAGTGGCGCAACCGGGCCGCCGAGGCGCGTGGGCAGACCCCGCCCATCCCGGAGAACTCCATCACCAAGCCGCCGAGCGCCGAGCTGCGGCCGGGTCAGGTGGACACGGACTCGCTGCCGGACTACCCGGTGCTCGACGCGATCCTGGAGCTGTACGTCGACCGGGACCTCGGCGCGGACGCGATCGTGCGGGCGGGGTACGACCACGACCTGGTGACCCGGACGCTGCGGATGGTCGACACCGCCGAGTACAAGCGGCGGCAGTACCCGCCGGGGACGAAGATCTCGCCGAAGGGCTTCGGGAAGGACCGGCGGCTGCCCATCACCAACGGGTGGCGCGAGACGGTGTGACGACGGGGAGACGACGAAGGGGGGTGCCCGGGCGGGCACCCCCCTTCTCGCTCTGCGGGTGTCAGTGGTGGAGCGTGTGCTCCTCGTGCGGGACGTGCGCCGCCACCACGCGGCCCTCGTGCGGGCTGCGGCGGTCCACCGCGTAGGCGACCGCCGCGACGGCCAGGCCGAGGACGGCCAGCAGGGCGCCGGCCAGCGCCGGGGACGTCGTACCGAAGCCGGCGGCCAGGGCCAGTCCGCCGATCCAGGCGCCGCCCGCGTTGGCGAGGTTGAAGGCGGCCTGGTTGGCGGAGGAGGCGAGCGACGGGGCCGCCGACGCCTTCTCCATCACCATCAGCTGCAGCGGGGAGCCCGTGACGAACGCCGCCATGCCCAGCAGGGCGACGGCCAGGGCCGCGGTGGTCTGCGTGCGCATCAGGAGCGGGAAGAGCAGCAGGACCGCCGCGAGCGAGGCCAGGCCGCCGAAGAGGGTGCCGCGCATCGCGTGGTCCGCCAGGCGGCCGCCCAGCAGGTTGCCGATCGTCGCCCCGACGCCGAACAGGGCCAGCAGCAGGGTCACGCTCGCGTCGGCGTAGCCGGCCGCGTCGGTGAGCATCGGCGTGATGTAGCTGTAGGCGGCGAACAGCGCGCCGAAGCCGGCGACCGTCGTGCCGAGGGCCAGCCAGACCGGCACCGAGCGCAGGGCGGCCAGTTCGCCGCGCAGGCCCGTGGCGGAGGCGTGGGTGTGGTCGTGCGGGATCAGCGCGGCCAGGGACGCGATCGCGGCCAGGCCGATCAGGCTGACCCCGAGGAACGTGGCCCGCCAGCCGAGGTGCTGGCCGACGAGGGTGGCCACCGGGACGCCCGCGATGTTGGCGACGGTGAGGCCGAGGAACATCAGGGAGACCGAGCGGGCCTTGCGCTCGGGGGCGACCAGGGTGGTCGCCACCACGGCGCCCACGCCGAAGAAGGCGCCGTGCGGCAGGCCGCTGAGGAAGCGGGCCGCCAGCAGGGTGCCGTTGCCGGGGGCGAACGCGGAGAGCGCGTTGCCCACGACGAACAGCACCATCAGGGCGATGAGGACCGTGCGGCGGGACATGCGGGCCGTCACCGCGGCGAGCAGCGGCGCGCCGATGACGACGCCGAGCGCGTACGCCGAGACCAGGTGGCCGGCGGCGGGGATCGAGATGTGCAGGTCGTCCGCGACGTCGGGCAGCAGCCCCATCATCACGAACTCGGTCGTACCGATGCCGAAGGCGCCCACGGCGAGGGCGAGCAGGGCCAGGGGCATGAAGTACCTTTCGAGACTTTGGGGACGTTCGGAAACTCTCTATGTTTCCGCTCGGAACAAAGTCTCTCAGGCGGAGTATTCCGGCAGGTTGAAGCCAGGTTACGGCTCGCTTGCGACCTGCGGTTTTACGAGTCCGGTGTGGCCACCTTCACACGCGCGGCGACCGGGAGGTGGTCGCTCGCCGTGGCCGGCAGGGTCCAGGAACTCTCCGGCTCGACGCCCTTGACCATGATCTGGTCGATCCGGGCCATCGGGAACGACGCCGGCCAGCTGAAGCCGAAGCCGTCGCCGGCCGCGCCCTGCGTGGAGCGCATCTGGGAGGTGACGGCGTTCAGCGCGCGGTCGTTCATGGTGCCGTTGAGGTCGCCGAGCAGGATCACCCGGGGCAGCTTCTCGCCCGCGATGGCCTCGCCGAGCGCGTCGGCGCTCTTGTCCCGCTGGCGGGCGGTGAAGCCGGCGGCCGCCTTGACGCGCACCGACGGCAGGTGGGCGACGTAGACCGCGACCGGGCCCTCGGGGGTGGCGACCGTGGCGCGCATCGCCCGCTTCCAGCCCAGCCGGATGTCCACCGCCTCGACACCGGTCAGCGGGTACTTGCTCCACAGGCCGACCGTGCCCACCACCGCGTGGTGCGGGTACGTCCCCTCCAGCGCGTTCTCGTACGTCGGGACCGCGGAGGCCTTGATCTCCTCCAGGGCGAGCAGGTCCGCGCCGGAGGCGGCGACCTCGCGGGCGGTGCCGGAGGGGTCGGGGTTGTCGGCGTTGACGTTGTGCGTGGCCACCGTGAGGTCGCCGCCGCCGCCGGACTTGTCGGTGAGCAGCCCGCCGAAGAGGTTCAGCCACACGATCGACGGCAGGATCACCGCGATCAGGGCCGTGGCCGAGCGGCGCAGCAGCGCGCCGGCGAACAGCAGCGGGATCAGCACGCCCAGCCAGGGCAGGAACGTCTCGGTGAGACTGCCCAGGTTGCCGAAGGCGTTCGGGATGCGGGAGTGGACAACCATCACCAGGGCGAGGAGCAGCGCGACCGCGGCGAGCAGGAGGCCGCGCCGCCACACGCGCGCGTCGCCGCGCCAGGAGCGCAGCCAGCGGGACACCACGCGCCGGATCCGGGTTCCCGGGCGCTGGTTCCCCGCGCCACCGTCGGCCGTCTCCGTCACGTATGCCTGCTGCGCCATACCGTCGCCTCACTACCTGCCGTGCACACCGTCGTCCCCCGCGCCTCCTACGACCCTAGGGGATGATCGGTTCTGTTCCTGCCGTCCCGCGACGGCCGTACGGGCACGATGACGAACGGGGCGGCGCACGGAGTTCCGGATCGGCCCGGTGGCACGGGAGTTGTGACGAAACCTGCACATTACGGCCGGGAACTGACGGGCCGTAGTCCTTCCATGACCGTGTCGACGATCTGTTCCGCCAGCCCTTCGGGCAGGTCGGCGTCGGGGCGCAGCAGGGTGCGGATGAGGACGGGTCCGACGAACATGTCGTTGGCGAGTTCCAGGTCCACGTCGGCGCGGATCTCGCCGCGCTCGCGGCCGCGGCGCAGCACCTGCAGGCCGAGGTTGCGCCGGGGCACGATGACGTTCGCGTGGTAGGCGGCCCAGATCCGGGGGCTGGACTTCATCTGCACATGGGCGTTGTGCAGCAGCGCGGAGGTGCGGCTGGCCAGGGCCCGCAGGCGCAGCGACTCCAGCAGGGCGACCAGGTCGTCGCGGACCGAGGTGCCGGGCAGGTCCGGGTCGGGCGGCTCGGCGGCCCGGATGACGTCGACGAAGAGCTCCTCCTTGCCGCTCCAGCGGCGGTAGATGGTGGCCTTGCCGACGCCCGCGGTGCGCGCGATGCGCTCGATGGACAGCTCGGCCAGCGGAACGCCGTCCTCCAGGAGCTTCATCGTCCCCTCGATGATGGCGCGTTCCACGGCCTCGCTGCGGGGCCGGCCCCGCACCGGGCTGTCGCTGCGGCTGTCGGCAAGGCTCACGTCGTGTCGTCCCTTCGTCGTTCCCGGCCTGCCGGAATTCTCCCCTCCGCCAGGGTGGCCGGTCACGTCCTACTCGGCGGCCGCGACCAACTCCGGCTCCTCCTTGCCGCCCTGAGGCTGTGCCGGGCGGCCGGGCAGGAACAGCGCCACCACGACGGCGCCGACGAGCGCGACGCCCGCGCCGCACAGGGCGGTGACGTGCATGGCGTGCAGGAACGCGTCGTTCGCGGAACCGACCAGGCCCTCGCCGCGCGGGCCGAGCCGGGCGGCGACCCCGAGGGTGGCCTCGATGGACTCGCCGGCGGTCTCGCGCAGTCCGGCGGGCAGCAGGCCGAGCTTGTCCTCGATGCCGTTGCGGTACGCCGTGGAGAGCACCGAGCCGAGGACGGCGATGCCGAGGGCGCCGCCGACCTGGCGGAAGGTGTTGCTGAGCGCGGACGCCGAGCCGGCCTTCTCGCGCGGCAGGGCCTGCATGATGACGACGCTGACCGGGGTCATGATGTGCGCCATGCCCGTGCCCATCAGGAAGAAGATGACTTCCAGCAGCCAGATCGGGGTGTCCGCGTCCAGCGTCGCGAACGCCGCCAGCATCGCGGCGATCAGCACCATGCCGGCGGTGGTGGTGGCCCGGTTGCCGAAGCGGTCGACCAGCAGCCGGGCGCGCGGCGCGAAGATCATCTGCGCGGCGGCCAGCGGCAGCATCAGCAGACCGGTCTGCAGCGGGCTGTAGCCGCGCACGCTCTGGGTGTAGAAGACCGAGAAGAAGGTCACGCCCATCAGCGCGAAGAAGACCAGCGCGATCGCGCCGATCGCGGCGGAGAACACCTTGTTCTTGAAGTAGGTGACGTCGATGGACGGGTGGTCGCTGCGCTTCTCGAAGACCACGAAGGCGGCGAGGACCGCGAGGCCGGCCGCGATGGTCGCGAGCACCGTGGCGTCGGTGAAGTCGGCGAGCTGGCCGCCCTTGATGATGCCGTAGACCAGCAGGACCAGGCCGACCACGGAGAGCACCACGCCGACCGGGTCGACGCGGCCCGGGCTGGGGTCGCGCGAGTCGGGCACCAGCCACACCATCAGGGCCAGGGCGAGGAGCACGATCGGCACGTTGACCAGGAAGACCGAGCCCCACCAGAAGTGGTCCAGCAGCACGCCGCCGGTGATCGGGCCGATCGCGATGGCGAGGCCGACGCCGCCCGCCCAGATGCCGATGGCCTTGGGCTGCTCCTCGCGCTCGAAGACGTTCATCAGCACGGCGAGGGTGGCGGGCATCACGAAGGCCGCGCCGAGGCCCATCACCGCGCGGAAGGCGATCAGCTGAGCCGGGGAGCCGGACTCGGCGGCCAGGGCCGAGCCGATGCCGAACACCGCCAGACCGCCGAGGAGCACCTTCTTGCGGCCGAGGCGGTCGCCGAGCAGGCCGGCCGTGAACAGCAGGCCGGCGAAGACGAGCGTGTAGGCGTTGATCGCCCACTCCAGCTCGCTCTGGGTGGCACCGAGGCCGGTGGGGGCCGGGGTGGAGATGGTCTTGATCGCGACGTTCAGGATCGAGTTGTCCAGGACGACGATCAGCAGGCTGAGCATCAGGACCCCGAGGATCGCCCAGCGGCGCCGGTGCACGGCGTCGGGTATCCGGGGGGCGGAGGCGGCGGGATTGGTCATGGAGCGAGCCTAGCCATTTAAGATACGAGACCGTACCGTATCGAAATTCTTTTTACCGCCCTCTTACGTCCGGAGTGCTTGCCCGCACGGGGTGACACGGTCCATGGCGGGTCCCCCTAGCCGACCGTGACCCGAGGTGCCACCATGGAGGCGGTCCGGGGACGCCGTCAGGGCGCCTCGAGATGACGTAAGGAGCCGTGCCATGACGCAGCTTTCGGCTGCCTCGAACGCGCAGAGCGGTCCCTCCGACGGCAGCAGGGCGCTGTACGGAGGCAAGATCAACCGCCGCATCACCGTCCGGGACATCGCCGCCGCCAAGGAGCGGGGCGAGAAGTGGCCCATGCTGACCGCGTACGACGCGATGACCGCGTCCGTCTTCGACGAGGCCGGGATCCCGGTGCTGCTCGTCGGCGACTCGGCGGGCAACTGCCACCTCGGGTACGACACGACCGTGCCCGTCACGCTCGACCAGATGATCATGCTGTCCGCGGCCGTCGTCCGCGGCACCCGGCGGGCGCTGATCGTCGGCGACCTGCCCTTCGGCTCCTACCAGGAGGGGCCGGTGCAGGCGCTGCGCTCGGCGACCCAGCTGGTGAAGGAGGCCGGGGTCGGCGCCGTGAAGCTGGAGGGCGGCGAGCGCTCCCACGAGCAGATCCGACTGCTGGTCGAGGCCGGCATCCCGGTGATGGCGCACATCGGGCTGACCCCGCAGTCCGTCAACGCCATGGGCTATCGCGTCCAGGGGCGCGGCGAGGAAGCGGCGCAGCAGCTGCTGCGGGACGCCAAGGCCGTGCAGGACGCGGGCGCGTTCGCCGTGGTCCTGGAGCTGGTGCCGGCCGAGCTGGCCGCCGAGGTCACCCGCGTGCTGCACATCCCGACGGTCGGGATCGGCGCGGGCGCGGAGACCGACGCGCAGGTGCTGGTGTGGACCGACATGCTCGGGCTGACCGGCGGGCGGGTACCGAAGTTCGTCAAGCAGTACGCCGACCTGCGGTCCGTGATGGGCGACGCGGCGAAGGCCTTCGCCGACGACGTCATCGGCGGAACGTTCCCGCTGGAGGAGCACTCGGTCCACTGACGGCTCCGCGCGCACGCGGGCCACTGACCGGCTCCGCGCGCGTCCCGGGACCGGCTCCGTGCGCCGAACGGACGGCGTCCCCTGCGGACCCCGTCCCCCGAAGCCACCGCCGGCACGAAGGCAGCCCCGCCGATCTTCCCCCGTCGGCGGGGCTGCCGCCGTCCCGGGCGGGGGGCGCCGGGCCGCTGCCGCGCCCGTCCCCGGGGTGGGGGCCTTCGCCGTCATGCGTCGAGGGCGCCCAGCTGCCGCAGCTGGGCGAGGACGTCGACGACGCCCCAGATCTCCGCGATCCGGCCGGCGTCCAGCCGGACGATGAAGATCTCGCCGTAGCGCACGGACCGGCCGGTCGGCGCCAGGCCACGGAACTCGCCGAGGTGGGTCCCGGTGACGGTGTTGCGGTACACCGCCTTGTCCCCCTGCACGACGACGTCCTCGATGTGGACGCGCAGGTCGGGAAAGGCGGGCAGGAGCGTCCGCCACACCTGCTTGAGCGCCCGCACGCCCGGCACCCCCGTGGGCACGGGCGCGTGGAAGACCAGCCCCGGGTCGACCACCTCGTCGATGGTCTTCTCGATCAGTTCCAGGTCGCCGGTGTTCACGGCGGCGTGCATACGGCCGAAGGCCGTGTTCTCGGTCATCTCCCGCTGTCCCTTCCTTCTCCGACGGGCTGCACCCCTATGACGTCGTGGACCGCCCGTCTGTGACAGGCCGGCGGAAATGCGGGTGCCGGCGGGGCCTGTCGGTGGGATGTCGGTGGGG
This sequence comes from Streptomyces sp. NPDC014801, assembly GCF_043082085.1. Taxonomy (NCBI): domain Bacteria; kingdom Bacillati; phylum Actinomycetota; class Actinomycetes; order Kitasatosporales; family Streptomycetaceae; genus Streptomyces; species Streptomyces sp. NPDC014801. The sequence goes on along the minus strand of NZ_JBIBXG010000004.1, from coordinate 68,751 downwards.
GCGGGGGGCTGTCGGTCGGGTGTCGGTGGTTTGTCGGTGGGGGGTGACACCGTCGTGGGCATGACGCGAATCGACAACAACCCCGGCGGCGCGGGAAGCGCCGTCACCGTGCGGGGGCTGGTCAAGCACTACGGCGAGACCAAGGCGCTGGACGGCGTCGACCTGGACGTGCGCGAGGGCACCGTGATGGGCGTGCTCGGGCCGAACGGCGCCGGGAAGACCACGCTCGTGCGGATCCTGTCCACGCTGCTGACCCCGGACGCCGGCGAGGCCTTCGTCGCCGGCTACGACGTGATCCGCCAGCCCCGCCAGCTGCGCCGGGTGATCGGGCTCACCGGCCAGTACGCCTCGGTGGACGAGAAGCTGCCGGGCTGGGAGAACCTGTACATGATCGGCCGGCTGCTCGACCTGTCCCGCAAGGACGCCCGGGCCCGCGCCGACGAGCTGCTGGAGCGCTTCTCGCTCACCGAGGCGGCCAAGCGGCCCGCGGGCACGTACTCCGGCGGCATGCGGCGCCGGCTCGACCTCGCCGCCTCCATGATCGGGCACCCGGCGGTGCTCTACCTGGACGAGCCGACCACCGGGCTCGACCCGCGCACCCGCAACGAGGTGTGGGACGAGGTGAAGCGGATGGTCGGCGACGGCGTCACCGTGCTGCTCACCACGCAGTACATGGAGGAGGCCGAGCAGCTCGCCTCCGAGCTGACGGTCGTGGACCGCGGCAAGGTCATCGCCGGCGGCGGCATCGAGGAGCTGAAGGCCAAGGTCGGCGGGCGCACCCTGCGCGTGCGGCCGGTGGACCCGCTGCAACTCGACCCGCTCGCCCGCACGCTCGACGACCTCGGCATCACCGGGCTCGCCACCACCACCGTCGACCGCGAGAGCGGCGCCCTGCTCGTGCCGGTGCTCAGCGACGAGCAGCTGACCGCCGTGGTCGGCGCGGTCACCGCGCAGGGCATCACCCTGTCCTCCATCACCACCGAACTCCCCAGCCTGGACGAGGTGTTCCTCTCCCTCACCGGCCACCGCGCCAGTGCCCCGCAGGACGCCACGCCCACCGACGAACGCCAGGAGGTCGCCGTATGAGCGCCGCCACCGCCACCGCGACCGACGCCCGCATCCCGCTGCGGGGCCATCTGCGGCACACCGGCGCCCTCATCCGCCGCAACCTGCTGTGGATCCGGCAGGACCCGGAGTCGATGTTCGACGCGCTGCTGATGCCCGTCGTCTTCACCCTGCTCTTCGTGTACGTCTTCGGCGGCTCGATCGGGCAGTCGCTCGGCGGCGGCCAGGACCAGTACGTGCAGTACGTCATCCCGGGCATGATCGCGATGATGAGCATGACCCTGTCCCAGGGCGTCGGCACGGGCTTCAGCCAGGACTTCAACAGCGGCGTCATGGACCGGTTCCGTACGCTGCCCATCGGGCGCGGCTCGGTGCTCTTCGCGAAGATCACCGTCGAGCTGGGGCGGATGCTCTTCGCCACGGCCGTGCTGATGATCGTCGCCGTGCTGGTCGGGTTCGACATCACCAACTGGCCGGGCCTGTTCGCGACCATCGGGCTGTCCGCACTGTTCGCGTCGTCCATCATGTGGGTCTTCCTCACGCTGGGCGTGATCCTGAAGAACGCGCAGTCCGTGCAGGCGATGGGCTTCCTGGTGCTGTTCCCGCTGCAGTTCGGCTCGTCGATCTTCGCGCCGACCAAGTCGATGCCGGGCTGGCTGCAGGCCTTCACCGACTACAACCCGCTCTCCACGCTCGCCGACTCCGCGCGCGGCCTGATGATCGGCGGCCCGGTCGCCCACGACCTGTGGGTGACGGTGGCCTGGTCGGTGGCGATCACCGCGGTGATGGCCCCGGTCGCCATCCACAAGTTCCGCACCAAGAGCTGACGGCCGCATGCGCGGGCGTCGGTGCGCGTCACACGAGGGCGACGGCCTCCTCGGGGGAGAGGCCGGCGCCCTCGGCGTATGCGGCGGCGTACGCCTCCTCGTCGCCCAGCGCGTCCCGTACCGCCTGCTCGGCCCGGTCGCGGGCGGCGCGTTCGGCGAAACCGGAGACATGGCCGGGCGGCAGCAGCGCCTCGGCCGCGCCGAGGCAGCGGGCGGCGTCCCGCGCCCGGGCGCCGTCCTCGGCGCCGGCCAGCGCGGCCGCGGCCAGGACCAGGCACAGCGCGCGCATGTGCGGCACGATCGTGCGCGACAGCGGCTCGTTGGCCTGCTCCAGCGCCCGCCGGGTCTTGGGCAGCGCCTCGTCGTGGAGGCCGTCGACCACGTCGAGCCACGCCTCCTGGGTGAGGATGAACCCGTCGAAGACCATGAAGGAGGCGGCGCCGAAGTCCGCCCTCAGCCGCCGGATCTGCTCCCGGGCCTCCCCGGTCCGGCCGGTGATGCTCAGCCAGCCCGCGAGGAACAGCCGGGCGGCCGGCATCGCCTCGGTGACCGCGCCCTCGGGGCGGTCGATGACCTCGCGCAGCAGCGCCTCGCCGCGCTCCGGATCGCCCGCCTCCAGCAGCGCGGTGCCCAGCCGGGCGGTGAGCACGGCCTGCTGGGCACGGGCGCCGAGCTCCTCGGCCGCGGCGATGGCGGCCTCGTAGTCGGCGGCGGCCGCCGCGTACTCGCCCTTGCGCTCATGGGCCTCACCGCGCGCGGACAGCGACTCGGCGACCCCCCAGCCGTCGCCCAGGCGCCGGAAGATCTCCAGGGCCTCGTCGGCGTCGGCGGCGGCGTCACCGGCCCAGTCGGTGCGGTTGGCCAGGAGGTTGGCGCGCATCTGCAGGCAGAGGGCGAGCTCCCATTCGTAATCGGGGCGGGTGCGGCAGGTGTCCACGGCCGCGTCGCCGATGACGCGGATGCGGTCGATGTCGCCGCTCAGCACCACCGCGAAGAACCACACATAGCCCGGCGGACGGCAGGCCTGCGGCAGGCCCGGGGTGTACGTCTCGCTGACGATCCGCAGCTTCTCCTGCGCCGCGGGCGTCTGCCAGGTGTCCATCTCGGTGTCCATGCAGGCGAGATGGACGAGATGCACGCCGCGGCGGGCCTCGGCGAGCATCTCGCCGGTCATCGGGGGCGGGGCGTCGGTGCAGCGCTCCCACAGCGGGGCGGCGGGGCGCACCGGTTCGGTGAACGGGTCGGGGCCGAGCGCCATGACCTCGGCGGCCCAGTTGCGGGTCTCGATGCGCAGGTCGCGCATCTGCCAGTACCAGCACAGGGAGAGCACCAGGCACAGCGCCTCCTGCTCGTCACGGGCGGCGACGGCGTGCCGCAGGGCGGTGCGCAGGTTCTCGTACTCCCGTTCGATGCGCTCGATCGCGGCGCGCTGCCCCGCGCCGCGCAGCTGCGGGTCGGTGGTGCGGGCGAGTTCCCGGTAGTACGTCAGATGGGCGCGCTCGGCGTCGGCGCGGGCGCCGCTCTCGTCGAGGCGTTCGGCGGCGTACTCGGCGACCGTCTCCAGCAGCCGGTAGCGCATCGAGCCGTCCTCGCCGGTGGGGGTGGCGACGACGAGGGACTTGTCGACGAGGGAGGCGAGCGCGTCGAAGGCGGCCGGGCCGCACACGGCCTCCGCGGCGGGCAGGTCGCAGCCGCCGGCGAAGACGGACAGCCGCCGCAGGACGTCGCGTTCGTCCTCGTCGAGCAGGTCCCAGGACCAGTCGACGACCGCGCGCAGGGTCTGCTGGCGGGGCAGGACCGTGCGGCTGCCGGAGGTCAGCAGGCGGAAGCGGTCGTCGAGGCGGTCGGCTATCTGGCGCGGGGTGAGCATGCGCAGGCGGGCCGCGGCCAGCTCGATGGCGAGCGGCAGGCCGTCCAGGCGGCGGCAGATCTCGGCGCAGGCCGCGGCGGTCTCCTCGTCGGCGTCGACGCGGAAGCCGGGGCGGGCGGCGGCGCCGCGTTCGGCGAGCAGCCGCAGCGCGACCGGCTCGGGCAGCGGCTCCACGGGGCGCAGCACCTCGCCGGGGACGCCGAGGGGTTCGCGGCTGGTGGCGAGCACGGTCAGTTCCGGGCAGCGGGCGAGCAGTTCCTCGGTGAGGCGGGCGGCGGCCTCCACGACGTGCTCGCAGTTGTCGAGGATGAGCAGCATGCGGCGCCGGGCGCAGTGCTCGGCGAGCCGGACGAGCGGGTCGTCGTGGCGTTCGGCCACGGCCCGCATCTCCTCGGCACCGGCACCGCGCAGCACGGTCTCGCGGGCGCCGACGGCGGTCAGCACGGCCTCGGGGACGGCGTCGGGGTCGTCCACGGGCGCGAGCTCGGCGAGCCAGACGCCGTCGCGGGCGGCGTCCCGGACGGTCTCGGCGGCCTCCTGCGACAGCCGCGTCTTCCCGGCTCCGCCGGGCCCGAGCAGGGTGACGAGCCGGGCGGCCCCGAGATCCCGCCGGATCGCCGCGATGTCGGCCTCCCGCCCGACGAAGGAGGTGAGCCGGGCGCGGAGGTTGCCGGGAGCCTGGGGCGCGGGAGCCTGCGGCGCGGGGGCGGTCGCGGGGTCGGTGGCGTGCGGTGCGTGCGGGGGTGCGGCCGGGGAGGTGCGGGCGCCGGGGGTGCCGTACGCCTGCGGGGCGCCGTGGGACGCGGGGGCGCCGGGGGTGCGGCCCTCGGGCGTCGGGTGGGGCCGGGGCGTCCGGCCGGGGGCCGGGGTCGGGCCGGGAGCGCCGGTGGCCCGGTCGGCGGACGGCCGCGCACCGGTCGGCGAGCCGTCGGGCTCGGGGGCGTGACCCCGGGCCGGTCTGCCGGCGGACGGCTGCACGTCGTACCCCTCGGGCGCCGGCGAGGCGGTGACCGTGCCGGGGGCGGGTGGCGGGGCGGTGGCCGGGTCCAGGAGTTCCGCGTGCAGGGCGCGCAGTTCCGGGCCGGGGTCCGAGCCGAGGTGGTCGGCGAGGTGGTGGCGGACCTCTTCGTAGGCGGCGAGGGCCTGGGCCGTGCGGCCGGTGGCGCGCAGGGCCCGCAGCCGCAGCGCCTGCAGCGGCTCGTCCAGCGGGTGGGCGTCGCACAGCGCGGTCAGCTCCGGCAGCGCCTGGTCCGCCTCGCCGAGCGCCAGCGCCGCGGTCAGGCGGGCGCGCCGCGCGTCCAGGCAGCGGGTCTCCCAGCGGGCCACCTCGGCGGTGCGGTCAGGCAGGTCGGCGAGGGCGGGGCCCTGCCACAGGGCGAGGGCGTCGTCCAGCACGGCGGCCGCCTTCGCGGCGTCGCCGTCGGCGAGGGCGCGCAGCCCGTCGCCGGTGAGCCGCTCGAAGCGGTGCAGGTCGACGTCGTCGGGGGCCGCGGCGAGCCGGTAGCCGCCGTCCACCGAGGCCACCGCGCCGGCGCCGAGCGCCCGGCGCAGCCGCCCGACCAGCGCCTGCAGCGCCCCGGGGGCGTCGGCGGGCGGGTCCCCGGCCCACACCTCGTCCACCAGCAGCGCCGCCGGCACGGTACGGCCGGGGCGCAGGGCGAGGACGGTCAGCAGGGCACGCAGCCGCGCCCCGCCGACCGGGACGGCGGTGCCGTCGGGGCGGAGTGCCTGCGTGGTGCCGAGGATCCGATAGCGCACGGGGTCATTCTCTCCGGTGACGTGGACGAGGGGCACGGCGTTCGGTCGGCGCGGCGGCCGGCGCCGCCTTCGGGGGCGAGCCGGTGGGCCGGGTGCGGCGGCGGCCTCACGGGGGTGCGGGCGGGCCGGGGACCGTGCTCGGTGTCTGCTGGAGCGCCGTGGGCTCCCGGACCGGCAGGCCGCCGGTCTCGGCGCCCGCCACGGTCCGCGCGTGCGGAATCCCACGCAGCCCGAGCAGGCGGATCCAGTCCCCGGGGCGGAGCCGGCCCTCCCGCGGTCAGCCGGTCGTGCCGGCCGCCCCCGAGTACCTCGGCGGCGTCGGACGGCGGCAGGGGCCGGCTCACCTCCTGCCCCACCGTGAACGGCGTACCGCAGCACTCCGGCTGCCGGCCCTCGTCGTACCCCTCCCACAACCCCATGCGCCCACCCTTGCGGGAACGGCCGCCCACCGCGAGACGTTTTCCGGGTGCGCCCGGTACCGTCGGGCGGTCCAGTGCACGCGAAGAGCCGGGAGCCCCATGACGACCGCCGCCACCCGTCGTAGTGACCGACGGGTCAGTCCTGTCTTCCTCGGGATCGTGGCCGTGACCGCGGTGGCCGGGTGGGCCGCCTGGACCGGGTTCGCTGAGCAGCCGGGCGTGGCGGTGTTCCTGTTCGTCACGGCGGCGTGGATCGTCTCGCTGTGCCTGCACGAGTACGCGCACGCGCGCACCGCGCTGCACAGCGGTGACATCAGCGTCGGCGCGAAGGGCTACCTCACGCTCAACCCGCTGCGGTACACGCACGCGTTGCTGAGCATCGTGCTGCCCGTGGCGTTCCTGATCATGGGCGGGATCGGCCTGCCGGGCGGCGCGGTGTTCATCGAGCGGGGCCGGATCCCGGGGCGCTGGCGGCACAGCCTGGTGTCGGCGGCCGGTCCGCTGACGAACGTGCTGTTCGCCGTGGTGTGCACGGCGCCGTTCTGGCTGGGCGGCCCGGACGCCGTGCCGGGCGACTTCCGGTACGCGCTGGCGTTCCTGGCGCTGCTGCAGGTCTCGGCGGCGATCCTGAACTTCCTGCCGGTGCCGGGGCTCGACGGCTACGGCGTGCTGGAGCCGTGGCTCTCCCCGCGCGTCAAGCGCCAGGTCGAGCCGTACGCGCCGTTCGGCCTGCTGTTCGTGTTCGCGCTGCTGTGGGTGCCGTCCCTGAACGCGGCGTTCTTCGACGCCGTCCACGCCGTCCTGCGCGGCCTGGGCGTGAGCGGCTTCGACGCCGCGTACGGCTGGCAGCTCTACCGGTTCTGGTGAGCGGCCGCCGCCGCCCGGCCGCGCCGCACGTAGTACCAGGTCATGTTGGACGACAGGCCCGCCAGCAGCACCCAGACGACGCCCAGCCAGCTGCCCTGGACGAAGGAGACGACGGCCGCGGCCACGGAGAGGACGCAGACGACCAGGGCGTAGAGGGCGAGGCGGGGCATGGGGGCGGGCTCCTGTCGGGGACACTGCGGGCACTGCTGACGTCCCCCAGTGTCCCCCATGCCCCGTCGCGGCTCACACGTCGGTGAGGCGCAGCCCCGCGTGTGCCTTGTACCGGCGGTTGACGGAGATCAGGTTCGCGACCAGGGACTCCACCTGGTGGGCGTTGCGCAGCCGCCCGGCGAAGATGCCGCGCATGCCGGGGATGCGGCCGGCGAGGGCCTGCACGATCTCCACGTCGGCGCGGACCTCGCCGAGCACCATCACATCGGTGTCGATCTGCTCGATCTCGGGGTCCTGGAGCAGGACGGCCGACAGGTGGTGGAAGGCGGCGGTGACCCGCGAGTCCGGCAGCAGGGCGGCGGCCTGCTCGGCGGCGCTGCCCTCCTCCGGCTTGAGCGCGTAGGCGCCCTTCTTGTCGAAGCCGAGCGGGTTGACGCAGTCGACGACGAGCTTGCCGGCCAGTTCCTCGCGCAGGGACTCCAAGGTCTTGCCGTGGCCCTCCCACGGCACGGCGACGATCACGATGTCGCTGCGTCGCGCGGTCTCGGCGTTGTCGGCGCCCTCGATGCCGTGCCCGAGCTCCTCGGCCGCCGCTCGGGCGCGTTCCGCGGCGCGCGAGCCGATGATCACCTTCTGCCCGGCGCGGGCGAGGCGGTAGGCCAGTCCCTTGCCCTGCGGTCCGGTGCCGCCGAGCACGCCGACGACGAGCCCCGAGACGTCCGGGAGGTCCCAGGGGTCCTTGGCGGGGGCCTTCTGTGCGCTGTCGCTTGTGGTCATGGGGTCGACCCTACGTCGTCCGCCGCGCCGCGGCCGGGGCGGCGGCGGGGGGCGTGCCCGTCGCCGGGTCGGGGGAATTCCGGGCGAACGGCCGGTGCGGGGAGGACGGTTGCCGGAGGATGCGGCCCATGGACGCCGTACGGGTCGCGTTGTTGCGGGAAGTGCTGGCCGGGACCGAGTGGCTCGGGGCCACGCGGAGGTTCGCGGGGGCGCTGCGGGGGTCGGTCGTGTCGCACGGGGGCGGGCTGCTGCTCGTGGGCACGCCGGAGTACGAGCCGTGGCACCTGGCGGCGCATCTCGTGGACGAGGCCGCGTGGTCGGGGACGCCGGAGCTGGCGCCGACACTGGTGCGGCACGACGCGCGGCCCTCGGATCCGGCGCACCTCGCGGTCGGGCTGGGGCGGATCGAGGCGGCACGGCGGGGCGAGACGCTGCTCGTCGTGGCGCCCGGGGAGCCCGCGCCGCTGCTGGAACGCGTGCACGACGCCCGGCGGGCCGGGGTGACCGTGCTGGCGCTCGGCGGCGGGGCGGGCGAGCTGGCGGGGATGGCGCACGAGGCGCTGACGGTGCCGGACGGCGCGGAACTGGACCTCGACACGGTCCAGCACCTGGTGAGCGCGGCGGCCGGCGAGACGACGGTGCCGGGCCCGCCGAGGGGCCGCCGCACGTTCCGCGACCGCCTGTCCCGCCTGGCGGAATCCCTGACGTCCCCGCCCCCGGCCCCCTGGTGACGCCCTCGGACCCTCCCTCACCGCCCTGGTGAGCCCCGGCCGCCTCACCGCACTTGTGAGCCCCGCCCGCCTCACCGCACTGGTGAGCCCCGGCCGCCGGAAAACCGATTGCCGTGGGACCGGCCCCGGCAGACCATGGCTGCTCGTGAGCGTCCCCTCCCGTCTGCGTGTACTGCTGCCCGATCTCGCGCCCTGGAAGGCCTCCGCGGACTTCCGGCGGCTGTGGATGTCCGGGCTGATCTCGAACTTCGGGAGTTTTCTGACGTTCGTCGCCCTGCCGGTGCAGCTGAAGGAGCTGACCGGGTCCGCGGCGGCCGTGGGCGCGATCGGTGCCGTGGAGCTGGTGCCGCTCGTGGTGTGCGGGCTGTACGGCGGCGCGCTGGCCGACGCGTTCGACAAGCGGAAGCTGATCGTGTGGACCGAGGCGGGCCAGGGCCTGCTGTCCGCGCTGCTCCTGCTGAACGCGCTGCTGCCGCACCCCGCGGTCTGGCCGCTGTACGTGGTCGCCGCCCTGTCCTCCGCCCTGGTGTCCGTGCAGCGCCCGGCGCTGGACTCGCTGTGGCCGCGGATCGTCGCGCACGACGACCTGCCGGCGGCGGCCTCGCTGAACTCCCTGCGCTGGACCGTGGGCGGTGTCGCCGGCCCGGCCGTCGCGGGCCTGGTGGTGGCCTACGCGGGCCTCGGCTGGGCGTACGCCGCGGACCTCGCCACTTTCGCGGTGTCCGTGGCGTACGTCGTCGGCATCGCCGCCTCCCCCGCCTCGCACGAGGCCGCGAAGCCCTCGCTGCGCTCCATCGCCGAGGGCGCCCGGTACGCGTGGAGCCGCAAGGAGCTGCTCGGCACGTACGCGATCGACCTGGCGGCGATGTTCCTGGCGATGCCGCTCGCCGTGCTGCCGTTCCTCGCGGACGATCTGGACGCCGAGTGGTCGCTGGGGCTGATGTACGCGGCGGTGCCGTTCGGCGCGCTGCTGGTGAGCCTGACCGGCGGCTGGGCCTCGCGGGTGCACCGGCACGGGCGGATGGTGGTGCTGTCGGCCGCGGGCTGGGGCCTGGCCGTCGCGGCCGCCGGGATCGCCGGCGAGGTGTGGCTGGTGCTGCTGTTCCTGACCGTGGCGGGCGCCTGCGACATGGTGAGCGGCATCTTCCGCTCGGCCATGTGGAACCAGACGATCCCGGACGAGCTGCGCGGCCGGCTCGCGGGGATCGAGCTGCTGTCGTACTCGGTGGGGCCGACGGTCGGCCAGGTCAGGTCCGGTGGCTTCGCCGCGTGGTGGGGTGTGCGGGCGTCCGTCTGGTCGGGCGGGCTGCTGTGCGCGGGCGCGGTGGGGCTGCTGGCGCTGTGCCTGCCGCGGCTGCTGGCCTACGACGTACGGACGAACGAGCACGCGCTGCGGCTGCGCGCACACCGCGCAGCCGCAGGAGAGCCCGTGCAGGGCTGATCGCCTCGGACGCGGCGCTCAGTCCTCGTCGGTGGCGCCGCCCGCGGGGGCGTCGTGCCAGCGGGGGTCGTTCTCCCACTCGAGGTTGCGCTCGCGGGCCGTCTCCATCGCGTGCTCGGCCTCCTGCCGGGAGGCGTACGGTCCGAAGCGGTCCTTGCCCGGGCAGTCCGGGCCCTCCTCGACCTTCTTGTGCTCCAGGCAGTAGTACCACTCGCCCGGCTTGCCCGCCGTGCGCTTCTTGAACAGGGCCATCGCCTCGCTCCTCTCGCCACCGACATGTTCCCCCATGCCCGCTGGTTAGACTCGCTGGCATGTCTGGCCAGTCGCTGCTCGTACCAGGGGAGCTGTCTCCCACCCGTTCCGTGCCCGGAAACATCCGCCGCCCCGAGTACGTCGGCAAGCCCGCGCCGACGCCGTACACCGGGCCGGAGGTGCAGACCGCGGAGACGATCGAGGCAATGCGGGTGGCCGGCCGGATCGCGGCGCGGGCGATGGAGGAGGCCGCGCGGCACATCCGGCCCGGGGTGACCACGGACGAGCTGGACCGGGTGGCGCACGAGTACATGTGCGACCACGGCGCCTACCCCTCGACGCTGGGCTACCGGGGCTTCCCGAAGTCGCTGTGCACCTCGGTCAACGAGGTGATCTGCCACGGCATCCCGGACTCCACGGTGCTGCGCGACGGCGACATCGTGAACCTGGACGTGACGGCGTACATCGGCGGCGTGCACGGCGACAACAACGCCACCTACCTGGTGGGGGACGTCGACGAGGAGAGCCGGCTGCTCGTGGAGCGCACGCGTGAGGCGCTGCACCGGGCCGTCAAGGCGGTCAAGCCGGGCCGGCAGATCAACGTCATCGGCCGGGTCATCGAGTCCTACGCCAAGCGCTTCGGGTACGGCGTGGTGCGGGACTTCACCGGGCACGGCATCAACTCGTCGTTCCACTCGGGGCTGATCGTCCCGCACTACGACAGCCCGCACGCGACGACCGTGATGCAGCCGGGGATGACCTTCACGATCGAGCCGATGCTGACGCTCGGGACGCACGAGTACGACCTGTGGGACGACGGCTGGACCGTGGTGACCAAGGACCGCAAGCGGACCGCCCAGTTCGAGCACACGCTGGTGGTGACGGAGTCCGGCGCGGAGATCCTCACGCTGCCGTGACCCGGCACCGGGCCGTGGCCCGCCCTGCACGCGCCGAGGCCCGCCCTGCACGCAGGGCGGGCCTTTCGCCGTACGGGGGTCAGAGGTCGCCGCGGCAGTAGGAGCCGCCCCAGACCAGGTTGCCGCCCTCGGAGGTGATGCCGCCGAAGTAGGTGGCGCAGACGTCGGCGTCGTCGCCGCCGCCGTGGCGCGGGTCGTGGTCGGCCGCGGCGGCGGTGGCCGCACCGGCGGCGGTCAGGGTGACGGTCAGCAGAGCAGCGGCCAGAACCGAGCGCATGCGCATGGAACCCTCCTGTGGGGGTCGGTGACAGATCACCGCCAGAGGTCCCCGGCCGCGGCCGTCCGCACACACCCCGCCACCCGAACACCAGCGCTACCACCTGAACGGGTGTGCGCCCGGAAGGTGTCCGGCCGTCACCCGTCGGGCTCAGCGCTCCAGGTGGACGCGGCCGCCGACCTCCACCCAGTCGCCCGGCTGCGGGGCGGTGAGGATCTGGGAGCCGGCGCCCTGGACGATGTTGAGGGCGCGGCCGAGCCGGTGTGTGAGGAGCAGGGCCGCCGCGCCGGTCGCCTCGTCCTCGGTGATGCCGTCGTCGCGGCCGGGGAAGGCGCGGGCGCGGACCCGCCCGGCCGCCTCGTCCTCCCAAGCCCAGGCATAAATCCACTCCCCCGCCGGCGGCACGGGCAGGGCCTCGACCTCGGCGGCGGAGGCGTACTGGCGCAGGGTGCGTGGCGGCGCCCACTCCGGGCGGGCCTCGATCCAGCAGAACTCCCCGTCCTGCCGGGCGCCCACCACCCCGGCGGGGGTGACCAGTTCGGGCACGTCGAGCAGCCAGGCGCTGCCCACGCAGGGGTGGCCGGCGAACGGCAGCCGCAGGGTGGGCGTGTAGATGTCGATCACGCCGCGCTCGGGGTCGTCCACGAAGACGGTCTCGCTGAAGCCCAGTTTCCCGGCGAACTTCTGCCGTGCGGCCGGGTCGGGCATCCGGGAGCCGTCGCGGACGACGCCGAGTTCGTTGCCGTAGCCGCCGTCCGGGCCGCAGAAGACGCGGAGCACGTCGTAGTCAGTCACGGGGGCATTGAAACATCGCGCGGGCGGCGACGGCGTCCCAGGCGGGGGCGCCGCCGGGCAGCGGCCAGGTGCGCGTGGCCTCGGGTTCGTACGGCAGGGACAGCAGCGCGTCGGCGTGGCCGCGTTCCAGGGCGGCGCGCTGCGCCGCCTGGCCGGGGTGCGGGGGGTGGGCGTCCAGCCCGGCCAGGCGCCGCCGGTGAGCCTCGGTCACCTCGGCCAGGGTGCGCCGGTTGTCCGCGTCGTCGGGTACGCGGGTCAGCTCCACGCACACCGGTTCCGCGCCCTCGGCGAGCGCGGTCACGGCGCGGTCGTGGCCGTCGAGGATCAGCCATCCGTCGAGGAAGGACACCCACCACAGCAGTACGGGCGCGAGGCGGCCCTCGCGGGCCTGGCGGCGGTAGGCCTTGACCCGGGGGGCGCCGGGCGGGGAGAGCGGGCGCAGGGGCAGGACGCCGTGCCAGCCGCCCGCGCAGTGCAGGCCCAGTGCGGCGTCCGGCCAGCCGGTCACCAGGTCCTCGCTCCACACGCCGGGTTCGAAGGCGGCACGGCGGCGCAGGTGCCATCGCCCGTCGTGCAGGGGGCCGTCCGGGGCTTCCTCCAGCCACCGGGCGAAGCGGTGGGTCCAGGCGGTGCGGGCGCGCTGCTCGGCGGCGCGCAGCGGGGGCAGCGGGGAGCGGTAGCCGTCCAGCCGGCGCAGGCGCAGGTCGGGGCAGCAGCCGTCGTCCGTGAGCCGGCCGATCAGCAGGGGCCGGTCCGCCTGGGTGAGCAGCCTGCGGCCGCCGTCGGTCCACGCGAAGCGCAGGGGCGGCGGGCCGGGGCGCCCGGAGAGCGCCAGTACCAGCGCGTCGCCCGGCAGCGGTTCCCTGGTCCCCCGGCGCGTGGTCATGGCGGTCAGTGTGCGCGGCGCGGGCCCGCTGCGGGAAGCGGGTTTCGCGGGACGGCCGTGCGCCGTCGGCGCATCGGTGCGCCGGACGTGCCACGACCGCCGGGGCCTGTCGTGACCGGAGGGTGCCGGGGGCCGGTGCCGCAGGTCCGAGCCCTCACCAGGGGGGATCTTTGAATTTTCTTTGACCTTTCCTTGGCACTCGTTTTGAGTCACCGTGATCAAAGCGCGCCCTTACGGCGCCCATGAGAGGTGAATCACTGCATGCGGGGGTACCACGCAGGTAAGCCTCGGTTAAGTTAGGCGAGCCTCACCAATCCCGTGGGGATCGACACGACCTTTTTCAGCCACCTGCCGGGAGCCCGCATGCGAGCCGCCAGACTGACCGTCACCGCCGCCGTCGCCATGGCGGCGGCGCTGACCGCCGTCACGGGCTGCACCCAGAAGAGCGACGCCAAGGGCGCCGACGGGGCGATCGAGGTGACCGCGACGGACGACAAGTGCGAGGTCTCCAAGCAGCAGGTCCCCGCCGGGCACGTCGAGCTGGCCATCGAGAACAAGGGTTCCAAGGTCACCGAGGTCTACGTCCTCTTCCCCGACGACCGGGTCGTCGCCGAGCGCGAGAACATCGGCCCCGGCACCCGGCAGAAGGTCACCGCCGAGGTGAAGGCCGGCGAGTACCAGATCGCCTGCAAGCCCGGCATGAAGGGCAAGGGCATCCGCCAGACCCTCAAGGTCACCGGCGGTGCCGCCGCCGCCCGGCGCGACCCGCGTCTGGACCAGGCCGTCGCCGCCTACCGCACCTACGCGCAGGAGCAGGCCGACGAGACGCTGCCCAAGGTCGAGGCCTTCGTGAAGGCCGTCAAGGCCGGCGACGTGGCGGCGGCGAAGAAGGCGTACGCGCCCTCCCGCCTCGGCTGGGAGCGCACCGAGCCGGTCGCCGAGTCCTTCGGCGACATCGACCCCAAGGTCGACGTCCGCGAGGACGGCCTGGAGGCCGGGCAGAAGTGGACCGGCTGGCACCGCCTGGAGAAGGCGCTGTGGCAGGGCGGGAAGATCGGCCCCGAGGAGAAGACCCTCGCCGACCAGCTCGTCACCGACCTCAAGGACTGGCAGAAGCGGGTCGGCACCGCCGAGATCACCCCCACCTCCATGGCCAACGGCGCCAAGGAGCTCCTCGACGAGGTCGCCACCGGCAAGGTCACCGGCGAGGAGGAGCGCTACTCGCACACCGACCTGGTCGACTTCAAGGGCAACGTCGAGGGCGCGCAGAAGTCCTACGAGCTGCTCAAGCCGGTCGCCCAGGCGAACGACAAGGCGCTCACCACCGAGCTGGACCAGCAGTTCGCCGCGCTGAACGCGCTGCTGGACAAGTACCGCGCGGACCAGCAGTCGTACGACTTCACCTCCTACGACAAGGTCGGCGCCGGTGACCGCAAGCAGCTGTCCGACGCCGTGAACGCCCTGGCGGAGCCGCTGTCCCGGCTCGCCGCCGCCGTCGTGAAGTGAGCGAGGAACGCAACCGATGACGGACACACAGGCCGCTGAGACGACCGGCACCCGGGCCCCCAGCCGGCGTGCGCTGATCGGCTGGGGCGGGGCCGGGCTCGCGCTCGGCGCCGCGGTGGCCGGCGGCGCGGTCGCGATGACCCGCACCGGCGACGACATGGACCCGGCCGCCGCCGACGCGGGCGGTGCCGTCGACTTCCACGGCGCCCACCAGGCCGGTATCGCCACGCCCGTGCAGGACCGGCTGCACTTCGCCGCGTTCGACGTCACCACCACCGACCGTGCCGCGTTCGTGCAGATGCTCAAGGACTGGACCGAGGCGGCACGGCGGATGACGGCCGGGCAGGCCGTCGGCGAGGGCGCCTACGGCGGGCTCGCCGAGGCCCCGCCGGACGACACCGGCGAGGCGCTCGGCCTCAAGCCGTCCCGGCTCACCCTCACCATCGGCTTCGGCCCGACCCTGTTCGACAAGTTCGGCCTGCACGGCAAGCGGCCCGAGGCCCTGGTCGACCTGCCGAAGTTCCCCGGCGACAACCTGGACAGGACCCGCAGCGGCGGCGACCTGTGCATCCAGGCCTGCGCCGACGACCCGCAGGTCGCCGTGCACGCCATCCGCAACCTCGCCCGCATCGGCTTCGGCAAGGTCGCCATCCGCTGGTCCCAGCTCGGCTTCGGCAAGACCTCCTCGACGACCCCCGACGCGCAGACCCCGCGCAACCTCTTCGGCTTCAAGGACGGCACCCGCAACATCGCGGGGACGGAGAGCGACCGCCTGAAGAAGTTCGTGTGGGTCGGCGAGGGCGACGGCACCGACTGGATGACCGGCGGCTCCTACCTGGTGGCCCGGCGCATCCGCATGAACATCGAGACCTGGGACCGCACCTCGCTGCAGGAGCAGGAGGACGTCTTCGGCCGCGACAAGCGCGAGGGCGCGCCCGTCGGCAAGGCCAAGGAGCACGACGAGCCGTTCCTGAAGGCGATGAAGCCGACCTCGCACGTGCGGCTCGCGCACCCCGACTCCAACAACGGGGCGACGATCCTGCGCCGCGGCTACTCCTTCACGGACGGCACCGACGGCCTGGGCCGGCTGGAGGCGGGCCTGTTCTTCCTGGCCTACCAGCGCGACGTGCGCAAGGGGTTCATCCCGATCCAGCGGAACCTCTCCCGCATGGACGCGCTCAACGAGTACACCCAGCACGTGGGTTCGGCGATCTTCGCGATCCCGCCCGGCGTCAGGGACTCCGCCGACTGGTGGGGCCGGACGCTGTTCGCCAAGGAGGCGTAGCCGATGTTCAGCAACTACCTGATCGGCCTGCGCGAGGGCCTGGAAGCCAGCCTGGTGGTCTGCATCCTCATCGCCTACCTGGTCAAGACCGGGCGGCGGGACGCGATCCGGCCCATCTGGATCGGCATCGGCATCGCGGCGGCCATCGCGCTCGGCTTCGGCTGCGTGCTCGAATTCGGCTCGCAGGAGCTGACGTTCCAGGCGCAGGAGGCGCTCGGCGGTTCGCTGTCCGTCCTCGCCGTGGGCCTGGTGACGTGGATGGTGTTCTGGATGCGGCGCACCGCCCGGCACCTGAAGTCCGAGCTGCACGGCAAGCTGGACGCGGCCCTGAAGATGGGCACCGGCGCGCTGGTGGCGACGGCGTTCCTGGCCGTGGGCCGGGAGGGCCTGGAGACCGCGCTGTTCGTGTGGGCGTCCGTGCACGCCGCCTCCGACGGCACCCCGCGCCCGCTGATCGGCGTGGCGCTGGGCCTGGCCACGGCGGTGTTCCTGGGCTGGCTGTTCTACCGGGGCGCGCTGAAGATCAACCTGGCGAAGTTCTTCACCTGGACCGGCGGCATGCTGGTCGTCGTCGCGGCCGGTGTGCTGGCGTACGGCTTCCACGACCTGCAGGAGGCCGACTGGCTGCCGGGGCTGAACAACCTGGCCTTCGACATCTCCTCCACGATCCCGCCGGACAGCTGGTACGGCACGCTGCTCAAGGGCGTGTTCAACTTCCAGCCCGATCCGACGGTTCTCCAGGTCACGGTGTGGCTGCTGTACCTGGTCCCCACGCTCGCCATCTTCCTCGCCCCGGTAGGGTTCGCCTCCGGGAAGGGGAAGGTGAAGCAGCCCAATGACACGGGAGACAAGGGTTCCCAGCCGTCCACGGCTTCGCAGGCCTGAACGGCTCCGTGAGGCGCTTCGCGAGACGCTCGGCGGGAGCGGGCGGCTTCGCGAGGCGCTTCGCGCACGTGACCGGCTTCGCGGGCGCCGGCGAGCGGCGCTGACCGCGGCCTCGCTGACCGCGCTCGCGCTGACCGCGAGCGGGTGCGTGGTGGTGCACGGGGAGCGCGTCGTGCTCCCGGCCACCACGCGCGGGGAGGCCGCGAAGGCGCTGCAGCAGTTCACCACCGCGTACAACAAGGCCGACCAGGCCTACGACGCCTCCCTGGACGCCGACCACACCACGGGCGCGCTCGGCGACATCGACGCCGCGCGGCTCAAGGCCCGGCACGCCAACAGTCCGCAGGGCAACCCCGACCACACCCCGCTGGTGCTGTCGGACGTGACGTACACGATCCCGAAGAAGGCGGGCTGGCCGCGCTGGTTCGTCGCCGACGCGCAGGGCAACCGGGCCGGGAAGTCGCGGTGGCTGCTGGTGTTCCTGCGGCACGACGAGCACGAGCCGTGGCAGGTGGCGTTCCTGACGCTGGTGGCGCCGGGGTCCGTGCCGCGGTTCGCGACGGACGCGGACGGGTTCGCGCAGGCCGTGGACGCGGGGTCGGCGGGGCTGGCGATCGCGCCGAAGGATCTGAGCCGGACGTACACGACGTACCTCAAGAGCGGGGGCGACGCGTTCGCCGACGGCCCGCACACGAGTGTGTGGCGGGCGAACCGGCAGAAGCTGGCCCGGCGGCCGGGGCTGGCGAACCAGTACATCGACACGCCGCTGACGGGCGGTGACTACGCTCCGCTGGCGCTGCGGACGGCGGACGGCGGGGCGATGGTCTTCTTCACCTCGCGGCACTACCAGAAGCAGACGGCCGCGGCGGGGGCGTCCGTGCCGGACCCGGGCCGGGATGTGCTGGCGCTGACCACCGGGGAGATCAAGCAGTCGCTGACGATGGAGTTCGTCTCCAACCAGGTCGCGCTGGACCCCAAGGGTCCGGGACGGGTGACGGTCCTGGGCCGGACCCAGGGAATGACGTCGGCGCAAGGTAGTTGAGCGCGGGGATTCGGGGAGCTGGGCGCGTATGCCGGCGGCGCGGGTCTCCTCGTGGCCGGTCGCGCAGTTCCCCGCGCCCCTGGGGGTTGCCGTCACCCCCCTGCCCAGCTGCGGGCAGTCGTGGTCAGTGGCGCAGAGGCCAAGGTGTCGGGTCCGGGGCCGCGTGGCGGGCGCAGGCGTCCGTGAGGGCTTCCAGGAGCGTCAGCGGATCGGGAAGCGGGTGCTCGGGACCGCGCACCCAGTGGACGGACTCGCCGTCGTCGCCGGGCAGCCGGGCGGGCGGTACGAGGACGTACGAGCCGCGGCAGTGCCAGCGCAGCCCCGGGTGCTCGTCCATCGTCTCGGGGTGGCAGTCCAGCTCGCAGGGCCACCACTCGTCCTCGTCCTCGGGCGTGCCCCGGGTGAGGGTGAAGAAGAGCATGCGGCCGTCGTCGCTCTGGGCGACCGGGCCGACGTCGACGCCCTCGGCGAGGAGGCGCTCCAGGGCCTCGCGGCCGGCCTCCAGGGGGACGTCCAGCACGTCGTGGACCATGCCGGTGGCGGTGATGAAGTTCGCCTGCGGCTGGTGGCGGGCCCAGCGTTCGATCTGGGCGCGGTCGGTGGTGGACTGCGTCTGCCAGGCGAAGGAGACCGGGTGGCGGGCCGGTGTGGGACAGCCCACGCGGTCGCACGAGCAGCGGTAGCCCGCGGGGTGCGCGGCGGGCGCCAGGGGCAGCCCGGCGGCGGCGGTGGCGAGCAGCAGGGCCTCACGGCCGCCGTCGTCGGCGGCCTGTTCGGGGCCGCGTCCCCGCAGCCACCGGGTGAGTTTGCCCCTCAGGCTCCTCGGACCGCCGAACTCCGCGCTCATCTATCCCCTCGCCTCGCTGTGGTGCCGACAGCATGCCCTATGGTCCCACCATCCGGTGCATCGGGGGGCCGGTGCGGACATCCCGGGTACCGCGGACGAGACGTACCGCACACCCTCAGCGCGGGGCGAGGCCGTACAAGGCGTAGTCGACCAGGGTGTCGGTGTAGGCGTGGGAGATCGGCCCGGTGCGCTGCAGCCAGCGCTGGGCGAGCGGGGAGACGAAGAGTTCCAGGGCGATGCGCGGGTCGATCTCGGGGCGGACCTGGCCGGCGGACCGGGCGGCGCGCAGGCGGTCGACGTACAGCTGGAGCTGCGGCTCCAGCAGCGCGGCGACGAACTGCCGGCCGACCTCCTCGTTGACCACGCCCTCGGCGGCCAGGGCGCGGGAGGGCGCCTCGAAGCGGGGGTCGAGCAGTTCGTCGACGGTGGCGCGCAGCACGGCCTTGAGGTCGGCGGCGAGGTCGCCGGTGTCGGGCAGGGCGGGGGGCTCCTGGCCGGCGGCCTGGTCGGTGAGGTCCAGGAAGGCCTCCAGCAGGACGTCCGCCTTCGACGACCACCAGCGGTAGATGGTCTGCTTGCCGACGCCGGCGCGGGCGGCGATGCCCTCGACGGTGGTCTTCGGGTAGCCGACCTCGGCGACGAGCGCGAGCGCGGCGTCGTAGATGGCGCGGCGGGACCTCTCACTGCGGCGGCTGGTGTCGGGGGTGGGCTTCCTGGTGGCCATGGCCGTCAAGCTACCAGCCGGGCAAGACGGTGCGTCTCGCCGCGGTCACCGCGCGGGCGGCCAGGCGTCGCCCCATTCGGTGTCCCGGGCCGCCTTGTACAGCTCGCCGTGGCGCTTGGTGACCGTGGTGCGGCGCAGCTGCTCGTCCGGCTCGCACAGGTCCAGCAGGACCTGGCCCTTGCGGATCTGCGGCCGGCGCACGACACGGGCGGGGGCCGGGTCCACCGGGAAGCGGGCGGCGGCGACGTAGGCGAACTTCTCGTCCTCGTACGGCAGGGAACCGCCCTTGACCTGGCGGTGCAGGGAGGAGCGGCTGACCCGGGCGGAGAAGTGGCACCAGTCGGTGCCGGGCGCGATGGGGCAGCCGGCGCTGTGCGGGCAGGGGGCGGCGATGTGGAAGCCGGCGGTGATCAGGCGGGCGCGGGCCTCGATGATCCGGGCGTAGCCGTCGGGGGTGCCGGGCTCGACGATGACCACGGCCCGGGCGGCGGAGGCGGCCGCGTCGACGAGCGCGGCCCGGTCGGCCGCGGTCAGCTCGTTCAGGACGTAGGAGACGGTGACCAGGTCCACGGGGTCGAGGGTCAGGTCGGCGCCGATGCGGGCGCGGCGCCAGCGGGTCTCGCGCAGCGCGGGGTGGGCGGCGGCCAGTTCCTCGCCGAGGGCGAGCGCGGGCTCGGCCCAGTCCAGGACGGCGACCTCGCGGGCGCCGGGCCAGGTGTCGGCCACGGCCCAGGTCGCGGCCCCGGTGCCGCCGCCGACGTCGGTGTGGCCGGCGGGGGTGAAGCCGGGCGCGGCCTGTGCGAACGCCTCCAGGGCCGCCCGTACCGCCTCGAAGGTGGCCGGCATCCGGTAGGCGGCGTACGCGGCCACGTCCGCGCGGTCGCGCAGGATCGGGGCGTCGGTCGGGGTGGCGCCGCGGTAGTGGGCGATCAGCCGCTCGACGGCCTGGGCGGCCTGCCGGGGCGGCAGGCCGTCGAGAAGCCGGGCGAGGCCGGCGCGCAGGGTGTCGGCCGGGGAGGAGGAGACGGGGGCGTTCACCCCGGAATTCTCTCAGGTCCCCGGGCGCCCCTTCGTCGCGCCGACCGCCCGGGCCAGACGGGTGGCCAGCGCGGCCCGGGGGCGGCTGTCCGGGGGCCGTCTGCGGGGGTGGACCGTGGTGGCCAGCAGGACCAGGAAGGTGTCCGTCGCCGGGTCCAGCACCAGGGACGTGCCGGTGAAGCCGGTGTGGCCGGCCGCGCCGCGGCCCGCGAGGGCGCCCATGAACCAGGGCTGGTCCACGGCGAAGCCCAGGCCGGGCGGGGTCAGCAGCAGCTCCACGAAGTCCGGCCCGAGGATGCGGGCCGGTCCGTAGGAGCCGCCGGCGAGCAGGGTGCGGCAGAAGACGGCCAGGTCGGGGCCGGTGGAGAAGAGGCCGGCGTGGCCGGCGACGCCGCCGAGCGCCCAGGCGTTCTCGTCGTGCACGACGCCGCGCAGCGGGCCCCGGTCCGCCTTGGCCCACGGCCGCCGCTGGTCCTCGGTGGCCGCCGCGCCCGGGCACGGGCCGAAGCCGGTCGCGGTCATGCCGAGCGGGCGGGTGATGCCGTCACGGATCAGCACGTCGAGGGGGCGGCCGGTCAGCCGCTCCAGCAGATGCTGCAGGAGCAGCATGTTCAGGTCCGAGTAGACGGGGGTGCCGGGCTCGGTAGCCGGGGGCTCCGAGCGCAGCAGCCGCAGCCGTTCCGCGTCGTCGACGCAGTCGTACAGCGGCAGTTCCGGGCGCAGGCCGGAGGTGTGCGTGAGCAGCTGCCGTACGGTGATGCCGTGCTCGGCGGCCGCGCGGAAGTCCGGCAGGTAGGCGCCGACCCGGGCGTCGATGCCGAGCGTGCCGCGCTCGATCTGCTGCACGGCGGCGACCGCGGTGAACAGCTTGGTCAGGGACGCCAGGTCGAAGGGGGTGTCCACGGTCATCGGCACCCGCTCGGCGTCCGGCAGCTCCACGCCGGCGTCCGACCGCGGGTCGAATCCGGCGTACCGCACGGCCCAGCCCGCCGCCTCCTCGACGGCGACGACGGGGCCGCGTCCGGCGACCAGGACGGCGCCCGCCGCCCACGGCCGCTCCCCCGCCGTGAGGGCGTGCACGTCGGCGGCCATCAGGCGCAGCTCCTCGGGGTCGAGGCAGGCCCTCTCCGGGGTGTCTCTGCGCAGTCTCGGCGCGCTCAGCTCTCCGCTCCTTCCGCACCCGCACGCGTGTTCCAGGGACGGCACATTCCCACGAAGCAGGCCAGCGCCACCAGCGCGCCCACCAGTTGGACGACGGCCATCGGGACGGCGGTGTGCTCCCCGGCGATCCCGACGAGCGGGGAGGCGATCGCGCCGACCAGGAAGGAGGAGGTGCCGAGCAGGGCGGAGGCGGAGCCGGCGGAGTGCCGGGTGCGCAGCAGGGCGAGGGACTGGGTGTTGGGCATGGTGACGCCCATCGCGGACATCAGCACGAACAGCGCGGCGGCGACCGGCGCGAGCCCGACGCGGCCGCAGACACCGGTCGCCATCAGCAGCAGCGCGCTCGCCGCGAGGACGACGACCAGCAGGCCGGCCGCGAGGACGTTCTCCAGGCGGACCCGGCCGACCAGCAGCTTGCCGTTGATCTGGCCGACGGCGACCAGGCCGACGGAGTTCAGCCCGAACAGCAGGCTGAAGGTCTGCGGGGAGGCGCCGTAGATCTCCTGGATGACGAAGGGCGAGGCGGAGATGTACGCGAACAGGGCGGCGAAGGCGAACCCGCCGGCCAGCATGTAGCCGGTGAAGGGCAGGTCGGCCAGCAGGGCGCGCATCGAGCGCAGCGCCTCGCCGACGCCGCCGCCGTGGCGCTGCGGCGGCGGGAGGGTCTCCGGCAGCCGGGTCCACACCAGGGCGCCGAGCAGGACGCCGACCACGGTGAGGACGGCGAACACGCCCCGCCAGTCCGTCACCCGCAGGATCTGCCCGCCGATCAGCGGGGCGACGATCGGGGCGACGCCGGAGATCAGCATGAGGGTGGAGAAGAAGCGGGCCATGGCCACGCCGTCGTACAGGTCGCGGACGACCGCGCGGGCGATGACGATGCCCGCGGCGCCGGCGAGGCCCTGCGCCAGCCGGAAGGCGACCAGCGTCTCGACGTTCGGTGCGAACGCGCACAGGGCGGTGGCGAGGACGTAGACGGCGAGGCCCGTCAGCAGGGGCCGGCGGCGGCCCCACTTGTCGCTCATCGGGCCGACGACGAGCTGGCCCAGCGCCATGCCGGCCAGGCAGGCGGTGAGCGTGAGCTGCACGGTCGCGGCGGGCGCGTGCAGGGAGCGGGTGACCTCCGGCAGCGAGGGCAGATACATGTCCATCGCGAGCGGCGGGGTGGCGGTCAGCCCGCCCAGGACGAGGGTGACGAGCCATCCGGTGCGCCGCTGCGCCGCGCGGGCGGCCGGTGCGACGGCGGTGGCGGTGGCCTCCGGCTCGGCGGCCGGTCCCTCGGCCGGCTCGGTGGCCGGGGGCATGACCGGCTCGGTGGCCGGCCCGGTGACCGGTCCTGTGGTGGCCGGTCGTGCGGCCTCGGGTATGGGGGCCCCTCCCTCGGGCATGCGCCCTCCCTTTCCGAACTCCCTCAGCGGCGGATCGGCCCCTATGCTCTCAGCTCGGAACGACTGCTTGAAGACGCAACAGAGGGTGGGGCGGGTATGACGGCGGACGGCGTGCGGTGGGGCATCCTCGCGACCGGCGGGATCGCGGCCGCGTTCACGGCGGACCTGGTCGATCTGCCGGACGCGGAGGTCGTGGCGGTGGCCTCCCGGTCGGCGGAGTCGGCGCAGGCGTTCGCGGAACGGTTCGGGATCGAGCGGGCCTACGGCGACTGGCGCTCGCTCGCCGAGGACGGGGACGTGGACGTGGTGTACGTCGCCACCCCGCACGCCGCGCACCGGGCGGCCGCCGGGCTGTGCCTGGAGGCCGGGCGCCACGTGCTGTGCGAGAAGCCGTTCACGCTGAACGTGCGCGAGGCCGGGGAACTGGTCGCGCTGGCCCGGCAGCACGGGCGCTTCCTGATGGAGGCCATGTGGATGTACTGCAACCCGCTGATCCGGCGGCTGAAGGACCTCGTCGACGACGGCGCGATCGGCGAGGTGCGCACGGTGCAGGCCGACTTCGGGCTCGCCGGGCCGTTCCCGCCCGCGCACCGGCTGCGTGACCCGCGCCAGGGCGGCGGCGCCCTGCTCGACCTCGGCGTCTACCCGGTCTCCTTCGCGCAGCTGCTGCTCGGTGAGCCGTCCGACGTGACCGCCCGCGCGGTCCTCTCCCCCGAGGGCGTCGACCTGCAGACCGCGGCCCTGCTGTCCTGGGACTCCGGCGCGCTGGCCGCGGTGCACTGCTCCATCGTCGGCGGTACGGGCGTCACCGCGTCGGTGACCGGTTCAGCGGGCCGGATCGACATCCCGGACGGCTTCTTCCACCCCGACCGGTTCGTCCTGCACCGCGACGGCAAGGACCCCGAGGAGTTCGCCGCCGACCCGGCCGACGGGCCGCGCACCACCCTGCGGCACGAGGCGAGGGAGGTCATGCGGGCGCTGCGGGCCGGTGAGACCGAGTCACCGCTGGTGCCGCTGGACGGCACGCTCGCGGTGATGCGGACGCTGGACGCGATCCGGGGCCGTGTCGGGGTGCGCTACCCGAGCGAGGCCGGCGACCTCACCGGCGAGGCGGCGCTCACGCCGGCCTGAGCGGCACACGGTGTTCGTATGCCGGAATAAGAGTTCCGATGCGTGGACACTTGTCTACGCTCGGCGGCATGAACGCTGAACGACAGACCGGACGGCGCGGTGTCGCCGTGGTGACCGGCGCCGGCTCGGGCATCGGGCGCGCCGTCGCCGTCGAATTGCTGCGCGCGGGCTGGGCGGTGGCCCTGGCCGGGCGCCGCCCGCAGACCCTGGAGGAGACCGGCGCGCTCGTCCCGGACGGCGAACGGCTCGCCGTCCGCACGGACGTGGCGCGGCCCGAGGACGTGGCCGCGCTGTTCGCCGCGACCGTGGAACGGTTCGGGCGGGTGGACCTGCTGTTCAACAACGCGGGCACGTTCGGGCCGGGCGGGGTGCCGGTGGAGGACCTGTCGTACGACGCCTGGCGGCACGTGGTGGACACGAACCTCAACGGGGCGTTCCTGTGCGCGCAGGCGGCCTACCGGCAGATGAAGGAGCAGTCCCCGCAGGGCGGACGGATCATCAACAACGGCTCCATCTCGGCGCACGCGCCGCGGCCGCACTCGGCGCCCTACACGGCCACGAAGCACGCGCTGACGGGGCTGACGAAGGCGCTGTCGCTGGACGGGCGGCCGTACCGGATCGCGGTGGGGCAGATCGACATCGGCAACGCGGCCACGGACATGACGGCGCGTATGCAGTCGGGGGTGCTGCAGGCCAACGGGTCGGTCGTCGCGGAGCCGGTGATGGACGTGGCCGACGTGGCGCGGACGGTGCGGCACATGGCGGAACTGCCGCTGGAGGCGAACGTGCAGTTCGCGACGGTACTGGCGACCACGATGCCGTACGTCGGGCGGGGTTGAGGGGGCGTCGGGGGCCGACTCCCCGATCAGCACAAGCGGAATTTGAACATCCGGGCCATTGCGGCCGGTAGGGGACTTATGCTCAACTCTCCTTCATCGGAGCTTCACACTTGGAGCACGAGAATTCCGCAAGCCATACCGAGGGGGGAAGGCCGGCAGCCGTTCCACGGCGCGGGGAGGGGGCGGAGCCCTGGGGGGTCCGCCACGCGCGTGGGGCGGCTGCCGGCCTGTTGCCTGCCGGCGGCTCGGCGGTCGGGGTGCGGTGCGTTTCCGGGTGCGGGTGCGGGTGCGTCGTGGCCGGTCGCGCGGTTCCCCGCGCCCCTGGGAGGGTCGAAGTCGCCGTGTGGTCACTCGGATGGGTGGGCAGGGGGGCGGCAGGTCGGGGGTGGCGGCAGGGTGGAGGTACCTTTCGCCGGCCGTCTGGGAGCCATCGTGACGAC
The DNA here is from genome assembly GCF_043082085.1 of Streptomyces sp. NPDC014801. Lineage (NCBI taxonomy): Bacteria > Bacillati > Actinomycetota > Actinomycetes > Kitasatosporales > Streptomycetaceae > Streptomyces > Streptomyces sp. NPDC014801. The sequence goes on along the minus strand of NZ_JBIBXG010000004.1, from coordinate 43,412 downwards.
GTTCGATCGACGTGATCTGGGGCTGTTGCTGCTCCGCCTCGGGACCGGGAGTGTGCTGGTCGCCCACGGGACGCAGAAGCTGTTCGGCTGGTTCGGCGGGCACGGCCTGGAGGGCACCGGGCAGTTCATGGAGTCCGTCGGATACCGGCCCGGGAAGGCCAGCGCGATGGCCGCCGGCCTCGCCGAGACCGGCGGCGGTGTGCTGCTGGCGCTGGGGCTCGCCACGCCCGCCGCCGGCGCCTCCGCGGCCGGGGCCATGGCGGGAGCGGCCGCCGTGCACGCGCCCAACGGCTTCTTCGCGCAGAGCGGGGGCTACGAGTACGCCGCCTCCCTGGGCCTGACCGCCGCCGGTCTCGCCGTCACCGGGCCCGGCCGGCTCTCCGTGGACGCCGTGCTCGGTCACAGCGTGAACCGCGGCTGGATGGTGCCGGCCGCCTTCGCCGCCGCCGGACTCGGCACGGCCCTCGTCGTGGGCGCCCGCGTCAGGGAGCTGCGCCGCAAGCGCGAGGGCGAGCAGAAGACCCTGTTCGAGGAGGAGTAGGGCCGGGCGGCGCGCGGGGCGTGGCACGCTCCTCGTATGAGTGAGCGGGAGATCGAGGTGTGGGGGGCCGTCGAGGAGTTGTGGGCGTGGCTGGAGGGACAGCGCACGCACGACGGGCTCGACGGGCTGCTGCTGCGCGTCCTGAAGCTGTCCGAGGAGGTCGGCGAGGTCGCCCAGGCCGTGATCGGCGCCACCGGCCAGAATCCGCGCAAGGGGGCAAGCCACAGCTGGGCGGACGTGGAGGGCGAGCTGTGCGATGTCGTCATCACGGCCCTGGTGGCGCTGCGCACGCTGACCCCGGACGCGCGGGCCGTCTTCGCACGGCATCTGGAGCGGGTGCGGCGGCGGTCGCTCGCCTCCGGCGGCGCGTAGTGGCGTATACCACCCTGACACCGGTGTGACGCAAGTGTTCGATGGGCAGTGACTGCCCGTGCGAAAACGACCGGTGATCATTGCGTGGGGGGACGCGTGAGCGTGTGTGTGATCGGTGCAGGGCTGTCCGGCCTGGCGGCCGCGCACGCCCTCGGCACCCGGGGCATCGACTTCGTGTGCCTGGAGAAGGCGCCGGACGTCGGGGGGATCTGGCGGCAGCCGGACGCCGGGGAGCGCGGGCCCGGCTACCGCACGCTGCACCTGAACACCGCCAAGTCGCTGACGGGGTACGCCGACTTCCCGATGCCCGACGCCTACCCGCTGTACCCGCGGCACAGCCAGGTCGCCGCGTACCTGCGGGACTTCGCCGGCTGGGCGGGGCTGCGGGAGCGGATCGAGTTCGGCACCGAGGTGGTGTCGGTGCGGCCCCGCGACGGCGGTGGCTGGCGGGTGGTCAGCCGGGGGGCCGGCGGGCACTCCCGGGAACGTACCTTTTCTCATGTGATCGTGGCCTCGGGGCACAACACCGACCCCGCGCTGCCCGATCCGCTGCCCCCGGGCGCGTCGTCCTTTGCCGGAACGATCCTGCACTCCGTGGACTACCAGGACGGCCGTGACTTCGCCGGGCGGCGGGTCGTCGTGGTGGGGCTCGGCGCCTCCGCCGTGGACATCGCCGCCGATCTGTCCCGGCACGCCGAGCGGACCGTGCTGTCGGTGCGGCGTGGGCTGCACATCGTGCCGAAGCAGCTGTTCGGGATCTCCGTCGACCTCATCGCGGAGGCGCCCTGGTTCACGGCGATGCCCTTCGAGGAGGCGCGCCGGTTCGTGGAGAACGCGCTGCTGGTGGCGCGGGGCAAGCTGTCGGACTACGGGCTGCCGGAGCCGGACCACCCGATCTTCTCCTCCGCCGTGACCGTCTCCGACGAGATCCTCAGCCGGATACGGCACGGGGGCGTCGTACCGAAGCCCGCCGTCGAGGCGTTCGACGGGGAGCGGGTGGTCTTCGCCGACGGCACCGCCGAGCGGGCCGACGCCGTCGTCTACTGCACCGGGTTCCGGATGTCCTTCCCCTATCTGCCGCAAGGGTGCCCGGTCTCCGCGAGCGGCGCGGTCGAGCTGTACCGGCGGGTCGTGGCGCCGGGGCCGCCGGGACTGCACTTCGTCGGGCTGGTACGGCCGCAGGGCGCCATCACCCGGCTGGTGGAGGCACAGGCGCGCTGGGTGGCGGGGATCGTCGCCGGGGACGTCGCGCTGCCGCCCGAGGACGTCATGCGCAAGGAGATCGACACCTATCTGGCCGCCATCGCCGACCGCTACGGCAACACCGAGGGCTCCTCGATCCAGGTCGACTTCGGGCCGTACCTGGCGGAGCTGACGGCGCTGCGGCCGCAGTGAGTCCGCGCCGGCGGAGCTCCCGGTGCCGGGAGCCCCGCCGGGTCCGGGTCAGTGCACCGGCTCGGCCGCCGGCCGGGCGGGCACCGGGGACCGCACCGCGTACGCCTCCGAGGAGACGTAGGCCGTCAGCCGCGGCGGCGCGCCCGCCTGGTGGGCGAGGGCCAGGTAGGCGATCAGGCCCACGCCGTCCTGCGGGCGGCGGGCGGTGAGCGCGGGCAGCGCGCGCACCAGCGGGTCCGGGTCGATGCCGTGGGCGGTGAGCACGCCGGCCGCGCGGTCCAGGGCCTCCCCGTCGTGGCGGACGTAGTCGCGGACCGGGATGTGCAGGGTGAAGCCGCTGGGCCGCCCGCTGCCCGGGTCGGTGAAGGCGTGGCAGGTCAGGCCCGGGCGGCGGTCCAGCCCCCGCTCCGCGGCGGGGCCGGCGACGGCGCGGAAGAACGCGGCGAGGCCGTCCGCCGGCGGGAGCGGGGCGGTCCGGGCGAGACCGGCGGCCTCGGTGGCCGACAGGTCGCGGTGCATGAGGTACACCTTCGCCCGGGGTGCCTCCCAGTCGCCGAGGTCCAGGGCGAGGAAGGGGTAGCCGTCGGCCGGGGGCAGCGCGTCGAAGGCCCGCTCGTGGCCCAGGCGGCGCAGGGCCTCGCGGACGGTGTGCGCGGCCCGCTCGGGCCCCGAGGCCGAGGGGTTGAGGTACACCTTGACCTTCGGCACTCCCCCGCGCCGCAGTTCCAGCGCGATCCACAGCGCCAGCGGCCCGTGCGGGGCGGGCGGCAGGAGCAGGTCCCGCAGTCCGTCCAGGCGCTCGGTGGAGAAGTCCCAGCGCCGGGCCATCTCCCGGACGACGGCCAGGGCCGTGCGGCCGCCGCGCTCCAGGCTGCCTGCGCCACAGCCCGGTTCCAGCAGCACGCGCAGCGAGGGGGCCGCGCCCGCGGTGAAGGACAGCGAGAACTCCACCGGCGTGTGGTCGTCGGACAGGAACGTCCCCGACGGCGGCGGAAGGTCGAGCGGGCGGCCGGCCGCGCCGCCGAGGGCGGTGGTCAGGACGTCCGCGTACGTCTGTGTGTCGGCCGGGTCCAGTCCGGTCAGCGCGCACAGCCGCCGCAGCTGGCCGGCCGTGTGCGCGCCGAGCGTCCCGGTCCGCGCGGCGCTCACCGGTGCTCCCGCCGTCTGCGGGGGCGGGCAAAGAGATACCCGCCGGCGGGGGCGGGTATCGAGGGGTGCCACGCGAGGTGGGCCGGTATGGAACGGGCGTCGGTGGATATGTGGTCCACGAACACCTCCTTCGCCTCGTCAGCAACTCTGAATGCCGCGTTCCTCACTACCCGAGCGGTTGAAGCTTCATGCGACGACGCGAAGGCGGGGGGTGTTGTGTGAATCACCTCAGCCAGTTGAGGAACTGGCTCCACAGACCGGCGCGTTCGGGCTTGCGGGGGGCCTCCGCCGACGTGGCCGGGGCCTGCGCGGCCGCGGTCCGCGGCGGTGCCGTGCGCGCGGAGACCCCGACCGGCGTGAAGCGGGCCGGCAGGGCCACCAGGGCGCGGTGGAAGGGGCCGGGGCGCCAGGCCAGGCTGTCCTCGGGGATGGCGAGTTCGATGTCGGGCAGCCGGTTGAGCAGGTTCTCCACCGCGGTGACGGTGATGTGCCGGGCGGGCTCCTTGGACGGGCAGGCGTGCGGGCCCGCGCTCCAGGCGAGATGGGCCCGGTTGCTGCCGGCCTGCCGGGAAGCGGCCAGCGCGGGACCGGAGTTGGCGGCGGCGAAGCTCACCAGCACCAGCTCGCCCGCCTCCAGCCGGCGCCCGGCGAACTCCACGTCGTGGGCCGGGTAGTGGGGCGCGTAGTTGGCCATGGGCGGGTTGTCCCACAGCGTGTCGTCGAGCGCCTCGTCGATCAGACCGCCCTCCTTGGCGTACCGCTCGTCGGTGAGCAGCCGGTGCAGGGTGTTGCCGATCAGGTTGCGCAGCGGCTCGGCGCCCGCGCCCAGCAGCAGCGCGAGGTGGTGCACCATCTCCTCGTCGGTGAGCGCCGCCTGATGCTGCATCAGCCAGGAGGTGACGTCCTCGCCGGGCCTGCTCCGCTTGAGCGCGACCAGTTCGCCGACGGCCTGGAAGAGCACCGCGGTGGCCTTCTCGGCGTTGACGCCGTCGAACATGCCGGAGATGCCGAACAGCACCCGGTCGCCGATGTCGGCCGGGCAGCCGAACAGCTCGTTGAAGACGAACAGCGGCAGCTGCTTGGCGTAGTCGCCGAGCAGGTCGACCGAGCCGCGCGCGGCGAACTGGTCGATCAGGTACGCCGAGATCTGCTCGGTGCTCCGGCTCAGCCGGCGCACGTCGACCCGGGCGAGGGAGTCCGTCACCGCCTGCCGCAGCCGCAGGTGCTCGGCGCCGTCGGCGAACATGCAGTTCGGGCGGTACGCCAGCAGGGGGGCGACCGGGCTGTCCGCGGGCACCTTGCCCTCGGCGAGGGCCCGCCAGCGCCGCGCGTCCTTGCGGAACGTGCCGGAGTCCTGCAGCAGTTGCAGCGCTGCGGTGTACTCGGTGACCAGCGTCGCCTCGACGCCGGGGGCGAGCTCGACGGGGGCGGCGGGCCCGTAGTGGCGCAGGTAGGCGTAGTACGCCTGCGGGTCGGCCGAGAACTCCGGTCCGTACAGCGGCACCCGGCCACCGGAGCCGTGCGCCGGGCACCCGGGCGGAGGCACCGGGGCGGAGGTGTGAGCGTCCATGTCAGTTCCTTGGGGGTGTGCCAGAGGGGCCGGGGGATGGTGTGGAGTGCCGATCGGAGGGGAAGCGCCCCGCCGGGGGGCGGGCGCGGCAGCGCCCCGCCGGGGGGCGGGCGCGGCAGCGCCCCGCCACAGGAGCGCGGGGACTGCGCGACCAGCCACGACCGCGCCGCAGCCGAAGAAGTCACCGCTCCCCGGCGGAAGCGGGCCCGCACCCCGGCGGAGCGCTACCGCGTGCGATCCAGCAGGTAGCGGACCAGCGTGGTCAGCGCGGCGGCCGAGGACTTCTCGTCGCGCGCGTCGCAGGTGACGACGGGTGTGTCCGCCAGCAGGTCCAGCGCCTCGCGCAGCGCCGCCTCGTCGCGCAGCGGGGAGCCGTCGAAGTGGTTGACGGCGATGGCGTAGTCGAGGCCGTAGTGCTCGATGAGGTCGATCACCGGGAAGGAGTCCGCGAGCCGTTCCGGGTCGACGAGGACCAGCGCGCCGAGCGCGCCGCGGGCCATGTCCTCCCACATCTGCACGAAGCGCTGCTGGCCGGGCGTGCCGAACAGGTAGAGCACGACGCGGTCGCTGATGGTGAGGCGGCCGAAGTCCATGGCGACCGTGGTGGTGGTCTTGCCCGTCACGCCCTTGAGGTCGTCGATGCCCTCCGCCGCGCGGGTCATCGTCTCCTCGGTGGACAGCGGCTCGATCTCGGAGATCGAGCCGATGAACGTGGTCTTGCCCACCGCGAAGTGACCGACGACGAGGATCTTCACCGCGGTCTGGTCGGCGCCGCCGCGGACGTACGCCTGCGCGCCGAGCCGGGCGGGCTCAGCCGAACTTGGCGCGGAGACCATTCAGTACCTCCTCGAGGATCTCCCGGTCGGCGAGGGGGGCGCGGGCCACGGGCGGGCGGGTGATGAGGTAGCCGCCCTCCGCCAGGGAGGCGAGGAGGATCCTCACGACGCCGAGCGGCAGCCGGGTGTGCCCCGCGATCTCGGCGACCGAGAGGTAGCCGGCGGAACAGATGTCCAGCAGCCGCTGCTCCTCGGGCGACAGCCGGGTGGGCCGCTGTCCCTCCTCGGGGGCCGCCGTGACGAGGGTGATCAGGGACAGCTGCTCCTCGTCGGGCAGTCCGCGTCCCTTGGTGATGACATACGGACGCACTAAGGGCGCGGCCTCGGGCTCCCAGTCCTCGTACCCCGTCATGAGCGCACGCCGAGGTCTTCGCGCGGCGGCGCGGCCAGCACCTTGCCGAGCCGGCCGACGAGCTGCTGCATGCGGAAGGTGATGTCCTGCATGTCGACGTCGGGGGCGGCGGAGACGCCCAGGTAGGCGCCCTCGCCGGCGGAGATCAGGAAGACCCAGCCGCCGTCGAACTCCACCAGGGTCTGGCGCCAGGCCTGCCGGGGGTCCTCACAGAAGAAGCCCAGCGAGCGGCTGAGGGACTGCACTCCGCTCATCGCGGCGGCGACCCGGTCGGCGTCGTCCTTGCCGAAGTCCTTCGTCCGGGCCATCAACAGACCGTCGGCCGAGATCAGGACCGCGTGCAGAGCCCCGGGAATCTCCAGGGCGCTGTCGAGCATCCATGACAGATCGTCGTTCACGAGACCTCATGTCCTTCGCTGCTTGCACCACGTGTGCTGCTCGTAGGGCCCGCCTGGTCGCGCGCGGCCCGGCCGGACTGCGTGCCGCGCTGGAACGCGCCCATGATCGCCGCCGTCTCGGCGCCGGAGCGGCCGGAGGTGCGGGTGTCGGGTGCGCTGCCGGGCACGATCGCCATCGGGCGCTTGCGGCGCCTGCGGGGCAGGCCGTCGGCGGTGGCGGACGCGGTCAGCGCGGGCTCGGGCCCGGTGGGGTGGGGCAGGGGGTGCGTGGGCATGGAGTGGGCCGGCGCCTTCTGCTCGGGCATGGCGGTCAGCAGCTCGTGGGGCAGCAGGACGACCGCGCGCACGCCTCCGTACGGGGAGGAGGAGTCCACGGACACCTCGAAGCCGAAGCGTTCGCACAGCACGCCGATCACCGCGAAGCCGAACTGCGGCGGGTTGCCGAGCGAGGACACGCCCTTGACGCGGCGGCTGGACAGCAGCCCCTCGGCGCGGGCCCGCTCCTCGTCGTTCATGCCGACACCGGCGTCGTCGACGACGATGCAGATGCCCTTGGGCACGGTGCGGATGTTGATCTCGACGACGGTGTCGGGGCTGGAGTAGCTGGTGGCGTTGTCGAGCAGCTCGGCGAGGGCCAGGGCGACCGGTTCGACGGCCCGGCTGGTGATGCCGAAGTCCACCTGGGAGAGGATCTCCACGCGGCGGAAGTGGCGGATGCGGCCCTGGGCGCTGCGCACCACGTCGTAGACGGAGGCCACGTCGCGGTGGCGGCCGAGCCAGCCGTCGCACAGGACGGCGATGGACTGCGCGCGCCGGCCGAACTGCGAGTTGGTGTGGTCGATCTCCAGCAGGTCCTGGAGGATCGCGGAGTCGCCGTACTTCTCCTGCAGCCGGGAGACGACCAGCTGCTGCTCGGCCGCGAGGCCCTGCAGGGTCCGCATGGCGGACTTCAGTACGGTCTTGGTCGCCTCCTCGGCCTCCTCCTGGGCGGCCTGCACGGACTGGGTGTAGTGGTTCTCCAGGTCGGAGTAGTGCGTCTTCAGTCCGTCGATCTGCTGCCGCAGCGCCCGGGCCGCCTTGCGCTGGCGGACGACGAGGGCGACGGCGGCGACGAGGAGGACGAGAAGCGCCCAGAGCACCGGGTTCGCTGTGTATTCCGTCATAAGACTCTCTTCAGGCGACTGACGGCCGGCTGATGATCCCGTCCATGAGAGTGGACGCGCCCGCTCCGCAAGTGCGGTGATCGTATCATCGGGCGAACTGGTGACCGACCGTCAACAAAGGGCCTGTGACGAAAGGTTGGGCGTCCCGGGCGTCTACGCGAGAAGAACTCCGGGCGGCCTCCGGGTGACCGGGGCCGCCCGGAGGGCGGCTCAGACGCCGAGCCGCCGGGTCAGGGCGCGGCGTCCCAGCAGCAGGGCAATGCCCGTCACCAGGGCCGCGACGGCCAGGGCCAGGAAGTAGCCGGGGCCCGGGACGCGGTCGCCGGAGAGCTTCAGGGCGTTGCCGCCGATGCCGCCGCCGAGGGCGCCGGAGAGCCAGAACAGGGCCACCATCTGGCTGACGAAGGTGGCCGGGGCGATGGCCGTGGAGGCGCTCATCCCTACCGGGCCGAAGGACACCTCGCCGGCGGCCAGCAGCGCGAACGCCAGCAGCAGCCACAGCGGCGACACGCGGGTGCCGTCGCCGGCGAGCGTGGCGGCGCCGGCCATGACCAGGTAGGCGGCGGCCACGGCGGCCATCCCGGCGGCATACTTCAGCGCGGTCGGCACCCGGTCGCCCGCCTTCGTCCACAGCCAGGCGAACAGCGGCGCGAAGACCAGGACGAACAGCGGGATCGCCGCCTGGAACCAGCTGGCGGGCACGGTACGGCCGAACACCTCGCGGTCCGTGGCGTGCTTGGCGAACAGCGAGAAGGCGGAGCCGCCCTGCAGGAACAGCGCCCAGAAGACCGCCGAGGCGGCGAACAGCCAGATGTAGGTGCGCACCCGGACGCGTTCGGCGGCGGTCAGCAGCGGGTCGCGCAGCAGGCGCCAGAAGCAGATCACCGGCGAGACCACGCACAACAGGCCGATCAGCGCCATGAGATGGGGCATGCGGAAGGTGCCGAGCGCGGCGTCGGTGCCGTATCCGGCGATCACCAGGGCGCTCGCGGCGAGCGTGACGCGCAGGACGCGGGTGCGCTGGGCGGGGGTCGCGGCGCGCTCGGGGGCGGCGCCGGTGTCGCCGAAGTGGCGGGCGCCGCGGACGTACTGGACGAGTCCGGCGGCCATGCCGAGGGCGGCGGCGCCGAAGCCGAGGTGCCAGTTGACGCCCTCGCCGAGCGCGCCGACGACGAGGGGGGCGAGCAGGGCGCTGACCTGGACGCTCATGTAGAACACGGCGAAGCCGGCGTCGCGGCCGGTGCGGTCCTCGCGGTCGTAGAAAGCGCTGAGCAGGCCCGCCATGTTGGGCTTGAGCAGGCCGGTGCCGGCGGCGATCAGCAGCAGACCGGGGTAGACGGAGCCGGTGACGGGCACCGCCATCGCCGTGTGGCCCAGGGCGATCAGGACACCGCCGTGCAGGACGGCGCGCCGGGCGCCGAGGACGCGGTCGCCGATCCAGCCGCCGGGGACGGAGGCGAGGAAGACGGCGGCCATGTACGCGCCGTACAGGATCGCCGCGTCGCCGGCGGACAGGCCGAGGCCGCCCACGCCGCGGTCCTCCGTCGCGTACAGGACGAGGATCGCGGTCATGCCGTAGAAGCTGAAGCGCTCCCATACGTCGGTGAGGAAGAGGGTGGTGAACCAGCGGGGGCGGTGCAGGGGGGTGGGGCGCTGTGCGGGGCCCGGATGGGGGGTGGCGGCGGGGTGGGACCGCTGCGGGGTGGTGGGTGGTGTGGTCGGAGCGGTCATGCTTCCCTCCCGGCGGGTGACGAACGGGCGCGGCCCGAGAATGGGCACGGCCCGTCGACCCCGGCTCGAGAAACGCTGGGGCTCATCCAACGCCGGTGGGGTGCGGTGCCCTGCGGTGCGGGGCGCCCGGCGCCGGGTGAACGCCGGGGGGTGCGCTGCCCGGCGTTGCGGGGTGCCGCTGCGCCCACCCGTGCCGCCCTGGGGGTCCCCCCTGCTCGAAGAGCTTGGGGGAGGCACGACTGCCCGCAGCTGCGTAGGGAAGGGGGCGACTGCAACCCCCAGGGGCGCGGGGAACTGCGCGAGGAACCACGACGAGAGCCGCGGGCGAGAACCGGCCCGCGCGGGGCAGGCATCCCGGGGACGGGAGAGCCCGGGTGCCGTCAGGGGGCACCCGGGCTCTGGTCAGGGGGCGATACGGCCCCGGTTACCGCGTCAGTCGTGTTTTTCGATGTCGACCTTCGGCAGGGCGCGGTCCAGGGCCCGCGGGATCCACCACGCGTGCCGCCCCATCAGCTGGAGCGCCGCCGGCACGATCAGGCAGCGGATGATCACCGCGTCGACGAAGACCGCGACCGCCATGCCGAACCCGAACTGCTGCAGCATCCGGTCGCCGCCGAGGATGAACGCCCCGAACACCGCGACCATGATCGCGCCCGCGGCGAGGACGACCGAGCCGGTGTGCGCGAGGCCCTCGCGGATCGCCACGCCGGCGTCCCGGGTGCGCGTCCACTCCTCACGGATGCGCGAGACCAGGAAGATCTCGTAGTCCATCGACAGACCGAAGACGATCGCGAAGATCATGATCGGCAGGTACGCCTCGATGGGACCGGGCTCCAGACCGAACATGCCCTTCTGGAAGACCAGCGTCATCGCGCCCAGCGCCGCCCCGATGCTCAGCAGGTTCAGCAGCGCCGCCTTGATCGGCACCAGCACCGAACGGAACACCATGACGAGGATCAGCAGCGACAGCCCGACCACGATGGCGATGAACAGCGGCATGCGCGCGGAGACCGTGTCGGCGTAGTCGATGACGGCCGTGGTGGAGCCGCCCACCAGGTACTCCGCGCCGGTGCTCTGACGCAGCTTCACCAGGACGTCGTCGCGCAGGGTGTGCACCAGCTTCGTGGTGGCCTCGTCCTGCGGCGCGGTGTCGGGGAAGGCGATGACGGTGAACGCCTTGCCGTCCTCGGCCGGGATGGGCCCGGTCGCGGCGGCGATGCCGTCGGTGGAGTTGAGGGTCTGCGAGAGCGCGGCGCCGGCCTTGCCGTCGCCTTCGGTGACCACGACCAGCGGGCCGTTGAAGCCGGGCCCGAAGCCGTCGGCGAGCAGGTCGTAGGCCTTGCGGCTGGTGGTCGTGGCCGGGTCGTTGCCGGCGTCGGCGAAGCCGAGCCGCAGGTCGACGGCGGGCGCGGCGAGCGCGCCGAGCGCGGCCACGGCGAGCACCAGGGAGACCAGCGGGCGCCGCTGCACGAGCCGTGCCCAGCCGCGCCAGCGGGCGCCGCCCTCGACCGGCTTGCCCTTGGCCTCGCGCCGGCGCGCCTTGGCGGTGAACTGCCGGGCGAAGCGCTTGCCGAACAGGGCGAGCAGCGCGGGCAGCAGGGTGAGCGAGGCGAGCATGGTGACGAGCACGGTGAGCGCCACGGCGACCGCGGTGCCCTGCAGCGAGCCGAGCCCGAGCGCGACCAGGCCGAGCAGGGCCACGATGACGGTGCAGCCGGCGAAGAAGACGGTGCGTCCGGCGAGGTCGAGGGCGCGCCGGTTCGCATCCTCCGGTGAGGCGCCGCGCACCAGCTCGGCCCGGTAGCGGGCGAAGATCAGCAGGGCGTAGTCGATGCCGACGCCGAGACCGACGAGCATCATGATGTACGGCGTGTAGCTGGCGATCGTGAAGACGTGCGACAGCAGGATGATCACGCCGAGGGTGGAGCTGACGGCGAACACCGCGGTGATGACGGGCAGTCCGGCCGCGATGATCGTGCCGAACATCAGGCCCAGGATGACCAGCGCGGCCAGCATGCCGATGCCCTCGGCGGCGCCGCCCTCCGGCTCGCCCAGCTTGCGCGCCGCGTCGCCGCCGAGTTCGACGTCGAGGGCGTCGCTGCGGGCGGCGCGGGCGGTGTCGTAGATCCGCTGGGTGTCCTCCTTGGCCATGTCCTCGGACTTGACCTTGAGGACGACGGTGGCGTACCCGACGGTGCCGTCCTTGGAGACGGCCTGCTGGTCGTCGTAGGGGCTGCGGACCTGGGCGACCTTCGGCAGCCCGGCGACCTTGCCCAGCATGGCCGTGACACGGGACCTGGTCTCGGCGGTGGTCAGCCCGCCGCGGTCGTGCAGCACGATCTCGAGGCTGTCGCCGGCCTGCGCGGAGCCGTGCTTCTGCATGGTCTCCAGCGCCTGCTGGGTCTCGGTGCCGGGCAGGGAGAAGTCGTCGCGGTAGCTGTCGCCGAGGGCGGAGGCACCGCTCCAGACGCCGAAGAGGACCACGACCCACAGCAACAGGGCCGTCCAGCGGTGGCGTTGGGCGAATCCGGCGGTGCGCTCCAGGAGGGAGCGGCTGTGCGGGGGTGGCGGCGCCTGGGGGGTGGCGCCCTGGACCGGAGTAGTGGTCACCTTGCACTCCTTGGAAAAAGACAGTGCGCCCAGAGGTGTCACGGCGGGGTCGACGGCGGCTCGGGCCGCGCTCGAGCCGGACGCGCGAAGCCTTGACGGGGCGTCAGTCGGCGGTGTGGTGCGGAGGTCGGGACAGGTGCAGCACGCGCAGCACCCGTTCGCCGTCCTTGGGCCGCGGGGTGTCGCCGCCGGCGTGGAGCAGGGTGCGCCGGGTGAGCGTCATCGCGGCCGGGTCGAGGTCGACGACGTGCGAGTGCACGGCCGGGTCGGCCAGAACGGCGTGGTGGTGTTCGGTCTCGGCCCGGGCGGTGTCGCGCAGGTCGGTGACGGGGCCGAGGGGCAGGGTCTCGACGATCAGATGGCCGGCGGGGCCGGTGCCGAGGTCGCAGGCGAGGACGGTGCCGGTGTGCACGGGCACCGGTCCGAAGGCGGAGCACAGTCCCGCGTACTCGGGGCCGGTGAGGAAGCCGGCGAACTCCTGCGGCCGGTCCCAGACGTAGAAGGGGGCGTAGGAGTTGTGGCCGCCGTCCGTGGCGTCCGTGACGCAGAACGCCTTGAGCAGCAGGCCCGTCCGCCGGTCCCAGGGGGCCGAGCGGTCGGCCACCCGGCGGTGGATGACGCCCATGTCGTAGTCGGCGGGCAGCGGGATGGAGTAGTGGGCGGTCAGCACGGGCACGTCACCTCGTCCGGTTCTCGCGTCCCGGCAGGGTTCTGCCGGCGCCCGGAGTGTGGCGGGTCGTGCTGGAGCGGCGCTGGGGCGGGCGTCAGGCCCGGGTCTGCAGCCGCAGGGTCGCGGCGTGGAAGATCTCGTTGCTGCGGTTGGTGACGTCCAGCAGCAGTTCCTGCTGGTCGGGGGTGAGCTCGGACAGGAGCTTGCCGAGGGCGGCCCGGTAGTCCGCGAACACGGTGTCGACGTGTTCGGCGAAGGCTTCCGGCACGGTCTCGACGATGACCCTGCGGCGGTCCCCGGCGTCGGGCCGGCGGCGGACGAATCCGGCCTTCTGGAGGCGGTCTATCACCGTGGTGATGGCGCCGCCGCGGCTGAGTCCGGCGCGTTCGGCGAGCTGCCCGGGGGTCATGGGGCCCTCCAGGTCGAGCAGGCTGAGGCAGTTGAAGTCGGTGGCGTTGAGCCCGACCGACTGGGCGACCGCGGACTGGAAGAGGACCGTCCTGGCCGCCTGCACGCGCAGGGCCCTGGCCAGCGACATCAGGGTGCCGTACGAGCGGTCCTCCGCACTGTCCGGTGCCATCCTCGCCTCGCCTTTCTGCCGTTCGGTTCCGGCCAGCCTACTGGTGCGGGCCGTGGTGCGTCCGTACGGCGCCGGCGGCTCAGGCGGCGCGGCGCGCACGGTCGACCCGCAGGCGGACGGCCTTGGCGGCCACCTCAAACAGCGGGCCGCTGGTCGGGAACGGCTTGATGCGGCTGTTCTGGAAGCCGGCGACCAGCCAGCGGCCGCCCCGGCGCTCCAGGATCAGGGTCTGCCTCGAGAGCCGCTTGGGCGTGACCTCCTTCTGCCAGGGGAAGAGGGCGGCGCCGGTGGAGACGACCACGGCGTGGTCCTCGCCGATCATGCGGACGCTCTCGATCTCGTGGGTCACCAGCCGGGTGCCGTAGAGCATCGTGCGGAACATCAGGTCGTGCATGTCGGCGATCTCCCGGCGGCCGTTCAGCAGGACGCCGTTGAACTGCACGTACGTGGCGTCGGGGGTGAACAGCTCGCCGTAGCCGTGTCCGTCGCCGGCGTCCCAGCGGTCGGCGAGGGCGGCGAGGACGGCGCGGGCGTCGACGGTGGTGGCGTGGGTCGTGTTCATCTCGGTACTCCTCCGGGGCCGGGGCTTTCGCCTCGCACGAATCCGCTCGGATTTCGTGCTTCTCTCTTTCCGTGTATCTCTAATTTAGAGAGACATCTTCGGGCTGTCAACCCGCTCCCCCGGGATCCGGTGCCGGCGGACCTCGAAACGCGGCCGCCACCCGCGCTTGAGCGGGCGTCTAGGGCGCGTCTGGACCATCGGCAGCGGCCCATGACCGACGGGACTTCCGGAAGAGGTGCATTGCCATCGACACGCACACCGAGCACGCGCAGCGGCAGACATCGCGGGGGCCGGGCGGGCGTCCCGCCTTCGTCGACGTGTTCACCCCCATCGCGGTGCGCGTGGCCGCCACGCTGCGCATCGCCGACCACATCGAGGCGGGCGCGCACACCCGGGACGAGCTGGCGCGGCGGACCTCGACCGACGCCGGGGCGCTGGGCCGGCTCCTGCGCTTCCTGGCCTGCCGGGACGTCTTCAGCGAGGAGCAGCCGGGCGTGTACGGCCTGACCGCCACCTCGCGCCTGCTGCTGGACTCCCATCCCTCGCGGATGCGGCACTGGCTGGACCTGGAGGGCGCCAGCGGCCGTATCGACCTCGCCGCGTGCGGCGGCCTGCTGCACGCGGTGCGCACCGGCGAGCCGGGCTACGACCAGGTCTTCGGCGTCCCCTTCTGGGACGACCTGACCCGGCACCCGGAGCTGGCCGACTCCTTCAACGCGCAGATGGCCGCCGTGCAGGGCCGGCTCGCCCCCGAGGTGGCCGCAGCCCACCCGTGGCACGAGGCGCGCCGGATCGCCGACATCGGCGGCGGCACGGGCGCGCTGCTGGAGGCGATCCTGCGCACCGCGCCGGAGAGCCGGGGCACGCTCGTGGACCTGCCGGGCACCGTCGAGGGCGGCACCGAGCGGTTCGCGGCGGCCGGGCTCGCCGAGCGCACCGAGGTGGTCGGGCAGTCCTTCTTCGACCCGCTGCCGGCCGGCGCGGACGTGTACGTCCTCAGCCAGATCCTGCACGACTGGGACGACAAGGAGTCGGTGGCGATCCTCGCCCGGTGCGCCGAGGCGCTGCCCGAGGGCGGCCGGGTCGTGGTGGTCGAGCGGGTCATCGCCGAGGACGAGGGCAAGCAGCTCAACACCGAGTACGACCTGCGGATGCTGGTGTTCAACAAGGGCCGGGAGCGCACGGTGGAGGAGTTCACCGCACTCGCCGCGCAGGCCGGGCTGCGGCCCGCGGGCGTCACCAGGCTGGCCTCGCACCACTCGCTGCTGTTCTGGGAGCGGGCGTGAGCGCCGCCGCCGACACCGATCCGGAGGTGCTGGTCGTCGGTGCCGGGCCGGTCGGCCTGTGCACCGCGATCGAACTGGCCCGCCGGGGCGTGCGCGTGCGGGTGGTCGACCGGCGTGCCGAACCGCGCCAGGGCACCCGCGCCTGCACGGTGTGGCAGCGCACCCTGGAGGTCTTCGACCTCATGGGTCTGCCGGTCGGCGACTACCTCGGCTCCGGCGTCACCTACACCCACCGCACCCACCACTTCGCCGGTGCGGAACCCCTGGTGCGGCCCGCCGCGCAGACCGGTACGCCGTACCCGAACCCGCTGCTGATCGGGCAGTCGCAGACCGAGGCCCTGCTCACCCGGCACCTGGCCGGGCTCGGCGTGCGCGTCGAGCGGGGCCTGACCGCGGTCGCCGTCGAACAGGGCCCGGCCCGCGTGACGGTACGGCTGGCCGCGGCCGACGGCGGTGTGCACACCGTGCGGGCCGGCTGGGTGGTCGGCGCGCAGGGCCCGCACAGCACCGTGCGGGACGAGATCGGCGCGGGCTGGGACAAGACGCCGTACCCCGGCACGCAGTTGCTGCAGATCGACGCGCGCTGGACGGGCTCGCTGCCCGGCGACCCGGCGCACTGCCACCTGTTCCTGACCGAGGCCGGCTCGCTGGGCACGGCCCCGCTGCCCGACGGGCGCCACCGGTTCTACGCCGGGGTGGCCGACCCCGACCCCTCCCGCACCGGCGACCCGGACGTGGCGGAGGTGCTCGACGCGGTGCGCCGCGTCAGCGGCGTGTCCGACCTGCGCTTCCACGACGGCCGGTTCAACTGGCGGGTACGGCTGTACAACGCGGTCGCCGACACCTACCGGGTCGGCCGGTGCCTGCTGGCCGGCGACAGCGCGCACACCGTCATGCCGGTGACCGCGCAGGGCATGAACACCGGGGTGCAGGACGCGTTCAACCTCGGCTGGAAGCTGGCCGCGGTCGTGCAGGGCCGGGCGTCCGCGCGGCTGCTCGACAGCTACGAGGCGGAGCGCCGGCCGATCGCGCTGGCGCTGGCCGCGCGCAACCAGCGCACCTACTGGGGCGGCGTGGGCCCGGTGCCGCCGTTCGAGCTGCTGCGCTCCCGGCTCACCGAGGACGCCGGGGCGGGCCACACCGGGCTGACGCTGGCCTACCCCGACAGCCCGCTCAGCGGCGGAACGTCCGCGGCGGCCGGGGTGCCCGGCCCCGGCGCCCGGGTCCCGGACGTCACGCCGTACGGCACCGGGGACCGGCTCTTCCGGCTGCTGGGCCGGGGCGACTGGACGGTGCTGGCGTTCCCGGAGGACCCGGCGGACCCGGCGTCCGCCGACATCGCCGCCAAGGAGGCCGGCGCGGGTGCCCGGCGGGCCGGGGTGCCGGTCCACGTGGTCACGGCGACCGGGCGCGAGGGTCTGGCGGACCCCGAGGGCACGCTCCGCGCCGCGCTCGGCGCGGAGGCCGGCGCCCTGCTGCTGGTCCGCCCCGACGGCTACGTCGCGTTCCGCGGCGCGGCCTACGACGGCGCGGCCCTGGACCGCCACGTGGCCGCGATCCTCGCCTGACCGCCACGCCGAAGGGGCCCCGTCCAGCTGGTGGACGGGGCCCCTTGCGTGGTGCGCTGTGCCCTGCGGTGTGGTGAACGCCGTGGGGTGCGCGGCCCGGCGTTGCGGGGTGCCGCTGCGCCCACCCGTGCCGCCCCTAGCGGCACGACTGCCCGCAGCTACGAAGGCGGGGGGCAACTGCAACCCCCCAGGGGCGCGGGGAACTGCGCGACCAGCCACCCACGCACCCGCACCCGAAGGACAGCCAAGACGGCCGCAGGCGGCAGGCCGGCCCGCAGGGTGACTGCAACTCCCTCAGGGGCGCGGGGAACTGCGCGATCAGCCACCCACCCATCCCGCGCCCGGGGTCAGAAGGCCAGTGGGAACAGGGTGTCGTAGTGGCCGGTGCGGGCCGTCAGGAGCGCGGCCAGGGTGCGCAGGGGGACGTGGTCGGCGGCGCGCAGCGCGGCCGGGGTCTCCGCGCAGCGGTCCGCGCGGCACAGTCCGGCCCGCTCCCACGCCGCGGCCGCGTCCGTGCGGGGCCGTTCGATCCACGTGCCGATCACCGACGCCTCGAAGGACGGCCCGGACCCGGCGCGGTAGACGGCGTCGGCGAGCCGGGCGGTGCGGGCCGTGGCCGCGGCCCGGGCGCGCAGGGCGGGGTCGTGGCAGGTCTCGGCGGCGGCCGCGAGCCAGGCCGCCCGCACCAGCGAACCGCCCGCCGTCCGCCCCGCCGCCGACGCCCGCAGCGGCGAACCGGCCGCGCACAGCGCCTTCTCGGCCGTGCCGTCACCGCGCGCGTCGAGCGTGCTCAGCAGCAGCCGCGCGTCGTCCGTCGCCGGCACCCCGGACACGGCCGGCGCGGGCAGGCCGCGGGCGACATCGGCCGCGACCGCCGGGCCCAGGGCGCGGGCGATCTGCCGCAGGTCGACCCGGTCCACCAGCTCCGCCGTGTCGTACGGAGCCGGGCGGGCCGTCCGGGGCAGCCACATCTCGCGCACCTGACGGGCCAGCGGCGCCGCGAACTCGGCGGTGGTGCCGGTGGAGCGGGCCACCGCGACGGCCGCCGCGCTCGCGCCGAGCGCCCCCTCGCGGGCCTGCTCGCCCGGCCAGCCGGCCCGCGAGTGGGCGCCAGGCGCCGGGGCGCGGACGGCCGAACAGCCCAGGCTCAGCGCCCAGTACGTGGCCTGCGGGTCGCTCTCGCGGGCGCCGGGCAGCCCGACGCCGCCGTCGGGCAGGACGCGGCCGTCGCAGGTCGCCGCATCGAAGCGGGGCAGGCGCGCGCCGAGCCGGCCGGCCGCCTCCCGCAGCGCCCCCTCCGCCGAGAGCCGTACCGCGTCGGCGTCCAGGGACGCCAGGGACGCCTGGGCGGCCTCGGCGAGCCGGGCCGCGCGGGCGCGGTCGGCGCCGGTCACGCCCAGCGCGGCGGCGGTCTGCAGCACGGGCACCACCCGGCCGGGCACGTCCGCGGCGGCGGCGCCCGGCAGCGCGGCCAGGTCGCGCGGGACGGCGGCGCGCACCGGTTCCGGCACGGGCAGCCCGAGCCGGGTCAGGACCCGTACCGCCACGGCCGTGGAGCCCGGGTCGGTCCGGTCCGCGGCGGGCGCGGTGCGGTAGCCGCCGCCGCTGCGCAGCGCTTCGAGGGTGGCGGAGACGGCGGCGCGGTCGACCGTGCCGCCGGAGGTGAGCAGGGCGTCCACGGCCAGGTCGACCTGGGCGACGGCGGGCAGCCCGGAGCCGTTGAGCCGGCCGTGCTCGGCCGCCGCCGCCCACCGGGGGAGCCGGCCGGCGTCGACGAGCCGGTGCGGGTCCTGGCCCGACCGCGCGGCCAGCCGCAGCCGCCATGCCGTCTCGTACAGCGAGAACGGGGAGGCCGCGGCCGAGTCCGCGCCGTCGACGAAGTAGCCGCGCCGCCCGTCGGTGACCCAGGCGTCGCGCAGCAGTTCGCGGGCGTCGACGCGCACGGCGGGCGCCACGGCCTGCGCCGCGGGCGGGCCGCCGGGCCGGGGGGTGTCACCGGCGCCGGACGGGCCGCACGCGGCGGCGAGCGCGGCGAGGGCGGCGAGCGCCGTCGCGGACGCCGCCCGGGCCGCCGCCGCGCGCGGCCGCCCGGGGCGCCGGGGGGCGGACCGGGTCATCAGCTGTAGGCCCGGTCGCGGCTCGTCACCGTGTAGAAGGACGAACCGAACTGGAAGGTGCCGGTGACCGAGTGGCTGATGCGGAACACGTTGGAGTAGTCGTCCTGGTTGGGCGGGTAGAACGCGACCTGGTCGTAGGCGTGTTCGCTGTACCAGGTGTTCTGGACGGTCGTGGTCCAGCTGGCCTCGGCGGTGCTGCCGGTGCTGGTCACCTTGGCGCCCTGGGGCGCGCCGACCACCCAGAAGGGGGCGCCGACGGATCCGACGTTCCAGGTGTCGGTGTGCTGGATGCTGTCGGCAGCGAAGGGCCGGTCGCCGAGCCAGGAGACGTCGGAGGAGGTGTCGGTGAAGATGGCGTAGTACTCCATGAACGGCACCTTGACGAAGCTCGCGCCGGACGCGGCGAGGGTGCCGGTGCCGCCGGGCACCGACACGCGGCGGCTGGCGTCGGACGTCAGCCAGGCGTCGCGCACCGGGAAGCCGGTCTGGTCGCCGTGTCCTCCCCCGCCGGTGGCACTGGCCGTCGGCGTCGGCTCGCTGGTCTGCCGCTCGCGCTCGCGCCGCTGCTCGTGCACGGCCCGTACGAGGGCCTGCTTGTTGCGCACGGACGGGTCGGCGGTGAGCACCCGGCCGTGGGCGTTCTCCTGGACCACGACGGTGCCGGGCACCGCACGGTCGGCGGCCGAGGATCCGGTGGCGCCGTGGGTGATGCCCAGGGCGACGCCGCCGAGGGTCAGGGCCGCGGTGACGGCGAGCACCGCCGTGCGCCGGTAGCGGCCGGCTGTGATCCGCATGGTGTGCGTTCCTTCCTGCGTGTGCTGTACGGGCGAGTGCGACGCGTGCGGTACGGGCGGCCGGTTCACGGCGTGTCGCGGTGGACGAAGACGTCCGGCTGGCCGTTGGTGTCGCCCGCCACGAGGTTGGTGGCGTACGACGTGAAGACCACGGCGTTCGCGTGCTGGTCGGCGTCCGGGAAGTAGCTCGCGGCGTCGGCCTGCTGCCCGTCGGCGCCGACGCTGACCCGGCGCAGCGTGGCGTCGGGCAGGTCGGCGACGAAGATGTCGCGCACGCCGTTGGTGTCGCCGGGCACCAGGGCGGGTCCGGCGGAGGCCATCGGGATGTGCCGGCCGTCGCCGGAGATGCTCGCCCAGAAGGTGCCGCCCGGCGCGGGCACACCGTCGGCGCCCTTGTCGATCAGGCGCAGGGTGCCCTCCTGCAGGTCCTGCAGGTAGATGTGGTTCTGGGCGGTGTCCGGGCTCTCCGCGGTGAGGTTGGTGGCGTGCGAGTTCAGCACGACGTAGCGGTTGTCGTCGCTGATGGTGCCGCCAATGGTGATCTGGTCGGACTCGACGCCGGCGGCGGAGACGCTGAGCCGGGTGGTGCGGCCGGTGGCGGTGTCGTGCAGGAACTCGTCGACCTTCTTGTTGGTGTCGCCGGGCACCAGGTTGGTGGCGTTGGAGAAGAAGGTGACGTAGCGGCCGTCGGCGCTGATCTGCGTGCCGTCGCTGGCCGCGTCGCCGGGGGTGCCGTCGGAGGCGGCGGAGGTGCGGACCACCTTGCCGGTGACCATGTCGCGGACCACGGTGTCCCAGGTGCTCGCCGGGGTGTCGCCGGGGATCAGGTTGTCGGCGGAGGTGGCGAAGGCGACGTAGCGGCCGTCGGCGGAGAGGGTCGGGCGCATGCTGTCGCCGTTGCCGGGGGTGCCGTCGGCGGCGGCGGAGGCCAGGGTGGTCTGGCCGGTGCGCAGGTCGGTGCGGTAGATGTGGGAACGGCCGTCGCGGACGCCGCGGACCAGGTTGGTGGAGTCGGCGGAGTAGACGACGTAGCGGCCGTCGGAGCTGATGATCGGGTCGATGCCGGTGCAGCCGTCGGACTCGGAGCCGTCGTAGCCGCGGTCGACGCGGGTCGTGGTGCCGGCGGTCAGGTCGCGCAGGAAGACGTCGGTGCAGTGGTTGCGGTCGCCGCGCACGAGGTTGGTCGCGTGCGAGGTGAACACGACCAGGTGGCCGTCGGCGCTGATGGAGGCGCGCTCGCTGGGGCCGTCGGCGGGGCGGCCGCCGAGGCCGACGCTGACGAGCACGGTGTCGCCTCCGGCGGATGCGGTGCCGGCCGCTGCCGCGCGGGGGGTGGCGCCGGCGGCGGGGCCGGGGGCGGTGGCCAGCGCCACGAGGGCGAGGGCGCTGCCCAGCAGTGCGCCGCGCGTGGCTCGCGCGCGGGTCGTTCGGTCGGTTGTCATACAGTCCCCTCCTCGTGCCCGTACGCCCGGCGGCGCACGGTCGCGGAGAGGGTCACACCGGGGGCTCGCGGGGGCCTCTAGCGGGGCTCGAACCAGCCAATTGCCTACGGCGTTTTGGCCAATGCGGTGCGGGGGTGTTTCGGGTGCGGGTGGCTGGGTGGCCGGTCGCGCAGTTCCCCGCGCCCCTTGGGGAGTCGCAGTCACCCTGCGGGCCGACCTCCCGTCCGCTTCGGCTGTCCATCGGGTGCGGGTGGGTGGTGGGCCGGTCGCGCAGTTCCCCGCGCCCCTGAGGGAGTTGCAGTCCCGTCGGCCGCAAGCGCCCGCTCAGTCCGCGGGCATGCGTGCCGCCTGGGGCGGCACGGGTGGGCGCTGGGGGTCCCCCCTGCTCGAAGAGCTTGGGGGAGGCACCTCGTAGCGCCGGGTTGCGCACCCCACGGCGTTCACCGCACCCCTGGGTACCAGGAGCCGCACCGCCGGAGGCAAGGGCACAGCCACCCGGGCGACGGGGGAACGGACCCGGGTGGCTGTGGGATCAGGGGGGTGGCGGTGTCACACCGCCGTCGTGCGGGCCGGGGCCGGCGCCGGCGCGCCCACCCGCTCGGCCACCGCCGCGAGCACCGCCGTCAGCACCCGCTCCAGCCGCGACTCGACGCCCAGCTCCGCGACCTTGCGGCCCAGCCGCCCGGAGTTCGGCACCAGGTTGTGCACGGCGAGCACCACGCGGCTCGCCCCGCCCGCCGGCTCGACGGCGTACGTGCCGCCGAACCACGTCTGCACGGTGACCGTCCGCGCCGCGCGGTCCACGCTCAGCTCCAGGTAGTCCTCACCGGAGCCGCCCCACCGGGCGACGAACTTGTCCGGCCCGCCCTCGACGGTGACCGCGTCGCCCTCACGGCCGTGGTCCCCGGCGGCCAGCACGAGCGCGTTGCCGTCCACGCCGGCCTGGCCGGGGCGGATGTCGAGCAGCGCCTCGGCGACCCGCTCGGCGGACGCCTCGACGACGCCCTCGACCCGCCACCTGGCCTTCTCGCCCGCAGAAGTGTTCATGACCAACCCCTCACCGTTAAGGTAATTCCATACGTAGGACTTCTCGAAGGTTCGGAAATCTCGATCCGTCGAAATAATCTCGTGAGAGGTGAGCCATGTCAACCCCGCACCCCCGCCGCGCCGACCTCATCGCCGCCATCGAGGACGCCGTCCGCGACAACGGAGCCCGCGGACAGCTGCTCCACCAGGCCATCGCCGAGCGCTTCGGGCTGAACCCGACCGACATGAAGTGCGTCGACCTCGCCCGCAGCGAACCCCGGCTGACCGCCGGCCGGCTCGCCGAGATCACCGGCATGAGCACCTCCGCGACCACGGCCGTGCTCGACCGGATGGAGAAGGCCGGGTTCATCGAGCGGGTGCGCGACCCGGCCGACCGGCGCCGGGTCATCGTCGTCTCCACCGGCCGCCGCGAGCAGGAGCTGGCCGCCGCGTTCGCCCCGCTCAAGGACGTCATGACGGCCGTCCTGGAGTCGTACGACGACGACCAGCTCGCCCTGATCGCGCAGTTCACGCAGCGCGTCAACGAGCTGCTGCGCGACCTCACCCGCACGATGCCCGGCGCGGCGCTCACCACGCCACCGGCAGCTCGGTGACGCCCCGGATCATCCCGGTCCCCCAGGTCAGCTCCTCCTCGGCGACCGCCAGCCGCAGCCCGGGGAAGCGCCGCAGCAGCGCGTCGAACGCCACGTGCAGCTCCACCCGCGCCAGCGGCGCCCCGAGGCAGCGGTGGATGCCGTGGCCGAACGCGATGTGCCGGTTCTCCGCACGGCTGAGGTCCAGGGCGTCCGGGTCCTCGAAGGCCGCCGCATCGCGGTTGGCCGACGCGGTGGACGGGATGACCGCCTCGCCCGGCCGCACCACCGTGGAGCCGACCTTCACCTCCTGCGTGGCGATCCGGATGGTGCCGCCGCTCACCGGGCCCGGCGTCCAGCGCAGCAGCTCCTCCACGGCCTGCGGCGGGAACGGCCCGCCGCGCAGCGGATCCAGTTGCTCCGGGTGGCGCAGCAGCGCCAGCACCGAGTTGGCCAGGGAGTTGGCCACCGTGTGGTAGCCGGCCGTGATGAGCGTGGCGGCCACCGTCACCAGCTCCGCGGGCCGCAGCCGGTCCTCCTCGCGGGCCGCGATGAGGGTGCCCAGCAGGTCGTCGCCCGGACGGTGCTGCTTCTCCGCGATCAGGTGCCGCAGATAGTCCGCGAGCCGCTCCCGGGCGCCGGTGACCGCGCCCGCCGCGTGCGGGGCCAGGGTCAGCGCCGCGTCCGTCCACTCCTTGAAGGACTCCCGGTCCTCGTCCGGCACGCCGAGCAGTTCGCAGATGGTGATGATGGGCAGCGGCCGGGCCAGGTGCTCCACCAGGTCGACCGGCGGCCCGATCTCGGCCATGTCGTCGAGCAGCCGCTCGGCCGTGCGGGCGATGCGCGGCCGCAGCCGCTCCGCCTGCCGGCCGGTGAACGCCGGTGCCAGCAGCCGGCGCAGCCGGGTGTGGTCGGGCGGGTCCATCGCCATGATGGAGTCCGGCTCGGGCCGCGCCGGACCCAGCCGCGGCGCGTCGGGCCGGGTGGTGGCCGCGCGGCTGAGCCGCGGATCGTTCAGTACGGCACGCACGTCCTCGTAGCGGGTGACCAGCCAGGCCCGGTCCCCGGTGGGCAGGTCGGCACGGGCCACCGGGCAGCTCTCGCGCAGCTCGCGCCACTCGGCGGGCGGATCGAACAAGCGGCTGGTCTCGAACGGGAAGCGCAGGCCCTCGGCCGGGCAGCGCGGGCCCTCGTCCGGGATGTCGTCGGACAAGACGGTCCTCCAGGATGCTCGATGAGGCGCGGCGGGCCGTTCAGTCGACGACTTCCATCTGGCCCATCATTCCCATGGTCATGTGGCCCAGCAGATGGCAGTGGTACATGAACTTGCCCGTGTAGTCGGTGAACTTGAGCTTGAAGCGGACGCTCTTGCCCGGCATGACGGTGACCGTGTCCTTCAGGCCCGCCTCGCCCGGCGCCGGGGCCTGGCCGTCGCGGTCCACGATCTGGAAGTGCTCCAGGTGCACATGCATCGAGTGCGGGATGCCGAACCTCGTGTCGGTGTTGTGGACGGTCCAGATCTCCGTCGTGCCGAGCCGCGGGGTGAGGTCGACGCGCTGCGGGTCGAACGGCTTGCCGTTGATGAGGTGCTGCCCGCTGGCGGCGTCGAAGGACATCACGAAGGACCGCTCGACGGTAGGGGTGCCCAGGTCCGGCACCGGGCGCAGCCGGTCCGGCACCCGGGAGTGGTCGGGGGCGGTGCGCACCACGTCGAAGCGCATGACCTCGGGGGCCTCGCCGGGGAAGGCGAGCTTGTTGCTGAGCACGATCTTCGAGCCGACCGGGTAGCGGGAGAAGTCGATGACGACCTCCTGCCGTTCGGCCGGCCATATCTCCAGCATCCGGGCGGACACCGGCGCGGGCAGCAGGCCGCCGTCCGAGGCGATGTGCGTCATCTCGTCGCCCTCGCCGAGCTGCAGCAGGAACGCCCGCTCGTTGGAGGTGTTGGTGAGCCGGATGCGGTACTTGCGGGCGGCGACCTCGAAGTACGGGCGGGGGCGGCCGTTGACCAGGACGGTGGGCCGGTCCATGAACCCGTCCATGGCGTAGACGAGCGAGCCGTCGGCGGCGAACTTGGCGTCGCGCAGATAGAGGGGGACGTCGTAGCGGCCCTTGGGCAGCGGCAGCTTCTCCTCGAACTCGTCGGTGAGCAGATAGCCGGCCACGGCGCCGTAGTAGACGTTCTCGGAGTGCGCGTGGTGGGAGTGGTCGTGCAGCCACATCGACGAGGCGCGCTGCTGGTTGGGGTAGCTGAACACGCGGCTGGCGCCGGGCAGCACCTCGTTGTCGGGGTGGCCGTCGTGCCGCGCCGTGACGTGGCCGCCGTGCAGGTGCATGGAGAACGGCACACCGAGGGCGTTGGTCTGCTCGATGATCACCGGGCGGCCCCGGGTCGCCCGGATCACCGGGGCGACCTCGCCGTTGAACAGGCGCATCCGGGTGGTGGTGCCGGGCAGCACGGTGACGTCGGTCTCCTGCGTGGTCAGCCGGTAGACGTCGTAGGCCGCGGCGTGGCGCCCGCGCCCGGCGGTGAGCGGGCGCAGCACGCGGGCCTGCTGCAGGGGCAGGGCGAACGGCTCCTCGGCCGCGCCCGCCGCACCGCCGGGACCGTCGGCCAGGGCGATGCCCGCGCCGGAGACGGCCGCCACCGCACCGGTGGCGGCGCTCGCCTTGATCAGTTGCCTGCGAGTCAGCACGTGCTCTCTCCTTGTTCGGCGGCGTTCGGCCGCTCCGGCGGCCCCTCGCCCGGACGCCCGCCGACGCCGGCGGCGCCCGGGGCCCGGCAGCGCACATTCAGCCGCAGCGCCCTAGGCGCCCACTTGAGCGGCGGTATACCGCCCCCGCCGTCCGCACCCGCCGCGGCAGCTCAGAGGACCCGTCCCGGCCACCCCGGCCGCATCCCGCACCGCCGCGTCCCGGCCAACTTCCGTGAGTCCACGCACACTTGCTGCCCCGCCGGTGCCGGGCCCCCGCAGCGGCGTGTCCCGCGCACGCGAACGCCCGCCCCGCGACCCGCCCCGGGCCCCGCCGCGGTCTCCTCCCCGCTCCCCGAGGGGACCGCGTCGCGGCCGGTCGGCGGTGGGTCTCGATAGGCCCTGCAGTCACTCTTGAGCCGGTCTACGGAGCATGCCGGGCCTCGGACCAAAGGAGGAACCGGTGATGCACGCGAACCCCAGCGACGGGGCGTCGAGATTCGGCCGTCGCGGACTGCTGATCGGCATGGCGTCGGGCGCGGCGGCGCTGCTGCCCGCCACCGCGGTGGCCCAGCCGGGCACCCGCCCGCGCGCCGGCCGCGCGGAGCAGGTGATCGAGGCGGTGGCCGCGCCCGACGCCCTGACCCTGAGCACGTCCACCGTGGCCGCCGGGGTGGTGACGCTGCGGGCCACGACCCCCGACCAGAAGCTGCAGCACCCGCTGGGGCTGCTCCGGCTGGCGCCCGGCGTGACCCTGCCGGACTTCCTGACCCACTACCGGCAGGCCGCCACCGCCACGGACCCGGCCGAGCGCCGTGCCGCGCTCGCGCTGATCGACAACGAGGCCCGCTACTTCGGCGGCCCGGCCGTCAGCGCGCCCGGCGGCCCGGTGGAGGTCACCTGGGTCCTCGCGCCCGGCACCTACCACCTGATCGACTACACCACCTACGACCCCGCCCACCCCGAACGCGTGCCCGCGCTCACCGTGACCGGTACCCGCCCGCAGGGCCGCCCCCGCGTCGCCCCGCACCTCATCGCCCCGTACGACGACGGCGACCAGGGCCGCTACCTGACCGCCACGACGCTGCCCGCCGACGGCACCTTCCAGGTCGTCAACCACACCCGGCAGCTCAACGAGGTGATGTTCATGGCGGTGACCCCCGGGTCCACCGACGCCGACGTCACCGCCTGCATGGAGGCGCTGCGCAAGGGCCAGCAGCCGCCCGTCTACCCGTTCTCCGGCGTGCCCGTCGGGCTGACCCCTCTGCAGCCCGGCGCCGGCGCCGTCTTCTCGCTCTCGCTCCCGCCGGGCCGGTATCTGCTCACCTCCTTCATCAGCAATCGCCAGACGCTCGTCAAGCGTGCCTTCGAAGGCATGTGGCAGCTGGTCACGCTCCGCTGACCCGCCGCCGTCCAGTCCTGCCTGCAAGCCATCAGCCAGTCCTACGCGAGAGAGAGATGAGCAACTATGAGGACGGTGGCCCAAAGAGACGGGCGGCGTCGCGTCGTGCTGTCCACGGTCTCCTCGGACGCCCACACCTGGAACCTGGTCTTCCTGCAGTTGCTGCTGGAGGAGATGGGGCACGAGGTCGTCAATCTCGGGCCGTGCGTACCCGACCGGCTGCTGCTCGACTCCGTGCGCCGCATCCGGCCCGACCTGCTGGTGGTCAGCACCGTCAACGGTCACGGCCGGCTCGACGGGGCCCGGGTGATCCGCAAGCTGCGGGCCGACCCGGTCGCCGGGGACACGCCCGCGGTCATCGGCGGCAAGCTCGGCATCGACGGCGACGAGGGCAGCACGGCCGCCCGGGAACTGGTCGACGCCGGTTTCGACGCGGTGTTCACCGACACCGCGGACACCGCGGCGATCGGCCGGGTCCTCGGCGCGCTGCCGCAGCGGGCGCCGGAAGGCAGGGCGGTATGACGGAGCAGTCTGTGCGCGGCCGTGCGTCCGCCGACCTGGGCAGCCATGTGCGGCGGGCGGCGGACGCGGGCCGCCTCGTCGTGCAGCCCCGGATGGGGATGGCCGCCCCGGACGCGATGGCGGCGGGACTGCGGTCGGTCTGCTCCCTGCCGTTCCCGACCGTCGGCACGCTCACCCTGGACAGCTACACCCGGGTCGGCGACCACGACCGGGCGCGGGCCGCACTGGCGGCCGGCGACGCCCTCAACGGCTTCCCGCTCGTGGCGCACGGGCCCCGGGTCACCGCCGAGGTCGCGGCCGCGGCCGGAGCCCGGCCGGTGCAGGTGCGGCACGGCTCCGCGCTGCCCGGCGCCATCTTCCGCACCATGGCCCGCGCCGGGCTGTCCGCGAGCGAAGGCGGCCCGGTGTCGTACTGCCTGCCCTACGGGCGCACCCCGCTGGCCGAGTCGGTCGCCAACTGGCGGGCGGCGACGGCCGAGTTCGCCGAGCTGAGCCGGGCCCGCGGGCTGCGGGCCCATCTGGAGACCTTCGGCGGCTGCCTGCTCGGCCAGTTGTGCCCGCCGTCGCTGCTGGTGGCGACCAGCCTGCTGGAGGCGCTGTTCTTCGTCCAGCAGGGCACCCCCAGCGTCTCCCTCAGCTACGCCCAGCAGACCGACGCCCGCCAGGACGTGGAGGCGCTGGCCGCGCTGCGCGCCCTCGCCGACACCTGGCTGCCCGGCCATGTCGACCGGCACCTGGTGCTGTACACGTACATGGGCGTCTTCCCCGGCAGCCCGCAGGGCGCCCGGCTGCTGATGGACCGCAGCGTGGAGCTGGCGGTGCGCGGCGGCGCCGAACGGCTCATCGTGAAGACGCCGGTGGAGGCGGTACGGCTGCCCACCGTCGCGGAGAACATCGCCGCGCTGCGCTCGGCGCACGACGCGGCCGGTCGGGCCCGGGGCGAGGGCCGGGTGCCGTGGGCGCGCGAGGTGGACTTCGGCGAGGTGCTGGCCGAGGCCGGGGCGCTGGTGGAGGCGACCCTGGAGCTGCACGAGGACGTGGGCACCGCGCTGGTGCGCGCCTTCGCCGCCGGTCTGCTGGACGTGCCGTTCTGCCTGCACGCCGACAACCGGGGCCTGACGCAGGCGGCGGTCGACGGCGACGGCCGGCTGCGCTGGACCCGGACCGGGCGGCTGCCGCTGCCGCGCCGGACGGGCCCGGCCCGCTCCGCCCCGGCCCCGGTCACCGCGGGCCGGCTGCTGCAGATGCTGCGCTACACCGCCGACCGGCACGATCTGCTGGCCCTGGAGGCCGCCCCGGAGTCCGGTTCGGCGGGCTTCCCCGAGCCGCTGCCGCAGGCGGCGTCCCCGGAGCCGTACCGGATCGCGGTGGTGGGCACGGGGCCGCGCGGCACGTCCGTGCTGGAGCGGCTGGCGGCCCGGCTGGCCGAGCAGGAGGCGCCGAGGCCGGTCGAGGTGTACGCGATCGACGCGGTGGAGGTGGGGCCGGGCCGGATCTGGCGCACCGACCAGCCGCGCTGGTCGATGATGAACACGGTCTCCGGCGAGGTCACCATCTTCTCCGGCCCGCCGGACGGCGGTCCCGCCCGCGCCGGGGCCGGCCCGTCGCTGTACGAGTGGTGGCGGGTCGTCGAGCCCGAGCGGGCGGCGCCGGACGTGTGCGCGCCGCGCGGCCTGTACGGGCAGTACCTCGCCTACGCCCTGGACCGGATCGAGCAGACGCTGCCGCCGGACACGCTGCGGCTGCGGCGGCTGCGCCGGCACGTGGAGACGGTGGTCCGCCGGCCGGACGGGCGGTATCTGCTGACCCTGCGCGGCGGGGAGCGGCTGCGGGCGGACCGGGTGGTGCTGACCACCGGGCATCCGCTGCCCGCGCTGCGGCCCGACCAGCAGGCCCTGTCCGACTTCGCGGCACAGCGGCCGCGGCTGCGCTACGTGCGGGGCGACTCGGCGATCGACATGCCGCTCGACGACGTCGCCCCGGGCAGCGTGGTCGGGGTGATCGGGCTCGGGCTGTCCTTCTACGACGTGCTGGCCGCGCTCACCGCCGGACGCGGTGGCCGGTTCGTGCCGGCCGCCGGCGGCGGACTGCGCTACGAGCCCAGCGGGCGCGAGCCGGTCGTCGTCGCCGGGTCGCGCAGCGGGGTGCCGCTGTTCGCGCGCGGCCGCAACCAGAAGGGGCCCCGGCACACCTACCGGCCGCGGCTGTTCACCCGGGAGCGGATCCGCGCCCTGCGCCGCCGCGGGCCGCTGGACTTCCGCGCCGACGTGCTGCCGTGGCTGCTGGCCGAGGTCGAGCTGGTGCGCTGCGCGGCGGGCCTGCAACGCGCCTACGGTCCCGACATCGCCGAGCGGTTCACGCACGAGGCCGAGGAGGCGGTGCGCGGGGAGGGTGCCGCGCCGCAGGCGGCGGTGTTCCGGGCGGCGACCCGGTGCGGGCTGCGCGGCTGGCACCCCCTGGACCTCGACGCGTGGGCCTGGCCGTTCCGCGGGCGCCGCTTCGCGAGCCCCGGGGACTTCGAGGCGGAGCTGGCGGCGCTGCTGCGCCGGGACCTGGAACTGGCCGCCGAGGGCAACGCCGAGGGGCCGGTGAAGGCGTGCCTGGACACCATCCGGGACGTGCGGGGCGTGCTGCGCACGGCCGTGGACTACTCGGGTCTCGCGCCCCGCTCGCACCGCGAGGACTTCCTGGCGGACTTCGTGCCGACCGTGTCCCGGCTCACCACCGGGCCGCCCATGGTGCGGGTGGAGCAGCTGCTGGCACTGCTGGACGCCGGGCTGCTGCGCGTCGCCGGCCCGGACGCCCGGTACGGCGCCGACGCGGAGACGGGGACGTTCTACGTCGAGTCGCCGCACGTCGCGGGCAGCCGTACCGCGCTGGACGTGCTCATCGACGCCCGGATACCCGAGCCCGACCTGCGCCGCGCGGACGGCGACCTGACCGCCCGGCTGCGCGACCAGGGGCTGCTGACGCCGTACGTCAACCGGGGTCCGGACGGCGCCGAGTTCGCCACCGGCGGGGTGGCGGTCACCGGGTCCCCGTTCCATCCCCTGCGCGCGGACGGGCGGCCGGAGACCGGGATGTACGTGCTGGGCATCCCCAGCGAGTTCACCCGCTGGTTCACCCAGGTCGGCAGTGGACGCCCGGGCGTGTGGGGCGAGTTCACCGCCGACGCCGACGCGATCGCCGCCGACGCCCTGTCGGGTGCGCCCGCCGCGGCCGGCCGGCCCGCGCTGAGCGGCGTCGTCCTGAGCCCCCGCTGGAGCGCCGCCCTGGACACCTCCGACGAAGGAGCCCCCTGATGCCCGCCGACATCCCCGGCGCCCCTCCCTCCGGACCCACCACCGCCCCGTCCGGCCACGCCCACCGTGCCGCTCGGCTCACCGGCGCGCACCGGGAGTTCCGGGCGGCGCGGGATCTGCTGCTGCGCCACCGCACCGACGCCGAGGCCGCCTCGGCGTTGTTCCGGTGGCCCCGGCCCGGGCACTTCAACTGGGCGCTGGAGTGGTTCGACGTCGTCGCCGACGGCAACGACGCGCCCGCGCTGGTACTCGCCGGCCGTGACGGCGGCACCCGCGAGGTGTCGTACGCCCGGCTGTCCGCCCGCTCCGACGCGGTGGCCGTGTGGCTGACGCGGCTGGGCGTGGCGCGCGGCGACCGGCTGATGGTGGTGCTCGGCACCCAGGTGGAGCTGTGGGAGGTGCTGCTGGCGGCGCTGAAGCTGGGCGCCGTGGTGGTGCCCAGCCACCCGGACCTGACGCCGGACCAGGCCGCCGACCGGGTCCGCCGGGGCCGTCTCGCGCACCTGGTGTGCCGCTCGGCCGCCGTCCCCGCCTTCGCCGGCGTGGACGTGCCCGGGGCGCGGATCGCGGTGCCCGGCCCGGGCGAGGACGTGCCGCCGGGCTGGACGGACTACCGGCTCGCCGAGGACGTCACCGACCGCTTCGTGCCCGACGGGCCCACCCCGGCGCACGACGTGGCGTTCTGCTACTTCACCTCCGGCACCACCTCGGCGCCCAAGCTGGTCGCGCACACCCACCTCAGCTATCCGGCGGGCCACCTGTCCAGCCTGTACTGGAACGGGCTGCTGCCCGGCGACCGGCACGTCAACGTCTCCTCCCCCGGCTGGGCCAAGCACTCCTGGAGCAGCCTGTTCGTGCCGTGGAACGCCGAGGCGACGATCGTCGCGCTGCCCGAGGGCCCGGTGGACCCGGCCGCGCTGCCCCGGCTGCTGCGGGAGCTGCGGGCGGACAGTTTCTGCGCCCCGCCGAGCACCTGGCAGGCGCTGCGCCCCCATCTCGGCGCGGCGCGGCCCCGGTTGCGGGAGGCGACCAGCGCCGGGGAGCCCCTGCCCGCGGACCTCGTCACCGCCGTACGGGACGCCTGGGGCGTCGCCGTACGCGACGGGTACGGGCAGACCGAGACGACCGCGCTGATCGGCACCCCGCCGGGCTGCGCGCCGCGGCCCGGTCTGCTGGGCCGCCCGCTGCCCGGCTACCGCATCACGCTGCGCGACCCGGAGACCGGCGAACCGTGCGCGCGGTCGGGCGAGATCAGCGTCGAGCTGGGGACGGGCTCCCCTGCCGACGAGGCCCGGCCGGTCGGCGTGATGGCCGGCTACCCGGACGACCCCGAGCGCACCCGGCGGGCGCTGGGCCGCGGCTGGTACGCCACCGGCGACCTCGGCGAGCGCGACGCGGACGGCTGGATCCGGGTGCTGGGGCGACGCGACGACGTCTTCAAGTCGTACGGGCACCGGGTGTCCCCCTACGAGGCGGAGGCGGCGCTGCGGGCGCACCCGGCCGTCGCCGAGGTCGCGGTGGTGCCGGTGCCGGACGCCGGGGCCGGGCTGCTGCCGCTCGCCGTCGTGGTGCCGGCACCCGGGCAGGAGCCCGGCGCGGCGCTCGCCGCCGAGCTGCTCGCCCACGTCGAGCGGGCCCTGTCCCCGGTGGGCCGCCCCGAACTGCTGTGTTTCGCCGTACGGCTGCCCCGCACCACCTCCGGCAAGGTGCAGCGCCGCATCGTGCGCGAGCGCCTGGCCGAGTACGGCGAGCCCTTCACCCCCCGCACTTCCCCGCATCTCACGAGGAGTTGACGTCATGTCGCAGCAGCAGGCCACCGCCTCCGCTCCCCTGCTCGTCGAGGGGCTGGACCGGCCCGAGGAGCTGGTCCGGCGGCTGAAGTTCACGCCGCTCACCGCCGACGGCCGGGTCGGCGTGGAGGTCTTCCCGCTGTACACCACCGAGCAGACCGGGCCGGCCGGGCCCGCGGCCTCCCTGGTGCGCTACCACCCGGGGGCGACGGCCGCGCCGCACCGGCACACCAGCTACGAGATCATCCTCGTGCTGGACGGCGAGCTGATCACCGAGGACGGCCGGCACCCGAAGAACTCGCTGCTGGTGATGGCCCCCGGCAGCGTGCACGCCCCGCGCACCGAACAGGGCGCGCTGATGCTGGTGGTGTGGGAGGCGCCGGTCGAACCGGCCGAGCCCGTGGAGTGACGCTCCCCTGCACACACGGCGAGGGCCGCCGCACCGACTGTCCGGTGCGGCGGCCCTCGTCCGTCCGCCGGGTCTGCGCCGTGCGCCGGGTCTGCGCCGGCGTCGCTCAGACGTCCTCGGACGCGATGCCGTACACGGCGTAGTGGCGTCCGCGCGAGCGGTCCTGGAAGGGGCGCAGCGCGGACGGGTTGTCCTTGTGGTCGGGGCCGAACTGCCAGGTGCGGTAGGCCTCCAGGTTCTCCCACTCGCCGTGCAGGACGTACTCGCCGGGCCGGTCCACGTCGCGCAGCAGCTCGCTGCGCAGCAGCCCCGGGATGGTGCCGGGCCGCACCCAGCTGATCTCCCGGTAGGCGTCCTCCAGCGGCTCGGCGCCCTCCTCGGGTGCCCGCAGGTACACGACCACACGGATGCGTTCACTGCTCATCGTCTCGGTGCCTCTCGTCCGTCGCGGGGGTCTTCGCCCCGTCCGTCGCGGGGGTCTTCGCCCCGTTCGTCGCGGGGGTCCGGGCCCCGTTCGTCACGGGGGTCCGGCCCCGTCCGTCGCGGAGTTCCGGGCCCCGTCCGTCGCGGGGTGGGGTTCGCTTGGGCGTGCAGGGTCAGTCGTAGTACTCGGGCGCCACGCGCAGCGTCTTCCACTGCTCGGCGTCGTGGCCGTGCACGATCAGGGCGTTCTCGGCGCGGGCGAGGTCCACGAGCTTGCGGGTGCTCTCCCGCAGTTCCTTCTCGTCCAGGTCGAAGGGGAGGACGGGACGGCGGTCGGGGTCCAGGGCGGCGCTCATCGGGATGGCGTCGACGGCGAGCAGCACCGGGCCGGTGCGCTCCAGGCGCACCAGCACCGACTGGTGGCCGGGCACGTGCCCGCCGGAGGCGATCAGCTCGATGCCGGGCAGGAGTTCGGTGTCGCCCTCGACGGTGCGGTAGCGCAGCCCCGGCACGTCCCACAGCGGCCGGGACGCGGCCAGCCGGGGCACGGTGCCCGAGCGCGCCAGGTCGTAGTGCTCGCGCTGGATCACGAACTCGGCGTGCGGGAAAGCGGAATGCGCGCCGGTGTGGTCGGGGTCGAGGTGGGAGCAGACCACGGTGTCGACGTCCTCGGGGCGCACACCGAGGCGGGCCAGGGTCGCCACCACGTCCTCGCCCTCGCCCACCTGGACGGGGCCGCCCTCCCGCGCGGCACCGGTGTCGACCAGCACGGTGCGGCCCTGGTCGGTCCGGATCAGATAGCCGGGCACCGGCGCCTGAAGCCCCGGGATGGTGCCCAGCCTCAGCAAGTACAGCCTCATGTCTGCGCGTTCCCTTCCGGCGCGGCGGGCGCCGCTGCCGCCCCGCATGGTCGGCGCGCACGCTCGAGCGGCGCTCAAGCGGAGGCGATCACACTCGGCGCAAGCGCGCCGTCGGACGACAGGAGAGCCCCGTGACGCACGCAGCAGACGAGACGTACCTGGAAGGGGAGGGGGTACCGGACCCGCAGCGGTGGCGCGCCGCCGCAGTGATCCTTGTCGCCATCGCCCTCGACCTGATCGACACCACGATCGTGAACGTGGCACTGCCGGTGCTGCAGACCGACCTGGACGCCGGCAAGGCGGCGCTCCAGTGGGTGGCCGCGGCATACACGCTCACCTTCGCCCTCAGCCTCATCACCGTCGGCCGCATCGGCGACATGCTCGGCCGCAAGCGGATGATCTCCATCGGCATCGTCGTGTTCGTCGCGGCCTCGCTGCTGTGCGGCGTGGCGCAGAGCACGGAGATGCTCATCGCCTCCCGGGTCGTGCAGGGCCTCGGCGGTGCCATCGTGATGACGCAGGGACTGTCCGTCTTCCAGGTGGCCTTCCCGCCCAAGGAGCGCGCCGCCGTGTTCGGCATGTTCGGCGCCCTGTCCGGCATCGCCGCGATGCTCGGCCCGGTGCTGGGCGGTGTCCTGGTCAACGCCGACCTGTTCGGCTGGTCGTGGCGGCCGATCTTCCTGGTGAACGTGCCGGTCGGCCTGCTCGCCCTGCTGGGCGTGGCCGCCTATGTGCGCGAGTCGCGTTCGCCGAACATCAAGCGCCTGGACCTGGTCGGTGTCGCGCTGGTGACGCTGGCGCTGCTGGCTCTGCTGTACCCGCTGGTGCAGGGCGAGCAGGACGGCTGGCCCACCTGGTCGTTCGTCGCGATGGGCTGCTCGGTGCCGCTGTTCGTGGTGTTCGGCGTGTACGAGCAGCGCAAGGCGGCCCGCGACGGGTCGGCGCTGGTGGAGCCGAGCCTGTTCAAGGAGCGGTCGTTCGTGGCCGGCCTGCTGGTGATGCTGAGCTTCTTCGCCATCATCTCCGGCCTGTTCTTCCCGTTCACCCTGTACCTGCAGGTCGGCCTCGGCTTCTCGCCGCTGGCGGCCGGTTTCGCCACCGTGCCGTTCTCCTTCGGCGCGATGATCACGTCGTCGTTCTCTGCGGTCCTCGCCATCAAGATGGGCCGCAAGGTGCTGAGCATCGGCATGGTGATCATGGGTGTCGGCATGGTCGCCCTGATCTGGACGATCAACCACTTCGGCTCCGGCATCAGCGGCTGGGACCTGGCTCCGGCGCTCGCCGTGCTCGGCCTCGGACTCGGCTTCGTCATCTCGCCGGTGGTCGACATCGTCCTCGGCGGGGTGCCCGTCGAGCACGCCGGCTCCGGCTCGGGCGTGCTGAGCACCGCCGACCAGCTCGGTGCCGCCGCGGGTGTCGCCGTGATCGGCGTGCTGTTCTTCAACCTGCTGGCCGGGCAGGCCGTCCCGGGCGCGGACACGGCCGTTCCCCAGCTGCGCAAGGAGCTGGTCGCGGCCGGTGTCGCCGCGCCCGCCCAAGACACGATCGTGGCCAACTTCCGCGCCTGCGCCAAGGAGAGCGGCAAGAACGAGAACGCCGGCGAGCCCCCGGCCGTGTGCCGGCGGATCCTGCCCGCGGGCGCGGTGCCGGCCGGCCAGGAGGAGCGGGTCGGCAAGGCGCTCGCCACGGCCTCCGACAAGGCCCGCAAGGAGGGCTACGCCAAGGCGACCGGCCGGGTGCTGTGGTACGAGGTCGGCGTCATCGTCCTCGGCTTCCTGCTGACGTTCATGCTGCCGAAGCACGCCCGCAAGCCCGAGTGGGCCGAGGGCGAGGAGAACGCCGAGGCACCCGAGGGCGGCGAGGCCGGGGCGCCGCAGGCGCACAGCGCCGAGCGCGCCTGAGCCGACCGCCGCACGAGACGCGCCCGGCCGGACCGGGGCCGGGCGCCAGGGGCCGCCGTACGCACGCGTACGGCGGCCCCCGCGTGTGTGCCGGGCTGTAGAGCCCTTCGAGTCGCTTTGCAGAAGCGGCCCCCACGCTGGCCGGACAACCGAGGTCCGGCTGTCTTCACCCTGGAGGGTCCGTGTCCCTGCACCTGTTCACCTCGGAGTCCGTCACCGAGGGCCACCCCGACAAGATCGCGGACCGGATCAGCGACACGATCCTCGACGCGATCCTGCGCGACGACCCGGCCGCGCGCGTCGCCGTCGAGACGCTGATCACGACCGGTCAGGTCCATGTGGCCGGCGAGGTCACGACGTCCGCCTACGCCGACATCCCCGCCCTGGTCCGCGAGGCCGTCCTCGCCATCGGCTACGACTCCTCCGCCAAGGGCTTCGACGGCGCCTCCTGCGGCGTGTCCGTGTCGATCGGCGCGCAGTCCCCGGACATCGCGCAGGGCGTGGACACGGCCTAC
This sequence comes from Streptomyces sp. NPDC014801, assembly GCF_043082085.1. Lineage (NCBI taxonomy): Bacteria > Bacillati > Actinomycetota > Actinomycetes > Kitasatosporales > Streptomycetaceae > Streptomyces > Streptomyces sp. NPDC014801. The sequence continues at coordinate 6,840 of NZ_JBIBXG010000004.1, read as the reverse complement.
GAGTCCCGGGTGGAGGGTGCCGCCGGCGCGGAACGCGACGAGCTGGACGGCCAGGGCGCCGGCGACCAGGGCCTGATGTTCGGCTACGCCTCCGACGAGACGCCGACGCTGATGCCGCTGCCGATCTTCCTCGCGCACCGGCTGTCCAAGCGGCTGACCGAGGTCCGCAAGGACGGCACCGTGCCCTACCTGCGCCCGGACGGCAAGACGCAGGTCACCATCGAGTACGACGGCGACAAGGCCGTCCGCCTGGACACCGTGGTCGTCTCCTCCCAGCACGCCTCCGACATCGACCTGGAGTCGCTGCTCACGCCCGACATCCGCGAGCACGTCGTGGACCACGAGCTGGCCCGGCTGGCCGAGGAGGGCATCAAACTCGACACCGAGGGCTACCGGCTGCTGGTCAACCCGACCGGCCGCTTCGAGATCGGCGGCCCGATGGGCGACGCCGGCCTGACCGGCCGCAAGATCATCATCGACACCTACGGCGGCATGGCCCGCCACGGCGGCGGCGCCTTCTCCGGCAAGGACCCCTCCAAGGTGGACCGTTCGGCGGCGTACGCGATGCGCTGGGTCGCCAAGAACGTCGTCGCCGCGGGCCTCGCCTCCCGCTGCGAGGTGCAGGTCGCGTACGCGATCGGCAAGGCCGAGCCGGTCGGCCTGTTCGTCGAGACCTTCGGCACCGAGAAGATCGGCACCGACCGGATCGCCCGGGCCGTCGACGAGGTCTTCGACCTGCGCCCGGCCGCCATCATCCGCGACCTGGACCTGCTGCGGCCCATCTACGCCCAGACCTCCGCCTACGGCCACTTCGGCCGCGAGCTGCCCGACTTCACGTGGGAGCGCACCGACCGCGTGGACGCCCTGCGCGCGGCCGCCGGGGTCACCGGGGCCGGGGCGACGGGAGGGCAGTGACATGCGGATCGCTGTGACCGGGTCCATCGCCAAGGACCACCTCATGTCGTATCCGCACCGGTTCGCCGACCAGCTCCTCGCGGAACGCCTCGACCGGATCTCGCTGTCCCTGCTCACGGACACCCTCGAGATCCGCTACGGCGGCGTCGCGGCGAACATCGCCTTCGGGCTGGGCTCGCTCGGCCTCGACCCGCTCCTGGTCGGCGCGGCCGGCGCGGACTTCGCCGACCAGGAGATCTGGCTGAAGGAACACGGCGTCGACACCGCCGGGGTGCGCATCAGCGACACCCTGCACACCGCGCGCTTCGTGTGCGCCACCGACACCGACCAGAACCAGATCGGCTTCTTCTACGCCGGTGCCATGGCCGAGGCCCGCCACATCGACCTGCCCGGGCTGCTGGCCCGGCACGGCGGCGCCGACCTCGTCGTCATCTCCCCCGACGACCCCGACGCCATGGTCCGGCACGCCCGGGAGTGCGTACGCCTCGGCGTCCCGTTCGTCGCCGACCCCTCCCAGCAGCTCGCCCGCCTCGACCGCGACCAGGCGCGCGCCCTGCTCGACTGCCCGCGCTGGCTGTTCACCAACGAGTACGAGTCCCTGCTCATCCAGGAACGCACCGGCTGGACGGAACAGCAGGTGCTGGGGCGCGTCGGCACCTGGGTCACCACCCAGGGCGCGCGCGGCTCCCGCATCACCCGCGCCGGCCGCACCACCACCCTCGTCCCGGCCGTCACCCCCCGCCAGGCCGTCGACCCCACCGGCGCCGGCGACGCCTACCGGGCCGGTTTCCTCGCCGCCCTCGCCTGGGACCTGGAACCCCACGACGCGGCCCGGCTCGGCAGCGCCGTCGCGTCGGTGGTGCTGGAGAACCGCGGCACCCAGACCTACGCCCTGCGCGGCAACGACCTCCTGGACCGGCTGTGCACCGCCTACGGCGCCGGCGAGGTCCGCCGGCTCATCCCGAGGCTGGGGGCCCTGTCATGACAGCCGCGGCACGGATCGCGGCGCTGCGCGAGGCGTTCGCCGGCCGGGTGGTCGTCGCCGACGGGGCGATGGGCACCATGCTCCAGGCGCAGGAGCCCACTTTGGAGGACTTCCAGCAGCTGGAGGGTTGCAACGAGGTCCTGAATGTCACCCGCCCGGACATCGTCCGCTCGGTCCACGAGGCGTACTTCGCGGTCGGCGTCGACTGCGTCGAGACCAACACCTTCGGCGCCAACCACGCGGCGCTCGGCGAGTACGACATCGCCCACCGCATCCACGAACTGTCCGAGGCGGGCGCCAGGATCGCCCGGGAGACCGCCGACGCCTTCGCGGCGCGGGACGGCAGGCCGCGCTGGGTGCTGGGCTCGATGGGCCCGGGCACCAAGCTGCCCACCCTGGGGCACGTGACCTACGGGGTGCTGCGCGACGCCTACCAGCAGAACGCGGAAGGACTGCTCACGGGCGGCGCCGACGCGCTGCTCGTGGAGACCACCCAGGATCTGCTGCAGACCAAGGCGGCGGTGCTCGGCGCCCGGCGCGCCCTCACCGCGCTGGGCACCGACGCCCCGCTGATCGTGTCGGTGACGGTGGAGACCACCGGGACCATGCTGCTGGGCTCGGAGATCGGTGCGGCACTGACGGCGCTGGAGCCGCTGGGCATCGACATGATCGGCCTGAACTGCGCGACCGGTCCGGCGGAGATGAGCGAGCACCTGCGCTACCTCGCCCGGCACGCGCGCATCCAGCTCTCCTGCATGCCGAACGCCGGCCTGCCCGTGCTCACGTCGGACGGCGCCCACTATCCCCTGTCGGCCGAGGAGTTGGCGGACGCACAGCAGAACTTCGTCCGGGAGTACGGTCTTTCGCTGGTGGGTGGCTGCTGCGGTACCACGCCCGAGCACCTGCGGCAGGTCGTGGAGCGGGTGCGGGGGTTGACGCCGCCGTCCCGTGATCCGCGTCCGGAGCCGGGTGCGGCGTCGCTGTATCAGTCGGTGCCGTTCAGGCAGGACACGTCGTATCTGGCGATCGGTGAGCGGACGAACGCCAACGGGTCGAAGAAGTTCCGTGAGGCGATGCTGGAGGGCCGCTGGGACGACTGTGTTGAGATGGCCCGCGAGCAGATCCGCGAGGGCGCCCACCTGCTGGATCTGTGTGTGGACTATGTCGGCCGGGACGGTGTGGCGGACATGCGGGAGCTGGCGGGCCGGTTCGCGACCGCCTCGACGCTGCCGATCGTGCTGGACTCCACCGAGGTGGAGGTGATCCAGGCGGGGCTGGAGAAGCTGGGCGGCCGCGCGGTGATCAACTCGGTGAACTACGAGGACGGTGACGGCCCCGAGTCCCGCTTCGCCCGCGTCACCCGGCTGGCCCAGGAACACGGCGCGGCGCTGATCGCGTTGACGATCGACGAGGAGGGCCAGGCCCGCACCCCTGAGAAGAAGGTGGAGATCGCCGAGCGGCTGATCGACGACCTGACGGGGAACTGGGGCATCCGTGAGGAGGACATCCTCATCGACACCCTGACCTTCACCATCTGCACCGGTCAGGAGGAGTCCCGCAAGGACGGTGTGGCCACGATCGAGGCGATCCGTGAGCTCAAGCGCCGTCACCCGGCCGTGCAGACCACGCTCGGGTTGTCGAACATCTCCTTCGGGCTGAACCCGGCCGCGCGGATCCTGCTGAACAGTGTGTTCCTGGACGAGTGTGTGAAGGCGGGTCTGGACTCGGCGATCGTGCACGCCTCGAAGATCCTGCCGATCGCCCGGTTCAGCGAGGAGGAGGTCGCCACCGCCCTCGACCTGATCTACGACCGCCGCCGCGAGGGCTATGACCCGCTGCAGAAGCTGATGCAGCTGTTCGAGGGGGCGACGGCGAAGTCGCTGAAGGCGTCCAAGGCGCAGGAGCTGGCCGCGCTGCCTTTGGAGGAACGGCTCAAGCGGCGCATCATCGACGGCGAGCGCAACGGCCTGGAGGCCGACCTGGACGAGGCCCTGTCCCAGCGTCCGGCGTTGGAGATCGTCAACGAGACGCTGCTGGACGGCATGAAGGTGGTCGGTGAGCTGTTCGGCTCCGGGCAGATGCAGCTGCCGTTCGTGCTGCAGTCGGCGGAGGTGATGAAGACCGCGGTGGCCTATCTGGAGCCGCACATGGAGAAGACCGACGAGGCCGGCAAGGGCACCATCGTGCTGGCCACCGTGCGCGGCGACGTGCACGACATCGGCAAGAACCTGGTCGACATCATCTTGTCCAACAACGGCTACAACGTGGTCAACCTGGGCATCAAGCAGCCCGTCTCCGCGATCCTGGAGGCCGCCGAGGAACACCGGGCGGACGTGATCGGCATGTCCGGGCTGCTGGTGAAGTCCACGGTGATCATGAAGGAGAACCTGGAGGAGCTCAACACCCGCAACCTGGCCGGCAAGTACCCCGTCATCCTCGGCGGCGCCGCACTCACCCGCGCCTACGTCGAGCAGGACCTGCACGAGATCTACCAGGGCGAGGTCCGCTACGCCCGCGACGCCTTCGAGGGCCTGCGGCTGATGGACGCCCTGATCGGCATCAAGCGCGGTGTCCCCGGGGCGAAGCTGCCCGAGCTGAAGCAGCGCCGGGTGCGGGCCGCCACCGTCGAGGTCGAGGAACGGCCCGAGGAGGGGCACGTCCGCTCGGATGTGGCCACCGACAACCCGATCCCGGAACCGCCGTTCTGGGGCACCCGCGTCGTCAAGGGCATCCAGCTCAAGGAGTACGCCTCCTGGCTCGACGAGACGGCGTTGTTCCGCGGCCAGTGGGGGCTCACCAAGGAGCTGATCGAGAGCGAGGGGCGGCCGCGGCTGCGCGGCTGGCTGGACCGGCTGCAGACCGAGGGCCTGCTGGAGGCGGCCGTCGTGCACGGCTACTTCCGCTGCGTCGCGAAGAACGACGACCTGATCGTCCTCGACGAGGAGGGCAACGAGCGCACCCGCTTCACCTTCCCCCGCCAGGGGCACGGCCGGCGGCTCTGCCTGGCCGACTTCTTCCGCTCCGAGGAGTCCGGCGAGACGGACGTCGTGGGCCTGCAGGTCGTCACCGTCGGCTCGCGCATCGGCGAGGAGACCGCCCGGCTCTTCGAGGCCGACGCCTACCGCGACTACCTGGAACTGCACGGCCTGTCCGTCCAGCTCGCCGAGGCCCTCGCCGAGTACTGGCACGCGCGTGTACGCGCGGAGCTGGGGATCGCGGGCCGGGACCCGAAGGCGCTGGACGGCATGTTCCGCACCGAGTACCAGGGTTGCCGCTACTCCCTGGGCTATCCGGCCTGCCCGAACCTGGAGGACCGCGCCAAGATCGCGGAGCTGCTGCGGCCGGAGCGGATCGGCGTCCACCTGTCCGAGGAGTTCCAGCTGCACCCCGAGCAGTCCACGGACGCGTTCGTCGTCCACCACCCGGAGGCGAGCTACTTCAACGCGGGAGGCGAGCGGTGACGGTCACCTTCTCGTTCGAGTTCTTCCCGCCCCGCACGCAGAAGGGCGAGCGCGGCCTGTGGGACGCGATCCGCCGGGTGGAGGCGCTGCGGCCCGACTTCGTCTCCGTGACGTACGGCGCGGGGGGTTCCTCCCGCGACCGGACCGTCGCCCTCACCCGTCGTATCGCCGCCGAGACGACGCTGCGGCCGGTCGCCCACCTCACCGCCGTCGGCCACTCGGCCGCCGAGCTGCGCCGCATCATCGGCGCGTACGCCGACGCGGGCATCCGGGACGTGCTGGTGCTGCGCGGCGACCCGCCGGGCGACCCCAACGGCCCCTGGACCCCGCACCCGGGCGGCTTCACCTACGCCCGGGAGCTGGTCGAACTCGTGCGGTCGCTGGGCGAGTTCACCATCGGCGTGGCGGCGTTCCCGGAGCGGCACCCGCGCTCCCCTGACTGGGAGAGCGACGTGCGGCACTTCGTCGCCAAGTGCCGGGCGGGCGCGGACTACGCGATCACCCAGATGTTCTTCCACGTGGAGGACTACCTGCGGCTGCGCGACCGGGTCGCGGCCGCGGGCTGCGACATCCCGATCATCCCCGAGATCATGCCGGCCACCGACGCCGGGCAGATCCGGCGCTTCGCGGAGCTGTCCCACGCGGCGTTCCCGGAGGACCTCGCCCACCGGCTGGAGCGGGCCCGCGGCAACCCGGCGGAGGGCCACCGGATCGGCGTCGAGTACGCCACCGCCATGGCCGAGCGGCTGCTCGCCGAAGGGGCGCCCGGGCTGCACTACATCACCCTCAACAAGTCCACCGCCGCGCTGGACATCCACCGCGACGTCATGGCCTCAAGGAGCCTCAGTGTCCGCTGACTTCACGGACTTCAAGGTCGCCGACCTGTCCCTGGCCGAGTTCGGCCGCAAGGAGATCTCCCTCGCCGAGCACGAGATGCCCGGTCTGATGGCGATCCGCACCGAGTACGCCGAGGCGCAGCCGCTGAAGGGTGCCCGGATCACCGGCTCCCTGCACATGACCGTGCAGACGGCCGTGCTGATCGAGACGCTGGTCGCGCTCGGCGCCCAGGTCCGCTGGGCGTCCTGCAACATCTACTCCACGCAGGACCACGCCGCCGCCGCCATCGCGGCCGCCGGCATCCCGGTCTTCGCCTGGAAGGGCGAGACGCTGGAGGAGTACTGGTGGTGCACCGAGCAGGCGCTGACCTGGCCGGGTCACGCGGGCCCCAACATGATCCTCGACGACGGCGGTGACGCCACCCTCCTCGTCCACCAGGGCGTCGCCCACCGCAAGAACGGCACGCTGCCGCCCGCCGACAACGAGGAACTCGCCGTGGTGCGCAGCCTGCTGGAGGCGAGCACCCTGGACTGGACGGCCCTCGCCGCCGAGATCCGCGGCGTCACCGAGGAGACGACGACGGGTGTGCACCGTCTGTACGAGATGATGCGCGAGGGCACGCTGCTGTTCCCCGCGATCAAC